>JBEKUB010000004.1:0-182595 GCA_049515455.1 Occallatibacter sp.
AAGGAAAGAAACCAGCCGTAAGCCTTGTCGCCTTCCAAAATGAAATAAACAGTAAGGGTCAAACCCATAACGATATCGAACAGGTTGCCGGCCCACACCCGTATGGAAAGCAGCAGATACGTCGCCGCCTGGCTGGCGAAATCCTGAACCCGCGAACTGATCTCGGCGGTATTCAAACGATCGGCAAAGGGAATCGCCTTTAGCTTCTCCAGAATCGCGGGCAAGCGTGTCGGCATCTCCCCGCCAAACGCCTGCATGTCTCGGATAACCGGTGGCAGCGCAAGGAAGCCGAATGCGGTAAGCACGGCGGCCGCCGCCACCAGCAGGAAAAGAACGGCCGAGCCCTTGAACGGTTGCCAGCGCCCAATTCGAAAGCCTGAGGTAAACCGCACCACGGGCGTCAGCACCACGGCAAACAGCGCGCTCACGTAAAGCAGCATCAGCACGTCGCGCATCTGCCACGCCAGCGCAATAGCCAGAGCAACGGCAAACGCGAAGACAATGTCGCTGCGAAGATTGCGTCGTCTTCCGGTGAGCTCAGTCATGTCTTATTCTCGCTCATCTAACCGATAAGGCGCCAAGAAAACGAATCTTCGCTGAAGACTGAACTCACGCTTGTTTGTCAGATCAGCGCGTGCCGTCGTCTACCGGCGGTTCGCCTTGAACCGCCGAACAACTGGATGTTCCTATTTGGTTACTGACGGGTTGGCGACAAACCGGGCAGTGCTAAAATTGTCGCGACACGGCACAATCTATGAACCTACAATTCAAAAGATGCGTATGTCATTGAAGAGGCTGTGAACCGAATGGGACATCTATACACCTCGCTGCGGTTGTCTCAATGGGCATTGGAGGGTGTGGTTATGCTCCCGCCGTTAGCATTCACATTCGCACTCGCCGGAATTAGTTTTGTATGGGCCGGTATAAAGCAACGACCGTTCAAGACAGGGCTCTGGAAGCAGTATCACTGGCTTGCTTCTTCACATCTGCTGTTTTTCATAGCAGCAATAGCGGTAGCAGTGTTCTACGCGAATCCTGTCACCAATCCCACAATTCCACACTCCAGTAATGCGTCGGGAACGCTTTGCCTCGATGCTGTAAACTATGGGTCTCTTGCCTCTTGCGGATTCTGGATTTGGCGCATGAAGGGCTTTCGTTGGTACGCGGTCAGTCTGATGGCGATGGCTGAGGTAATCACGCAGAGCGCTTTATTTATCGCGGTAATGGCTGTGACCGGGGACTGGCTATAGGCGCAGACTTTTCAGCTTCGGCTGTATCACCGGCTATCCGGAAGTTACCAATGCCTAAGATGGGTTGAGCGGAATGATTTCCGCTACAAGCTCCCCATCTGCACCAATCGTCAACACCCCCACCGCAACCGGCAACTCAAACCGCCGCGGCCCGCACGATCCGGGATTGAAATACAGCACCCCCTTCTTCCTATAAAAATTCGGCACATGCGTATGCCCAAAAAGCACAGCAGCAAACTTCCCGGCAGCCGGATCAAGGTGCAGCGTCTTCAGGTCGTGCAACATATATATATAGCGCCCCTCCAGCAGCAAAACCTCCGTCTCCGGCAATCTGCCGCATACCCCATCCCGATCCACATTCCCGCGCACCGCTGTAACCGGAGCAATCTCCTCCAGAGCCTTAAGCACCGAAGCCTTCCCCACATCGCCCAAATGCAGAATCCGCTCCACCCCAGCGAGCGCCGTCGCAACCTCCGGCCGCAGCAGCCCATGCGTATCGCTGACCACACCAATCCTCATAAATCTAGAATAAGCGGCGTTAGCCAAGCGGGTGAGTTAGGCTAAAACAGGGCGCCCAAATAGAACAATGATTGAAAACTCCCGAAGCGGCGAAGAGCACGCTCAATCAAACTGGCGGCGCGCGGTCGCAGCCTATACTCAACCGCGCGTGCTGCGAGTGCTTGCGCTGGGATTCTCGAGCGGCCTGCCGCTCCTGCTCACCTACTCAACTCTTTCAGCGTGGCTTGCGACAGCCGGCGTGCGGCGCGCCGCCATCGGCGCCTTTGCCATGGTTGGCGCCCCCTACGCATTCAAGTTTCTGTGGGCGCCGCTGATGGATCGCGTGCCTCCGCCACTGCCTTTAGGACGCCGGCGCGGTTGGGGAATCACCATCCAGATCCTTCTCATCGGCGCTATTCTCGGTCTCGGGTTGTGCAATCCAAAACACAACCTGCCTCTGATGGCCGCCTTGGCGGTTCTTGTTGCATTTCTATCCGCGAGCCAGGACATCGTGATCGATGCCTGGCGGGTGGAGAGCATGAATAACGATCAGCAGGCTCCCGGAGCAGCCATGATCCAGGCCGGCTACCGGATCGGTATGCTGGTTTCCGGGGCCGGCGGCCTTTTGATCGCAAATTACGCTGGGTGGTTCGCGGCCTATGCCACAATGGCTGCGTTGCTGTCTATAGGACTGCTGGTGTTTCTGTTTGGGCCCGAACCGAAGGCCCCGGCGGAGACGTCCTATGCTGCGAGCTCGGGTTGGGATGCGATTCGCCACGCGTTTTCAACCGCCGTGATCGATCCCTTTCGCGATTTCATGCATCGGCCGCTTTGGCCCGTTATCCTGATCGCCATCTTCGGATACAAGCTGGGCGAGGCTATGGCGGGAGTGATGTCATCGCCGCTTTATATAGCGATGGGATTTACGCTTCCTGAGATCGCCGCGGTTTCCAAGCTATTCGGATTCTTCTCGATCGTGGCAGGGGTTCTCCTGGGCGGTGTAGTGACGGCCAGGTTCGGAATCCGGCGTTCGCTCGTTATCTGCGGCATTTTGCAGGCAATCGGGAACCTGTTTTTTGTCTTGCAGGCTGTAGGTGGGCATCGTATCGGCTACCTTGCTTTATGTGTCACTGCAGAAAATATCACGGGCGGAATGGCCGGGACAGCATTGATCACCTACCTCTCGAGTCTATGCTCGCGCGCGTTTACGGCCACTCAGTACGCGTTGCTTTCCTCGCTTGCGTTGCTCGGCCGCACCGTGGTGGCCTCATCGGGAGGTGTATTGTCTGAGAACCTCGGCTGGGCTCGATTCTTCCTGCTCACCACGGTCGTCGGATTGCCATCTATCATTTTGTTCCTATGGGTCGGGCCGCACGACGATTTCAGCAAGACCCGGCTCAAGCCCGCACTCGAAAGCACGCATGAAATGCCGGAAGATTCGGCCCTGGGGGGAAAAAATCAAAACTAACCTCAGGATGATCTCCCTTGAGTTCTTCTTCTGCGTTCGTCAATTACCGCGAGGTGATAGGGGAATTCCAGCGGCTACAAAAAGAATAGAGCGACACCGGCAAAAAATCTGGGTTTAAGAAGGCATGAGAGATTTTGTGAGAGTTTTATTGCTGGTTCTGGCATTCACCTATCCGTCGCGTGTGGCGGCGCAGGCGGGGGGGACGCCGGATGGCCGCTCGGGCACCATTCAGCCCGAGGCCTGGCAGATTGTGCAGTTGGCCAATCAAGCTCGCGCCGCCGCCGGAGCCGGCCCGCTCAAGTGGGACTGGGCATTGGCCGAAGCCGCCCGCCAGCATTGCCTGCGCATGGCCGCCGAGGGACCGATCTCCCACCGCTACGGAGGCGAGCCTGATCTCGACCAGCGGGCAGGGCAGGCGGGCGCTCATTTCAGCTTGATTGAAGAAAACGTAGCCGTGGGCCCCACTCCCGCACGCATTCACGAAGAATGGATGGACTCTCCCGGCCATCGCGACAACCTGCTCAACTCCAAGGTCGATCGCGTGGGAGTAGCCATAGTCTCAAGCCGCGGAGTTCTCTATGCCGTCGCCGACTACGAGCGTTCCGTCTCCATTCTTACGCAGGTCCAGGTGGAAGCCTCCATCGCCCAACTCCTCCGCGGCCTCGGCGCGACTCTTCGAGACGATGCCACCGCAGCTCGCGCCTATTGCACCCGGGGCAAGGCAGACGAAAACAGTAGCCACGCCGGATTTCGCATGCTCTGGCAGGAGGCCGACCTGACAATTCTTCCCAGGCAGGTAGTCGAGAAGCTAGCCGCAGGCGAATATAAGCAGGCCGCCGTAGGCAGTTGCCCAGCCCAGGGCGTCGAAGGCGCCTTCACCGCCTACCGGGTAGCTGTACTCCTATATTGATAGTCCTCGAATCTTCGCCCCCGCTTTTGCAGAAAATATCGTTACCTCGGCGCACAATCAAATCAGTAAGAAAGCTCCGGGGCGCCCGCTGGCTCCGCTCACGGAAGGTTCTCGCCGCGATTTTGCGGCTGGGGCGGGATCTGTTCCCCAACGGACGCAATTTGGGCTGCAAACCAATGGAAAATATCGCTTTAATCTCGAAGTTGTCGGGTATGTGCCCGGTCCGCACCCCCCTCCCCCCTCCCCCCGGGGTCCATGCTCCATTTGTTCGCCTTCTAGAGTCGTAAGTCATTGATTCTATTGATTAATGAGCGTAAAATGACATGTCATTTTTCGGCCAAAAAACGGCGATTTTGGGCCAAAATCGCCCTGGAAATGCCAAAAAGCGCACGGTGATCAGCACTTGAAAATAGGAGAGATTCGCAGTCTCAATCTTCCCGGAAGAGCTCCGGTCAGCTTCTATGCGGATTGAACGGAACCATCACCGAGGCCATTCCAGCCGCAGTCGCCGCCTGAATTCCCAGTGCGGTATCCTCAAAGACCAGGCAATCCTGCGGCTCCATGCCGAGCTTTTCAGCGGCCATGAGAAATGCATCCGGCGCAGGTTTGGGATTCTTGTAGTCCTCGGCCCCAACGATAATAGGAAACTTGTCGAGCAACCCGAGTGTAGTCAGCGAACAGACCACCGACTCGCGGCTGCTCCCTGAAACCACCGCAAATGGAATCCGTCCGTACTCAGCCTCAATCTGCTCCAGAATCTCAGCGACGGGCTTCAGTTGCGGCAGAAGTTCGTAATAGAGGTTTTCCTTGCGCACTCCCACCTCTTTGACGGGCATCTTCAGCCCGTATTTTTCGTTCAGCGTGGAGATGATCACCTCCACAGGCTTGCCGCCCCAGGAATAAAACAGATCTTCGTCGAACGGGCAGCCCCATTCGCCCAGCGCCTTTTTCCAGGCGATGTAGTGCAGCGGCATTGAGTCGGCGATGGTGCCGTCGCAGTCGAAGAGATAAGCGCGGAACGAGCCCGCGGGGATATGCAATTTCATGTTGAGAGGAGCTCCCGTTGAATGGTTTAAGTGACCGATGGATGGTGTGAGCGGATCGCGTCTAGCGTGCTGCCGCTGTTTCTCCAGCCGAAGCAGCACAGCCGCCTTCACCCGGCTTGGTGGGCTCCATTTTGAGGGCGTTGTTGAAGCGGTTGAAGTAGTTGAACAGGCCGATGGCGGCGAGCAGTTCCACAATCTCGCCTTCGGAATAGAAGCCTCGCAACTCGGCGAACTGCTCGTCGCTGACGGTGTGGGCGTCGCGGGTGACGGTCTCGGCCAGCCGCAGGGCGGCTTTTTCGGCGGGGGTGAAGTCCTCCCGCTGCGGCCAGTCGGCCAGGTGGGCCAGCTGGTTGTCGCTCCATCCCAACCTCTTGGCCAGGATGGTATGGCTGGCCAGGCAATAGGGTGTCTGGTTTAACTGGCTGGTGCGGACGATGATCAGCTCCTTCAATTTTGTGGAGAGCGTGCCGGTATTGAGCACTGCGCCAAAATGCGCCTGCATGGTCGAAAAGATCTCGGGCCGGTGGGCCATCACCCGGAACATATTCGGCACATTGCCGCGCAGGGCAAAGACTTTGTCATAGAGCGCCGCCATTTCTGGGGTCACTTCGCTGCGATCGAGCCGGGAAATGCGTGACATGAGGCTCTCCTGATTACAGCCTATCGCAACCGCCGTACTTCCACAGGTGAGCCCTCGAATCCGGCTCAATTTTTTGACGAGCCGCGCACACTCTGCTACCTTAGTAAGGGACAATTCAGCGATAAACACACTCCTCAGTAGCTCAATGGCAGAGCATTCGGCTGTTAACCGAAGGGTTGTAGGTTCGAGTCCTACCTGAGGAGCCAATTTGTGTCCAGGCTCATCTACACGCATCTGGTCGACCTAATAAAATCATTAAGTTACAAAATAGCCTGACCAACCCCATCCACACCAATCCAGCCGAAACCAGATAAAAAGCGGGCATCCGTGTGGGCATCGCAGACACGGGTGACGAGGTTTCGAATGGCTGGAGCCAGACTGAAAGACGTCCAGTTCAAGAAAGCAAAACCGTCCAGCAAACCTTACAAGCTCTTCGATTGCGGAGGCATGTTTTGAGCTCGCGACTGGCCTGGAATTTCTTCACTGCCGTAGTTCAGCAGCTTGAATTCTTCAGCAGAATGTCCGCGCAATGTCCCACGGAACCAGGATTGGAGTTGCAGGAAAAATTACCTCCTGTTCCACCTGGAGTGAGGTCGACGCTGGTCACGGCCGCACAAGGCAGCATGCCGGGGGAGTTCCATTTGAAGTTCATGACGTGAAGCGACTCCTTTGATCCAGAAATTAAGTAATGTTGAATACTGGCGGCATGAATCGGTGAACTTTATTCTGGAGAAAAGCCTGTCGAGTTACCTCAGTTTGCCGTGACCGCCGCTGACGACGGATGGGCGTGAAGTCACTGCGGTCGAATAGTGGCTTCTCGTGGACGTATGAAACCGGTGGCGGCAAAGGGGGCCTGGATCCGATTTGCGCCCGCCTTGAGAGGCCAAATCTTGTTGCCCGAGACGAAGCTGCCTGTAAGCTTGCCAGGCAGAGTGATGGTTGCGTTCAGGGCTTCGCGTTGGCGGTGATACTCCACCTCGATAGTGCCTTCGGGATGTGGATAAGTGGCTGCGAGCGAAGGCAGGTTGCCCAGGTGAGGAGCGATCCGGACCGTGGCAAAGCCGGGGCTGGCCGGCTCGATGCCTGCTACCAGCGTGAGCAGGTCGTATATGGGATGCGAGGTCCATGCGTGGGAGTCGGAGCGGGTGTTGCCGGGAATCTCAGGCCAGGTGCTGAAGTGCAGAGGCAGCAACTTCCGCCAGGGGTCGAGGGAGCTTAGATATTCATCTGCCATGCCGGCATGTTCGAGGGCGCGCGCCAGGTAGAAGCGGAAATAGTACGAGCCGCTCAGAATGCCGTCGGGGCGAATATCGCCTGGAGCGATGGCCAGCATCTGGCGCAGGACAGCTTGCTGCTGGTCTTTGGGCACGGCGTCGTAGAGGACGGCCAGGATGTTGCCTTGCTGGCTAAACTTTTTCTGGTCCGGATTGTCGGCGAACAGGCCGCGTTCGCTGTTCCAGCATTTGCGGGCGAGGCCCGAGCGCACATGTGCAGCGCGGTTCTGGTAGCGGGCGGCGAGTACCGGGTCGCCAAGGGCCTTTTCGAGATCGGCGGCATCGTTCAGCGCGCCGAGGTACTGAAGCGTCGTTACGCAGGATTCGCCATTTGCGTCGTAGGTGGGGATGGTTCCTGAAGGGACCCAGTCAATGAAGCTCCACCAGGGCAGCTTGTGGAGCAGGCCGTCGGGCTGTTCGTGCGTGGCGAACCAGGCCAGAATTGTGCGTGATCCAGGGAGAAAGCCGCGCGCCGTCTCCGGATCGGGCCGGTACATCCAGAAGTCGTGCACCAAGCCGATCCAGAGCAGAGAGAACGGAGGAATGAACTGAGGCATCGAGCTGGGGTACCGGCTGCGAGTAATCCCATCAGCGGTGCGGGAGTTGTCGAAGGCTTCCAGGGCTTGCCGGGCGAGCCGGTCGTCGCCCGTCACAGCATACGAGATGAGGGCCTGGACGCGGGTGTCGCCCACATATTGGAGTTGCTCGTAGTAAGGGGTGTCCATGTAGGTTTCATGGGCGTCGAGGCGGGCGGTGCGCCAACTGATCTCCCAGATTTTGGCGAGTTCCGGATCGGGGGATTGGAAGGTGGCGCGTTCCTTGAACGGGTAAGCGGTGAAGTTGGCAGTCAGGGACTCCAACTGGAGCGGCTCGGCCGCGGTCTCAATGTCGAGGTCCAGATAGCGCCATGTGCGCCACCATAACGGCTCAAAAGAGCGATGTGCGCCGCCATCGGGGAGGAATCTATCAGTAAGGCCGCGGGCTGCACGGTCGCCCACTTCGTCGCGGTCGCCCTTGTGCAGGTCCTTGTCGAAGAGGGCTTCGGCGTAGGTGAGTGTGATGCGCGCGTCCTTGCCGCCGGAAACGATAAGCAGCGGATAGGCGGTGGTGAGCATCTGGCGATCGAGCAACAGGTGGACGTGCGCGGCGGCAGGGACAGTGACCGCGCTGGAAGGAAAGCTGCCAAGGCCTGGGAGGTCAGTGCGGACAGCCTTGCCGGGACTGGTAGGCAGGTACTCCATCGCAGGGAGAGAATCCGGAACCAGGCCCCATGTATTGTTTCTGTCGGCGTCGGCAGAGTAAGCCTTGTTGTCCGTTGGGCCTATCCATTCGCGGATGGGCGAGGCTGCAGGAAGCCAGGATGCGCCGGCGGCTGTGGGATTATTCCACGCCCAGTCGTAAAGCGCGGCGTTGATTTCTTCTCCGGGACCGGAGAGCATCTGGATTGAAAAGTCGCTGGCGAGGCGCGGCACCGGGCGCTGACCGGCCTCCTGTTCCACCAGCCAGCCCCCGGGAGTGCTGATGGAAGAATTATCGGAGGCTTCACTTTCCAGCAGAAAGGCGGTGCGGTCGCTCATCTGCGCGGTGGGCGCGTAGACGCCGAAGTTCCAGACCGTTGCCGTAATGAGGTTCTCGCCCGGTTGGAGCAGCGGCGCCAGATCAAACCTCTCGTAGCGCCAATGGCCGAGGTCGCCGCGGGCAGGGCCGTCGCCCACCCGATGGCCGTTCACAAACAGAATGAAGCGGTTGTCGGCGCTGACGCGGACCGGGTAGCTGGCGGGAACGGCAGCCAGCGAGAGTGTGCGACGGAAGTGCAGCACAAGGGGATCGTGCAAAGATGCGGTTGGATGGGTGATCCACGACGCCTTCCATTCGCGGTGGGGCGGATCAGGCTGAAGATTGTTCTGGGCATTGAGGGCGAGGGCTGTCAGGACGAGGACGAAAAAAGTGAAAACTCGACGCATGGGTTTAGGCCTTCCGATTTCCAACTTACCGCTTAGCGGGAAATGAGAACCAATGGAGGATACAGATCAATTTCGCTGCGGGTAAGAGATCAATCTGCATACACAAAGGTTCGTCACGCAAATTCAACAGGCGCATCCGCGGATGGGAGCCCTAATTCTTTAAGTAGATCCGTCCCGGTTTCATCACGTCTCCCCAGCCGAGAACTTCCCCGTCGGGGAGATCGAAGTTGGTTCCGGGGATGCGACCGGTTTGGATCAGCGTTCCCAATTGGAAGTACACCGCGTCCATATCGGAATGCCATCCAGGATAATGGCCAAATCCGCCGTCAGCATTTTGGCAGCCAAGCGCCCAGTTGGCGGCTTTGTCGATTGCGGCACGGCATGGCTCGGAATTTCTTCCAATTTGGCGCAGAACAAAGACGGCATCGAAGCAGGAATGCACATCCCATCTTTGATCCTCTTTCAATTGCCATCCTCCATCGGGTCGCTGATCCCGAAGTACGCGCTGCACAATTGCATCGCCCTTCGGCGTTGGCTGGCCAATCAGCCGATAAAAATGGACCATGTGGAAGGTAGCGGCCACATGGTCTTGCAGATAACCATCCGCGGCCTGGTTTTCGGTCATGTGGCGCTCAAGCGCGAGCCGGTATTCGCTTGGAAAATCCGTGTCCAGGGCAGCATAGAACAGAGGAAAGAAACTTGTGGTGTACCAGGGTAGTTTCGAAAAAGCCTGGTCAACAAAGAATCGATCCATCACTTTTTGAGGATTGACTCTCGGCTTCTCTCCCAGGGCGCGTAAGCTGACGACTCCTTGCACGGTGTTGTAAAGAACTGCGAGGTCGGACTTAGGATCCATTTTGCCGTCATGATTAACAAAAACACCGTCCGGCTGCTGGTGGCGCTGGATAAACTCCGCCGACTTTTTCTTGTGCTTAAGTGGCCAGTTGACTTGCCTGGCCAGGATTGCGGCGTAGGCAACGGCTGCCAGATCACTCATGGAGGTATCGGCAAAGCCTGAGTAGGCTGGGTCTGGCGACGGAGAATATCCTCCATCTTCCCGCAAACATTGTTCGATGAACCTGAAAGTTGTGTCCTTGATGTGTTGTCCATCGAGGCCGGAAGGCAGCGAAGTATCGCCGTCGATTCCAATTGCACCCAGAGCAGACGCCGTCCTGATTTGACCTCCTACAGCCGCCAGCAGCGTCCATCGCAAAACATCACGCCTTGAGATTGCATTTTTCATGTCGCCGCTCCAGGCAAAGATTTCTATATTTAAGTCTATTTCCGTGAGTTGAATTGCTTATCGACCAATTTCGCAAAATATCTTGCGCGCCCGGTCCAGTTGTAATTCCTGCATTCAATGCACCCGCCGGGACGTAATGGCGTTTTCGCCATCACGTCCCGTTTCTTGCGTCGCGGGCCACTTATTGTACGGTGAGAGAGACAGTGCCCGACTCCGTGATCGCTCCTGACGTGCCAATCACGGTGATGGTGTAAGTTCCCTCCGTCGTGCCGGGAGTCTCCGGAGTAACGAAGGTGTTCGTGCTGCAGGCGGAGATGCCGCCACCTGCCAAGGCTAACAGCAGCATCAGTATTCCGAGCATAGTCCGCCAGGAACGCCGCCGAGCCGGGATACCGAAGAGCAGAAGGCAGGCTAGAGTCGCGCCACCGGCCGTGTACCAGGAACCAGGGCCCTTGCTGATGGTGGTCGGTGAAATGGGCGCAGTGGTTGTGATGGTGAGAGTTGTTGTTCCGGCAGTTGTTCCGGAAATGCTCACCGGGTTGGTCGTAAAGCTCAGAGTGGGCAGTTGCACGGCTCCGGTGGGGCTGTTGGTAATCGTGGCGATGAACTGCACGTTGCCAGTAAAGCCGCCGCTGGGCGTAATTGTTATGGTCGAGGTGTTTCCACTAGTTGCCCCTGGCGCCAGAGTGACTTCCGAACCGCCAATGCTGAAGTCTTGCGGGACAAACGCCGTCACGGTAACGGTGGCCGTGCCGGATGCGGGAGTATAGACCGATGTGTTCGCCGGATTGTAGCTGACGGTCAGCGCGTCACTGCCGACAGCCAGTGCGCCCGCGATGATGTTGATGGTTGCGTTGCCGTTGACGAGAGTTGCAGCCGTTGAGGTGTAGCCGCCGCCGCTCAGGATGACGGTACCGCCGGGCGTGCCGCTGGTACCGTTGACAGCAATCGTCACGGCTAGATCCTGCGACGTGGTGATGCTCAATGCGGCTGGAGTCGCTGTCACGGTTGGTGTGGTTCTAACCGTAGGCGGCTTGTACTCCCACAGATCGTTGAGGTCGCCTTGATTGCCGACAGAGTCGTAGCCCAGTCCCCCGAAGAGCCAAAGATTACCGTAGAAGTCGGTTACGCTCCATCCGGCCTCGCGGGCTCCAGGCGTGCTTCCGACGGTAGCTGTGCCCAGTGTGTTGTACGAGCCTGCCAGGTCTGGGGTGCTGCTCCCGCCCATTAATATCCATTCACCCGCACCGCCGTTCAATGAAGGTGTAAACTCCCACAGGTCGTTGACAAATGTTGTACTGCCGATATTTCCCCCGAAGAGCCAGAGATTGCCGCTGCTGTCGGTCCAGCTCTCCGTGTTGTCGCGTGATCCGGGAACGTTGGTGGGGGCGGCCACGCCCAGAGGGCCGTACACGCCGGTGGCGCCGGTCGCATTGCTTCCGCTGACCCAGGTCCATAGACCCGTGGAAGGAGTGAACTCCCAGAGATCGTTATAAACGGCGTTAGTGTTGGCGTTCTCGCCGCCAAAGACCCAGAAGTTATTGTTGCCGTCAATCCAGGCGCTCATGCTGTCCCGGCCTGGGGGAACGTTGGGGGTTCCGGCATCGGGCACTCCCTGCGTGCCGTAGCTGCCGGGCGACTGGTAACCGCCATTCTGGTTGCTGCCGCTCACCCAGGTCCACATGCCTGTGGAAGGAGTGAACTCCCAAAGATCGTTCATATCGCCCCAATTGCCGACGGAATCGATGCCATACCCGCCAAAGAGCCAGAAGTTGCCGTTGCTGTCGGTGGCTGAAACCGGGTTGCCGCGGTATCCGGGCCAGTTTGCGGCATTTGCCACACCCTGCGTGCCGTACACCCCGCTCGTGCCCGTGAAGCTTCCGCCCACCATGGCCCATTCGTTTTTGGTCGGACTGTACTCCCACATGTCGGTACCTTTGGATCCCCAGCCTCCAAAAAGCCAGAAATTGCCGCTGAGATCGGTCCAGTTCGCGCCCATCTCGTTAGCCTCAGGAATGTTCGTAGCAGCAAAACAACCTAGCCCGCAGTCCACCTCGGTGCCACCGGCTAAGTTGCTTCCACCCACCCAGGTCCACATGCCCGTAGACGGAGTGAACTCCCAGAAGTCGTTGAGAAAGCCGCTATTGCCCGCGGAGTCGTAACCGCCTCCTCCGAAGAGCCATATATTGCCGCCATTGTCTGCCCACATATAAGGCGATTCGCGGCCTCCGGGATAGATTGCATTGCTTGCAGGTGGTCCCGGCTGCGCGGGGTACACTCCGTTCTGGCCGACGCCCGCGGATGGGACCGTGCTGCTTCCGCCCATCCAGGTCCAATCGAATTCGCCATTCGGCCCGGTCAGGTAAAGCGCCACCGTTACCGGCGCAGAGATACCCGTGGCGCCATAGTAAATCGGAGAACTCGTGGAGTCGGGGGTGTAGGTGGCCCACAGCGTGTTGGGGCCGAATGCCAGCGTCCCCCCGGGGATGTTAATTGTTGCACTGCCATTCGTCAGGGCTGTCGCCCCGGAGTTGTAACTTCCGCTCGTCAGTGTCACCGAGCCGGTGGGCTGGATACCGGTTCCGCTGACGGTAACCGCCACCGAAAGAGACGCAGTCGGCGCGACGTTCAGTGAGGACGGCGTCACCGTCACTGTGGGCGCAAGCAAATTGCCTATGCCAGCGGCCGAATTCAGCAGAATGGCCGCGCAATTGCCTCCTCCCACCCCGTTGAACGTGGGACATGGCGGAAGGTCGACATATTGCACAGCCTGATACGTGATCTGGCCGGTAGGGACCCCACTTGCGGGAACGACGCCCTCGTTCGGATCTGGATCGTTGACAGCCATGTAATACGTCCCACCCAGGCCGATCAGGCCGGTGTCATTGGCGGTTGGATTCACCATGACTAACCCGTTTTGGAAGGTGCGCTGATAATAGGTATTGCCGCTCCCGGATGTCATCTGGAATGCGGAGATTGCGGAGACTGTTGTGCTGGTGGCGCCTACGGTGCTGGGCAGCGCCTGCGTAGGCGCTCCAATGGGGATGTTATACTCCGGCCACCATTGCACCGGCCCCGCCGCGTTCATGTTCATGTAAGTGTAGTTTCCCTTCACCAGCAGATAGCTTGCAGTGTCAAAGAGGCGCTCGTAGCCTGCGTGGTGGTAAGGGACGGGATAGTTCTGATAGATCATGATCTTGTTGAGATTGGTTAGCATGATCGCGCGGCTCATCTGCAACGCCCAGTCGGATGGCGCCAGGAAGTTCTCGTTGCCGTATTCCGCGAAATCTTCGATCATCACGCCGTCGACATTTGTGTAGTCGGTGATGTCGCGATTCACAATCCAGCTTCCTACATTGGGTATCCATAGGTAATTGCCATTGAAAGCATTGGGATTCGAATATTTGGGACTGCCAATGGGATTGCCCATGAGATAGTCGGTATAGTTGTGCATGTTCGCCGACCAAGTGTTTTCAAAGACGCTGTCGATGATCGGCAAGGCCGGGTTCCAGTCTCCCCATTGATTGGGAACGCTGAAACTATCAGCGAAGACGCCATCGTCGTTATTATCCTGGAGCTCCTGGAGCACCAGCCCGCTGTAGTAAGCTGGCCAGCCCGTGGAGGACAAGTCGCCGATGTTCATAAGGTAATGCTGCTCACTGCATTCGTATACCCACGGTGACCCGCTATATGTGTACGGAGTTCCTGGGGTTGGATCATTTGCGATTGGTGCATTCACGCCGGCATACCACGAGGACTCCTCCGGTGATCCCCCAGGCCAGGGCGTAGTCAGGGTTGGTGGGTTGGCGGTATTGTCTGACCAGGGCCACTCTATGCCCCAGTTGCCCGAGGATGTGTCGATAATCTGCACGGGGTTGGTTGCTGTCGGGTTTCCGTTCGAGTCACAAACTCCGTAGCCCAGCATCTCCGACAAGCGATAGTGCAGGATCAGGAAGTTTGAGTTGTATCCGCGTAAGGTAGCTGCATCCGCGGCTGTTTGCTTCTGCCCGCCAGTGAAATTATTGGCAAAAAAACTAATCTGAGCACCGGTTAGCCCGTCCAGACTGATTTGGTCGCTGTAAGTGTAGATGCCGTTCGTCGTGACGGGAAAGCATCGATTACTAGCGACTGAATTTGCATTTTGTGGACAAATCTGCGCCATGAGGTTGACGCCGCAGAACGCCACCAGGGCAATCGCGGCCAACGCTATGAATTTGATCTGCAATGATAGCCGACACTCTCGTATCGGATTGATTCTGCCCAGCTTACTTGACCGCATATCCATTCTCCTCACTTCCAATTCAAATTTCACTACCGGTATTCGTTTTTGACATACCAGGAGTCCACGAGTTCGTTTCGATTATCTTGCATACATAAACGTTTTAGTAGCGCATGTCAAGCAAGAATACAAATTAATCGCGTGTCAAATCGCACACGTCTAAACTCGCAAATCGTGCGGGCCGATGGCGGCGTAGAACATGGCGCCTCCGCCAGTTTATACATAGAATTCAGCGACATACAGCCCCTAGCTGACCATTTGGAACACGATAGCGCGCTTCGCAAAGACTTTCGCATCTCGGCTCGAGTCCCTGCTGCTTTCTTTGCGACGCCGTTTTCATCCCCAAAATTATTTGGAATATTTTGCTTGACATGCACTACTAAAACGTTTATGTATAGTCCAAATAAGCTCGCGGCAGAAGACTATGTTGTTTTCGGAACGGTCCGATGCTGTTCAAGGTTGCGTTCATAATGAATCAAGCGTGCTTTAGAGGCAAATGGAATGTTGTTGACGCGGGGGATTCGCTATGAAACCGTTTCCTGAGATCAGGTTGACAGCCGCGCTGCCAGTACTGCTTGTCACTAAGCTCCTGCTGTTGCATCCCCCTTTTTTGGGACAGGCGACCACCGGAAGCGTAACTGGCATCGCTGCCGATTCAACTGGCGCGCTCAGTCCTAACGCCGAGGTCCAGATTGCCAATCTGGGTACTCATAACATTTACACGTTCAGAACAGGTCAAGACGCAAATTGAGGAGGAGTACCGATGATTCGCAGATATCCCGGACAATCACTGACGCTGGCAATGCTCGTTGCCTTCGTCTTTTGTCTCACTGGTCATGCCCAGATAGCCAACGGCACGATCCGCGGGACCGTCACCGACAGCAAGGGCGCAGTGCTCCAGAACGCGACTGTCGTTCTGGTCAACCAGGGAACCGCAGAGCAGACCACTCAGGCAACCAACAAGGACGGTTACTACACCTTTACCGCTCTTAGTCCGACGGATTACACCGTCAAAGTTACGGCTCCGGGGTTCGACGCGTGGGAGGTGAAACTCACGCTGCGGGTTGCGCAGGAAGCGGTCATCGACGCTAAGTTGATGCCGGGCAAGGTGCAGGAGGTGGTTACCGTATCCGATGCCACGCCGCTCGTCGACGCGGCGGACGGGACCGTATCCGACGTCAAAGAAACTACGCGCATCGAAACGATCCCCGTAATAGACAGCAACTTTCTAAGTATTGTGGCTTTCACTCCCGGCGTGGTTGCGAACAGCTATGGCGGGCAGGGAGCAGGCTATACGCGCGTCAACGGCATCCCCGGCGGCTCGATGACCTTCGAGGTGGACGGCGAGTCCGCCAACGACAGGATGACCAACGATTTGCAGATCACACCGCAGGCTTTGCAAACCATTCAGGAACTGAAAGTCACCACCTCCAACGGCGGAGCGGAATATGCGACGCCGGGCGTGGTGGAGGTGGTCACCAAGAGCGGCACCAACCAGTTCCACGGCCAAGCGGACGAGATATATCAGGACGGCGGGTTTGAGGCCTGGCAGTACAACTCATATTACCCAGGCGCTCATCATCCTCATAACGTCTTCAACAATTTTGGCGGCCAGTTGGGCGGTCCCGTGCTGCTTCCAAAGCTCTACAACGGCAAGAACAAGACCTTCTTCTACTTCGATGTGGAGAAGAAAATTAATCACAAAATTAAGCCGGATCAGGAACTGGTCTACCAGACGAACTGGGAACAGGGAGATTTCTCCGACCTGTTAGATTCGACAGGCACGAGAAATATTACGATCTACGACCCCATGAGCGGCGTTTACAATCCGGCTACGGGTTATGTTAACCGCACCCAGTTTGCGGGGAACAAAATTACGTCGGGCATCAGCCCGATTGCCGCGAAGATCATGTCGTTCATGCCCGCGCCCAATGTGAATGTAAACACCGCCGGCCAGATTGACCCCGCGCAATTCAACTATGGATTCGACTGGATCAACCCGAATGCACACTACACAGACAACGAGTTGCGGTACACCATAAAAATTGACCAGCTCATCGGTAAGAATCTGCTCTCTGCCCGGTATACGAACATCAGCGATAACATACTCACTCCGGATGAAGGCGGAAGTCAAGGAGCACTCCTCACCCCAAATGTAGGGATCAGATCCGGACACAATGGAGTTCTCTCCTACACCTCGCCGATCGGTGGGCACATGGTCAACGAGGCTCGCGTGGGCATACAGATGTTCAATAACTATTCTGGCCCGGAGCCTGGAATCTGGCCGCCACTTTCGCAGCTCGGGACTGGGCTCTCCGGTGGGGTGCTGCCCTCATATCCGGGCCTTGTCGGATTGCCTGCCTTTTACCCCGCTGATCCAAACAATTTCTTCAACTTTTCCACGATTCAGGATCAAAATCCAACCTGGGCACCCAATCAGGACATCACTCTCGGCGATAACTACTCCTGGATTCGCGGGAGACACGAGATGAAATTCGGATTTCAGGTGACCAACACCAGGGTGACTTCGGCGCAGTTTAACAGCCCCGGCGGAGACTATTTCTTCGACGGCGCCTTTACCGCTCTCGAGACCGCCGGATCGTCCACAAACCCCGGCGCTGCAAACCCTGCCGGTTACACAGCGTATACAGGCTCCAGCCTGGCCGATTTTTTGCTCGGCGACGTTGACGTAACCCAATACAATCAACAACCCGTCTTCCATACCCACCAGACGGACTACGCCGGCTACGCGACGGACAATTTCAAGGTGAGCCCTCGTCTTACCCTCAACCTTGGCGTGCGCTGGGAGTATTGGAGCCCGTATGAAGACGCGGGCGGCCTGTCGGCTGATGTGGACTTCAATCACAATGCAGCCTGCGTCATCCCCGCAGCCCTCGGCGGAGGTAGCTGCGTTTCCGCGGGGACACCAGGGTATCCGACGTGGTTCCAACAGACGTCACCCATTGTGATGATCCCCGATTCCGGGGCGGCTCAACACCAGACTCTCAATGCGGAAGGCCTTCTGGCCGACGAGGCAGCCGGCCTGCCGGTTGAAACTGCCTCCCAGGCCGGTGTTTCGAGCTCGTTGTGGAACATGCCGAAAAACAATTGGGCGCCGCGGCTCGGTTTTGCCTATCAACTCAACGACAAGACCGTCATTCGCGGAGGATACGGCATGTACTACTGGACAATGCCGCTGGCGCAGTATCACTCGAACACGCGTCTCAACGATCCATGGGCAACCATTGTCTTCCCCGCAACCGACCCCAGCATGGGCGAAGGTTACGGTCCTCCTGACGGCAACTGGGCGCCGGAGATCGGGTTCCCGTTTGCTCCCATCAATCCCGCCTACACCACAGCAGGGTGGCAAAACCAGTGCGACTGCACTACGCTTCCGTCGAATTATGTAAACCCGCGCCAATTGGGTCTTGACTTCGTCACGCCGGCCTTGACCAACATCACCAATAGCAGTGGCTGGAGTGTGGAAGCCTGGGATCCAAACTACAAGGCACAGCGGGCGCAGGAGTGGAACCTGACCGCGGAACGCGTCTTACCCGGCAATTTTGCCGCAAGCGTGAGCTACGTAGGCAACCATGGTGGCCGCTTGCCCGACTACGATCCCATCAACGCGAGTCTTCCGCGTTCGCTCCAGCCTTCAACTCTGACCCCGACTTCGGGGCTCCCGTACCCGATCTACTCCGTCGGGAATGAAGACTCAATGGATGAGTTCAGATTTGTCGGCTATTCCAACCACAACGAGGGAAGGGCTGAAATCAAGCACACATTCAGAGGCTCCTTCATTCTGCAAAGTTACTTCACCTATGGAAGGTCGCTCGGCACTTCGGAAGGAACGGCCAATTCCTCTAGCGGGCTTGAGTTGCAGCCGGCGACTCTGACTAACAACGCTCCGCTGGTTCAAAGGTTGAGGGCCATCTATGCTCCGGACTCGTACATTCCTGAGAAGACCTTCGTCGTCAACGGTCACTATGAACTTCCGTTTGGCAAGGACAAGCCCTTCCTTGCTAATTCCAACACAGCGGTCAATGAAGTGGTGAGCGGCTGGAACGTTTCGGCCTTCTATATGTGGCACAGCGGGTTGTTCTTCTCGCCGTACTACAGCCCCAATCCCGGGATTAACAACAGCGGTAACAACCTTACCTTATCGCCAAACGCGCTCCATCCGGGCGGCATTCTGCCCAAGAGCCAGCGCACGCGGGAGATGTGGTTCGATTACAGCATCTGGGATCCCTCTGGAGGCGGGAATTGCGGAACACCTGTAGGCGCAACCGCATACGCTGGGCAAACATACCTGTGCCGCGACAACGCGGCCGTTGATCCTAACAACTATGGCCGGGACACGCTGAATGGCATACCTAGGAACTACATGACCGGTCCCGGCTTCTCGAATTTGGACGGAACCCTCTACAAGGTGACGCCCATCGGCGGACACATGAAGCTCGATCTAGAGATGCAGGTGTTCAACGTACTCAACCATACCAACCTCGGCCTGCCGAACCAGGCAGGACAAATCAACGGCACGGTAGGCACTCCTCCAAATTACCCGACTGCGGGGCGCTTTGTGCAATTCCTAGGCAAGCTCGAATTCTGAGCTTGTCTTGACTAACATATTCAACATGTCTGGGGCCGGTGCGGCGAGCAGCCGCATCGGCCTTAGTCGCCAAGGGACATACCTCCCGGCTTGAAGTAAGGTTCTGGTTCTGCAGCACAAGCGCCTTACATGTGCATTAGCTCGTCATCACCTCCAGTTCTACAGGTCATTTGATTCGGTCGCGCTGGCCGGGAACTGTGCAAGCGGCTCCCAAAGAGCCTTGGCGAAAGGCAGAAGAATATGAAATTCCTCACGGTTGTAGCTGTGCTCGGATGTTTCTGCTCAAGTGGGCTGTCACAGACGGTTTCCCCTCTGTTAGCACGTGGATACACTGTGATTCCCCAGCCGCAAAAGGTATCTCTGAATGCAGGAGACATTTCATTCGGAGATGGTTGGCAACTTCGTCTTGACTCCAGTGTCCCCTCGAACGATGTGGCAGTGGAAGCACTGCGCGAAGGACTCTCGCAGAGATTTCACATAACGTTGGACGCGCATGGAAGCTCCTCGGGTGTGCTATCGCTGCATGTTGCCGCAGGTAGCGTGCCGATAGGCGATGCGCAAGACATCGATAGGAGCGCACTGGAGGAACAGGCATACCGGATCGATCTGCATCAAGGGGCAGTTGCCATTACCGCCAATGCGCCAACTGGGCTCTTCTACGGAGTGGATACTCTCATTCAGTTATTGCGCCCGAAGATGGGAACGCTGTGGCTACCGGAAGGAACGATCGAAGATTGGCCCGACCTTCAACTTCGCCATATCTACTGGGACGATGCCCATCATCTGGAGAAGATGGATGAACTCAAGCGGGCTATGAAGCAAGCCGCCTTTTACAAGATCAATGGACTTGTTATCAAATTGGAAGGACATTTTCAATATAAGAGCGCACCAGCAGTCGTCGAGCCTTACGCGCTCAGCCCGGCGCAGTTACAGGAACTTACCGATTACGGATTGCGCTATCATATCGAACTGATACCCTATCTCGACGGACCGGCTCACATCGCCTTCATCCTCAAGCATCCGGAATATGCCAAATTGCGCGAATTTCCAGACAGCAATTACGAGATTTGCGCCACCAATCCGGATTCCTACAAACTGCTGGAGGGCATGTACCAGGATCTGCTGGATGCCAATCGTGGCGTAAAGCATTTCTTCCTTTCGACCGACGAACCGTATTATCTCGGGTTGGCGCATAATTCCCAATGTAATGAAACCGATATGGAAAAAACCCTGGGTTCTCAAGGGAGGATATTTGCTTATTTCGTGAATCAGGCCGGACAGTATCTGCATGATCGTGGGAGGACAGTCATCATCTGGGGCGAGTTCCCCATGAAGCCGAGCGACCTTAAAGCGCTGCCGCCCTATGTGGTGAACGGAGAGGTATATGGGCCGGAGTTCGACCGGGAATTCCATCGTCTCGGAATCAAGCAGATGATCTTTACCTCAACCGAAGGCGAAGAAAAGTGGTTTCCGGATTACTTTTTAATACCGCAAGCGGGCCTCCTTCATCCGCTCGTGAAGGATGGACCAGATCCGGATAACACCACCCCCAGGGTGAATGACGTAATGAATACAATCTCCTTTAATTCTTCCCGAGTGAATACAAGCCTGATTGGAGATATCGATTGTGGCTGGGCCGATATGGGACTTCACCCTGAGACCTTCTGGTTGGGATATGTTGCCGGAGCCGCAGCGGGTTGGCATCCGGGAACAAGTCCTGAAGAACTTATGAACACTTTTTATCCATTGTTCTACGGACCGGACGTAGTTAGCATGAGCAGCGCTTACCGGATGATGAGCTATCAGGCACAGTCATGGTCGGATTCATGGGACACGGCGCCGTCGAATGCCCGTAAGCCAATCTGGGGAGGACCTTACGAAATCTATAAGACACCTCTGCCCGCCAATGATCAGACGCTTCCGATGCCCCCCGCGCCTTCACCCGATCTCAGCTACCATTCGGAATGGTCCGTTCAGAGCGCAAAACGGATTCAACTCGCGGCGGATGGATTGCGCGAAAACGAGAATCTCGAGGCGCTGCTCGAGGAGAACATGGAGCGGTCTCAGTTTAACCGCTATAATCTCCAAGTCTATTTCTCCATCGCCAATCTATATCGGCAGAATCTCGATATGATTTCCGGAATCCATGACATGGATCTCGATCTGGCCGCTGCCGATCAGGCCAAGGCCCTCAAGCCGGAGACTGCTCTCAAAGATGTTGACCAGGCGCTTGATATTGCAACCGCCATCTGGAAGGAGCGTAACGAAGCTCTGCAAAGCGCCATCGTAACCTGGGATGTTAGCTGGTTACCCCGTGTTGCCGAGGCTAATGGCCGCAAATTCCTGCACGAACTGGATGACGTGAAGGACCACCTGCCTGACCGTACCGTTGATATGAGCTATCTTGTGTATCGCGAAAAATTGCTTCCCTTCGGAACCTGGGTAAACTCGATCGCTGCGGCAAGGAACCAGTTTGCCGCCGCCCACAATCTTGCGGCACGGACATATCAGCTTTCGTGGGACGATCTGAGCCCGTCTCCACTCTTCGCCAAATAGAGCATTCAAACAATTCGAGCAAGTGAATCGATGCGGAACAAAAAGGGGAAGAAGAATTGAAAGTGCGATTTATTATCAATCTCACCGTCGCGTTGTTCTTATGTTCATCCTATGCCGTGGCGGCTGAAGGGCCGGCGGCCGGCGCTACGGTGAGCGTCTCCGAGGGCACTCTCGTGATTCCGACCTATGAACCCGCGGGCCGGGAGCTGGAGCCGCCTTTGTTTCCGGCTTCCACGGTAAGGGGTCTATATCCATTTCCGTCCTATTTGACGCTGACGCAGAATGATCGTCCCAAGCCGAAGACCTATCGAACAATCGTTCTAGAAAACGAATACCTGAAGCTCACTTATCTTCCCGAGTTGGGCGGCCGTTTTTTTTCTCTATACGACAAGATTCTCAAGAAAGAGGTTTTTTACCGGAATGACGTCATCAAGCCCACCATGTTCAATTCCCGGAATGATTGGCCGATATCGGGCATTGAAATCACCGGTCCTTTCGATTCCCACATGCTTACGCTTCATGGGGAGCCATTTTGGTCTAACAGCATCGTGCGGCATCCTGACGGCAGCGTTTCCCTGGTGCTGAGCGAATCGGATCCCGTCTACCACATGAAGGTGAATCTGTCGGCGACCCTCTATCCAGGCCTGGCTGCTATGCAGATCAGCGTGTTCTGCTACAACGGGAACGATAGCCAGATGCCGCAGATGATCTGGATGAATGGCGACCTGGCGTCCTCGGAGAAGGCGCGCTTTATTTACCCCATGACGCGCACCGTCGGCCACACGTCGGGATTGGTCTCCGACTGGCCGATTTACAACGGAATTGATTTGAGCTGGGACCGGAACAACAAGCACATGCTGGGCGTCTTCGGCATCGATACCTACGATAACTTCGCGGGCGTCTACAAGTTCGACCAGGATTTTGGAGTCTTCCGCTATGCCGACCGGCGCGTCGTACAGGGCATGAAGCTATGGTCGATGGGTTACGGTGAAGTCGGCGATCAGATGAGAGATCAATATACCGATCACGCCGGTTACTGCATGGAGGTGCAAAGCGGCCGGCATGTCTGGGACGGCCACTACGAGTGGGTAGAGCCCCACAAGGTGGAAAATTGGAGCGAGTGGTGGATTCCCGTGGCCGGCATTGGCGGTTTGACCACCATGACGCGCGACGTGGCGCTGAACCTGACCGCCCAGCCCGATCCGGCCGGAGCGAACTCAGAGGTCAAGCTGGCCCTGTCACCCGCTCGCGTTTTTCGTGGAGCGAAGCTGGTTGTTACCGCCAGACATGGCGAACTGCTGAACACCGTCATCGATCTGGTCCCCGGAGCACCGATCTCAAAGACGATCTCTGGAATCAAGACCGATGCGGATGAGCTTAAGGGGCTTACTGTTCGCATAACCGACGCATCGGGCCAGGATGTGATGAACTATCTCCGCCCAGACGAAAACCCGGGACGCAAAGAGTACAACCCCTTTGTCAAGGCACTGGAAAATCCGGAGAAAGCGCCGCAACAGATGAGCGTCGAGGAGTTAGTGCAGGCGGCTGAGTTCAAGCTCAAAGAATTGGACCCAGACGCGATGCAGGATTTTGTCGACCGTGCGTTGAAGCTCGACCCCGGATACTCTCGTGCGCACCTTCTGCTCGGCGTCAATCACTATAACGAAGGCCGCTACAAAGAAGCGGTAGACGAGTTGTCGAAGGCCACGGAACGCGAACCGTATCTGGATGAAGGCTGGTACTATCTGGCCGTCAGCCAGTTGGCTTTGGGCGACAGCCGAAGCGCAGAGCGCAACCTTTACTACGTCGAGCCGGCGAGCGCCTATTTTGGCGAGCGCGAATATCAGCTGGGGAAATTGGCGTTTCTAGGAGATAAGCTCCAGGAAGCCGCAGAGCACCTCGATCGCGCCATCATGGCGAACGCTTACGATCTGAATGCGCGGACGCTGTACGCTCTTACGTTGCGCTGCCAGGGGAAGAAAGAAGAAGAGGCGCGGCAATTGGCCGAGTTATTGCGCATCGATCCCGCCGATCGCCTTGCCTATGCTGAGCGATATTTTCTAAACGGCGACGCGGATGCGAAGCGCGAGTTACTCCGTCTGATGGGCGAGCAGAGCCAGGAGGCCATCGACGTGGCCATTTTCTATGGCGGTGTTCACCGCTGGCGCGAAGCGGCCGAGACATTGCGCATGGTGGAGCGGAACAACCGCGATCCATGGGGCACATCACCTCTTTTCTATTACACGCTGGCGTACTACCTGAAGCAGTCGGGCGAAGCTGCGCCGGCGGCTGAGCATCTGAAGAAAGCCCAGGCCGCAGCAGGGACTTTCGATCGCTTTCCGTATCGCCGGGAGAGCGAAGCGCCATTGTCGGAAGCGGTTAAGGCGGATGCGAATGATGTGGTTGCGCGATTCAACCTTGGATGTCTGCTCTACTTCCTCGACCGCCCGGACGAGGCGATCGCGCAATGGCAGGCCACGATCGCGATTGATCCCAATAACTTCAGTGCGCGGCGCGAGCTGGGCCTGGCTTACGCGGCTCAAGGAAAGACAGATGAGGCGGCTTTGCAGCTTGAGAAGGCGGTTGAGCTCAGACCGGACCACGTTCGCACTTTCAACGATTTAAGTTCCATCTATGCAAGAGCAGGAAAATTCGACGACCAGATCACCTTGATCAACAAGGCCCTCCAGCGTACTCCGGAGGATGACGACCTGATCATGGCCCTGCTCAACGCATATCTGATCAAAGGCAGCTATGACGATGCAGATCGAATCGTGAAAACGCACACGTTCGCTCCCCGGCATCGTTCCACGGGTCTTCGCGATGAATATCGCAGCCTTCGTTATGGGATGGGCACTGCCGCTTTTAATAATGGCGACTACACTCAGGCGCTCTCTCTCTTCCAGTCCGTGCTCAAGCCGCCGGCCTCGCTTAACCTGGACACCTTCGAGTTCCAGAACGCACCCAGGGCCTATTACTATATCGGGCGCACGTTGGATGCATTGGGGCGCAAGGATGAAGCCGCCGCGGCGTATCGGCAGAGTACGGCCGGAATAGAACTTCTCACCGGCGACCGGGATAGTTGGAATGGCGAGAACTTCTTCATGGTCCTCTCCCTGGAAAAACTGGGCCAGGCGGACAAAGCCAACGCATTGATTCCGCACTTTGAGGGTTTCGCCAGAACGGAGATGGACTACGCCAGCCCTACACTTCGGGGCAGGGCCCGCTACCTGCTGGCGCTAATTGAAAAAAACGCTGGGCACGACGACCAGGCTCGCAGGTTTATGAACGACGCGCTTCAGTCCTTCCCGGATTATCTCCCGCCGCGCTACGAATTGCGCGGCGACGAAATCGATCCAGTCGCGACCGGAAGCAAGCACTAAGTAGGAGAGGAAGCATCAAAATGTTGAAATTAGCATTCAAACTGGTTCTGTTGTTGCTCGCGTCCGGATCCTGCGGTTGGGCATCTGACCTCGCCGTGCTTTCCGAGTATCACCGCCCCGATCCCTTCGGAGGCATTGTGGCGAGTGATCAACCTGGAGCGAGCTGGGACCATGTGATCAGGCTATCGGCGGCGCGGGGGGGATATGTTTCTTTCCAGTTGGTTTTCAAATCGGACAATCCATGCAACAACTGCAAGCTCTCGATCGAATCATCGCAGCCGGTGGATGTGTACCGCGAGTGGTTTCATCTCAACACTCCCGACAAGCACTATTATCCCGACGCGCTGGTCCCGGTGCATCTTCCTTACAGCTTCCAAATGCCCGATCCAGAGAATGGGATTCAGGGACAAAAAGCGCGCGCATTCTGGGTGGATGTCTGGATTGCTCCTAACACCAAGCCTGGCGTTTACCATGGCCAGGCGCGGCTAATGGATGGCGCAGCTGGCCAGAAAGTGCGATTCACCATCTCCGTATTTCCCGCGGTCATACCGGCGCGGGATGTGATCGACGTGGACGCCAATTCCTACGGCATCGGATGGTTGCGCGAGCAGTATCCCAAGGCGCTGGCCGGCTCGGGCCGCGCGCAAGAAGACGAACTCTTCCGGTTGATCCAGGCCTACCATCGGATCTTTTACGAAAATCGAGGCACGTTTCACCAATTGGGCTACGCTCATAACGGGCATGTAGATCCTGATTTCGTGCCGGAGTTGGATGGCACGGGCACGCAGAAACATGTTGTCAGTTGGGACAAATTCGACCGGTTGTTCGGGCCGCTATTGGATGGTTCCGCCTTCGCCCGCACCCGGCGCGGACCGGCGCCTATCCCGTTCATGTACCTGCCGATCAATCCAGAGTGGCCCGCGAATTACTTGTGGTGGGGAGAACCGGGCTATCAAGCGGAGTTCACCAATGTTGTGAGCGAGATGGAGCATCATTTCCGCGAGAGAAACTGGACGAATACGAAATTCGAGATGTTCTTCAACCAGAAAAAGCGCTACAAGGGATTTGAATGGGATGGCGATGAGGAGAGATTTCCATCGGACTATAGCTACCTCCAGACCTACCACGATCTGCTGATGAAATCGCTGCCGGCGGACACTCCGGTTCATTTCGTGTTGCGCGCGGACGTGAGCTGGACCATGAAGCAGCAGATGCACGATCTGAAAGACGCCATCAATATGTGGTGCGCGGCCGGGGGGATGTTTGTCTGGGCCGCGGACGAACTGCCGGCGCTGAGGCAGCACGGCGATACGGTTTGGAACTATGGGGGAACAACGTCGGTCCAGGATGTTTCGACATCCATTGCGGACGATCCGCTGCGGACGTGGATTCTGGGCGTGGACGGTTTTACGCGCTGGTTGGCAATCGACCCCGGCCCCAAACCGTTTGAGGCGCTTTCCGATGGCGGTACGGAGACGCTGGTCTATTCCGGAGAGCGTTTCGGTCTTGAAGAACCAATCCCCAGCATTCGATTGAAATTGCAGCGGAATGCTGTTCAGGATCTCGACCTGCTGGAAATGGAAGCCAGGCGCGGCTCTCGGGACGCGATCAAGGCGCAAGTGGTGCGTTTGTTTGACAACACGGAACTCGCCCAATGGAGCCATTCGCCTTCGCCGCCCCCTGCGGGCCGGGTCTTGGATTGGAACAACACCGACATCGGCGATGCGCTGAAGCCATATGATGCGCAGTTTCCAACACCGCAACCGGATGCGTGGCAGCGTGTGCACGACTTTACCATGGAGCATGCAGGAGGTTTGCAATGAAGAGAATCGTTTCGCTTTTTCTAGGCCTTCAACTGGCCGCTTTTTCAGCTCAGGCGGCCGTCCCCGTTGACCCGGCGACTGAAGCCGGTGTCGCCGCGCGGCAGCGGGAGCTAAACGAGATTGCACGCATCTCCACCATTATGATCGACGGCGATGTTTGTCAGCACATCGTGACCGAGCGCGCGCTGGCGCACATGCTGCATAGCGATCCCCGCGACGAATGGCAGGCCGGCGATAACTACGACGTGAATAATGAAGCGTTTATCCAAACAAAAAAAACTCTCATACGACTGGCCATGCTGGCGCCTTATCCCGTGAATGTAAATCTATGGATGCCGGTGCCCACCACTCATGACATCCAACTCGTCATTGAAAACAAAAATAACCTGAGCCAGTACTGGACGTTTGGAGACTTGCGGCAAGCCATGCCGCCGGAGATGGAAGAGGTTTTGAAAACCGGCAAGCCAGCAACCATTCAAAAGACGCCGGGGATGCTCTCCGTGCTGGCGCCTGTACGCAACAGCCTGGGCGAAATCGTTGGCCTGGTGGAAGTGGTGAGCAGCACGCTTCCTCCTCCTGCAACGAACTTCTAACGAGGAAACGACGCGCGGCTGCGCTATTCCTCGAGCTTGATCGCCGGCGTGCTGTTGCCCCCGTGTGCAAAGAACAGGCGGCTGCCATCCGTTACGGGAATGAAGCCATCAGGTCAAGTTCAGTTACCTGTCTGCGGCAGCGGCCAGATCGGTCTCAACCTCGCGTGCGCCCAAGTGGTCGAACCAGGTGAACTTCAGAATTGCGGACGTTCCCAGAACGACAGCGAGGGTGATGACGGCGCGCCGGAACTCCCTGATCACGATGTAGAGCGGCAGCGCCACCAGTGCAATCTGCCACACGATGCCAACAACGATATTGAACATATCGCGTGGGAAGTCCTTGTTGCGCTTGAAGCCGGGGTCTTCGGCCAGAACCTTCTTCAGCACGGGCCCCCAGAAGCCCCACGGCCGCACGCGGCGGTAAAAGTCCTTCAGCACTTCTTCTTCGTCCGGCTCGGTGAGCAGCGTGCCTAGAAGGCAGCCGGTCAATGAGATGACCAGGACCAGCGGGTAGATGATCGAGACATCGAGATTAATTGAATGCCTGGCAAGCAAGCTCTGCACCGCCGGTACGTTTTTCAGCAGATCCGGCCACGCCAGTACCAGTGCGGATACGATGCCCGTGACCATGCCCCAGAAGTAGCCGTAGCCGTTGAAGCGCCACCAGTACCACTTCAGGACGTTGGAGGCGGTGTAGCCGGCCCACAGTCCGGAGACGATCCACAGCACGACGGAGTTTACGGAGGTGACATTCCAGCCGATGAGGACGCCGATCACCACCACGGCGAATGAGCTGATGTAGCTAAGGCGAACATAGGTTTTGGGCGGTGCGTCGGGGCGAATATATCGCTTATAAATGTCGTTGACGAAATACGGCGGTGCTGCGTTCACCGTGGCCGCAAAGTTGGACATAAAGGCCGCCAGAAGACCGGCGATCAGGAAACCCAATAAGCCGACGGGAACAAATCGGCCGAGTGCCATGGGCAGCACCAGCTCAAAGTCCATGTTGGGGCCCATGGCGCGAATGTTGTCGGAGAAGAAAGCCGCGGTCAGCACGGTAAGTCCAATGATCAGAAAATAACGCGGGAAGGTGAGCACGATGTTCACCCAGGCGCTCATCATAGAGGCCTCGCGCGGAGTCTTCGAGGAGAGCACGCGCTGCATGTCGTAGTTAGGCGCCGGCCCGGCCGCTGAGATCAGTACTCCCTTGAAAAAAAGCATCATGACGAAGAAACCGAAGAGGCCATAGCCGTCCTGGGCAATCTTGCTGCTCGCCGCCGGAAGCAGCGTTGACCAATCCAGGTCCAAATGCCATCCGAAGAAGACATTGTCCCACCCGGCGGGCACCATCCGGTGCAGCGTATCCGGCGCCACCTTGAGCATGGCGATGATGCCGACCGCAAACGAGGCGATCGCCAAAATGCAGAACTGCACCACCTCGGTAATAACGACGCTGATCATGCCGCCCTTGATTACATAGATAGCCGTTATGGCGATCAGGATCAGGGCGTACATGTTGGGCGAGAGATGCCAGGGCAGAAACGTGGCGGCAAACTTGCCAATTCCTTTGAAACCATAGCTGAAGAATCCGATGATGCTGACGAAAGCATATACGACCACGATGAAATGCGACAATTGAGCGCCTCGTCCGGTGCCAAAGCGCGTTTTGATCCACTCCGCGCCGGTCATTACCTTGGAGCGCCGCAGCCATGAGGAAAGGTAGACCATCAGGAAGATCTGGTTGAAGGTCGGCCAAAGCCAGGGAATCCACACGCTCTTCATGCCGTAGATAAACATCCAGTACACCAGCAGCATGGTGCCGCTGATATCGAACATGCCCGACGCGTTCGAGATGCCCAGCACATACCAGGACATTTTGTTGCCGCCCAGGAAGTAGGCCTGCATGTTTTGAGAAGCGCGGTGCGAAACCCAATAGCCGATGAGCACGGTGCTCAACAGATAGGCCACAATGATGACGATATCCAGAACGTGCAGATGCATATGAACTCTCGTTTCTAACGTAGTTCGCCCGCCTTGGCAAACGATCCCGTATACACGCGGCCGATTGCCCTATTTCTCTCGCGCAGATACCTTTTCACATTCACGCTGGGTCGCGCAAGTCTGCCCATCCTCTTTAATAAATTAATTTAATAAGCCACGAAATGCCCTAGAAAAACGTTTGATTAACTTTTCGCCAGGGGCTATACTAGCAGCACGGTTTCTTCCGGGGAGCACGCGTCATGAAATATGGGCATTTTGACGATCGAAACCGCGAGTACGTAATAACGCAACCGGATACGCCATTGCCGTGGATCAACTACCTGGGCTGCCAGGCCTATTTCGGAATTATTTCCAACACGGCCGGGGGCTATTCGTTTTATCGCGACGCCCGCTTGCGCCGGCTCACCCGCTACCGGTACAACAATGCGCCCATGGATTTCGGCGGCCGCTACGTGTATCTGCGGGACGACGAGTCCAGAGAATTCTGGTCCCCGTCCTGGCAGCCGACGCGCCACGCCCTGCTGGACTATTCTTGCCGCCACGGAATGGGCTACACGGTGATCGGATCCACCCGCAGCGGCATCGAGGCGCACACTCGCTACTTCGTCCCGCTCGAAGAAAATCTCGAAATCTGGCAGCTCAAGGTCACCAACTGCCGCGCGACCCGGGCGCACATCTCCGCCTTTGCCAGCATCGAGTTCTGCCTATGGGACGCCCAGGACGACGCCACCAACTTCCAGCGCAATCTCAACATCGGCGAGGTCGAAGTCGAGGACGGCGTCATCTATCACAAGACCGAGTATCGCGAGCGCCGCAACCACTTTGCCTATTTCGCCTGCTCGGAGCCCGGCGCTGGCTTCGACACACAGCGCGAGGCCTTCCTGGGCCGCTATCGAGGCTGGGACTCGCCCGCCGCCGTGGAAGCCGGTCAACTCACCAACTCCATTGCCCACGGCTGGTCGCCCATCGGCGCTCATCAAGTGAAGCTCGACATGGCCCCCGGAGAGACGCGGCAGATCGTCTTCGTGCTCGGCTACCATGAAAATCCCAGCGCCGATAAGTTCGATCCCCCCAACTCCCAGACCATCAACAAAGTGCGGGTCAAGCCGGTCATCGCCAAGTACCTGGACCCCGCGAAGGCGGATGCGGCCTTTGAACGGCTGCGCCAGTACTGGGCGAGCCTGCTCGACATCTTCCAGGTAAATACGCCAGACATCCATACCAACCGCATGGTGAATATCTGGAACGCCTACCAGTGCATGGCCACCTTCAACATGTCGCGCTCGGCCTCGTTTTATGAGTCGGGAATCGGCCGCGGCCTCGGCTTCCGCGACTCCAATCAGGACCTGCTGGGCTTTGTCCACATGGTCCCGGCGCGTGCCCGCGAGCGGATCCTGGACCTGGCCGCCACGCAACTGGCGACCGGCGGCGCCTATCACCAGTACCAGCCGCTCACCAAGCGCGGCAACAACGACATCGGAGGCGGCTTCAACGACGACCCGCACTGGCTCATCATCGGCGTCTCCGCCTATCTCAAAGAGACCGGCGATTGGAGCATCCTCGACGAGCCGGTGCCCTTCGACAACGAGCCCGGCACGGAAAAGCCGCTCTATGAGCACCTGCAGCGCAGCTTCCGTTACACTCTGGAGCGGCTCGGGCCCCACGGCCTGCCGCTTATCGGCCGCGCCGACTGGAATGACTGCCTGAATCTGAACTGCCTCTCGGACACTCCCGGCCAGAGCTTCCAGACCACCACCAACAAGGAAGGCAAAGTGGCTGAATCAGTCTTCATTGCCGGCTTGTTTGTGTACGCCGGTCACGAGCTTGCCGCCATCGCCAGCCATCGTTGCCTAAACGCCGAGGCAGCCACATATCTGGCCGAAGTCGCCAGGATGGAGAAGGTCATACTCCAGCACGGCTGGGATGGCGAGTGGTTCCTGCGCGCCTATGACGCCTTTGGCGCCAAGATCGGCTCCAAGGAATGCAAGGAAGGCAAGATCTTCATCGAGTCCAACGGTTTCTGTGTACTGGCGGGCATAGGGCTCAAGGACGGCAAAGCGGCCAAGGCTATGGCCGCCACACATAAGTATCTATCCACCAAACATGGAATCGTATTGCAACAGCCGGCATACTCCAGGTACTACATCAACCTCGGCGAAATATCCTCCTACCCGCCTGGATACAAGGAGAACGCCGGGATCTTCTGCCACGTCAACCCATGGGTCATGATAGGGGAGACGCGGCTGGGCCACGGCGACCAGGCCCACGACTACTACAGCCGCATCAACCCTTCGGCGCGCGAGGAGATCAGCGAATTACACCGCTGCGAACCATATGTCTACGCGCAGATGATCGCGGGCAAAGACGCGCCCACCTTCGGCGAAGCCAAAAACTCCTGGCTCACAGGCACGGCGGCCTGGAATTACTACGCCATCGTGCAGTGGATTCTGGGCGTGCGTGCCACACTCGACGGCCTTGAGATTGCTCCGGTGATTCCCGAGAGCTGGTCGGGCTTCACCGCTGCCCGCACCTTCCGCGGAGTGGTCTACAACATCACCATCGAACGGAAAGGCGAGGGCAATTCGATCGCTCTAATTATGGACGGCGTTCCCATCGAAGGGAATATCGTACCTCCGCCCGCGAACGGACGAAAGTCAGTTTCGATCAAGGGGATTCTTACCTAGTGACTTCAGCGCTGATCGGGGCCAGCTGCGTGGAACAGATTAAACAAAATATCGAGGCGCTTGCCAACCACAGTTTCACGGGAGAAGAACTTGCCGCATAGACGCGATTATGAGTCAGCCTGTCTGATTGGCCGCTGCATCATTGAACCTCAACCCGTATCCCGCTCATCAGGAGGTGCCTCCGTGCAAGGCCTGCGCCAGAAGGTAGAAACTGAGTTGCTTATCGACATCCTGCCCTTCTGGATCAACAACACGATCGATGACCAATATGGCGGTTTCCATGGTCAGGTTGCCAATGACCTGACCACAAACCCGCACGCCCCCAAGGGGCTGATTCTCAACGCGCGCATCCTGTGGACTTTTTCGAAGGCCTTCAGCGTCTATCGCAACCCGGCCTATCTGGCCACCGCACGGCGCGCCTACGATTACCTTACGCGATATTTCTGGGACCGGGAGTTTGGTGGCGTCTATTGGATGCTCGATTTTGAGGGCCACCCCATCGACACCAGAAAATGCATCTACGGGCAAGCATTCACCGTTTACGCGCTGGCCGAGTTTTTGCACGCCAGCGGCGATCCTGAGGCACTCGCCATGGCCTTGCGCCTGGTGGAGAAGATCGAATCCACATGCCACGATGAAATGCACGGTGGTTACTTCGAAACCTATGAGCGCGACTGGAAGCCGGCCGTAGACCAGCGCCTGAGCGATGTGGATCTGGACGAAAAGAAGTCCATGAACACGCACATCCATCTTTTAGAGGCCTACGCAGCGCTGCTGCACTTTCACGAGGATGAGACCGTTCGCCTGCGGCTCGGTGAACTTATCAAAATCTTTCTCGATCACATCATCGATTCCAACACACATCATTTCATCTTGTTTTTCGACGAAGAGTGGCGCTCGCGGTCCACAAAGATATCCTTTGGCCACGACATAGAGGGAAGCTGGCTACTCTGCAAAGCTGCAGCTATCCTTGGCGACCCGGCGGTTATGGCGCGAGTGCATGAGGCGGCGGTGAAGATGGCGCAGGCCGTTCTCGAGCAGGGACTCGACAGCGACGGCGGTCTGCTTTACGAAGCCCAACCTGCAGGCATCATCAACACTGATAAGCATTGGTGGCCGCAAGCCGAGGCGGTGGTAGGCTTCCTTAACGCCTACCAGCTTACGGGCCAACGGCGATTCCTGGAAGGTGCGGAAAGAAGCTGGGCGTTCATCGAGAAATACATCATCGATAGCGAGCATGGCGAATGGTTCTCAATGGTGTCGCAGTCCGGCGTGCCCGCCATGGAACTCTACAAAGTCGACACGTGGAAGTGCCCTTACCATAACGGACGAGCCTGCTTTGAGGTGATGGAGCGGTTAGATGCCGGGCAAGCTTCTCAAAAAGCGCCGGCGGCTAGGCAGATCACGGGAATGGCGGCATCGGCAACAGCGCTGGCTAGCCACAGTAATCCTCCTATTGAATCGCAAAAGTGATACAACTGGAGTGTATGCCCAAACAAGTTAAATCAGGGATCGTTCCGGCACCCGGGCAACCCATTGGCCTGCGCACGCTGGGCGAATATCTAAACTTGTCACCAGCCACCATATCGCTGGTGCTGAACAACGCTCCCGGTGTGCACTCGATTCCGCAAGAGACCCGTGACCGAGTAAAGGAGGCGGCAGCCAGATTTGGCTACCGGCCCAGCTTTTATGCGCGATCGCTGCGCAAGCGGCAATCCTTTTCGGTGGGTGTGCTGGTGCCGGAATTGAGCGACAGCTATGCCACACAGGTACTGGCCGGCGTGGAAGAGTTCCTCATAGAGGAAGGGTATTTCTATCTGACCGCAAGCCATCGGCGAAAGCCCGACCTGATCGAGGAGTACTCGAGTCTGCTGATGGACCGCTCTGTGGAAGGATTCATTCTGATCGACACGGTGATGGAGCACAGCATAAAGTTGCCAGTGGTGTCGGTGGCCGGGCATAGCAAGATCGCGGGCATCACCGATGTCGTGCTGGATCAACGGCGGGCGGCAGAGTTAACATTGCGGCACCTTTTTCAATTGGGGCACCGCAAAATTGCCTTCATGCGCGGGGACAGCCGCAGCTCCGACGCCGACAACCGCTGGGAGTGTCTGATGACCGTGGCGCGGGATCTCAAGCTGAAGATTCCTCCCGAGCTGACCATGCAATTGAGGGTACTGGTCTCCACGCCGGAGCTAGGCTATGGTCCGGCGAGCGAGTTGCTTGCGGGCGGCGCTCCATTCACCGCCCTGGTCTGCTTTGACGATCTGGCCGCTATCGGTGCAATCCGTGCCTTTATGGACCATGGCCTGCGAGTTCCCGAAGACATTTCAGTGGTGGGCTTCGACGATATCCAGAGCGCTTCATACCACAACCCCAGACTGACGACCATTCGCCAACCGCTGAAGCAAATGGGTCTGACGGCCGCGCGCATCCTGTTGCAGCGGATTCGCGGGGAGGCAACAATTCCGAATGCGGTATCGATTCTGCCGGAATTGGTGATTCGCGAATCAACCTGTCCGCCCAGTCCCCAGCGCACCCGCCGGAAGCAGAGCTAAAGGCGTTTAAGGGCAGCAGAATTTGCGCGGTTGAAGCCTATAAAAAAACCTCTGGTATACACCCGAAGGGCAAACGAGGTACCCTTCCCGGTCATGAGGAAATCAGAATGCCTCTCTACTCAATCGTCTTTGCCTTTGGGCATAGAATTCCTGCTCACTCTGCTCCAGAGTTGCGTCCTGACCGCCTTCGCACAGGCGCCCGTGCAGGACTTCGAGACCGCCGAAGAGGTTGCTCAAGATCGAAGGTGTACTTGAGCGCATTCCGGTCTCGCGCTCGCAACTCTACGACGTGATCTCCGCAGGGAAGTTCTCCAAGCAGATTCATCCCGGTGGCGGGGAAGGCGCGTTTTGGGTGGAGTCAGAAATTGACGAGTGGATTCAATCGCAGATAGACGCCGAACGCAGGGCGGCATGAGCGTCCGCAAGGACGCTCAAAAGTGGGCATAATTGTGGGCATTTATGGAGGGCTTCTTTAGCTAAGCATTGATAATAAAGGCAAATAGAGTCCTACCTGAGGAGGCAAATTGTGTCCGCATAATTCCCGCACAATCTTGACTTCGCCTCCGAACTGTCCCTACGATTGTCCTAAACCCGCTGAGAGGGATTCACTAAAACCCGGTATTCGGCAGGGGTAAACAGCCCAGAACTTGATTTCCGCTACAGGAAGCGCCGAGCCGAAAGGAAGCGTTCAAATAGGTGACGCCGTCAATCTACGCAGCAAGCGTGGTGGCCCTGCTGGATCTCTGGGTGGGCGCTCGCTATTGCACGAAACTGATTCGTAAGGAAACTTTTCCGCGGATCGCGACGTGGCTGATCTTTGAGATCGGCGTCGTCATGAGTTTGACTGCATACTTTGCCTCGCACGACCACAGCATCGTGAAGGCCGCGCTTAATGTGACAGACGGCATCGTGGTTACCTTCATTCTCGTGGCGCTTTTATCGTGCAGCGAGGTGGGAAAATCCTCTTCACCAGGAATGAGCAACTGTGTCTGGTGATTTCATGCATCACCCTGGCGGCCTGGGCGATCACGAAGACTGCATGGGTCGGTTTTGCGGGATTCCAGGTGGTCATGGTGGTCGCATACTTCCCCACGATTGAAAGCGTTTGGCGATGGAGGCTCGGTCAGTCGCCCGAACCTGTCGAAACGTGGAGCATTAATGCAGTTGCTGCGCTCATCGGAGTGTTCATCGACGCTACGGGTAGTTACGATTACCTAGCGATGCTCTATCCTGTGCGAGCGCTCGTCCTGTGCCTAATCATCGTGGTGCTGGTGAAGCGGTGGGAGCAGAAGAACAAGACGAACCACTAGCTAGTCTGACGTTGAGCTTGATGGTGGGCGCAATGGACTACACACCTGGGGACATTCCCCGTCCGGCTGCGTTTCCGGGTTAAGCAAAAATGAATTATTCCGATTGCATGATTTCAGGGTTTCCCAGGTCTCAACATCGAGACCTGGGAAACCCAGCCATTTGCAGTAAACAGTAACTTGCGCCGTGACATTGAGTTCATCCGTTTCAAAATTACCAGCACCCGTGCCCGTTCTCCACATTGGTCAGCAGCAGATCTGCCGCGCTCAGCGTACGGCTGTAACAGTCGCCGCGCGAATCGTGGTAGGTGTAAGTCTGACTGCTGCTCTGCCCTGTGCTTGGCCCAAGAGAATACCCTCCATTTGCAAACACAAACTCGGTAGAGTCCTGAGTCGTCACTTCATTCCTCTCGCTCGACTGAAACACGGGGAAAAATCCTTCCAGAGTATCGAGCTCGGTCTTCTCAAATTGCTGGTTGATCGAGGTAACTTGAGGAACGTCGCCGTTCGATAGGAAGGCATCCGACAGGTTGATCGTGAACGGATACGAGAAGTGGGTCTCCCTGGTGTCAAACAGGAAGCCATCTCTCGTTGTCGTCTTCGCGTCCACGGTCGAGCTCTGCACCTCGTTCTGAATTTCCTCGTTGCTGGCCGTGAGCGCGACGTAGGTTACATTGCTGAAGTTCACGGCCTCATCCACAGTGGTAGCCACGCGGCCATGCGATGTATTCACATACCCTTCTATCGTGAAATTGTGCGAGTTGGTAATCGTAATAGTGCCTGACCCAACGCCGCTGGAGTTGAACGACACGGTGTTCACGACAGTTGGTTTGGGAGCGGTCAGCGTATTGCTTGTAACTTCGCCGGTAACATTCGTGCTGCCGTGGTCTTGGAATAGCAGCAGCACGGCATCCGAGCTGAAGTATTCATAAGCGTTGTAAACGCTAACGCCGATGGTGTGCTGTTGACCATTGCTCAGCAATCCGGCGAAGGGTGTCAGATCGACCCGATAGGGCTTGAAGTTGAGCGTCTGCACTCCGGGAATCGGGATCCAAAGATAAGGGTCGATCCCGCCCGTGTAGATCCAGGGATAAACCGGAGCCACACCTGCTGGGATGCCGTCGATGCTGATCTCCACTTCGCGGAACGACGTATTGTGACAATCCCCCAGCGTTGAAGCCAGGCTATCCGGCACGCAAAGGAACCATTGCTCTTCCTGGTTTTGACTTTGCGCGAATACGTCCAGGTAGGCGCCCTCAATATTCGTGGGCAAGGTAAAAGTCTGAGTCAGTTCCGGCGAGCTCGAGTCGATCGCGAAGGTGCCATTGGAATTGTCGGGGATCGGCAGCACAGCATCCGCAGTTTTCGGTGCCGGGTTCTCAAAATTCGCCGGGTAGAACTCCAGCGTGAAGGTTCCAAAAATAATTGAATTCAAGCCGGGCTCAATCAGATTGCCCAGGCTGGCGAATCCCGTTTGCGCGGTTGTGAAAAGTGCGCTGTAATCCGTAACATCGCGCTCCACATGCCACGTATCGGTTACACTCTGCAGCGGCTCGGCTGTGGTGCCGAAGTAGAGGTCCACGTTGCCCAGGAAGACCTCGGCGGTGCGGTCGTACTGCACTCCTGCCTGGATGGAAAAGTCGCCCTCAAACACCACCTTCGACCATGGCCCGGGGCAGGCTGACGGTGGGGAATAGCTGAAAGGGGCGCTGTTGAAATTCTCAAATGCCTGGTTGGAAAGCAGCGTCACTACGCAAGGTTTTGTATGGGGGCGAGGCACCGGCGGATCGGCCGTCGCTTCGAGCGACGTCCCGATCTGGTATTGGTTGGAAGCGTTAGTTGTCTGGGAGTAAACAGAGGCATTGACAGCGATGGCGAGCGTGGTGAACAACAGTCCGATCGTCGTTCCCATCGCAGAAAGTCCTTTGCACATAGGGTCCTCTCTTTTGATTGGATTTTTGATTGGATTTTGATTGGGCATCCTGTTCTCGCTTTCAAGATGCGAACATAGTCTACACCGGTTTGCAACCCGGGAACCGGATAAAAAGAGTCTCAGAAGTAGCAGCCGTCGATTGGCTCAAAATTCGTGATGATCGTCCAGCAGGGAAGCGATCGTCTGCGCTCCAGCATCGGTTTGTGCCACAGTGTCAGGCAAGTAGGCAGCCTCGGTCTGGGCGCGCAATCTGGCTACGGTCAGCCAGTTGTCCTTGTGCAGCTGGTCAGAAATCCACGGCGGCAACGGCATGTAAAGGTGTTTGCTCAGCGTCAGTGCATAGCCTTCATACAGGGCGCGCATATCTTGCAGCCTTTCGTAGGAGAGACTGTCGCGGCATACGCTGACGCCGCTCTGGCAGAGCAGTTGGTAGAGCTTTTCATATTGCTCTCGGGGGAGCCGGTTCGGAGCGTCGCTGATTGGAGTTAGTGAGAAGATCTGCGATAAGTCGACTAGAGCATGGCGCGCCATGGCAAAGGTCAACTGGGCCTGGCGTGCTTCGTGCCCTCGCACGCCGGCAATCAGCAGCGCCGATGTATCCAGCACCGCCGTCAGGGCGCTGATCCAGCTCTGATTGGTGTGTTGCGAACGGAAGTAGCAGAGCAGCGGATAAGAGATGTGGCTCTCCAGGAGTTCCGCCGACCAGCGTTCCCACTCCACCAGTAGCAGCGAAAGGGCGCTGTCGCCGCCCTCGTAGGAATGGCGATGCAACAACTCCGCAGCCGTCGGTGGCGACCCCGCCCGCGCGTCCAGCAAAGAAATGCTTACCTCTCGACGCGAAAACGCAGCGTAGAGGACTGGGAAATACCCCATCACGACAGCCAGAAAACCCAGCCCCGTGCCCGCTTCCAGAATGATGAGCTCGCGCTCCCAACCACCGTGCGGTGTTACGTCGCCCAGGCCAAGTGTAAAGATCGTAGTCCCGCTCACGTAGAGATCGGATCGAAAGCCCGGTCCCTGAGCAGGGTCGTTGAAGGGGCTTCCCAGTGCATAAAAAACCAGCGCAAAACCCAGTACCATCCCGGCGGCCCAAAACATGAGGAGAAAAATCAGCGACAGAGGTCCGTAGTAGCTGAAGGCCGTTTCTCGTCTGCGGAGATGGCGGATTCGTTTGGCGAAAAATCTCCAGGGCAGCCAAGTGGCAATATAGAACATGCGGGTGATCCGGAATCGGCCCGTGGCCCGGCGCGGCAAAATAATGGTCTGGAAGGCATCGAACAGCACGGCAACCAGGCAAATAATGCCGGCGATTAAAGTGAAGATCCGCATCGATCCTCCTGCGTTGGAAACTGCAACCGATTTCTTGCGTATGCCAATCCACGGTATTCATGTTGGATTGGCAATCAAGGGCTATCAATGAACGAATTTGGGAAAATGTTTCTCGGCCTCGGGCTCCTGCTCGCCGCTATCGGAGCAGTCTTGCTGCTGGGGAAACGCATCGGCATGCCTCTGGGACGTTTGCCGGGGGATTTTGCCTATAAAGGCAAAAGCTTTTCAGTTTACTTTCCTCTTGGCACATGCACTCTGATCAGCATCGTGCTGTCGGCGATCTTGTATCTTTTCTCGCACTTCCGCCATTAATCCGGCGACTACTTTTTGAGACTATGCAGTTTCGTTGCGTGCTCAATCGCCTCGCCGAGGGATTCATAGTCGTAGGTTCCGTCGTGACGCTGACCGTTGATGAAGAACGTCGGAGTTCCGTTCACGCCGCTGCGCACCCCTCCCGCAAAGTCGGCTCGTACGCGGGCACGGTAAATCTGCTCTGAGAGGGCGGCTTGCAAATCCGATGGGGGGAGGTCAAGCGCCTCGGTCAGTTTCAGAAAGAGGGCATTGCCCAAATTTTGCTGATTTTCAAAAAGCTGGTCGTGCATTTCCCAATACTTGCGATAAGCCCCGGCAAACTCCGCAACTTCAGCCGCAGATTCCGCCCACGGATGCATCTGGCCGAGAGGGAAGTTACGGAAAACAAAAGAGAGCCGTTCTCCGAAGTGCTTCTGAAGCCTCTTGACGATTGGATACGCCATTCTGCAGTGCGGGCATTGATAATCGCCGTACTCGACCAGATTGAATTCTGCCGCTAGTTCCCCTTGAATGTGGTCAGTCTCTGTGACTGCAACAAAAAGCTTGCTCATGGATTTCTCCTATTTGGGAAGATTTTCAAGAGCTTGCAAGATCCCGTCGGCTCCGGGATTGATAGCGATCGGTGAGCAGTAACTCCAGGCGATCACGCCATCCCGGTCAATCACAAAAAGGGCCCGCTCGCTGACCCCACCCGCAGTCCGATAGGCTCCGTAAGACTTGGCGACCGCGCCCTTTGGTTCGAAGTCCGCCGCTAGCGGGAAATGAAGATGCCGATCCAAAGCGAAAGCTTCGTGGCACCAGACGCCATCGACCGATACTCCAATCAACTCCGCTCCAAACTTCTGAAACTCGGGCAGCACTTCGTTGTAAAGAGCCATCTGGTCACCGCAGACCGGGCTCCAGTCAGCGGGATAAAATGCAAGAATAACTGGCTTTCCCTGTAACTCACTCAGGGATAGCTTTTGGTCGGGCGTAACGTTTAGAGTGAAATCCGGCGCCGGAGTTCCGGCCGGCAATAGGTTAGCCATGGCACACCTCAGATATAAGATACGAGAAAATCGATGAAGTTCCAAATCTGAGCCGCGTCTTAGCCTTGTAGATGTTGGTTTGATGGCAGCAGTTCCGAAGATGGTCAAAGCACCCTGGTATGAACAAATGATGCATTTTGCATTCAATGCAACCTTCGTAGTTAAGTAACGTCAGCATAATAGACAACTGAATGGGATATTCATTCGGGATGTTGGTACGGAGTGCAGATGAAAGTGAAAGTGAAGCAGTCCATTACCGCTCTATCCGTATTGTTCCTTTTCTTGACTGGAACGTTCGCTGCCGCGCAGACTTCCACATTGCGGACCCAAATTACCCAGCACGAGCAGAAGCTTGCCCAGGCGCGCGCCACGAACAGCAAAAGAGACGAAGCAATCGAGCTGAATACTCTTGGCTCTTTGTACCGGCAGGCTGGCGAGACACAAAAGTCGCTGGACGACCTGAACCAGGCATTGCAGATTGAACAAGCCGCCGGCGCCCGCGGTTCAATAGCACTGACGCAGAACCTGATTGGCAGGGTCTACACGGATCTGGGGCAGGAACAGAAGGCGATGGATCTGTTCAACCAAATTCTGCCTGTTTGGCGCGAATTGGGCAACCGTCAGGGCGAAGCGGCCACCCTTAACAATATGGGCAGAGTTTATAACGACCTGGGCCAGCGGGAGAAGGCGCTCGATACTCTGAACCAGGCGTTGCCTATCTGGCGTGAAGTTCATAATCGCAACGGCGAGGCGAGTACCCTCGACAATCTCGGAACAGCTTACTCCGATATGGGGCAGGGACTAAAAGCACTGGATTTTTTCAACCAGGCGTTGCCGGTGTGGCGTGAAACCGTAGAGCGCAGCGGCGAGGCATTGACTCTGAATAATATGGCTAAGGCATATGCCGATGTGGGTAAGAAGCAGAAGGCGCTGGAATCCTACAAGCAAGCGCTCGCAATCTGGCGCGAAACCGGCAACCGTCAGGGTGAAGCAAGCACTTTGAACTATATGGGAAGAGTCTATTCCGATCTGGGACAGAAACAGCAGGCGCTGGACAATTACGACCAGGCGTTGCCTATCTGGCGTGAGGTAGGAAATCGCAGTGGCGAGGCGCTGGCGCTCAATGACATTGGCAGGATCAATGAAGAAATTGGCAAGAAAAAGGAAGCTCTGGATTTCTATAACCAGGCCTTGCCCATCTGGCGCGAAGCAGGGAATCGCCGCGGTGAAGCTGCCACGCTCAACAATATAGGTAGAGACGAGTTGGATTTCGGGGAGAAGGAAAAGGCTCTGGAAGCGAACTACCAGGCTTTGCTAATCTGGCGCGAAGTGCAGGACCATCGCGGCGAAGCTTTCGCCTTGAGCAGCATCAGCAAGGTTTATCACGCTCTGGATCAGCCGCAATATGCTTTTCCAAACTCGCTGGCCGCACTATATTTAGCCAAAGCTGCGGGAGATCCCGATATTGAAGGCGGCATTGAGACTGCGCTGATGATCGGCTTCCGCGACGAGCATCGTCCCGAAGAAGCAATCCTGTTCGGTACTGAGGCGGTCAACTCTTACCAGAAAATTCGCAGAGACATCTCCGACCTTGATAAGGATCTGCAAGCAGTATTTGCGCAGTCGAAATCTTATACCTATCGCCAGTTGGCGGAGTTGCTTGTGGAAACTGACCGTCTGGGCGAAGCTGAACAAGTTCTCGATCTCCTCAAGGAACAGGAGTTGAAAGATATTGTGCGCGCCACGGCACAGGGCGGCAAAGCCAAAGTCGAGCCTTTGAATCTGACTGCGGGACAGCAGAAGGCGGAGAGCGAGTTGGGCGTTCCGGAGATGAAGGCGCTGGATCTCGAAAAGCTCAGTCTTGAATATGCCGCCTTGCAGGCCAAAACGTCGCGAACCTCTGCGGAAGACGCGCAAATGAAGATATTGAGCGCAACCATTCAGCAGGGAATCGCGGAGATCTTTTCCTACTTCAAAAACACCGTCGATCCGGAGCTGATACAGAAGCCCGACACCGGTAAAGACAACGGCTCCCCAACAGGCGAAGGCTTAACGCAAAGCTATTTGCAGAGCACGCTGGCTAAACTGGGACCCCGTGTGTTGGGCATCCGTCTGCTGCTAGGCGAGAATCATGCCTACGCGATTGTGGTCACCGCTAAGACTCGAAGAAAATACCAACTGAAGGCCACCTCGGCCGAGTTGCGCAGTAAAGCTTTTGAGGTGCTTGGGGCTCTGGATTCGCGCACCACCGATTCCAGGCCGCATCTCGAGGAACTATATGGAATGATCGTGACTCCTATTGAAGCTGAGTTGAAACCGCTGGAGGCGTCATCCGCGGGGCAGAGCGTTGTGCCCACGCTGCTGTGGTCATTGGACGATGCTTTGCGTTATCTGCCGATGGCCGCTCTCTACGACGGCCATCAATATATGTTGGAGCGCTTCAACAACGTACTCTTTACTCCGGAGAGTTATGGCCATATGGCGGAGTCGCCGTTGATCAACGGGGCCAACTCAAGCGTGCTGGCTATGGGACTGTCCCGGAGTTATGGCGGTCTGCCTGCGCTCCCCGGCGTTATGTCGGAGTTGAATTCCGTGGTGCACGATTCCGATGTGCCTGACTCGCACGGCCCCATGGAAGGCAAGTTGTTGCCCAACGATCAATTCACTCTGGCTACTTTGAGGACCCAGCTTGGACCCGGCAAGAGTTTTTCTGTGGTGCATATTGCCAGCCACTTTGTGGTGGAGACGGGCAAAGGTGAGGAGCCGTACCTGATGATGGGCGGAGAAGATGCCGCAGATGCAAAGGGGTTTGAGTGGAATCTCTCTGATATGGAAAATTCCACGGTAGCTTTTCGCGGAACGCACCTTCTTACCCTCTCGGCGTGCAGCACCGCCAAAGACTACAAATCCAGAGACGGACTGGAGATGGACAGCCTAGGCATGATCGCACAGCAAAAGGATGCGGAGGCGGTACTGGCAACGATGTGGGACGTAAACGATGCCAGCACCAGCCGGCTGATGAGCGACTTCTACTCCCGATGGGTGAAGCATCCCGCCGACGGCAAAGCGGAGGCATTGCGCCAGGCGCAGTTGGCGCTCTTGCGCGGTACCGCTACGGCGCCGAATGGAACCGGCGAACGAGGTTTTCAAACCCGTCAGGATACAACAGCAGCGGCGCATCAGGCTGGTTATTCGCATCCGTTTTACTGGGCGCCTTTTGTCTTAATTGGAAATTACCAGTAGCTATCTCAACCTACTGCTCGGGTAGAATGGAATCATCTGCAAAAAATGTCCGCCGCAGTCCTCTTGATTTAGACTTGTTTGTTCAACCGAAAAGAGGGCGGATTATGCGGCTAATTCACAAAAAACTATTTGGACTGCTGGCAATGGCAACCATGCTGGTAGGGTTCGCGGCCAGTGGACAACAAGCCAGCCACCAGTCGCCAACCACGCCGGATCTTGATTTCCCCACAATCCTCTATGGCGCATCCTACTACCACGAATACATGCCGTATGACCGGCTGGACAAGGACGTCGCCCTGATGCATGATGCAGGCCTGAATGTGGTTCGCATGGGCGAATCCACATGGAGCCTGTGGGAACCAGAAGACGGCCAATTCGAGTACGCGTGGATGGACCGGGTCGTCGACGCTATGGGCAAGGCCGGCATCAAAGTCATCCTCGGCACGCCCACTTATTCCATTCCGGCTTGGATGGCCCGCCAGCACCCTGAGATCCTGGCGGTTTACGCTGACGGCCATAAGAACTCCTACGGTATGCGCCAGAATATGGATACCGATTCCCCCTCCTACCGCTTCTACGCCGAGCGCCTCATCCGCCACATCGTCGCCCATTACAAAGACAATCCCACCGTTATCGGTTGGCAGCTCGACAATGAAACATCCAGTTACGACGCCGTGAATCCCGACGTCTTTATCGGTTTCCAGCATTATCTTGAAAAGAAGTTCGTCACTCCCGAAGCTCTCAGCAAGGCCTGGTTCCTCAACTACTGGGGCGAAAACCTGCACACATGGGAAGATCTTCCCACCCGCGACGGCGCCCAAAGCACCGGCTATAAGCTGGAGTGGACTCGTTGGAGCCAGATGCGCGTTACAGATTTTCTTCATTGGCAGTCAGCACTGGTTCGCGAATGCGCCTCGCCCCGCCAGTTCGTCACCACCGACTACGGCGGCGTGATGAAGCGCGACGTCAACGAAGAGGCCATAGCCGAAGCTCTTGATATTACGGACGTCAACAACTACCACGGCACTCAGGACCATTACGACGGTTATAACCAGTCCGCTCAGGAAGACTTTACCCGTTCTATCAAGCACTCCAACTTTCTGGTTTCCGAGACCAACGCCCAAACTACCGATTGGAGCTCTGCATTTCAGTTTCCGCCCTACGACGGGCAACTCCGCGAAGATGTTTATACCCATCTCTCCAACGGCGCCAACATGGTCGAGTATTGGCATTGGGCCTCGATTGCGGCTAACCAGGAGACTTACTGGAAGGGCGTGCTGGGGCACGATCTCGAACCCGGTCGCGCTTACGCCGAGATCAGCCGTACCGCGCATGAGTTACAGAGGATTGGCCCTCACCTGGTCGACCTCCAGATTCACAACCAGGTCGCCATCCTGTGGAGCCGCGACTCCAGCAATGCCATCAGCTTCATGCCGTTTACCTCTTCAGGAGGACAGTGGAGCGGTGCCCCACCCAAGGCCGACTATGCATCGCTGGTCGAGCAGATTCACCGCTCCCTCTACGACCTAAACATCGGCTGCGATTTCGTTTTTCCCACTACGCAAGATTTCTCCGCGTACAAACTGCTGATCGTTCCCACGCTCTACATCTCCGACGACGCCCTTCTCCAACGCATCTCTGATTACGTTAAAAATGGCGGCCACGTAGTGATGACTTTCAAAAGTGGATTCGCCAATGAAAATTCAGCCGTCCGCTGGGTGCGCGCTCCCGGCCCCTTGCGTGAAGCCGCCGGCTTCAGCTACCAGGAATTTTCAAATCTCGAGCACCCGCTGGCACTCAAAGGCGATCCCTTCCACATGGGAGCTGAAAACGCCAATCTTGTTTCGTACTGGGCTGAATTCCTCATTCCAGAGCACGCCAAAGCCATCGCGTACTACGACCATCCATTCTTCGGGAAGTGGCCGGCCATCACTGAAAACGAGTACGGCGCAGGAACCCTGCTCTACGAGGGGACTTATCTCTCTGACCAGCTGCAAACCGCCGTGCTGCACAGAACCCTTGATAAGCTCGGCCTGACCGGACCCGATCAGCAACTCCCTGCAGGGGTCCACGTGCAGCATGGTATTAATCGATTCAGTAAACAATTGCACTACTACTTCAACTACGGGAGTACGGAAGCGAAACTGAGGTATACCTACGCTGCTGGAACCAATCTTCTCGATGGAAAATCGGTGGACAAATCTGTCTCCTTAATACTGGCCCCATGGGATCTGGCCATCATCGAAGAAAAATGAAACAGGGAAACGATTTTATACACAGGAGCGAAACCAATCTTCTCGAGGTAGAACAGCGGGATAAATGATTACTATCGCCCCTGAAGTTTCGGCCGACTCCCGCAGAAGGCATCTGCATTTAAGAAATCTGATATCAGCGATATAATGCTTCACATCTCGATAGGTAAATAATGTATCGATCCTCAATAGTAATCAGTCAGTTGCTCCTATCGGTAATCGAGCCTTTCCTTATTAGAGAATCTTGACAATGCATTGAGATTGAGAGTACGATTCCTCCCGACTTAAAACTAAACAATTTAGTCGTCGCTAATTGCGAACCAAGAGGAGCACGATGTCAGCCCGCAAGTCCTTGTCCGCTTTTGCCCTAGTGTGCGCCCGTTTCTCATCCAAGGTGCTTTCCGTAGTTACTTTTGTATTCCTCTTCTTGTTCATAGTGTTCTAAACATAGAGTAATCGCGAAGCTGAAAATAGATTAGAGATATTTAGAGGCAGCAAAGATCGCACCGTTCACCCCGGCACACAAGCCAGGGATGAACGGTGCGATGTTGCTTGTAGTCTTGAATCGCCAGGTTAGCGATTCGCTGTTGAATAAAGCAAATCATTACCCAACCTGCCGGATGATTTGAAGAAGCCAGGCGCACGCCCCACCTCGAGTCAACCATTCCGCATCCGCATGAGTCGTCTTCGAAATTATGAACAAGGGAATGCCGCGCAAAGACAAAAGCTCGCGTGAGGCCCGACGCGGCAAATATTCGTCGTATATTCTCCATATTAGCTTTGCAGCCCCAATTATGTATCCATATGCACAAAAGTCTTGACCATATAACCAAAATCGAGCTACTATTTTGTTCGTATTGATTCCCGGTACTTGTGCGGCCTCGAAAAGGAACTGCGCAAAACTACCAGCGCAACGGGATTGAAGCAGCTCCGGGAATTCCAGCAGAGGTTTTTAAGGAAGAGAAATTTGCAGCAAGGAGGTGCGCAATCCGGTTTTGACGCGCACTATGCACGGTTCTAATTTGTTGGCCGGCATATTCGAAGGTCACACTCTTATCTCTGCATAGAGTTGATCTCAATCACCTCATGCCGAGACCACACACTGCCGAGATCACACAGCATCACACTCTACGAAAAAGCGAGGCCCTATGAATAAGAATTTTCTCAGACTAGTTTTTGGATGTGTGCTTACCTTGACGGTGGGCATATCCATTGCAATCGGGCAGACTGTGACCGGGTCGATCACCGGTGTAGTCACAGACCCCAGTGGCGCATTCATCTCCGGCGCTCATGTTAGCGCCCACAATCTCGACACGGGCGTGGATTCCGGAACTGACACCAATTCGACCGGACTCTACCACATCCTATTCTTGCCCATCGGACATTATCAGGTCACTGTGCGGGCAAACGGATTCAATACGGAGACCCTCCCTCCCTTTGTTTTGGAGGTCCTGCAGACTGCGAACTTCAATATCAAGCTGACGGTGGGGAGTTCTGCGACGACCGTGAACGTCTCGGCTGCGTCGCCCATCCTGGACACCACCGACACCACGTTGGCCAGCACATTTACCGCCAACACGATCGAGAATTTCCCCTTGAACGGCCAGGATTTCTCCGCCGTGACCTTGTATATGCCTGGCGCGGTGACCACCTACGGAACCTCTGGCCAGACGAGCTTCGAACGCAGCACTTATAACTCTGACACGCCCAACTTCAATGGCAATCGTGCCCAGGCGAACAACTACACGCTTGAAGGCATCGACATGAACGAAACCTATAACAACCTGATCTCCTACAGCCCGGCTCCGGCAGCTCTCGAGGAGATCAAGGTGATTACCGCGGACTCACCCACCGACTTCGGTAACGTAAATGGCGCCGGCGTGGTTAGCGTGCTCAAGAGCGGAACCAACCAGTTCCACGGCTCGGCTTACGGCTTCGTGCAGGATTGGCGGTTTGACGCGAACTCCTACGCGCATGGCTATGAAAACCTTCCAACCAGCCCGTATTCATTTAGCCAGTTCGGGGGCACCGTCGGCGGTCCCATCCTGCATAACAAATTATTCTTCTTCGGCGATTACCTGGGAGCGCGCTGGCACGTCGGAGGGTTGAACACCGCAAGCGTAATTCCGGACGCCATGCAGCACGGCGATTTCTCGGTTCTGCTTACCGCGCCGACAACTCCTATTCAGCTCTACGACCCTCTGAACCCAGTCACCCCTTTTGCTCCTTATGGCGGCAATGTGGGCGTTCCGATTGTCAATCCGGTTGCCAAATTTCTCTTTGCTAATCCGCAGTTCTACCCGGATTGCGGCGGCGATAATCCTGTCACTCCCGTCGGCGGCAAGTGCGTCCCCCCCACGGATGGAATCGGGGCCAACAATTATGAGGCCCTAAATCCCAGTTATAAAGGCAACAACCAGGGCGATGTAAAAATTGAATATGACCCGCGCGCGGCGGATAAATTCACGGGGTTCTATTCGGTTTCCCACGCCTATGACGGATCAGTCGCGGTTTTGGCCATCAGCTTTCCGGGAGTCAATCTGTACCCCACGTGGATTACGGGCGCAAACTGGGTACATACATTTTCGCCGTCCTTAGTGAATTCGGCGCGAATCGGATTTACGCGGACGGACTGGAATCAGGGATTTCCCGTCGATACAACTGGCCAATTTGGAACTTCCGGTAATGCCAAGGTTGGAATCAGCTTCCCCAACCAGAGGTTTAACGGCTTCACCAACCAGGGTTTTAACGCCAACATCAGCGACGTGGGAACGACGGCTTACAATGGCGGCGTTATCGACAACACCTACAGCTACGTTGACAACCTGACCTGGCAGCGTGGCCGGCACTTCCTTAGCGCGGGCATGGATGCGCGCCGCTACCAGAACAACTACCCCACAGGAAACAACGATGGCTATCTGGGTTCGCTGAACTATACCGGCAATTTCACCTCGAACGGCAACGGCTCCGGCGGTTACGGTCCGGCGGATTTTGTGCTCGACCGCGTACAGTCCGGGGGGGTAACCCTATCCAGTGTCAACGTTGGACAACGCCAATGGCGTGTTGCAGGTTTTGCCCAGGACAACTACAAAATCCGCGCCAACCTCACGTTGATCTTCGGTATCCGCTACGAATTCGACGAACCCTGGATCGAAGAGCAGAACAGAACGGGAAACATCAACCTGGCCACGGGGCAGATTATGTACGCGGATCACATTCCCGCAGCCGCCTTGAATCCAGCTAACGGCCTAACGGAAGCAGGCATCTGTCCCACCAGAGCCTGCTATCAGCCGAATTACCGGCAATGGATGCCGCACGTAGGGTTTGCGTATCAATTCACCGATCGCGCAGTCGTCCGCGGCGGTTACGGCGCCACCAGCTTCTTTGAAGGCAACTCGTTCAATCAGCGCCTGACGGCCATTGCGCCCTTCCTCCAAGCAGCGGGCTTCTCGGTACCCTCCCCGACGGACGTCCCATTTTCGGTGATCCAACCCAATACCGCCGAGGAGGGCTTCACCGGCGCTGTTGTTCAGTACAGCAGTTCCAACTTTGGCTACACCGCGTATCCGCAGAACATCCAGCCCGCGTATGTGCAGGAGTATAACCTCACAGTCGAATACGCGCTCACCCGTACGGCTTCACTGCAAGCGGGATACGTTGGAGAGTCGGGCCAGCACATTGAAGATTACGGCAACGTCAACCAGTTGACCGTCAATGCTGATCAGACCTCGGCCCCGTTCTACAACAGTCCATATATTGGTGCGTCCGGCGTTGACTTCGGGCTGGGCTTAGGAGGCAACGGCGGACTCCTAATTACCGAGTCGCGCGCCAAGATGAACTACAACGCGCTGCAGGCGACCTTTCGTCAGCGCCTCGATCATGGCCTGGAGTATACCGTCAACTATACATACGGCAAGGCCATGACCAACAGCCTGGGCAATTACTCCTTGAACGTAAGCGGCTATGGCAGTGCCGGAGCTTTCGAGAACTACTACGACAGTGGCGCCAGCAACGGACCGGCCGGCTACGACATCAAGCACAACCTCTCCGGTACCGCTGTCTACGCGCTCCCCTTTGGGCGCGGCAAAGAGTATTTCTCCTCGGTCAACCGCGCTTTGGATGAGGTCATCGGCGGATGGAAACTCTCCACCGCTATCGTCGCCTACTCCGGCTTCCCGCAGACCATTTTGGGCGGATCAAGCAACTCCAACAGCTACGGACCCAACCGCGTCAACCAGTACCGCAAACTGAAGGTCGTAGGCCGCACCAATCAGAATTGGTTCGGCACTGACCCTTCGGCGACTCCGTGTCTCACTGCGGGAGTCGACAATGGCGTTTGCGCATTCGGTGTCCCTGCCAACGACGTCTTTGGCACCTCTCACAACGGCGCCGTACGAGGCCCTGGTTACCTCAACGACGATTTGTCGGCGTTCAAGGACTTCCGCATTATCGGCGATCAGACCATTGGTTTCCGCTTCGACGCCTTCAACGCTTTCAACATTGTAAGTTACGGCAATCCGGATACAGGAATCACCGATGCGCTCTTTGGTAATGTTTCTCTTCAGGGCCCTCGATCTCAGGAGCGCCACCTGCAGTTCTCTTTGAAGTATACTTTCTAGCCGACGAACTGGGCTGCCGCAACTGATCGGGGCGGCCCGTATTTCGTGGCTTTTGCTCACCCACGGGTCCTCGCCTGAAGGCCCAATCTTCAGCGGGGGCCCGGACTTTTGGGAATGGGACACAATCATTATGGATCTTGAAGTCTGCGTTGATTCGGTTGAGTCTGCGATCGCTGCCGAGCGCGGTGGCGCGCAACGCGTTGAGCTCTGCTCCGATCTTCTGGAAGGGGGAATCACCCCTGGCGCGGGATTGATCGCTTCGGTTCGCCGCCGGATTGCCATCGGCCTCTATGTCATGATTCGCCCGCGCGGCGGCGACTTTTGTTATACCGATCTCGAGTTTGAAGTGATGCGCGAGGAGATCGCTCATGCACGCCAGCTTGGAGCGGATGGCATTATCATCGGACTGTTGGACCAGCAAGGGCGCGTTGATGTGGCGCGCACGCGTGAGCTGGTCGACCTTGCACGTCCTCTGCTCATCACCTTTCACCGCGCCATCGACATGACACCGGATTTGCTCGTAGCACTGGAAGATGTGATTGCGACTGGTGCGTGCCGCATCCTCACATCGGGCGGTGCTCCGAACGTGACTCGCGGCATCAACGAACTTGCCGGAATGGTGCGGGCAGCCAACGGACGCATCTCCATCATGCCCGGCGGCGGCATCACGCCCACCACAATTACCGCATTGGCTCAGGCGACCGGAGCCACGGAGTTCCATTCGAGCGCCCGAACCGCTTTTCCCAGCCCAGTTAGTTTTCGCAAGCCGGGCGTGGCGATGGGCGATCTCCGCAACCGCGAATATCGACGATTTACCGTGCGAGAAGCAAGCGTGCGCGCGCTAGTGAATGCTCTTGAGCGCCTGAACCACAAGCGGCCAGTAAAGGAACTCGCTTGAGGTGCGGTTTCCGCATGGGCCGCTGAGCAAATGAATTCATACGGCCACATGTAAAATGTTGAGAGAAGCAAGGATATAGTTCAACGAACATATGTCGATGAAGACCGATCAACGCGCCAAGAGCATCCTCCAGGCTTTGCTGCGCCACGGCAATATTGCCGTCGATGAATTAGCCGAGGAGCTTGGTGCTTCGGCGGCCAGCGTGCGCCGCGACCTGACACGGCTTGAGCAGCGCGGGCTGGTGCATCGTACTCACGGCGGCGCCAAGCTTGCCGGACAGACGCAGTACGAGCCCTTCCGCTTTGACTCTTCGTTCCAGGAGCGCGAAGGACGCTTTGCCGAAGAGAAGCGCCGCATTGGCTTTGCGGCCGCGGAACTGATCCGCGAGCATGAAACCGTGGGACTCACATCTGGAACCACAACGACTCAGGTGGCGCGTTGCATCCGTCATCGCAGCGGCATTCACGTCATCACCAATGCAGTGAACATCGGCATGGAGCTTAATACCCAGGTTGCCTTGAACGTAACTTTGACCGGAGGGACGATGCGCTGGGCCGGCGCGTTCTCGCTCACCGGCCCGGCGGCGATGGAGACGTTGAGCGGAGTGTTTCTTGATAAGGCCTTCATTGGCGCCTGCGGCGTGGATGTACTGAGCGGTGCTACGCTCATTGAGCCGGATGAAGGCGCGGTCTTTCGCGCCATGGTCCGCCAGGCCAAGCAGGTAATTATAGTAGCCGATTCAAGCAAGATCGCCATGGTAAGTCCTGTGCTCATATGCCCGGTCACCGACATCGACATTCTGGTGACCGACTCAGGAATCGCGCCAGAAGCTCTCGCCGGATTCAAAGCCAACGGCGTGCAGGTGATTGCTGTTTGAAACAGGCAGGGCAGGGAAATCCCTTCGAGATATAGATTGGAGAATCATGATCAAACGACTCCTCCCTTTGCTTTACGTTGCTCTTGTATCTGCTTCCTGCGTTCAGGCAGCGCCGATAGCGCTCTTTTACCTGACCAGCAACCCTGACTCTGTACGTTCTTTTCTGGCGCATTCTTCACAGATCGACGTGCTGGTGCCGACTTGGTACCAGGTAGACGAGAACGGGTTGGTTACCGGCGCTCCCAACCTCATTGTGCTCGATCGTGCCGGTGATGAACAATTGCCCGTCATGCCGATTGTTGCTCTCTTCAACAAGAAGGGGTTCCACACGCTGGCATCAAATCCCGCCGCTCAAGCCCGGATGAATGAGGCGATGATCCGCGAGTCAAAGCTTCACGGCTACACCGGCTTCCAGCTTGATCTTGAAAACATCGATTGGACCGATCGTGATCTTTTGACGGAGCTGGTAAAAACTTCAGCGGAAGCCATGCACACAGCCGGTCTGCAACTGACCATCGCCACGGTGCCCAATGCTCCCGGTTATCCAGGGTCCGGAGGCTTTGCGAAGTGGATTTATACTGACTGGCGCGGCGCCTACGATATTGCAGCCATAGCGAAATACGTCGATCTGGTCTGCCTGATGACCTACGATCAACATACACGCTGGACCGAGCCCGGCCCTGTCGCCGGTTGGGACTGGACCGTCGAGAATCTCAACTACGCACTCAAGGTTGTTCCGAAAGAAAAGCTTTCTCTCGGCATTCCCTTCTACGGCTATCACTGGTATACCGGAGCGCCCATCAAGGAGAACGAATCCAGCAGCGAGAAGCCGAATCCATCGGCTGACTATATCGGCACTCCCAACGCACTGCAGCTTGCCGAGGCCTACAACGGAAAGATCCAATGGGACGCTGAAGACCACAGCGCCTGGTTCTACTTCTACCGCGACCAGATGCGCGAATGGATCTTTTTTACCGATCTGCACACCTTTCAGGATCGGTACGAACTCGTCCAGAAAAATGGTCTGCAGGGATTCTGTTCATGGGTCTTGGGAGAGGAAGATCCCACGATCTGGAAATTCCTTCCCCAGCGCGTTCAGGCGAAGCACTAACGCACCAATTGGAGAGTAAGTGATGAACATTTTTCGTTATCGATCATTCATCGCATGTTTTGCTTTCTTTCTCTTTGCGTACATATCCTCCGCTCAAAACTTTTCCGACGTCAGACCTTCACCGCAACAAGCTGACTGGCAGGATCTTGAGTTCGGCGTCATCATCCATTTCTCCACCAACACCTTCCTCGACCGCGAATGGGGCGACGGCACTGCCGACCCTGCGGTCTTCAACCCCACTCAATTCGATCCCGATCAATGGATGAAGGCGATCCGCGACTCCGGCGCAAAATACGTTGTGCTTGTTGCCAAACATCACGACGGATTTTGCCTCTGGCCCACAGGACAAACCGACTACAGCATCAAATCCAGCCCTTGGAAGGACGGCAAAGGTGATGTAGTAGGCGAGGTGGCCCGCTCCGCCCGCAAATACGGACTCAAATTTGGAATCTATCTTTCTCCCTGGGATCGTCACGAACCCAAATACAAAAACTCCGCCGCTTATGACGATTACTACCAGGCCGAGTTAACGGAGCTTGCAACAAATTACGGCGACCTGGTTGAATTCTGGCTCGACGGTGCGGGCAGCGCCGGCCACGTTTATAACTTTCAAAAGATCATTGAAACTCTGCGAACTTATCAGCCCAATACCATAGTCTTTGCAGACACCGGACTTTTTGAATATGGCGATGCTCGCTGGGTCGGCAATGAAAGCGGTCTTGTCCCGTACGAGAATTGGAACGTCATCGATCGTCACGGATATTTGCGCTGGCGACCGGTTGAGGCCGATACTCCATTGCGTTACGGGCACTGGTTCTGGCATCCAAACGATGAAGCCTCCCTCAAGAGCCTCGACGAACTGCTCACCACTTACGAAGAAACCGTGGGCCGTGGTGCCCAGTTGATGCTCGGCCTTGCGCCCGACCGGCGCGGCCTCCTGCCCGACAGCGACGTCGCACGCCTTGAAGAGTTTGGCAAGGCACTGCGAAGTCGCTACGCTCACAACTTCGCGCTCACGCACACGCCTGCAACGTCTGAGGTTTCAGCAGCCCTCGACGGCAACCCCGACACCTTCTGGACCGCTCCCGCAGGTTCTCACCACTCCAGTCTTGAAGTCAACTTGGTCGCTCCTATCACCTTCAATCGCGCACTTACCATGGAGTGGCTCAATGACGGTCAACGGATCCAGAAGTACTCCATTGACGTATGGGCCGGTAAAGCCTGGAAGACTGTTGCATTAGGCCAGTCCATCGGCCACAAAAAGATCGATATATTTCCACCTGCCACCGCCAGCCGCGTCCGCCTCAACATCCTCTCCAGCACTGATGCCGCAGCCATCCGAGAATTCCAACTCTACAGCGTGGAGCAAGGCGGGAAAACCAAATAAAAGTCAGCGGTCGCAAACGGCAACGGTTTGCGTATTCAGGCTACAGGTGCGCGCATGGAGTCGAGGGCTGCAGTGAGGTCTTTGGCCAAGGACTGCTGGGCTTCTTCGTTGAGCTTGGAGCCGTGGCTGGTGAGGTAGAAGACATCGATAGCGGTTTCGCCTTCGGTGTCGATGAGCGCTACCTTGATATTGCACTGGTGGGTACTGAGGGTAAGGGCGATCTGGCGGAGCAGGCCGGGTACGTCCTGGGCGACAACCTGGAGCAGGGTGGAGTGTGTGGAGGACTCGGAATCAAACTGGAGGCGGGTGGCCACCTCAACCTTGAGGTTTGCGGGACGGCCCATGTGGCGGCGCGCTTCAAGTAACTGCTCGACTGAAACCTCCTGCGCCACCACGTCGTGGATATTGGCGAGGAAGCGGTCCTTTTCGCTGGGGTTGAGCTCCAGTGTGTGGAAGACGTCAGTGAAGTGAAAGCTGTCGACGATGACGCCGGCCTCGTTGGAGAAAGCGCCGGCCTTGACGATGTTCATACCCCAGGCTGCCAGGGCGCCGGCTACGTCGGCAAAGAGGCGGGTGCGGTCGCGCGTAATGACGGTCAGGTCGAAGAGCTGGCGGTTGGGACGCAGATCGAGCTGGACGTTGTCCTGGTCGAGGTTGAGAGCCATCTGGAAGTGATTGCGGATCTGCTCGGGAAGCCGGGTTTGCAGGTAGCGTTGCGGCAGGCCTTCAAGGAATTGCCCTAGCGCGTCATACTCGGCTGCTGGAACCATGGAGCGGAGCCGGTTGAGCAAGGTGGGATCGATGGCGGCGCGGTAGCGGACCTCGTCGACGGAACGGTCCATGAAGTTGGCGGTGGACATATAGAACTGCCACAGGTTTTCCGCCTTCCAGGGAGTGAGGGCTTCAGGGTTGACGGCTCTGATGTCGGCGTAGGTCATCAGGGTGAGCATCTTGAGGAGCGTGGGACTGCCGATTTTGTCGGCGAAGCCCCGTACGTTATCGAGGTCGAAGATGTCGCGGCGGAGCGCGGCGGACATTTCCAGATGAAGGCGGATGAGCTTGAGGATGGATTCGCGCTCCTCGGTGTCGAAGTCGAGCCGGGCCAAAAAAGCGTCGGCCAGCTCGACGCTCTGGCCGGCATGCTCGCCGGTGCGGCGGGCTTTGCCGGTGTCGTGAAGCAGCAGTGCGAGCAAAAAGAGGTCGAGGCGGTCGATCTCCGGCAATAGTTGAGCCAGGCGTTGTTCGTAGTCGTGGGCGGGCTGGCGCAGGCCGTGGACGTTGTCGATGGTAAGGAAAGTGTGCTCGTCGACGGTGTAGCGGTGATAGCTGTCTCGAATCACCAGCGCGTCGATGCCGTGAAATTCAGGAATCAGCATTTCAAGAACGCCGAGGGCGTGCATGGTCCTCAGAGCATGTGCGGCGTGCGGGCCGAGCAGCACTTCGCGCAAGGCATTCCACAGGTACGGGCCTTCAGGGATGTGAATGGCAAGGGCCGGCAGAGCGTCAGTGATGCGGTCTTCGGCGGCTTGGGAAAGAGTGTAGCCGTGCGTGGCCATCAGAGAAAAGATGCGCAGGATGGCGCCGGTGTCGTTGAACTGTGCGCCGGGAGCAATGTCGATGCGGCCCTGATCGAGGAGGAAGTCAGTGCCGGCGATGGGCGTGCGACGGCGGCGGAACTGGCGATAGAAGCTGACCGGGACGGGCAGGTGCTCCATTAGCAGCGCGGCGCGGCGATAGACGATACGGGCGTGGCGATAGTAGGTCCGCATCCAGTAAGCGGGATCTGCGGTACCGCGGGTTTCAAGACCGATGGAGTTGGCGGCGGCTTCGTCCTGAGATTGCCAGTCGAGGATATTGTCGTCGCGGCCGTGACGGAAGTGAAGGAAACAGCGGACTGCGGCGAGGAAGTCGAAGGCGGACTCAGCGTCTCCGCGGGCGCTCTGGAAGACGCCGCCGCGCTGTCGGGGCCACTCCTTGGTCTCCTTGAGGTGAAAGAGCAGGGCGAACCAGAGAGCGAGATGGTAGTCGCGCAGGCCGCCGGGACAATCCTTAATATTCGGCTCGAGATGAAAGATCGTGTTGCCGAACTTGGCGTGACGGGCGCGAGCCATCTCGCCCAGTTTCTGGGTGATGGTGTTCCACTCGCTCAGAACCAGGCCAGGAAAGATTGTTTGGTGGAGCTGTTGGTAGAGAGGGAACTGGCCGGCGAGGAAGCGGCGGTCGAGCGTGGCGAGCGTGAATTCAAGATTGTCGGGATCGAAGCGGCCGGCTTCCTTGATGGTGCGGGAGCTGGGACTGGCGCGGAGGCCGATGTCCCACATGCCCTGGATGATCGCGCGAACGGCTTCAACGGATTGTTCTTCAGTCTTTTCATCGGCGAAGGCGAAGAGCACATCGATATCGGAGTATGGGAAGAGATCTTTGCGTCCGTAGCCTCCCAGGGCCAGCAGGGAGATGTTCTGCGTGGGCTGGCCGGAGAAGGCGCGACGCCACATTTCAATGAGGATGCGGTCGACTACGGCGGAGCGGCGGCGGATGGCGGCGGTGCCATCGCCGGTGCGTTCGCAGGTCTGGCGGACGAGCGCCATCTCCCGCGTATACTGCTCCCGAAGATCGTCAACCGCCAAAGCGACTGGATTCATGAGTGATGGTGTGTGGCTCGCCGAAGCAAGAAAGGATTGTTAACAGCATAAGCGATGTTGGGGCAGAAGGTGAAAAATTTCCTTTATCGCGTGCGCTGGGCGCTGGAGAGGCGTTTTGTTGCTCCGCGGGATAATGGAAACGGTGGATTGTGGCGGAAAACGGCAGGAATCAAGCGTTTTTTGCGTATTCTTGGCAGGCCGTTTTCATGCAACTATCTTTTATAATCAATCATTTAGGCTGTAATATTGGCGAACAAGGAGAGAAAGTGACCCGGGGGGTGGGCACATTCAGATTCCAAGTGCAACAGATTTTGAAACCGCAGACCAACCTTCCCCCCTTTACGGAATGTTCCACTTCGAGCATGAATCCACCGTGGGGCAAAGATAGGTACGGGCCGGGCGCGTACCTGAGAGTCTGACCAGATTTCTTTGCCTTTCTTTTGCCACGCGATTTGTCTTTTGACGTTTGACATTCGATAGATCTCCCTGGGCGATGCTTGCTAAATACATTGTGTGCCACTGGGAGTTAATTATCTGCAAAACACCGAGTCTAAATAAATACAGGACATCGGGCGCAACATACGGGGGCTTTTGCGATCTCAGGTCCGAGAATCCGGACCTGGGGCACCTGTATCGAAATTCGACCTGAGTTATCCGCGCAAAAAGTCTTTGGCCTTCTGGATGAGTACGTCGCGGCCTACGTCGGAGATGGCGTTGGTTAGCGGAATCTGCTTGGGGCAGGTATCGACGCAGTTTTGGGCGAAGCCGCACTCCTGAATTCCGCCGTCGCCGGCGAGGGCACGGAGACGGTCTTCCTTGAAAACTTTTCCAGTGGGGTGGTCGTTGAAAAGCTTGACCTGGGCGATGGTGGCCGCGCCGACAAAGCCCGTGGTTTCGTTGAACTGCGGGCAAACATCCATGCAGCAACAGCAGGAGATGCAGTTGGAGAGCGGGTAGCTGGCTTCCTGTTGTTGTGGAAAGACGCGGGGGCCGGAGCCGAGATCGTAGGTGCCGTCGACGGGGACCCAGGCTTTTACGGCCATCAGGTTTTCAAAGAGAACCGAGCGGTCAACCTGGAGGTCGCGGACGAGGGGGAATTTCGAGAGCGGTTCGACGCGAATGGGCTGTTCAAGATTATCGACAAGGGCGGAGCAGGCCATGCGGGCTTTGCCGTTGATCCTCATCGCGCAAGAACCGCAGATTTCTTCAAGACAGTTGGAATCGTAGGTGATGGGAGTGGTGGGGCGGCCGTCGGCGGTGACGGGGTTGGCGGCGATCTCCATCATGGCGGAGACGACGTTCATGCCGGGCCGCCATTCGAGTTCGAAGCGCTCCCAAAAGGCGGGAGCATCGGGGTTGGCCTGGCGTTTGATTTCGAATGCTACGGTTCTGTTTGCCATGATCCCTTTCTCGTTGATTCGGTCATTCCCGCAGGGGCTAAAGCCCACGATCATTAACTCATCTTGCGGCACGACTGAAGTCGTGCCCTGACACTTCTTGTTCTTCCTAAAACTGCTGTGCCAGCTACGGGCTTCAGCAATCAAAAACTAGTTGCTAGCGCCGTAGATGCGCGGGCGGGGCTTGATGTACTGCGTATCGACTGCTTCGTATTCGAAACGCGGGCCTTCAGGCGAGCCTGTGAAGGTGGCCTTGGTGGTTTTCAAAAAATTCTCGTCATCGCGGTTGGGGAAATCGGGTTTGTAGTGTGCGCCTCGGGATTCGTCGCGAAGGATCGCTCCCAGCACGACGGCACGGGAGAGCTCGAGCATGTTGTAGAGTTGGCGGGCAAAGGCGAAGCTGGTGTTGGCCCATTGGCTGCGGTCGCTGAGGTTGATGTTTTTGTAGCGTTCGAGAAGTTCGACGATCTTTTCGTCAGCCTCTTTGAGGCCCTTGTTGTAGCGGATGACGGTGGCGTGCCTGGTCATGGATTCGCCCAGCTCGCGCCACATTCGGAAGGGATTTTCGGTACCTTTGTTGTTCATCAGGCGGGCATTGATTTCGGACTGGCGGGTTAGCTCCGCTGCGTGGCCGCCGTCGCCTTCAGCGTCGGGCAAGTTCTTGACGTAGTTGAGCGCATTGGGGCCGGACTTGAAGCCGCCGAAGATGCAACTGACGAGCGAGTTTGCGCCAAGGCGGTTGGCGCCGTGGTACTGATACTCGCACTCGCCGGCGGCGAAGATGCCGGGGATGTTGGTCATCTGGTTGAAGTCGACCCACACGCCGCCCATGGTGTAGTGCATGCCGGGGAAGATCTTCATGGGCACGTCGCGGGGATCGTCGCCGACGAATTTTTCGTAGATTTCCAGGATGCCTTCGAGCTTGCGGTTGAGGGTTTCGCGGTCGATGTGTGTGAGATCGAGATAGACCATGGGCTGGCCGTCGATGCCCAGGCCCTCTTCATAAACAACTTTGTGGATGGCGCGGGTGGCGATGTCGCGGGGGACGAGGTTGCCGTATTTTGGGAACCACTCTTCAAGGAAATAGAAGCGCTCAGACTCGGGGATTTCCTTGATGGGGCGCGGGTCACTGGGAACGCGCGGAACCCAGATGCGGCCGCCCTCGCCGCGGGCCGACTCCGACATGAGGCGCAGTTTGTCTTCGCCGGGAATGGCGGTGGGGTGAACCTGAACGAATTCGCCGTTGGCGTAGTAAACGCCCTGCTGGAAGACGGCGGACTGGGCGGAGCCGGTGCAGACGACGGAGTTGGTGCTTTTGCCGAAGATGGCGCCGATGCCGCCGGTGGCGAGGATGACGGCCCCGGCAGGGAAGCTGCGCAGCTCCATGGTGCGCAGGTCGAGTGCAGTGATGCCGCGGGCGATGCCTTTGGAGTCGAGGACGGCGGAGAGGAACTCCCAGCCTTCGTATTTCTTAACCCTTCCATCGGATTCGTAGCGGCGGACCTGCTCATCGAGTGCGTAGAGGAGCTGCTGGCCGGTGGTTGCGCCGGCGAAAGCTGTGCGGTTATAGAGAGTGCCGCCGAAGCGACGGAAGTCGAGCAGGCCCTCGGGGGTGCGATTGAAGGGGACACCCATGCGGTCGAGGAGGTCGATGATGGCGGGGGCGGCTTCGCACATGGCTTTAACGGGGGTTTGATTGGCGAGGAAGTCGCCGCCGTAGATGGTGTCGTCGAAGTGCTTGTCGGTGGTGTCGCCTTCGCCTTTTAAGTTTTTGGCCGCGTTGATGCCGCCCTGGGCGCAGACGGAGTGAGAACGCTTGACGGGGACGATGGAGAAGAGATCGACTGTGCCGCCGGCTTCGGCGATCTTGATGACGGCTGCCAGGCCGGCTAAGCCTCCGCCTACGACGATGATTCTGGGTGGCGCCATTTCTTGCTTCCTCTTCTAAAAACAGGGACTAGGGAATAGGGACTAGGAACTCAATTCCGAGTGCAATGTGATGGATTGCGAGACGGATGGAGAAACGTCATTTGGTACGTCGGGGTACTTGCCACCGACGAAGGCCCAGATGCTGGCTAGGCCCATTACGGCTAGGATGAGGCCGAGGGCGGCGCAGACGAGGCCGAAGCGCTTGCGGGCGGTTTTGCCGGGGGTGATGCCCCACTTGGCGGCAAAGAGCCAGACGCCGTAGGCGAAGTGCCAACTGATGGCGATCATGGCGATTACGTAAACGGCCAGCATCCAGGGGTTGGAAAGCTCCTGCTGGACTTTGGCGAAGGCGGCGTAGGGGTGCTCGGGAAGGTTGACGCCCGTGAAGCGCTGGCGATAGAGGTGCTGGGCGATGTAGGCGAAGGCGATTAGGCCGGTGTAGCGCTGGGCGGTGTACATCCAGTTGCCGGCCCAGGGGTAGTAGACGATGTTGGACTTGCCGCGGAGCCAGATCCAGACGCCGTAGAGGGCGTGATAGAGGATGGGCAAAAAAATGAAGGTCCACTCAAGGACGCGAACCAGGGGCAGGCTGTTGAGGAACTTGACCTGGGCTCCGTAGGCGGCGGGGCCGTGGAGAGCCTCAAAGTTGGAGAGGATGTGCTCGATGAGGAAGGCGCCGATGGGGATTACGCCGAGGAGGGAGTGGAGCTTGTGCCAGAAAAAAGTGTTTCCCTGGCTGGCGCGCAGGGGTGGGACACCGCGCCGGAGAGTGGGCGCGGCAGATTGTTGGGCAGTGGCCATGGAATTTGTCAGCTCCTAGAGGCTGAAGGGTCCAAGTTCATGGTAAGACGGCGGTTTCTCTATGCAGGACGGAAAAACGTGGCCTGAGGTCGATTTATTATTGGTGTTCTATATCACCTTCGTCAAGGCACTCCGTGGGTTTTAGGCTCTGGAGGGGATCTGTGGGAGATTCAGGCTTGGAGCATGGGGAGAAGTGCGACGATGGCACGGCCCCGATGGCTCAGGGAGAGCTTGGTTTCGAGGTCGATTTCGGCCATGGTGCGGTCGAGGGCGGTGAGGTAGAAGAGCGGGTCATAGCCGAAGCCGCCGGTGCCCCGGGGGGCTTCGAGAATCAGACCTTCGACGGAGCCCTCCGCTGTCGAGAGCGGCTGGCCGTCTCGGGCGGCTACCAGGACACAGCGGTAGCGGGCGGTGCGTTTGGCACGGGACACGCCGGCGAGGCGCTGCAGGAGCACGATGTTGTTCCAGACGTCTGTATTGTCGTTGGCGTCTGGGGAGTCGATGAGGCCGGAGTCGGCGGCAAAACGGGCGGAACGGACGCCGGGGGCGCCTGAGAGCGCGTCGACTTCGAGGCCGGAGTCGTCGGCCAGGACGACTTCGCCAAGGAAATGGCGCGAATAATAAATGGCTTTGAGAGTGGCGTTGGCGGCGAAAGTAAGGCCGTCTTCTTCGGGGGCGGGGATTTTATCCAGATCTGGAAGAGATTCGATATTGATTGAATGAGCCTGGGCGGCGGTGCGGAAGTCGCGAAGTTTGCCTTTGCTGGTGGTGGCGGCGTAGAGGCGGAGGGCCATGAGGTGAGTTTAATGGTCCGAGGAGAGATTTTGTGGTCTTTGGAATTGGAAATGAGCGTGGGCGTGGACGCCCACGCTACAGCCGGTCAGGAGACCGGCGCTACATTGGTATGGAGACCGGCGCTGCATCTTATGTCGCGAAGTGCGAACTCGAGTGGAATTTGGAGCTAATTTGAGGATACGTTTCACCAGTTAAACGAGCGTTGAAACAATGGCCCGAAGGCCTGCGGAGGGCTTTTGACAAAGGCAGGGCGGGTTGCTTAAGGTTCTTCTTTCCGGAAAGTATTTCATTTGGGAAAGCGGCTGTGTGAAAGTGCGAACTTTTACCACGGCGCGTAGGAGCGGGTGATGACGACGAAGCAAGCCATTCATTGCGGAATTCTGGGATTGATTTGGGCGGTGGGGATTCCTGCCGTTCTGGTTGGACAGACGAGCCAATCGCTACCACCACGCAGCCTGGTGGAGGAGTTTCGGCAGCCGCCGGACAGCGCCAAGCCTTTCGTCTGGTGGCACTGGATGAGCGGGAATGTGACTGAAGCCGGCATTACGGCTGATCTCGAATGGATGCATCGGGTGGGAATTGGCGGGATGCATATGTTTGACGGCGATATGGGCGCGCCGCTTTTTGTGGACAAGCCACTGATCTGGATGACGCCAGAGTGGAAGTCGGCCTTGAGGCATGCTGCTGCCGAGGCAGATCGCCTGCACATGGAGATGTCCATGGCTGCTTCGGGCGGATGGAGCGAGACGGCCGGTCCCTGGGTGAAGCCGGAACAGGGGATGAAGCGATATGTATGGAGCGAGACGGTGGTGGAGGGGCACTTCAGCGGCAAATTACGCCAGCCGCCGTCGGTGCTGGGTAAGTTTCAGGATTTGATGTCTGCGCCACAGAGCGACGATAAGCGGGATTTGACTTTGACTGGAGCCAAACCGCAACCGGCGCCGGCCAAACGGGAACCTACGCCGGAGCTTTATGTGGACCAGGCCGTTGTGGCTTTTCCGGTTCAGGATGAGGATGCGGTAACGGCGGCGCAGAAGCCGGTGATTACCTGTAGCTGCGGAGCGATTGACGGGGCCGTTTTGCAGGATGGGTCGTTTGCAAAGTCCGTTGATGTCGCCCACTCGGAGGATGGGACGGCGTGGGTGGAGTTTGCCTATGCCAAGCCGCAACTGGTGCAGTCGGTGCTGTACGGGGGCGGGATGATAAGACCGTGGTCGGGTTTGGCGCTTAAAGCGGGCAGGATTGAGGCCAGCGACGACGAGAAGGAATGGAGGACGCTGGCCGAGTTGCCCGGCAGCCCGAAAGCGGCAGGTTCCATCAACTTTCCCGTACGCACGTTTGCAGTTGCTCCGGTGAAGGCGCGTTATTACCGGTTGTTTTTCGACGGCCCCCAGGCGTCCCCACACAGCAGGGATAACACGAAGAAAAAGGAACAGAATCCGGTAGAGCTATCGGAGGTTGAGTTTCTGGCTGCTCCGCGCGTGAATCGCTGGGAGGATAAGGCGAGCTTTGGAATCTATGCGCCGGGAACGGATTCCCCGGTTGAAGAAGTGAAGCCGGGCGAGGCGATCGATCCGCAGAAGGTGATCGACCTGGCGGGGAAGATGCGGCCGGATGGAACGCTGGATTGGGATCCGCCGGCGGGGAAGTGGATTGTGATGCGCCTGGGCTACGCACTGACCGGCGAGGTGAACCACCCGGCGACGCCTGAGGCTACAGGTCTGGAGGTAGACAAGCTGAGCAAAAAGGACGTGCGGGCCTACGTGGAAGAGTACGTGAGGATGATCTCCGAGACGACCGGTCCGTACTGGGGCAAGAGCTTCAAGTCGTTCCTGATGGATAGCTGGGAGGCGTCGCAGGAGAACTGGACCGAAGAGATGATGCAGGAGTTCAAGGCTCGGCGCGGTTATGAAATGACGAAGTATCTGCCGGTGCTGACGGGCAGGTTGGTGGGCAGCCGGGCGGAATCAGAGGGTTTCCTGTGGGATCTGCGGCGTACCCAGGCGGATATGCTGGCGGAAAACCATTATGGAGTTGCTACCAAATATTTTACGGAACACGGCGTTGGGCTTTATGCCGAGGCGATGGGGATTGGATTGCCGACGACTGGCGATGGATTGCTGAACAAGGGGCAGCTGACGGTGCCGATGGGGGAATTCTGGCCACCGATGCCGGGCGAGAAGATGGGGCGCGAGGACGAGGCGGACGATCGCGAGGCTTCATCGGCCGCGCATATTTATGGCAAGCCGCTAGCGGCTACCGAGTCCTTTACCACCGGGCCTGAACTGGTGGCGTGGGGGCAGACGCCGTTTTATTTAAAAGGGCTTGCCGACGAGGCTTTTTCTCGGGGCATCAACCGGATTATTTTTCATACCAGCGATCAGCAGCCGTTTGTGGACGATGCTCACAAGCCGGGTATGACGCTGGGATACTTCGGGCAGTTTTACACGCGCAACATTACCTGGGCGGAGCAGGCAGTGGCGTGGAATACCTATCTGGCGCGCTGCTCCTTTTTGTTGCAGCAGGGCAAGCCGGTGAGCGATGTGGCTTATTTTTATGGGGAAGATGCGCCGGCCACGGTGCCATATTGGAAAAAGATCGATCCTGCGCAACCCACGCACTATGACTTCGATTATGTGAATGCAGACGTTCTGCTGCACGGCTCATCCGCAGCGCCTGGCGAGTTGCATCTGGCCAGCGGAATGAGTTACCGGCTGCTGGTGCTGCCCTATGATTTGCATAAGCTGTCAGTGCCTGTGCTCGAAAAACTGCTAGCGCTGGTATCCCAGGGCGCGGTGCTGCTGGGACCAAAGCCGGATGGATCGCCGAGCCTGGCCGACGGCAAGGAAGGTCAGGACGAAGCACGGATGATCGCGGATAATCTTTGGGGCAGGGGAAACGCTGCGACGGGCGTGCATGCTCTGGGCAAAGGCAAGATTTATACGGGGAAGAGTATTGAAGACGTTTTGGCAGCCGAAAATGTTTTGCCAGACTTTACCTGGAGCAAAGCGGAGAATGTGGGCGAGGAGATTTCTTACCCGCTGCCTGCCGGCGACTCGGACGATGACCTGGTATTTATTCATCGGACTCATGGGACTCGCGAAATTTATTTTGTCGCCACGCAGAAGCATCACAGCTTCGATGTGAAGGCGAGTTTCCGCGTGACGGGCAAGTTACCACGGCTGTGGCATCCGGAAACCGGCGAACTCGAGCTTACGAGTTACTCAATCGAGAACGGGCAGACGATTGTGCCGCTGCATTTCGATGCGCAGGGATCGGTTTTTGTGGTCTTTGAAGGCACGGTTACGGTGCCTACACGCGTGGCTCCGGAGAGAAAGCAGGTGAAACTGGCTGCCGTGGGTGGAACGTGGAAGCTGACTTTTCCGCCCAACTGGGGCGCGCCGGCAGAGGTGGAGCTTCCCAAGCTCATCTCATGGACAGACAGCGCCGAGACCGGCGTGAAGTACTTCTCAGGGACTGCGACTTATCGCAACAAGTTCGTTGTGCAGAAGGATTGGTTCAAGCAGAATGCCAGGGTGATGCTCGACCTGGGAGCGGTGAAGGAGATTGCCGAAGTGACCATCAACGGCAAGCCGGTGGGCGGAATTCTGTGGAAGCCTCCGTTCGTGATCAACGTTACCGACGCTCTGAAACCGGGAGTGAACGAGCTGAGCGTGCAGGTGACTAACCTGTGGCCCAACCGCATGATCGGGGATTTGCAGCCGCGCGTGACGAAGACTTACACGTGGACGGACTTCAAGCCGTTCAAGGCGGATTCGCCGCTGCTGGAATCTGGTTTGCTTGGGCCGGTCACGGTGTGGAGAAACGAATTGGCTGGTCCGGTTATTCCAATCAAATGAGCGCGCAATTGAAGAGCCAGGGCTCACAGGGAGAGCGAGTGAGGACATGAATAAGAAGCGCTGGACGCCTTGGGCGATGATTCTGGGAGCGTTTGCTCTGCCGTTAGCGGGGCTCGAGGTTCCGGCATTTACCGGGGCGGTGGAGTTGCGCGTCGACGACCTGAAGACTCCGCTGGGGATCGATGATCCGTCGCCGCGGTTTTCCTGGCAGTTGCGGGATCCGGCGCGAGGCGCGAAACAGAGCGCGTATGAGGTGCGGGTGAGTTCGCAGCCTGAATTGCTGAGGAGCGATGCGGCTAACCCTGACGTTTGGGACAGCGGGCGGATTGAATCAGGCAAGTCACTGAATGTGCGCTATGGAGGACCGGCGGTTACGCCAGGGACGCGCTACTTTTGGCAGGTGAAGCTCTGGGATGCGGCGGGCAAGCCGTATGCGGAGAGCGAGGTCAGCTGGTGGGAGACGGGACTGCTGAAGCAGGAGAACTGGCGCGCAAAGTGGATTGGGTATGAGACAGCGGAAGAGGATGCGGTGCGTCACGCTCCAGCTCTTTGGATCGCAAATCCGGATGCTCTGACGGGGGCCAAGAAGAAGGGCGGGGAACAGCACATCGCCTACCGGGAGACGGTTACGCTGGCCAAACCGGTGAAGAGGGCTGTACTTTACGCGACGGCGCAGGACACGGTTTCGGCGTGGGTCAATGGGGAGCAGGTCCTCACGGCCGAATCGCTGCCGGCATGGAAAAATATGCCGTGGAAAAAGTTTGTGCGCGCGGAGGTGAGTGGGGAACTGAGCCCCGGTGCGAACTCGATTGCCGTCGAGCAGGTTCATTATTTTGGCAAGGGTTACGGGGCGGCCAAAGACGATGCGCCGCCGCTGAATGCAACGCTGTTTGTTGAGTACGCGGATGGAACTACAGGGACGTTTACAAGCGGGACTGATTGGATGACTACGGCGCGTCTCAAGAAGGGTAAAGCTGCGACAGGCTGGCACGAGAATAGCTTCGACGACCGGGGATGGAAGAATGCTGTGGCATGGAAGCAGAATCTGAAGCCGGATGATGATCCGCTGGGGCACCCTTGGCTTCCTGATTCGGTGAAGTCCCTGCGGCACTCGTTCACCGTGGAAAAGCCGGTGAAGTCGGCCAGGCTGTATGCAACTGCGCTCGGCGCTTACCTTATAGGCCTGAACGAGTGGTGGGGCACGGGCGACCAGGTGTTGGCCCCAGGATGGACCGACTACCGCGAGCACGTCTACTACCAGACTTATGATGTGACGGCACAAATCCGGCAGGGAAAAAATGCGATGAGCGCACTGCTTGCGCCGGGGTGGTATGCAACGCCGCTGCAGGGAGAACAACAACCAAACAATTACGGCGTAACGCCGCCGGCGCTACGTGCGCAGTTGCGGATTGAGCACACCGACGGTAGCGTGGAGTGGGTGGTCACCGACGAGAGCTGGCAGGCTTCGGGATCGCACATCCTCCACTCGGAGTTGTACGACGGCGAGACGATGAACCCCGACCCCAACGAACAATGGGTGGGTATTTCCAGTCCTGAATTCGACGACAGTTGGTTTCACGCACGAGCGATCGTTATCCATCCCGCCCCGGTGCAAATCGAAGCTCAGGACTTTCAGCCAATTCGCGTGGAGCGCACATTGAAGGCTGTGGCGCTCACAGAGCCGAAGCCGGGAGTGTGGGTTTACGACTTTGGGCAGAACCTCACGGGTATCGAGACCCTGGACCTGCACAACGGTGAGAAAGCAACGGTGCGCATGCGCTTTGCCGAAGTCTTGAATCCGGACGGCATGCTCTACACAGATAATCTGCGGACCGCAAAGTCGACCGACACCTTTATCCTTGGCACAGGACACGTTATCATTACGCCTTTTTTCACCTTTCACGGCTTCCGCTATGCGGAATTGACCGGGTTTCCCCGGAAGCCGGACATCGACGCTGTGAAAGCGAACGTGCTGCATACCGATGCCGCGTTTACAGATAAGCTCGATACCAGCAGCGCGATGATCAACAAGCTGTGGAGCAATATTCTGTGGGGGCAGAGGTCGAACTTTGTTGGCGTGCCCACGGATTGCCCGCAACGGGATGAGCGGCTGGGTTGGATGGCGGATGCGCAGGTATTCTGGCGCACGGCCAGTTTCAACATGGACCTGGCGGCATTCACGCGCAAGTATGCGGGGGATATGCGAGGTACGCAGGCTGGCACGCCGTACTATGGCGTCTTTGCGCCGGGCACGATTAAGGAGTCGTCGGGGTCTGGGGCCGCTTGGAGCGACGCGGGGGTGATTATTCCGTGGACCTCGTGGCTGCAAAACGGCGATACCAGCGTGATTGACGAGAACTGGGCGGCGATGGAGAAATTTCTCGATGCGATTGAAGCTGCCAACCCAGACGGGCTGCGGAAGAAGGATGCCGGATCGGAGTTTGGAGACTGGCTCTCGCCAGAGGGGAAGACAAACTACACGCTGCTGGCAACGGCGCTGTGGGCGTATGACGCGACACTGATGCGGCAGATGGCGCACGCTACGGATCGCGCGCAGGCCGAGGAGAAATATGCGCGGCTGTTTGATAAGATTCGCGCCGCGTTTCAGAAAGAGTTTGTTCGCGCTGACGGCTTTGTAGCCGGAGCGGACAATGGCGGGGAATCGTTCGGCGGGCTCAATAATCCTAATGCCAAGAGCAAAGGCGGCGATACGCAGACTGGGTACGTGTTGGCGTTACATATGAACTTGCTGCCGGAGGATCTGCGCGCAGCTGCAGCGCAAAGGTTGGTGGATAAGATCAAGGCCAATGATGGGCTGCTGGGTACGGGTTTTGTGGGAACGGCGTATTTGCTCGAGGAGTTGACTAGGAGCGGGCACGCTGATGTGGCTTACCAGTTGCTGCTCAACACTAGATACCCCTCGTGGGGATACGAAGTGGAACACGGCGCCACGACGATGTGGGAGCGGTGGAACGGCGACAAAATGCGTGACGATCCGACCATGAATTCTTATAACCACTACGCGTATGGCGCGGTGGGCGACTGGATTTATCGGTATGCGGCGGGCGTGGACGCAACGCCGCTGGATGCGGGGTTTCATACGGTGGTGCTGCATCCGGTTTTCAATGCGCAACTGGGCAGCATTGCGTTTGATTATGACTCGGCGTATGGACGGATTCATTCCGACTGGAAGGTGCAGGGAACTACGACGGCGTGGCATGTGACGATTCCTGCCAATACGACGGGCTGGCTCAAGCTGAGTGCGGAAGAGGCGGCGAAGTATACGCTGGAGGGCGTTTTGTTGAAGCAGAGCAAGCTCGCGAAAGCGGCAACTCGCGGGCAGGAGAGCGGGTTTGAACTGGCGGCGGGGAGTTATAGCTTTTCGGTTGAGTTTTAACATTTGCGAATAAGGGAGAAAGAGTGACGTCAATCGTAGCTGGAATTGGGTGGCACCTAGTGGGAGCGGCATCGGCCGCGGCGTTTTATGTGCCTATCGAGAAGGTAAAGAAGTGGTCGTGGGAGACCACATGGGCGGTGGCCGGGTTGTTCTCCTGGATTCTGTTGCCGATTGGCGTGAGCTTGCTGCTGCTGCCTGATTTTCACGGGTTCTATGCGTCGATGGATGCGCACATGCTGATGAAGGTCGCGTTTTTCGGAGCCATGTGGGGCATCGGCAACATTAGCTACGGCTTGACGATGCGGCACTTGGGGATTTCGCTCGGAGTGGGCGTGGCCATCGGCGTGGTGCTGGTTGTGGGCACGCTGGTGCCTCCGATCATGCATGGGCAGGCCGCGGCATTGTTCCATAGCAGGAGTGGCGAATTGGCAATGCTGGGGCTGGTGATGGCAGTGATTGGCATAGCGCTGGTCTCCTATGCCGGCCATCAGAAAGAGAATCAACTGCGCGGTGAGCTGAGGGAGTTCAATTTAAAGCTGGGGGTATTTCTCGCGATTTTGTGCGGAATATTCTCATCCGGCATGGCTTTTGCAATGGACGCGGCGGAGCCGATGAGAGCCGCGGCGCTTCATCTGGGAGTGAACCCGCTGTATGCGGCGCTGCCTAGTTATGTGTTTATCATGGGCGGCGGCGCAGTGGTCAATATGAGTTACTGTTTCATTCGCCTGGCGGCGCTGAAGAGGCTTTCGCTGCGCGACGATCTGCGGCAGCCGGGCGGAACGCTGCTAAGGAATGGTTTGCTGGCGGCGACGGGCGGGATTATGTGGTATTTGCAGTTCTTCTTTTATGCGTGGGGGCAGGCCAATATTCCGGAGCGGCTGGCGTATGTGAATTGGATGCTGCACATGAGCAGCTATGTTCTGTTTGCTGGAATTATTGGGCTTGCACTGGGCGAGTGGGCTGGAGTGGGAAGCAGGCCGCTTCGACTTCTTTGGGCGGGGATGATTTTTATCATTGTCGCAGCCAACCTGGTGGGGATGGGGATGGCGTCGTAGCTAAGGGACCACGGGACCGGAAGTTGCTTATTCGTTAACTTGCGTTGGGATATTTGGCGATTGAATGTGTATATGTAAGACCACGGAAAATCGCTCGATTTGGACATTTGAAGTTTTTTTGCGAGACGGCGCTGCTCCGTATTGAGTTATGGCAGCGGAATATCGGCATCTAATCCTTGTGCGATCAGGTCTTGGCGGAGGCGCTCTATTGTGGTGAAATGGATGGCTTTTATGCCGAGCGAATGGGCTGCTTCGACGTTGATTAATTTGTCATCTAGGAAGAGTGACTCATCGGGGCGGACGCCTAGCTTATCCAGGCATAGGCGATAGATGGCGGGGTCGGGTTTGGCCATGTGCCACTGATAACTCCAGATGAGGACATCGAAGCGAGGGAGCCAGTTGAAGGTGCGCTCCACGCTGGCCAGCACATTGTCGCCCATGTTGGAGAGGATAGCGGTGAGCAGGCCGCGCTGCTTGAGTTGCAGTTGCCAGGCGAGCATGGCTGGGTTTTCTGTGGACCACATCCGGGCATCGAGGTTGCTTAGCTGTTCAACGGTTCCGGGGGCGAGGTTGAGGCCGGCTTCGTGCACGAGCTTTTGCCAGAAGGTGATTCCGGTGAGTTTGCCTTCGTCGTAGGCGTGACGGTCTGCCCAGTAGAGGCTCTCGAAACGGGCTGGGGGCAAGCCGATGATGCGCAGCAAGGCTTGGTGACATCCGGGATCCTGCGGACCGGTTAAAACCATTCCATAATCGAAGATGACCGCGCGCAGTGCCAATGTTCCTCCCGGGTGGAGTCCGTGTATGGTTGAAAAGGACGCCTGCTCTTATTGTGGCACCTGCGGTGCGGCAGCCTTTTCTGGATTCTTGCTGAGGGAAGAGATTGATGCGCTTTTCACGGAGGACGGGCTGGAATACGGAGGAGAACGAACTGTCGCGGGTGCACCGCCTGCGCTCTGAGGCCGGATTGCCGATTGCGGATCTGACGGCTTCGAATCCGACTCGCTGCGGCTTTGAGTATGCTCCGGAATTGCTTGCGTCGCTGGCTGATCCTGCCGCGCTTGATTACGATCCGCAGCCGCGAGGAAGCCTGCGCGCGCGGGAGGCAATTTGCGGCTACTATGCGGATCACGGTGTACGGGTGAGGCGTGAGCAGATTGTGCTGACCACCAGCACCAGCGAGGCTTATAGCTTTCTCTTCCGGCTGCTTTTGGATCCTGGGAATGAGATTGTGGCTCCGCAGCCGGGATACCCGCTCTTCGATTTTCTGGCGGGGCTGGACGATGTGCAGCTCAAGAACGCACCGCTCGTTTACGACCAGGGCTGGCAGATCGATCCGGAGGGATTTCGGCGGGCTATTACGCCGGAGACGCGGGCGATCATGCTAGTGCACCTGAACAATCCGACGGGGCATTTTACGAAACCGTGGGAAGCGGAGGAGTTGGCGCGGTTGTGCCGGGAGCGTGATCTTTCGCTGATTGTGGATGAGGTTTTTCTCGACTACGGATTTGCGGGAAGCGGACGGAGCTTTGCGGTGGGACTGGAGGGGGTTCTGGTTTTTGTGGTGAGCGGGCTGAGCAAGATTGCCGGTCTGCCGCAGATGAAGGCAGCCTGGATTGTGGCGACCGGGCCGGCGGAGGAGCAGGCGCTGGCGAGGCTGGAGGTGATTGCAGACACGTTTCTCTCGATGAATGCGCCGGTGCAATGCGCGCTGCCTAAATGGATTGAGGGACGCGCGGGGATTCAGAAACAGATTCGGGGACGCGTGGCGGCGAACCTGGCTGAGTTGGATCGGGGGCTGGGGCGGCTGCGCCAGGTTCAGCGGCTGGAGATGGAGGGTGGATGGTATGCGACGTTGCGGATTCCGGCGTTGAAGCCGGACGAGAAGACTGTTCTGGAATTGCTGGATCGTGGGGTTTGGGTGCAGCCGGGATACTTTTTTGGAATGGCTGAGTCGGGCTGGCTGGTGGTGAGTTTGCTCGCGGCCGAGGGGGAGTTTAAGACTGGAGTTGCTGGGCTGGTTGAGTATTTTCGAGCGAATGATGCGGATGAAGGGTAGATTTTATTTAGAAGTATTGCTTGAAATAGATGCTCTAGGCGATTGTTAACCAATAAGTTAAACACTATCTTACAGCTTAATCTAGGCGCGAAGGAATGGGTTGGTTTTGCGCTCCTGGCCGATGGTGGTGGCGGGACCGTGGCCGGGCAGGACCTGGGTTTCATCGGGGAGGGCCAAGAGGCGGGAGTGGATTGAGTCCATGATCTGGCGGGAGTTGCCACCGGGCAGATCAGTGCGGCCGATGCTTCCGGCAAAGAGAGTGTCACCGGCGACGACCATCTTGAGCGGGGCAAAGTGGAGACAGACCGAACCCTGGGTATGGCCGGGCGTGTGTAGGACCTGGGCGGGATAACGGTCGAGGCCCACAAGTTGGCCGTCGGTGAGTGGGGCGTCGGGCGGGGCAGTTTCCGGGGTTGCCATGCCGAGCCAGGCGGCTTGGGCGGCCATCATTTCGAGAAGCGGCAGGTCGCTTTCGTTCAGGAAGATAGGCGCGCCGGTGAGGCGCTTGAGCTTGAGTGCTCCGCCAACGTGGTCGATGTGGGCGTGAGTGATCAGGATCTGTTTCAACTTGAGGTTGAGCTCGGTTAGGCGGCGCTGAATGCGGGCGATTTCATCGCCGGGATCGATAACGATGGCTTCGCCGGATTCTTCGTCGCCGAGGATGGTGCAGTTGCAGGCGAGCGGGCCGACGGGGAAGGTTTCCAAGATCATGGGTTTATTGTAAGGCTCCGCAGATCGGGCGTGCGTGATGCGATTCGAGCTTTCAACAAAAACGGCAAGCTGGGAGCCTGCCGTCTGTCGCGATTGTGCGGGTGCGAAGTGGGTCGCCCGATCTACTTGCCCGGCACGGGCATGGCTGGCGCAGCAGGCCGCGGTGTTGATAGCGGGGCGGGGTTGGAGCCTTCAAGAACTGAGTGAGATCCGGTGGAGCGCTGGTAAAGGACGGTAAGGCTGATGGAGGTGACCATGAAGATGATTGCCGACCAGGTGGTGAGCCGGGTGAGCACATTGGCTGCGGCGCGAGGACCGAAGGCGGTCTGCGAACCCTGGCCGCCAAATGCGCCTGCCAGGTCGGCCGAACGGCCCTGCTGCAGGAGGACGACGCCGATGAGAAAGAGGCACACAATGACGTGAACGACGATAACGAAGTAGAGAAAAATCTGCATTTTAGCCGGTTTCCAAATCTGTCCGCTCTGGCGGACTGAAAGAATCTCTGGTGCGGAGGAGGGGACTTGAACCCCTATGCCATTTACGGCGCTAGCACCTCAAGCTAGTGCGTCTGCCAATTTCGCCACCTCCGCACGGGTGAACCTTACAAGTATAGCAAAATCCGGTAGGTCGGAGAGGGACGACTGTTTGAGGCGTCTGAGGCGGGACCTCTTCGGAAAAATACAAATAACTGTCACATTCGGTGAGGTTTGTATTTTTTTCTTGCCGAAATGTGCAATTGACCCGTTAAACTGCAAACACGCTGTTTGCTTCAGACGGTCGCACTTCCCCTCGGCTTTCCCCGTTGGAACCAAAACCATCACGGCTGGGGAGAATACTCTGAGCAGATCGGGCCCCTTGGGGTTTGCGGCATTCAGTTCCTTTCAACAAGAGTGAGCCATGAGCACGAGATCAGAGAAATTGACAGTGAAGTTCTGGGGGGTTCGCGGTTCCATTCCGACCCCCTGTGCCCAAAACATGGGAGTAGGCGGAAATACCAGCTGTCTTGAGGTGCGGCTTCCCGGTGGCGAGGTGCTGATCGTCGACGGCGGTACGGGCGCCCGGCAACTAGGTATAGCGCTGGCTGCAGAGGCTACGGTAAAGCCGGTGAACCTGCACCTGTTTCTGACCCATTTCCACTGGGACCACATTCAGGGGCTGCCGTTTTTTCATCCCCTCTATTTGAAGGAGAACAGCGTCACTTTTTACTCGATGAAAACGCCGGAGGAGACGCGGGAAACTCTGGAGGGACAAATGTATGTTCCTTACTTTCCGGTCGACTTCCGCTTTTTGCCCGCGCAACGCAACTTTGTGGATGTGAGCGGACAGACGTTCCGGTTTGGCGAGGTTGAAGTGAAGAATTTTCCGCTTCATCATCCGCAGGGCTGCCATGGGTACAGTTTCTTATACCGCGGCCGCAAGCTGGTATTTGCCAGCGATCTGGAGCATGGTGATGAGGATTTGGACAAGATTCTTTTGGAAACTGCACGCGACGCCGACATTCTGATTTTCGATGCGCAATTTACGCCGGAAGAGTATGAGAAGCGCCACGGCTGGGGTCACAGTACGTGGGTGCAGGCCACCGAAGTTGCTAAGAAAGCAGGCGCGAAGAAGTTGCTTCTTTTCCATCACGACCCGTCTCACAGCGACGCAGAGCTCAAGAGTATTCTCAACCAAGCGCGTGAGCGTTTCAAGGAGACTTATCTGGCCGTCGAAGGCGAAACGCATGGAATCGAAGGGTAATTCAGCAGAGCACGAACAAGCGCAAGGTTTTGATTCTCCGGTTAGCAGCATCTCAATTCATTGCACCACAGGTGAGTGACCTTGAAGAACCAGGCATTGAATCCGCATCAAGTACACATCGTTACAACTTCGCCCGAACCTCTGGCGCTGGTTTTTACCGACATGGTCGGATCGAGCGCAGCCAAGCGGGCCGACTCGCTGGGTCAGGATGCAACCGCTCGCGATCGCGCATTCCTTGAAAGCATCCAGACGAAGCATCTCAAACTCATCAGGGATGCGATTGCCGAGCACAAAGGCACGGAGATCATGACCATCGGCGACTCCTTTTTTCTGACTTTTGAGGATGTAGTCGATGCAGTTCGGTGCAGTGCGGCTATCCAGCAACGGCTGCGCGCCTATCCAATCGATACGCCGAGCGGGCCATTGCAATTACGCATCGGGATTCACATCGGGAGGCCGGAGTATTTTGAGAACAGCTGGCACGGCACCGACGTGGACACCGCGGCGCGTGCGGAATCGGCGGGCACACCGCAACAAATTGTGCTGACCGACGCAGCACGCGCGGCTGCCGGACAAATGACGGGCATCGAGTTTCGGCCGCTGGGAACATTCACGCTGAAAGGCGTGGGAAGCGTAAAGCTGTGGGACGCGGATTACGATCAGCACGGTTTGCGTCCGGCCTGTTTGACCAGCATTGAAGCCAGACGCAAAAAGAAGCTGTTGGCCGGCTGTGCGGCGGCAGTCGTGTTGCTGGCTGTGCTCGGGGTTGCGGGAAGATACTTCTGGGAGCGGCACAAGCAGAGGCAGGAGATTGCGTTCAACGCATCGTCGGCGGCGAAGGACTCCATTATTCTTGCGGACTTTGAGAACAAGACCGGAGACCCGGTCTTCGATACTACGCTGACCCAGGCCTTTGCGATCCAAATGGAGCAGTCGCCAGTGCTGAACCTTGTGAGCCAGCAGCATATTCGCCAGAGCATGCAGTACCTGGACAAATCACCCAATGATCCCATCACTCCGGCGATCGCTCGCGAGATTGGCGAGCGCGAGGGCGTGAAGGCTTATCTTTCAGGCAGCATCGCAAAGTTTGGTAATTCCTACATCATTACCGAGACGGCACAGAACACGCGCACAGGCGATGACATTGCCAGCGAGCAGGCGCAGGCATCAGACAAAGAGCATGTGATTGAGGCGATAGGGAAAGTGGCGACAGCGATGCGAGCGCAGTTGGGTGAGTCGCTGAGTTCGATTCAGAAGCTGGACACGCCGTTCGGACAGGCCACAACGCCTTCGCTTGAAGCTTTCCGCGCCTATGCGCTGGGCGATGTGGAGCATGAAAAAGGTCTGGATTTGCCGCAGGCGGAGGGGCATTACCGTCAAGCCATTGAGCTGGACCCTAACTTCGCGATGGCCTGGGCTCGGCTGGGGGTCGTGTACTCGAATAGCGGCGAGCCGGGCAGGGCATTGCCGGCTTATTCAAAGGCCTTCGCGCTCTCAAAGAATGTGAGCGAGAGGGAACGCCTCTACATTCAGGCTCACTACTACATGAATGCGACAGGGAACATTGAGAAGGCGATCGATACGCTGGAGCTGGCGGTAAAAACTTATCCGCTGGAGCCTTCATTCCCTATCAACCTGGGTGTGGCGCAGCTTGCCGCGGGGCAGTTCGAGGATGCACTGGCCAGTAACAACAAAGCATTGGCTCTGCTTCCCGACGATGCAGTCGCCCGGGAGAACGATCTTGCCGTCCTGATCCAGTTGGACCGTATGAACGAGGCGGCGAACAGTCTGGCAGAGATCAAGCGCCTTCGACTGGACGACTCAACCAATCTGCTGGCCGTGGAGTATCCATACTACTATTTACTGGGCGACACGGGCGCAACGGCAACGATAGAGTCCAAGATTGCGGGACGCGTTGACGCGTTTCGCTTCAATCAGACGGTGGCCACTGTGCAGGAATTTGCCGGCGAATATCGATCCGCAGAAAAGACCTGGAATCTGGCGGCTGAACAGGCGGCCACGCACAAGGCACCTGACGCACAAGCCAGCATGTTGCTGAGCCGCGTTTCAGGTCGTGCCCTGACGGGCGATTGCCAGAACGCGGCACAAACGGTGAAGGAGGCGCTTGGACTGGACCGCTCAAAGTCGACGCTGTTCCAGGCGGCTTATACTGCGTCGCTCTGTAACGACCGTGGCGATGCTCTTCCACTGTTGGCAAAGCTGGGCAAGGAGTACCCCGAGGACACCATCATTCAGCAGGTACTGATTCCGGAGAGCCGTGCCGCCCTGGCACTGGCGGCGCACCAGCCGGCAGATGCGCTGCACGAACTGGATGGCTCAAAGTCCTTCTATCTTATTTCAATTGAAGCCTACCTGGAGGGACTTGCGTATCTCGATCTGCACGACGGAGCGAGCGCTGTTGAGGCTTTCAAGAGAGCAACCGCGCACAAGGGCAATTCACTGGCCGCCGGTCTGCAGGATTACGGACAGGGCCTGCTGGGCCTGGCGCGCGCGTACAACATGGCCGGCAACAGGGCCGCCGCGATGAAGACTTACGAGGACCTGTTTGACTTGTGGAAGAAGGCGGACCCCGATTTGCAGCAGTTGCAGGACGCGCAAAAGGAGTATGCGGCATTGAAATAAATGCCATGCACTTAGTGAGACAAGGCCGTGGAGACCGCATGGACAATATCCAAAAACAATTGATCGAATGGCCAGATCAAAACTCTTCCACTCTTATTACCCTGGTCTTCACCGATATGGTGGGTTCGAGCGCCGCTAAACGCGCCGGGTTGCAGGGAGGAGATGCTACCGTTCGGGACAGCGCATTTATCGATGCGGTTCAGAGCCGCCATTTACATGTGGTCCGCGAGTGCCTTGCCGCGCACAACGGCAAGGAGATCATGACTATCGGTGACGCTTTTTTTCTTACCTTCGATAGTCCCCAGGATGCGCTTTTCTGCTGTGCCGAAATACAGATGAGGCTGAAGACCTCGCCTATTATGACTGCAAGCGGTCCGCTCAAGCTGCGCATCGGCATTCACTTCGGGGCGCCGAAGTTTTTTGAGAACAGCTGGCACGGAACGGACGTGGACATTGCTTCACGCGCCGAGTCTGCCGGCTCCGGCGAGCAAATCGTTTTGACGGACGCGGCCAAGAGACAGCTTGGCGAGCTGCCCGGAATTCCGCTCAGGCCGCTGGGCACATTTGCCCTGAAGGGCGTGGGCGACATCAAACTTTGGGATGCGGATTATGACCAGCATGGGCCGCGCAAACCCGAAATCCTCTCGCTGGAGCAGGTGCGTCGCAATCGCCGCATTCAACTTCTGGAGCGCATCGGTTACGGAGTTCTGGCCGCCTGCCTGGTGGTAGGCGGCTTTTTCATCTACAAGCACCGTCAGGGCAACCATATAACTGAAAAAGACAAGCTCATCCTGGCCGACTTTGACAACAAGACCGGCGATCCGGTCTTTGACTCCACGCTGAAGGAAGCGCTGTCAATCCAGTTGGAGCAGTCACCCTATTTGCAACTGGTGGGCGATCAGGAATTGCACGCCGATCTTCGCTATCTGAATCAGCCGACCGAACAGCGCATTACGCCTGAACTGGCGCGCGAGATCGGGCAGCGGGAAGGCATCAAGGCTTATATCAGCGCCTCGGTGGCAAGCCTCGGCGGGTCTTATGTAGTTTCGGTCGACGCCATCAGTTGCGCAACAGGCGATCCCATTGCCCGAGCCCAGGCAGTAGTGACAAATAAGAACCAGGTGCTCACAGCAGTTTCCACGGCCGCAACTACACTGCGCACTAAGCTCGGCGAGTCGCTGGCTTCAGTCCAAAAGCTTACCACTCCTTTTATGGACGTGACCACCTCGTCGCTGGAAGCCTTCCATGCCTACTCGCTCGGCGAGGATGCGCACCGCAGGTCCGCCGATCCTGAAGCGATGGTTTTTTACAAGCAGGCGATCGATCTCGATCCAAATTTTGCCATGGCCTATGCACGGCTTGGCGTGGTCTACAGGAACAGCGGCCAGGCCTCGAAGGGGCTCACTGCACTCAACAAGGCTTATGAACTGCGCCAACATGCCACAGAACGCGAGCGGCTCTATATTGCGGCGCAGTATGCCAGCGCCAGAGGCGATATCCCTGAAGCCATCTCGGCCTACCAGAGCCTGCTGGCGGCGTATCCGCGAGACCCTGCCGGTCTCAACAACATGGCCATCATGTATACGGCCTCTGGTGACAACGTGAAAGCGGCGAGCTACTTCAAACAGGTTACGGACAGCGCAAAATGGGATGTGGCGGCGGACGACAATCTTGCCGGTTCGCTGCTCACTCTGGACAACCCCACGGATGCAAAGAAGTACAACGACTCAAGCGCGGCTGTCTCGAACGGCACCGACACTCCATTGCTTGGCAATCAGGCGATATACGCTTTCGAGACCGGGGATTCATCGTGGAAACGCTCTGCACTGGCTGAGAACAGCCGTCCGGATGGATTCCTGCTGGACGCCGCCCTCAGCAATATGAATTACATGCAGGGGTCGCTCGCGGAAGGCAGAGCGTCAGCCGAACACGGAGCGCGGTATGCCGCTGAAGTGAAGGCGCCCGACGCGGCTGGAAATCTGCTTGCGACCGCGGCACTGTTTGAGGCGCAGTATGGTGATTGTTCGCAGGTGACGGCGATTGCCCGTAAGGCTCTGAGTTACGATGCATCGAGCCAAACGCTGCCTGGCGTTACTGATGCACTGGCGATGTGCGGCGCGGGTACGGCCGAACTCAGCGCCCTGCGCAAGATGGCAAATGCTTCGCCCGATAACACCCTGCTGAATCTCGTGTATCTGCCCGAGGCAGAGGCGGCACAGGCTTTGGCGCAGCACAGGCCGCAGTCCGTGGCCGAGTTGCTCGAGAGCACGCACCCTTATGCGCTTGCCTCCGTTGCGCCCATTATCGAAGCTGAGGCGCTGTTGGCTCTCCATCGTCCCACTGACGCTGTGAACATGCTGCAACCGGCTCTCAAGTATCGATACAACGAGACTTCGGCAGGACCCAACGGTCAAGCGCCCAGCTACGGCATGGCGACTCTTCTGGCTGCCCGTGCGCAGGCCGTGGCCGGCGATAAGAGTGCTGCAACTGAGAGTTATCAGCGCGCCATTGAACTGTGGAAGAATGCCGATGCCGGCTTCAAGCCTCTCGAAGAAGCCAAACGCGAGTTGGCCGCTCTGAAATAAGGATTGAGGGCGGGGAAGCGGCGCGTCGATTCACAGAATCCTCAGGGCCACAATCGTCATATCGTCGTACTGCTCGGCGCCGGAGGCGAAGTGATCTGCCGCGGCGCAGAGCAACTCTGGCACCTGCGCCAACGGGGCGATGAGACTGGATAGCAGAACCCGTTCGGATTCTTCCTCATCCCAGAAATCTCCCGCATGGTTGCGGGCCTCGACGATGCCGTCAGAAAAGACAACCAGTGTATCCGCCGGCTCAAGGCGAATGTCGATTTGCGCATAGCTTGTGCCCGGCAATAGCGCCAATGGAGGACCGCCTCCCGCAAGCCGCTCCACGCTGCCGTCGGCACGCAGCAAAATCGGAAGTGTGTGGCCTGCGTTGACGTAATTGAGGGTTGAGCGATCCTGGGAGACGACTCCACAGAAGAGGGTTGAGTACCGCTCCGGAGTTGAGGTTTCAAACATCGTCTGATTGAGGTCGGTCAACACCGCTGCCAGGTGAAGCGCATCCTGTTGAAGGAGCGTGCGCAGCAAGGTCTGGATGCTGGCCATCATGACCGCGGCGGGAATTCCCTTTCCGGATACATCGCCCAGCGTGAAGGCAAACCGACCATCCTTTAGCGGAAGCAGATCGTAATAGTCCCCGCCAATGGAGCGGGCGGGGCGACAAAATCCAACGCAGTCCAGGCCGTCGATGGAGACGGGACGGTCCGGCAGCAGGCGCGCCTGAACATCATGCGCAAGGGCCAGTTCATGTTTTACCAGCCGTGCGCTTTCGTTTTCCTGGCGCAGCCGCTCGCTTTCAATGGCGCTGGCGGCAAAGTGGCCCAGCAGCCCGAGCAGGCCGGCATCGGTTTCAGTGAATCCGGCGGGCTTATTAAGCAACTGCAAGGCTCCGATTACTCTGCCTTCGGCCAGCAACGGTACACAGAGTACTTGTTCAGTGCGGTAACCGCTGTCGTGGTCAACCCGCCGCAGCAGGCGCGTTTCCTCTTCAGCATTGTTCACCAGCAGAACCTGGTTCTCCTGGACGCAGGCGCCGATCAGGCCCTGGCCCATGGGGATGTGGAGCTGCGCTACGCCGTGGGCTACCTTGGTCCAGAGTTCGTTCTTTGCTTCGTCGATGAGCCAGAGGCTGCAGCGGTCTGCCCCGATCAGGTCGCGGGCAAAATCGGCGTTCAGGCGCACCAACTCTTCAATCTGCTGTTCGCGACTGATGCGCGCGGCATGCTCGAAGACGGCCCGGATGATGTGGTCGGAGCGGCTGCTCACTTCAGTGGGGGAAGGACTCATTTAATTTGCGAACCTACCTTAGGGGAAGTTTAACGGAGAAATGCGGGAGTTAGCTGTGGATTGCATTCAAAATCCCAGCCGTTCCATCCATGCGGCCAGCGCCTGTTCATCGGGGGTGCCGGCGGCCTGGGCGGCGTGGACGTTGCGGCGCTCTTCGGGCTTGCGGTTCTGGCTGATTTTGAATTTGCCATCGATGCGGGCGATGGGGATGCGGAAGCCAACGATGCCGGCCAGCATGGTGCGGCGGAAGCCGTCGGGCATGGCCAGCCATTTTTCGTACCAGGCGGGATCGTGGATTTCGATCAGTCCTTTGAGTAAAGCCTCTTTGCCGGGATCGTCTTCGATAAGCGAGAGGGTTCCGTAGGCGTGGACGGCGATGTAGTTCCAGGTGGGAACGGAAAGCTCTTCGACGTAGAGGGTGGGCGAAACGTAGCTGTGCGGTCCGTGGAAGACGGCCAGGGTCGCGCGGCCGGCGAGGGATTGCCAGTGTCGATTGGCGCGGGCGAAGTGGCCTTCGAGGATGCCGTACTCGCCTTCGTCTTTGACAATAAGCGGGAGGTGGGTGGCCGCGAGAGGAACTGGAGACTGGAGGTCGGATTGCGGGCCAAAGAGAATGGCGAAGGAATAGGCCTGCATAGCCTCAATGAGGATGGAGCGATCGGCAACCTGGTTGAATTTGGGCGAGTACATGAAGCTCCTTCTGGATATGTTCAAAGATAAATCCCGGGATGCGGAGCGAGGGACAGGAGATGGGTCGAGGGATTGCAATCAACGGGGTCCATCTCGATGCGCGCGTTTGCGGTCATGGGGGCTGTCTTCCAGGTCAAACGCCGCGTTGACCAACGCGATATGCGAGAAGGCCTGGGGAAAATTGCCGAGCATTCGCTTGTGTTCGAGGTCAAACTCTTCCGGGAGCAGGCCCACACCGTTTCGCAGCCTAAGCAGCCGCTTGAAGAGAGCTTTTGCGTCGCGTACCCGGCCAATGGCCTTGAGGCTGCTCACCATCCAGAAGCTACAGGCCAGAAATGCGCCCTCTCCGGGCGGAAGACCGTCCTCGACATTCGCCGTGTTGTAGCGCATTACCAATCCCTCCGGCATCAGTTCGCGTTCAATCGCCTCCACTGTTCCTTTGACGCGAGGATCGCTGCCGGGCAGAAATCCGACTAATGGCATCAGCAACAATGCAGCATCCAGTTGCACAGAGTCATAGGCCTGCACAAAGCTATTCATCTTTTCACTGAATGCCCTGGCGCAGATTTCGCGGTGAATTGTGTCGCGAATCGGCTTCCACTTTTCCACCGGAGCGTCGTAATGGTGTCGTTCGGCCAGCAGGACGGCGCGATCAAAGGCCACCCATGCCATCATCTTAGAATGCGTGAACTGGCGGGGTCTTCCACGCATTTCCCATATGCCCTGATCGGGCTTCCGCCAGATTGTTTCCAGATGCTCGAGCAACAAAACGAGGATGCGGAAATGATTCTCGGAGTGACGGCGCACACTGTGCTGAGCGTGGAAGAAGCAGTCCAGAACCTCCCCGTAGATATCGAGTTGCACCTGCGAGGAAGCGGCATTGCCGATGCGCACGGGGCGCGAGTTCTCATAGCCAGAGAGCCATCCGATCTCCAATTCCGCCAGCTGCCGTTCGCCACTCAACCCATACATTATCTGGACTTGCTCTGGACTGCCGGCCAGTGCACGCAGCAACCAGTCCTGCCATGCCACAGCTTCGTTGTGGTAGCCGGCATTTACGAGCGCCAGCAGGGTGAAGGTGGTATCGCGCAGCCAGCAATAGCGGTAGTCCCAGTTGCGCACACCGCCAATGATTTCAGGCAGGGAAGTGGTGACAGACGCCACTACGCCGCCGGTGGGGCGGTAGATCAAAGCTCGGAGGGTGATGAGCGACCGCTCGACGGCTTCACGGTACTTGCCTTTGTATTTGAGGCGACGGGACCAGAGGCGCCAGCGATGCTCGGTGAAACGAAGAGTCTGCCCGGCGTCGATTCTGGCGGGAGTGGGTTTGTGGGATGCGCCGTAGGTCAGAGTGAAAGAGGCGCGGTCGCCTTTGCATACAGTGAAGTCGGCCACCGTTTTCAGGTTTTCTCCGTGTATGGGAACAGAAGCGCGCAAAACAGCCAGGTGGGGGCCGGCAACGGCGCGCACGCCACCCCTGATGCGCGTGACCCAAGGAACGGTCCGTCCATAGTCGAAGCGCAGGGCGAGTTCCATGCGCAGGTGCAGTTTTCCCCGAAGGCCCTCGACGATGCGGACGACATGAGAGTTTCGCTGGCGAACCGGCATGAAGTCGATCAGACGGAACGACCCATCACGATGGGTGAATGTGGTTTCGAGAATCAGCGCATGAGCGCGATACCGGCGCGTGGTTTTCCATTTGCCTTGCGCCGGAGTGATCTTCCAGTAGCCGTTTTCTTCTGTGCCGACGAGAGCAGCGAAGCAGGCCTGGGAGGAAAAATCGGGCCAGCAAAGCCAGTCGATGGAGCCGTTTTTGTCGACGAGAGCTGCGGATTCGCAGTCGCCGATCAGGGCGTAGTCTTCGATTTTCGCGGCCATGGTTGTCGGAAATTTCGGGGAAGTCCTTATCAGGGAGTCTGGGCTAGTTGCTACGCCTAAAAGATATCACGGAGCTTGGCGAAGGAATCTAGTTCCAGCAGGTGCTGGCCTTGGGGTGCGGGATCGACGGCGGCGTGTTCGAGGACCCAGGTGTCTTTGTGGAAGAGAAAGACGGCGTGAAGGCCGGCAGCTAACGCGGGGTTGATGTCACTCTTGGGGCTGTTGCCGATCATCCAACTGGTGTGGGGCGTGAGTTCGTGGCGGGCGATGACCTGGCAGTAAGTTGCGGGGTCTTTTTCCTGGACGATTTCAACGGCGGAGAAGTGGGTAGAGAGGCCGGAGCGGGCGAGTTTGTCAGCCTGCTCGGCTTGATTGCCCTTGGTCATGAGGATGAGACGGTGGCGGGTGGCCAACTCGGTAAGGGTTTCCGGTACGCCGGGGAGCAGTTCGATTTCCTGCTCCTCGATGGAGCGGGCGAAGCTCAAGATTCGTTGGATTTTTTCTTCAGTGACCGGGGCGGGGCTGAGGCGCTCAAAGCATGTGACGAGCGAACGGGTGAAGCTTGTGAGGCCATAGCCGTGGGAGAGAATAGTTTCGCGTTCGACTTCGTCGAGGGCCTTACGGACTTCGGCGGGCGAGTAGGCGTGGTGGTTCAGGTAGCTGATGAAGGCGGCGATGGCACGCTCGAAATAGACGTTGTTTTCCCACAGGGTGTCGTCGGCGTCAATGAGGAGGGTTTGGCCGGGAGGAAATTGGGGCATGGGGTTCTGGGGTAGTGCCCAAAGACTGCGTTCCTAAACCCGGGTGGCCGGAATCGAACCGGCCTACGATTCGCTGACGCGAATGGGCCACCAGGAGTCGGGGCTCGTACAGTATACGGCACAGTGCATCCGTCGGTAACGAATCAGTAGGATCAGGATACTGATTGTGGAATTGTGATCTCCCACCCTATCCGCAAAAACAAAGACGCGGCGAGGGCGGAGCCCCTGGTGTACTTTTGTGGTTTCCCACCCATGACGCGATGAAACTGCGCCATGGATGGGGCACGGGGCTTTTGTGGGGTTACGAATGAGCTACGGTTTGGGTTGGGCGGATAGCCACTGCTTCAGATTGGGTTCCTGCAATGCGCGAAGCTCAATGCAGCCGTCGATGTGTTCGAGGGCGTGTTTGAGGGACATATCGGAGGAGGAAACTTTGTGGGTGGAGAAGAAGCTTTTCACATTGTCGCGGGCGTTGGCAGAGCAGAAACTGCCGGTGGCACCGACCAGTTCGGCGCCCATCTCGGTGGTGAACTGGGCCTGGACCTGCTTCCAATTGTCCTGGATATACTTCCAGGCCTGGTCGCGGTTTTCTTCGACATGAAGGGCAATGGCGAACTGGATGGCCGAGTCCTGGTTGCGGACTTTGTCAGAGACGGCGTAGTCGAGGGAGCGTTGAACCAGAGTGGGGTCTTTGAACTCGGCGAGCAGACGGAGCGCACCCTCTTGCAGCTCCGGGTTCTTTGAGGTTTCATAGACGTTTTGCAATTGGGCAAAGAGGGTTGTGTCTCCATAACGGGCGGCGATGGTAACGGCGGTCTGGCCCATCGTTGGATCGACGGTCGTGGGATGAAGCAAATATTGTTGGGCAATCAGGCGCGCCTTGACGATGACGTCGCGGTCGTTACCGTAGTAGCCGAGGAAGCTAAAGATTTGGGCGCGCAATTCGCGGGTATTGTCGGAGTCGCTTTCGGATGGATCGCCGAGACGAGTGAACTGCGGCTTAAAGGTGGAGCAAATCCAGGTGGAGAGTGCGGCCTTCTCTTCCGGCGTTGATGCAATGTGCTCGTAGATGGAATCCACGCCCGCCAGAGCGGTGCTGATTACCTCAGCGTTGGGATCGGATTTAACGGCGGCTACAAGGTTGAGATAGTCGCCCACGGTGGCTTTGTCGGAATGGATTTGGGCCCACTCGTCGCCGATGAGGCTGATGCGCTCGGCGGGAGTGAGGCTGGTTTCAACGCCGGCTAACAGGGCCGCATAATTGCCGGGAGCGTAGGCGCTGCGGTAGTAGCCACGGCCGCCGGCATTCGCGAAAAAGAGGCCGGTGAGGGACGCCTTCAAGGTTGAGGTTTGAGACGTGAGGACCTGGCAGTTCTGGGAATCGGCTCGGGTTTTCAGGCAGACGGGGAGGGTCCACTTCTGCGCCGGGTCGGGGTGGATTTTGGGGCTGAGATAAAAGCGCTTCTGCGCCACTGAGACCTTACCACCGGACGGCTGGCCGAAGGTGAGGATGGGTGCGCCGGACTGGGCAACCAGGCTCTCCATGATCTTGTCTGCTGGCTTGTGGCTGGCGGCGGTCTGGGCGTTCCAGAAGTCCTCGGCGGTGGCGTTGGAGTAGAGGTGGGCGGAAAGGTAGTTGTGCACGCCCTGGCGGAATGTCTCCTCACCAAGGTAATTTTCAACCGTTGAGAGCACTGCGCCGGCCTTGCCGTAGGCGATGCCGTCGAACATCTGGTTGATTTCGTCGGGGGTGTCGGCGGTTGCGCGAATGGGGCGGGTGGTGGGTTGCGCGTCAAGATTGAGCGAATCGACCACTCCCAAGGCCACGGTCTGGTCAATGTTCCACTCGGGATGCATGTGGGCCACCGCCTTGTTTTCCATCCAGGTGGCAAAACCCTCATTGAGCCAGATGTTGTCCCACCACTGCATGGTGACCAGGTCGCCGAACCACTGGTGCGCCATCTCGTGAGCGACGACCAGGGCTACTTCTTTCTTGGCGCGGACGGAGGCCGATTTGGGATCGATGAGCAGGTCGGTTTCGCGATAGGTGATGGCGCCGAAGTTCTCCATTGCGCCGGCTTCGAAGTCGGGCAAGGCGATGAAGTCGAGCTTTTTGAGCGGGTAGGGGATGCCGAAGTAGTTGTTGTAGTAGTGGAGCATGTATTTGGCCACGTCCAGGCCGTAGGGCGTGAGGGCGACCTTGTCGGGGGTAGAGCAGGAGCGAATGGCTACGCCGTCGGATTCGCCCGAGGTGCATTGGAAGTCGCCTACCAGGAATGCGACCAGGTAAGTCGACATTTTGGGGGTGGTGGCGAATTTGATGGTGTGCTTGCCGTCGGCGGGGCCGGGAGTGTCAGACTCGATGGGAGTGTTGGAGATGGCTGTGTCTGCGCTGTCAATGGCGAGCGAAACGTCATAGGTGGCTTTGAAGGCAGGCTCGTCAAAACAGGGAAAGGCGCGGCGCGCATCAGTGGATTCGAACTGGGTGACCGCGTAGTTGCGGCGATCGGATTTGGAGAGATAGAAGCCGCGCAGTTCGTTATTGAGGATGCCGGAATACTGTATGTACAAAGTGGCTTTGCCGGCAGACAGCGTGTAAGGAAAGGTGAAGGTGGCCTGCTGCTTTTCATTGTCAATGGCGACTTTGGCCGGGGGCACCCTGGCGAATGCCCCTTCGTATCCGATGACATTTTGGAAGGTGATCTCCGCGGCGTTGAGGGTGATGTGATCGGTGGGCTCGGTAAGGGTTACTTCGATGGTCTCGATGCCGGTGAAGGTCGCGGCCTTGAGGTCGGGCGTGACGTCGAGTGTGTAGTGCTCGGGGCGGACGGTCTGGGGAAGACGCTGGGCGTTCGCGGGGTTGGCTGCGGTTGCGATCATGCAGAGGAGCGCGACGGTGGTTAACGCTACGCGAAATCTAAAAATTGATGAGCGGTGATTCATGCATACCTCGTTGAAATAAATTATTGAGCCGGGGCCTTTTTCGGCAGCAGGGAATCGAGCAGTATCATGCAGGCTCCGGTGACTACGGCGGAGTCGGCTACGTTGAAGTCAGGCCAATGATAGCTGAAGATGTGGACCTCAATGAAATCGATGACCGAGCCGTAGAGGAGGCGGTCGTGGACGTTGCCGAGGGCGCCGCCCAGGATGAATGCGAGGGCGACGGTGACCAGGGTGATGTGGTTACCGAGCCGGATGAGAATGACCAGGACTATCAGTGCGGTAAGGAGCGCAAAGCCGATCAAAGCCCAATGTACCAGGTGAGGGGATGCGGAATTTGCGAAGAGTGAAAAGGCGGCGCCTTCGTTGGTCCAGTGGGTGATGCGGAGAACGCGGGGGATGATAGGAATGTTGCCGCCTAAATGAATGTGCTTGTCGACCCAGGTCTTGGTGTAGCGGTCGGCCAGGAAGATGAGCGCGGAGATGAGCAGAAGCCAGGGCAGGCGGCGCGGTACGGCGAATTTCATTCGATAGCTTTCTTACGATTCGTGTTCCGGTTTAGGGTTGTGGTTTCCCACCCATTTTCGTCCGCTGCGGCGGACGAAATGGATGGGGCACGGAGTGTTTTTGATCCAACTAGCTTCGGCATTCTTTATTCCGAGGACTGCGGCGGTGCGACGCCCATATCTTTGAGTGCGGATTGGCAGCGGGTGCAGACGTTTTCCCAGATGCCGTAATTGGAGACTTCGGGCATGAAGTTCCAGCAGCGGGCGCACTTGTGGCCGCTGGCTGGCAATACCTCGATAGCGTGATTTAACAAAGGCGTCATCGCATTTGTCGATTGGCCCTCAGGAAGCTGTTCGTGCGGTTCGACTTCCCGGACGGCAACGGCGGACACGTTCATTAACTCTTTGAGCCCCGCTTCATGGCGCTTCAAAAGATCCAGGACGCTGCCTCTGGCATCAATACGAATCTCAGTTTCAAGCGACTTGCCGATCGTCTTTTCTTGACGCTTCACCTCGATAAGTTGAAATACCTGGTTGCGAATATCAAACAGTTGCTTCCACTCTTCGAGAAGCGGAGCGGGATCTTCTGAGAAGATTCCTTCCGGTTTGGGGAATTGGGCTAGATGCACGCTGGCTTCTCGGCCTTCGACGGCAGGGAGATATTCCCAGACTTCGTCGGCGGTGAAGCTGAGGATGGGGGCTACGAGACGGGCGAGGGCTTCGGTGATTTGCCACAGGACAGTTTGTGCTGAGCGGCGCTCGTGGCTAGTGGGCGCGAAAGTGTACATGCGGTCCTTGAGCACGTCGAGATAGAAGCTGCTGAGGTCGACGATGGCGAACTCGTTGACTGCGTGATAGACGCGGTGGAATTCGAAGGCCGCGTACCAGGCGAGAATATCTTCAGTTAGTTTGCGGGTGCGGGCCAGCATATAGCGGTCGAGAGGAAGAAGCTCGGCTTCGGGAACGCGGTCGCGGACGGGGTCAAAGCCGTTCAGGTTTCCGAGCAGGAAGCGGAAGGTGTTGCGCAGCTTGCGATAGATTTCAGCGCAGCGCTGCATGAGGTTTTCGCTGGCGGCCATATCTTCGCGGAAGTCGACGGAGGCGACCCAGAGGCGGACGATTTCACCACCCATGCGGTTGGCGATATCGACGGGGTCGACGCCGTTGCCGAGGGACTTGCTCATGGCGCGGCCTCGCTCGTCGAGAGTCCAGCCGGCGGTGGCGACGTGGGAGTAAGGTGCGTGGCCGCGCAAGGCGACCGAGGTGAGCAACGATGAGTGGAACCAGCCGCGATGCTGGTCGCCGCCTTCAAGGTAGAGAACCTCTGGTCCATTTCCCTTTTCGAAGGCTGCATAAGGGGCTTTGAGTTCTGGATCGGATTCGCAGACGGCAAACCAACTTGTGCCGGAGTCGAACCAGACGTCGAGAATATCGGTTTCTTTACTGAACTCTTTGCCGCCGCAGTTTGCGCAGGCAGCGCCGGCGGGAATCAGAGCGGAAACGTCGGTGGTATGCCAAGCTTCAATGCCTTTGCGGTCGAAGAGATCAACGATTTTACGGTTGAGTGCGGAGTCGATGATTGGTTGATTGCATTGAGTGCACATGAAGACGGCGATGGGTACGCCCCAGATGCGCTGGCGACTGATGCACCAGTCGGGGCGTGTGGCGATCATGTTGGTGATGCGCTCCTTGCCCCAGGACGGGTCCCAGACGACTTTGTCGATCGCTTCAATCGCCAACTGGCGGTAGGTGGTTTTTGAGCCGTCCTGGCGCTCGACCGGGGTTTCAAGCGAGATGAACCACTGCTCGGTAGCGCGATAGATGACGGGCTTGTGGCAGCGCCAGCAGTGCGGGTAGGAGTGTTCAAGATCGGCGGAGGCCAGAAGAGCGCCGCGCTCTTCAAGCATGGCGACGATGATGGGGTTGGCTGCCCAGACGGTTTTGCCTTCGAAGGCGGGCGGGGCGGCATGGTTCCAGGCTTCAGGGTCTACGTGGATGTGGCCTGTCGCATCGACGCGGCAGGTGAGGTCTAGCGAGTAACGCTGGCCGGTATAGAAGTCGTCGGCGCCGTGGGAGGGAGCTGTGTGGACCGCGCCGGTTCCTTGATCAGACGTTACGTAAGTGGCCAGGACGCCTAGAACGCTGCGATCGAGGAAGGGATGCTGGAAGGTGGTGCGGTCTAGCTGGCCGCCTTTGAAACGGGCCAGCTCGGTGACTGCGCCGAGTTCGCATGCGGCTACGACTGAGGAGGCCAGTTCGGCGGCGACGATATAGACGGGGGCGGAGGTGGAATCCCAGGTCTCAGAAGCGAGATCTCCACCCCACGGACGGGGACCTGTCCGTGGGGACCCCGGACCTGGGCCACCCGGAGTGTTTGCTGCGGCTCGCGCTTGAAGAGCGACGTACTCAAAATCGGGATGGAAGGCGACGGCCATGGACGCGGGGAGGGTCCAGGGGGTGGTGGTCCAGATGATGGTGGAAACGTCGCGGCCGGCCAGCGCGGGGTGAATGGCCGCCGGATCGGAGGTGAGGCGATAGCGCACGTAGACCGAGAGGCTGGTGTGCATCGCGTACTCGACTTCGGCTTCGGCGAGGGCGGTGCGGTCGTGGATGCACCAGTAAACAGGTCTCAATCCTCGGTAAACAAAGCCTTTCTCGAGAAATCCATAAAAAGCTTCGAGGGTGCGGGCCTCGTAGTCGCGGGCCATGGTCTTGTAGGGCTTATCCCAGCGTCCGAAACAGCCGATGCGCTCAAATTGCGAGGTTTGCAGATCAATGTACTTCTGGGCGTAGGCGCGGCAGGCCGCAAGGACCTCAGGGACTGGCATCTCCAGCTTTTTGCGGCCCAACTGCTCGTCCACTTTGATTTCAATTGGAAGGCCGTGGCAGTCGTAGCCGGGGACGTAGGGAGCGTCAAAACCGGCCATCGTTTTGGATTTGACGACGAAGTCCTTTAGGCCCTTGTTGAGGGCGTGACCAAGGTGGATGGGGCCATTGGCGTAGGGAGGGCCGTCGTGGAGGATATAAGCGGGACGGCCGGAGCCCGCCTTTCGCAATTCCTCATAAATGCGCAGCGAGGCCCAGCGAGCCAGCCTAAGCGGCTCATTGTGCGGCAGATTGGCCTTCATCGGAAAGGCGGTTTGCGGCAAGGTTAGGGTCGCCTTCAACTCCGGCACTGCAGCGGGCATCTTCACTCCTGGAATCCGAAAGTACGGGGGATGGCTCGAACTTGTTCAATTCATTATTGTAAATGGCAGGGGGAGAACTTTTAGGTAACTACGGCGCGCCTGGGCCGTCTATTGATTATGGGAGCTTTATTCAGGCTTGAATATGAGACCAGGGATAAAGAGTCCCAGAGCGCTCAAAAGGGTGCAGAGACAAGTGCGGGTGCGGACGCGCATAATGGTAGAGAGTGGCGGGACGAAGGAAGGCTCCCCGCTGGAAACGATACCGGGCAGCCAAAGGCAACAGATCCAGCATCAAACATGGCAAACGACCTACTGACATATCCAGAGACGGAATCCCGAACTGCGTCCGCCTTCAAGGGCGGGTCCGGGCTTGACGTTTCACTTGGCGCTGCGCTCAAGGAGAAGCCCATTTGGGCAGATCTCTACGAGAACATTCGCGACATCTTTTTTCCGCCCCATCTTCCACCTCTTGAGTTGACCTCGAAGCCGATTCCGGTGCCTGACCGGATGAAGGTGAAGGCTAATCCGTGGGCTATCGGGATTGCCACCGCTCTTAACGTGGCGATTCTCGTTGTCGCCATCGCTTTCGGCGTGGCGAAGGTCGTCGATCAGGTCAAGAAGAACGACATGTTAGTGACGCCGGTTGAGGTATCGGAGTTCAAGGCCCCCAAGAAGGATGCACTAGCGGGCGGCGGCGGCGGAAGCCCAGGCAAAATGGAGGCAACGAAGGGCAAGATTCCCCCGCGGGCCAAGCCTCTCGATATCGCCCCGCAGACAATCGCGGCGCCGGTACCCACGATCGATGTGCAAAAAGACATTCTCATTCCCGACAACCGGAGCCTGCCGAACTTCGGCATGTCGAACTCTCCGAACGTCAAGCTGGGTTCTCTCGGAAACGGCTCTGGCATGGGCGTAGGTAATGGAAATGGACCCGGCTACGGCATTGGTTCGGGCGGAAATATCGGCGGCGGACTATATCGCGTAGGCGGCGCGGTTTCCGGACCTGTGGCTCTGAACAGCGTGGAAGCGGAGTTCTCCGACGAGGCACGGCGAAACAAATATCAGGGCGTCTGCCTAGTCTCGTTTATTGTAGATGTGCACGGCGATCCACTGAATCCGCGGGTGGTGCGCTCGCTGGGTGAGGGGTTGGACGAAAAGGCTATTGAAGCGGTGATGAAATACAAGTTCAAGCCGGCGATGAAGGACGGCAAGACCCCAGTGCCCGTGATGATTACCGTCGAAGTCACTTTCCGCATTTATTGATTGCGCTGGACGGGTCCGGAACAATTCGACCGACTTCTTATTTTCCTGTCTGCTTTCCCATTTTAGCTTTCACGTGGGCTTGAGCAAGCGTCAGATTCTGTCTTGCGCCGGCGTAGGACGGATTAATCCTGGCCGCATCGCTGAACTGCTCGATGGCATGATCGAAATCCCCCAGTTGAATGAGGACCGCTCCCAGGTCGTTGTGCGCATCAGCGTAGTTGGGGTCATAACGCAGCGATTGCGTCAGCTCTTCTTTTGCCTCAGGGAGTTGATGGGACTGCATGAAAATCCTCGCGATGTTGTAGTGGGTCATAGCCTGATCAGGTTTGATGGCCAGTGAGAGCCGGTATTCCTTCACCGCATCCTGCTTCAATCCCTGTGCGGAATAAACAGCGGCTAAATTGTCATGAGCGTGGTAATTCTGCGGCTCGAGAGCCAGCACTTGGCGATTTTCCCTGGCCGCCTCGTCAAGTCTTCCCTGCGCGAGGAGTGCATCGGCAAGAAAAATATGCGCAGTGACGGAATCAGGGCGCAAGGCGAGGGCTTTTCTGCAATACATCTCCTCATCCTTGGGCTTGTTCATCAAGAAGGTCCATAGCGTCATGGTGTTGAGGAAGTCGACGTTGTCAGGAGCGATGCGCAATGCCTGCTCGACGCGTTGACCGGCAAGCGGCAGTTGGCTTCGGTCGTGTGTATCCATCGAAATTCGCATCAAGCAAAAGGCGGAGTTGGAAAGAGTTTCAGGCCAGGGGGGAACGTATTCCAACGCGCGGTCAAAATAGGGCTGCGCCTCGACGCACCTTACTTGCCTTGCGTATGCGCCGGCCAGGGTGGAGTTAGGAAGTGCGCCGCGCGAGTCAATCTCGACGGCGTGTCTGAAAAGCGTGATTGTATCTTTCCATAGCTTAACCTGCGCATCTGTCTTTACCGCGCAGGCGGCTATGATTGCGACAGCGAGCAGTTGGGCCGCGAGCTTGGACCTCGGATATTTTTGAACGGCGTCGCCAGCGAGCCAGATAAGAGCTAAGAACAAACCAATCAAGGGAACGTAGGTATAGCGCTCGGCCATGGCCTGATCGCCAACCTGAACGATACCGATTACCGGAGTCAAAGTTCCCAGAAACCAGAGCCAGCCGACGAGACAATAAGGTTTTTCTTTACGGTAATGCCAGCAAACGGCGGTTACTGCGACGAGAACGATGGCCGATAGCATCGCTGACAGCAGGATGTTTTTTTGATCGTAGTAATAATAGGGCGAGAGCGGATGGGGCCAGAACATGATTCGCGCATAGCGGGAGTAACTGATGGCCGCGTTGCCGATTCGATCCCATAAGTACAAGGCGTGAAGCTCAGCCACCGAACCGCCGCCCCGCTGTGCGGTAAAGGTGAGAGCGCTGGAGATTGCCGCCATAAGGAACAGCAGCCATTTTTCGATACAAAGTTTCCAGAAGGAAGAAAACCATCGATCTCGGGCATCCGGTGAGAAGGTGATTCTGCGCAACGGCCAGATATCGAGCAGCAGCAGGGTGAAGGGAAGCGTGACGGCCATCGGCTTTGACATGAGAGAGAGGGCAAAGCCAATAACGACGCACACGAATCTTTTCCATGAAGGCTTGCGAATATACCATGCGTAGGCAAGCAATGTGGCGATCCAGAAAAATCCGCACAGAACATCTTTGCGCTCTGCGACCCAGGCAACGGATTCAACATGGACAGGGTGAAGCGCGAAGAGGAATGCGACCATCGCGGAACGGCCCAGGAAACCCGTCATATACAAAAGCAAAAGGAAAAGCAGCACGGCACTAGCGGCGTGCAGGCATAGGTTGGTTATATGGTGTCCAGCGGGGTTTTTGCCGTATAAATCCCAGTCGATCATGTGGGAGATCCATGCGAGCGGATGCCAGTTTCCCTCATGAAAGGTGGTCAGCGCCCACGCGATGCTCTGCAGGTTGACTCCATGCTGAATGTCGCGGTTCTCCAAAACGTAGGAGTAATCGTCCAGCGTCAGGAAGTCGTTATTGCGCACCCCGCGGTAGGCAACGACAGTAACCACCGCGAGGAGGACGCACACGGCGGCAATCTGCCATGGCTTATGTAATGCGGGTGTTGTGGAAAAGGTCTTTCCGGCCTGCACATCGGGCGCGCGCTTTGCTTGGGATTTACCTTGCCGTGATTTCTTTGCCATCTTTGGCTGCCTCTGAACATTCTAGAAGACGCTCCGCCTTCATTTCCCTGGCAGTATGCGGGGCATGTTCTTGCCGCCCGCACCATCGGATAGATTGGCATGGTCGCCGGCAACTTCATTTGTTTGCTTGGTCTACTTTTTTGCTTTTCATCCCGGCTAGGGCTAGAACGAGATTTCGTCTTGGATCGGCATAGGATAGATCAATCTTTATGGCGTCGTTGAACTGCTCGGCTGCTTTTGCAAAGTTCCCCAACTGAAGTAGGGCTACACCGAGATTGTTGTGCGTGCTTGCATTTGTCGGGTCGAAACGCAGCGCCTGGGTAAATTCGTCTATGGCCTGGGGGAGTTGACGAGTCTCGGTCAAGATCCAGGCGGCATTGGAATGTGCTGTCGCGGTCTCGGGCTGAATGGCCTCGGCCAGCCGAAATTGCTCAAGAGCTTGCGCGGCCAATCCCTGCTTGCCCAATAGAATTCCCAGGTCGTTATGCCCGTCGTAGCTATTCGGCGAGGCGGCGAGCGCCTGCCGGTACTCCTGAGCAGTCTGATCGAGCTTTCCCTGCGCTTGAAGAACGTCGCCCAGAAAAAGGCGCGTATTGGAGCCGGGGTTGTTATAGACCATGGCGCGTTCAATATATTCCTGTGCTTCGACATTGTTCCCTTGCTTCATATACGCAATACCGAGGTTTAGATTGGGGATTTCTCCGCGCGGGTCGACTTCAAGTACGTGGCCGAAAAGTGTCTCCATATCTTTCCAAAGCATTACCTGCGCATCGGTCTTTATGGCGCAGGCAATAATGACCGCGACGGAAAGTAGTTGTGCTGCGAGTTTGAGTTTGGGGAGTTTGACCACGGCATCGCCAACCAGCCAGACCACGGCGATAAATAAGCCGATGAAGGGAAGATAAGTGTACCGCTCGGCCATGGACTGGCCACCGACCTGCACGATGCCGATTACTGGAGCCAGCGTTCCAAGAAACCACAGCCAGCCGACAAGGCAATAAGGTCTCTGTTTGCGGAAACGCCAGCAGGCAGCGGTTACAAGAATAAGTGCAAAAACCGACAACACTGCCGTGGAGGTTACGATGCTAATTAAATCGTAGTAATAGTAGACGATTAGCGGATCGAGCCAGATGGCGATGCGCACGTAGCGGCAGTAACTAATCGCCGCATTCGCGAGCCTATCTAACAGAGGCAAATTTTGAAGTGCAGCTACTGTACCGCCAGCGCGCTGCGCATAGACGGTGATTACGCTTGAAATTGCTGCCATGACGAAGAGTAGCCATTTTTCAACACATAACTTAACTACGGAAGAGAGCCAATAGGCGCGCGTTTCATTGGCGAATGTAATTCTGTGCAGGGGCCAAATATCGAGGAGGAGCAGTGCAAACGGCAGCGTGACCGCCATTGGCTTGGCCATCAATGCGCAGGCAAAGCCTAAGACTACCCATGCAAAGCGTTTCCATGATGGCCGGCGAACATACCATGCATAGGCGAACAACGTGGCAAAATAGAAAAACGCGCACAGGACATCTTTGCGCTCGGCAACCCAAGCGACGGATTCAACGTGGGCGGGGTGCACCGCGAACAGGAATGCGACGATTGCGGATCTGCCTAAGTAGTTGGTTATATAGATGAGGAAAAGAAGAAGGAGAACAGCATTGGCGCCGTGCAAATAAAGATTAGTCAGATGGTGGCCGGATGGATTGTTTCCATAGAAGTCCCAGTCGAGTATGTGAGAGATCCAGGTTAGCGGGTGCCAGTTAGAGGAATGGTAAGTGGTAAAAGCCCAGTTGATGCTCTCGGCGGTCAAACCCTGCTGCACTGGAAGATTGTGCAGGACATAGTCGTAATCGTCGTAGGTCAGGAAGTCGTTGTTGCGCACATCATGGAAAGCAAAGAGCGTGACCACGACCAGCACGACGCACACCGTGGCGATTTGCCACGGCTTGTGGGTGCATGCAGTTCTTTGCGCGGTGTTTGCGGACTGTGAATCCGACGGCGGATGCCTCGCGATTTTCGCAGTCGTGATTCACTTGCCATAACTAATGAACCTTCCAATGAATTGAACTTTATACTCTTGTTTGTTCTACCTTGTTATTTTCATTCGAACCTGAGCGAGTGCGAGATTCTGCCTTGCACTGGCGTTGGAAGGATCGATTCGCAGCGCGTAGCTGAACTGCTCGGCCGCTTTTTCATATTCTCCCATTTGAAAAAAGATTCCCCCGAGATTGTTATGTGTATTGGAATCGGCAGGGTCGAGACGCATGGCCTGTTTCAATTCCTCTGCTGCTTTGGTAAGCCGATGCGCTTTAGCCATGATTCCGGCGAGATCGGAGTGAGCGCTTGGCTCGTCGGGCTTGATTGCGAGAAGACTACGATACTCGTGGATCGACTCGTCGGTCCTCCCCTGTGATTCAAGGGCTTCGGCCAGGTAGTAATGAGCCTGAATGAAATCGGGATACGCAGAAATTGCTTTTCTAGAATAGGTCTCCTCATCCTTCGGGTGGCCCATCGATGAAGACCATAGGGCCATGTTTGAAAGTGCCTGAGGATCGTCGGGGGCGGCGCGGAGAGCCTGCTGGAGGCGTTGGCCGGCTAGTGGAAGATTTCGTTGCCCATGAGGATCGCAAGGGATCATGAAGCAATAGGCAGTGAACGAAAGAGCCAGAGGTTCGTTGGGGTAATACTCGAGTGTACGGTCAAGGTAGAAGTGCGCCTTTGAATTTCTACCTTGCCTGATGTACTCCGCGCCGAGGTTTAGATTTGGAAGTTCGCCACGCGGGTCTACTTCGATTACGTGGCTGAAAAGCGACTCCGTATTCTTCCACACTTTTACCTGCGCATTGGTCTTTATGGCACATGCTACGATTACCGCGCCGGCAAGCAGTAAAGCCGCAACCCTGGTCTGCGGAAACTTGGCAACTGCGTCGCCGACAAGCCAGACCAGGGCGATGAAGAGGCCGATGAAGGGAAGATAGGTGTAGCGTTCTGCCATGGCCTGCTCGCCAACCTGCACAAGGCCGATTACAGGCATCAGCGTTCCCAGGAAAAACAGCCAGCCAGCGAGGCAATAAGGCTTTTGATTGCGAATGCGCCAGCAGACGACGGTTATGATGGCCAGCGCTATTAGCGAAAATACGGCCGCCAGGTCGTTGATGCTGTTTGAAGCATGGTAATAAAAAGCTCGGAGCGGATTGGGCCAAATCATGATTCGAAGGTAGCGGCAGTAACTAATAGCGGCGTTGCCAAACCGGTTCCACAGGGAGATGTCTTTGAGCGGAGCCATCGCGGTACCGGTTCTTTGCGCGGCGATGGTCCTATAGCTTGAGATTGCCGCCATGATGAACAGCGGCCACTTTTCAAGGCACAACCTCCATAGAGATGGTAGCCACTGTTCACGAGTTTCCACGCTGAATGTAATTCTGCGCAATGGCCAATAATCGAGCAGCAGCAAGCTGAACGGAAGAGAGACGGCCATCGGTTTTGACAGCAGAGCGCATGCATACAGGCACACGATGCATGCCAAACGCCGCACCGATGGCTTGCGGGCGTACCACGCATAGGCGAGCAATGCGGCGAGATAGAAGAACGCGCACAGAACATCTTTGCGTTCCGAGAGCCAGGCAACGGATTCGACGTGAGTGGGATGCAGAGCGAAGAGAAATGCGACCATTGCGGAGCGGCCCAACAGCCCAGTCATATAAAAAAGCAAAAGAAGGAGGAGAACAGCGTTGGCAGCGTGCAAAAACACATTCGTAAGATGATGGCCTAGAGGGTTGCTTCCGTAAAGGTTCCAGTCGAGCATGTGGGAGACCCACGTCAAGGGATGCCAGTTCGACTGATCATAGGTAGTGAATGCCCAGGCGAGGCTCTGCATGGTCAATCCCTGCTGCACGTGCGGATTTTCGAGGACGTAACCATGATCGTCAAAGTTTACGAAATCGTTGTTCCGCACGCCGCTGTATGCGATGACGGTGACCAGCGCGAGAACCGCGCAAACAGCGGCAATTTGCCACGGCTTAGCGGGCGAGGAAGGCACGAGAGAGATTTTCCCGACAGGAGACACAGGTGTGCGATTGTCCCGAGGCTTACGGACGCGCGATTTTTTGGACGTGGTTGCGATCTTTGTTCATCCTGAATCTGCAGGGTGCTATTGCTGAAAATTGTAGCGGAAGGAGGCAAACACGCGGTTCAGGTTTTCGGAAAGAGAACAACGCAAACGAGCGTTGAAGCGAGATTGAACATGTTGAAGCGCTTTAAGATTACCCGGTGGGGCTGTGTTAACTGAATTGTAAATAATTAACATGATAACACCACCCATCATAATAGTTAGGATTTCATCACAGAGAGCAAAATTTAACGATAAAAAATGAGTAGCAACTTCTTGAGCAGACATGTGTCTAAGCGGTCAACGGTCCTTCACCTTTCCGGTAAGGGCTGTGATGATGCTGTTCGGTTTCCTGGGCATCAAAGGGTTCCACAAAAGTCAATTCCTGTGAAGGTGACAACCATGCGCAGCCGAATTCTCCTCTGTCTGTATGCCTTCGCCACAATTGCCGCGGCAACGCTCCAAGCTAAGTCGCAGGCACCAACTTCCTTGAATTCTGCCGTGTTCGACAAGCAGTACAAGGTGCAACTTTCCTTTCAGGTGACGGGTGCGTATCCGTTCACCTTTTCGATTGTCGGTGGCGCGTTACCAGCATGCCTCAATCTCTCTCCAGATGGTGTCCTTTACGGTATGCCGGCCGACACCTGCCGGGGAACATATACCTTTACGGTGGCCGCAACAGATTATAACGGCTCCCAGACAACACAAAGCTATGTGCTGCATGTGAGCGACGATTCGACGGTCGTCGCCCAAGCACCTGTTGCTCCGACGCCCGCACCACAACCACTGGCGACAGCTGCGCCACAAACGCTGGCGACGCCTGCACCGCAACCACCGGTAACGGCTGCACCACAACCACTGGCGATGCCCGCTGCTCAAGCACAGGCCGCGCCCGCTGGACAGCCACAAGGAACGCCTGCATCCCAACTTGCGGGGGTCAATCAACAGGATGCTCAGCCTGCCACAGTCAATGTGCAGAATGTGAATCCATCACCAAACATGCCCGCAAATCAACCGGTGGCAAGCAACGCCGCGACGACTGCTGGAGGCAACAACCAAGCCGCCCAGACGACACCAGCGGCCGCACCACAAGCCCAGACTAACTCACCCTGGTAGGCGAACTCTGTGCTGCCAGGACGTTAAATTTTAAGGTAGTAAAAGCGACGGAGCTTACCGCGACCCCGTTGGACCCGCTGAATTGCGGAAAATTGCAGTACTTAAATAACCCTCCAAGTTTGCCGGTAGCCCAACTTACATCGGGTTTCCAGGGCAGTCCACGAGCATCTGCCAGGTGTTCTCCGGCAGATGCGCAATTTTCATATTCCGTTCGTATCAGAGCAGTTCTCCTGAAGTTGTAGAGTGGGCGTGGACCGGGAGGTCCACGCTACAGCCGGCCAGGAGGCCGGCGCCACCTGTTCCTTCCGAGCGCGGTGAGCTCAAGCCGGCAGTCAATCACTCTATGCGTACGGGCGAATGACTCTCGATCGATGCTTGAAACTGGTCTGCCAGGACCGTCTCAGGACATCGCGATGTGGTTTAGATCGCGCGGGCTCAATGCTGCGCTTATCTTACTTTGAGGACGATGATGGTCTCGTCGTCGAAGCGGTCTTTGTCGCCCTGGAAGCGGGCTACGTCGGCGTGGATGGCGTCGGCAATCTCCTGGGCGGAGTGGCTACGGTGCCCGCAGAGCAGGGCGGCAAGGCGATCCTGTCCGTACATTTCGTCTTGCGCGTTCTCGGCGTCTAGAATGCCATCGGAAACGAAGACGATGGCGTCACCTGGCTCGGTGGTTACGTGGAATTCGTCATAGGTTGTGTTGGGGAACATGCCCAAGGGGAAACCCTCGGCCTGGATGGTGGAGAACTGGCCGGTGCGGCAGAGGATAGGCTGGACGGCGCCGGAGTTGGCTACCCGGAGAGTGCGACTTTCGTCGTCCCATAGGGCGAAGAGCAGGGAGACATATTGGGATTCGAGCTTGCGCTCCTGGAGTGCGTCGTTGAGGAGAGTGAGCATGGGGGCCGGCTCGGGCATGTGGACAGCGGCGGAGCGCATGATGCCGCTGACCAGGGCGGCGAAGAGGGCGGCTGGGGCGGCTTTTCCGCTGACGTCGCCGAGGACGATGGCGGTGCGGTTAGGGCCGTAGTCGATGAAGTCGTAGAGGTCGCCGCCGATGGTGCGGGCGGGTAGGAAACGAACGGCCATCTCGGCGTTGGGGTGGGAGGGCGCGGTGGGCGGCAGCAGGCGCAGCTGGACCTCGCGAGCCATGGCTATATCGCGTTCCAATTGGCGCTCCTGGCGGCGGACGGCCTGGTAGAGGCGGGCATTTTCAATTGAGATGGCGACCTGGGCGGCTAGGGTGGTGAGAATGCGTACCTGCTCTTCATGGAAAAAGTTGGTGCGGGTGTGCTCGAGATCGAGAACGCCGATGATGCGGCCCTTGTAAAAGAGGGGGACGATCAGCTCGGAGCGGGTTTCAGGATTCATGGCGAGGTAGCGGGGGTCTTTGCTGACATCGGGAACGTTGATGGGGCGCCACTCGCGGACTGCCGCGCCGACCAGGCCTTCATTGATGGAAAGGCGGCGGGTGGGGGTGCTGGTATGACCGAAGCGCCAAGCGTAACGGGTGATGAGATTTTCGCCTTTTTCATCGAGGAGCATGATGGTGAACATCTGGTAGTCGATGAGGCGGCGAAGGAGCTGACCGACGCGCTCGAGAAGCGGATCGAGGTCGAGGATGGAGGCCAGCTCGACGGCGATTTCGTTGAGGACTTCGAGGGTTTGCGCCTGGCGCGAGATGCGGGCATAGAGGCGGGCATTCTCGATGGCCTGGGCGATGCGGGAGGCGGTGATGGTGAGTAGGCGGAGGTGCTCGGGGCGGAAGTAGCCCGGCTCTTCGCTTTCAAGATCCAGGACGCCGATGAGGCGGTTTTTTGCGATTAGCGGGACGGCCAACTCGGAGCAGACGGCGGGGTTGACTGGGAAGTAGTTTTCCGCGGTGGAAACGTCGTTAAGAAGGATGGGCTGACGGGTGAGAGCCACCTGGCCGACTACGCCGCGGCCGATGGGGATATTCATGTGTTCGATGTCGGTGACGTGGCCGATTTGGAATCGGACGCGCAACTCGCGGGTGCGGTCATTGAGCAGAAGAATGGCGAAGATGCGGTAGGGGATGACGGCATGAACCAGTTCGGCGGTGCGGTTAAGGAGGGTTTGCAGATCGAGGGTGGTGTTGAGAACCTCGGCCATCTGCGTCAGGTAGGCGACGTCTGCAGGTTCCACGCGGGGATTGGCGGGGTCGAGATGCGCACCTGGGGTGGCCGTGTCGGAGGGGCGGTAGTCGCCTTCAAGGTCGGGATGGCGGGGCGGGGATGAGGGAGTGTCTGGCATGGGTACCGAATGGAATGATAACGCATATAGGGGTTAGGTATAAGGGGTTAGGGGTTAGGAAAACAAGCGAGCCGGCGAGTGGGCGGATTTTAACAAAGACTGCGAGTTAGCACCGCTTCGCGGGGTTGGCGAGTTGGCACAGTTCATGGGGATGCGGGCTTTTTCCGCTGATCCCTAGCCCCTAACCCTGACCCCTAATCTATTTACTCCGCTCCCAGTTCTCGGACTATTGCTACTGAGGCGGAGGCGCCGATGCGGTTGGCTCCGGCGTCTAGCAGGGCGCGGACGTCAGACAGGGTGCGAATGCCGCCGGCGGCTTTTACACCGGAACGGGCGCCGGCTACTCCACGGAGCAGGGCGACGTCGGCAGGGGTGGCCCCGCCGGTGGAGAAGCCAGTGGAGGTTTTGAGGAAATCGGCGCCGGCCTGAATGGCAATTTCGGCGGCGCGGAGCTTTTCTGGGATGGTGAGCAAGGCGGTTTCAAGGATGACTTTGAGGAGGGCGCCGTGATGATGGGCTACGGTGGCTACGGCATGGATTGCGTGGTGAACGGCATGGTAATTGCCGCTTTTGAGCTGGCCGATGGGCAAAACCATGTCCAATTCGCGGGCGCCCAGACGGATCAGGGCGGAGGATTCCTGGCGCAGTGTGGAGACCAGTGAGGCACCGAGGGGAAATCCGACTACGACGCCTACGGGAATGCCTGTGCCGGAGAGGACGTTGACGGCAGTAGAGACCCAAATCGGGTTGACCATGGCGCAGGCAAAACGGTAGCGGAGAGCCTCGTCGCAGAGGTTTTCAATTTGCTCGCGGGAGGCGTCGGGTTTGAGCAGGGTGTGGTCGATGACGCCAGCGAGCGATTGCCAACTGGATAGGGTCTGCGCGGTAAAGGCGGCTGAATCGAATGTGCCGTGATCGAACTCCAGATCAGGTTCCTGGATGAGAGTGGGTGCAGCCATGGGTCTTGCTCCTCGCCAAAAAGAACGGCGTACTCAAAAGTTGGCACGCCAAGCAGTGTACGGGAATTGAGTATAGTCTTCCCGGCACGCGCGGCCAAGTGAATGGATGCAATCAGCGAAAATATGGTTGCAAGCGGGATGTGAGGGAAGGCAGAAGGGTCGACGACAGAGTCACTGCGATGGATGAAACCTTTTGATTCTATAGTAGATAAGGATCGATTGACTCTACTGCGTTTGCTTCGGCTACCCACGTTTCGCAGAGGGGAAGAATCATTGAGAGTTCATGATTTTTTTACCGCTTGATAGGGGTAGCCGGGAGAGCGAGCCGATTCCCGTGCCGGTTTGCTAATCGGCTGCAACAGACGGTTGCTCGGCGTTGTGATCTGACAATTGATCGAGCAGGACAACGTTGAGCAGCGACTTGTGGACCTGGATGCGGCCGTTGTAGGTGATAAAGCCGAGCTTGCGGAAGCGATTCATGAAGAAGCTGACGCGGGAACGGGTGGTGCCAATCATATCCGCCAGAGTTTCCTGAGTGATGGGAGGAATGAAGGTGTTTGGTTCGCCGGGCTTGCCGAACTCTGCCATCAGCAGGAGAATGCGAGCCAGGCGTTTTTCGCTGGAGTTGAAGAGCTGATCGACAAGATCGGCCTGGGTGCGCATGCTGCGGGCGAGCAGAAAGGCCAGAAACATGTCGGAGAGTTCATGCTGCTCATGCATGACGTGGATCATCTCGTCCTTGCCGATTTTGAGCGCGGTGCATGTGTTCACGGCGGTGGCTGTAGCCAGACGTATCCCGGCAACTGTGGCGAGGGATTCTTCCCCAACGAAGTCGCCGGCGGAGAGGAGCGTGATGGTGGCTTCTTTGCCGAACTGCGAGACGACGGTGAGCTTGGCGCGGCCGGTCTGGAGATAAAAGAGGGAATCTGCGGGGTCTCCCTGGGAGAAAAAGGTCTGCTTGGGCTCTAATTCAACAACTGTTCGACCCAGGCCGGTGCTGGATAGAAAGGCGGCGGGGTCAAACGCCTTGCGCTTCGGGTTGCTGGTCGTCATAATTCCTCGTTGCTTTAGCTCTGTCCATCATCACTTTGGACAATAGCGCTTGTCTGTACCGGATTGCTCACCAAGTGACGGATTTGGGGAAGCGGGCGCCAGCCGTTGAGGGCGGGCACTCGGATCTTTGGGTCGTTTGGAAGGTGAAGAAGAGGTGCAACTTACCACTGGCATTCTGCGTCTCATTCGAAGAGCGATATTTTGTGTCCAGTCGATTGGATCTGCTGGCGGGCGGCTTGACCGAGCTTGCAATTGAGCGGTATACCTGCGATTCTTCGGGGTGTGATTCCTTCAATCAATGAAATGAGTGGAGTTCTGCGTGCCTGAAAGTTTCGACGAATCAGATGGTCGGCAGATGAAAGCCGATGGCCGTTTGTCAACGCCACGTCCGATCTATCGCAATCCATGGTTTTTGTGGACTGTCCTGCTGATCGTCGCGGTAGTTGGCCTCTATTTGATCATGCATAGCCGCGGCAGCGGCACCTCGGCCAAGAAACCGGCGACGAGCGGGAGCGGGGGCGGGCGTGGGCAATTCAGCGGACCCGTAACGGCCACGGTGGCTACTGCCTACAAAGGCGACATCGGCGTCTACCAGGATGCGATCGGCACAGTGACTCCGGTTTATACCGCATCTATTACCGCGCAGGCCAGCGGGGTGATTACGACGGTGCACTACAAGGAAGGCCAGTTCGTCAAGAAGGGTGATGCGCTGATTGAGATCGCCCCGCAGCCCTACGAGGCACAACTGATGCAGGCCGAAGGCGTGCTGGAGCGCGACACCAATCTTCTGGCGCAGGCTCAGATGGATCTCGAACGCTATCGCACCGCGTGGGCGCGCAACGGAATCAACAAACAGCTTCTGGACGACCAGGAGAAGATCGTCTTGCAGGACCAGGGCACGGTGAAGAACGATCAAGGGACCGTGAACTACGACAAGGTGGAGCTCGCCTACTGCCACATTGTTGCGCCGATTTCCGGGCGAGTGGGTCTTCGACTGGTGGACCCTGGCAACGTGGTGCAGGCGACCGGCTCCACAGTGCTGGTGGTGATTACCGAGGTGCAGCCCATAACCGTGATCTTCACGATTGCCGAGGACAGCCTAGGCCAGGTGCAGGCGCGGCTGAAGCAGATGCACACGCTGCCTGTGGAGGCGTGGGATCGCGCCCAGATGAAGCAGATTGCAAAGGGCAAGCTGATTACCATCGATAACCAGATCGATACGACGACGGGAACGGTGAAGTTGCGCGCCCAGTTCGACAACAAAGACAATTCGCTTTTCCCCAACCAGTTCGTGAATACGCGATTGCTGGTGAAAACGATCAACGGCGTTACGCTGGTTCCAAGCGGTTCAATCCAGCACAATGGGCAGGTCTCCTTTGTTTATGTGGTTGCGAACGGCGCTGCGAGCGTCCGCAATGTGACGACGGGAGTCACGGACGGCGGAATGACGGCAGTGGAAGGAGTCAACCCCGGCGAGTGGGTGGCGACCAGCAGCTTTGAAAAGCTGCAGAACGGGAGCAAGGTCCTGGTGGCGAAGCAGGCTCCGGCGACCAGTCCTCCGGCAGGGAATAATCCGTGAGTCCATCTGGGCCATTCATCCAGCGTCCTGTTGCTACGTCGCTGCTGATGGCCGCAATCATGCTGGTGGGTATCGTTGCGTATACCCAGCTGCCCGTGTCTGCCTTGCCGCAGGTGGACTACCCCACCATCCAGGTACTGACCTTCTATCCGGGCGCGAGCCCTGACGTAATGGCCACCACGGTAACCGGACCGCTGGAGCGTCAGTTCGGCCAATTGCAGGGATTGAGCCAGATGACGTCGACCAGCTCCGGCGGCTCGTCTGTGATTGTGCTGCAATTTGCCCTCAGCCTCAACATCGATATTGCAGAGGAAGAGGTGCAGTCGGCGATCAACGCCGCGCAGAGCTATTTGCCGTCGAATCTTCCTACACCGCCGGTTTATAGCAAGACGAATCCGGCGGATGCTCCTGTGCTGACGCTGGCCATCACATCTGACTCGATGCCACTTTCGCAGGTTGAGGATATGGTGGATACGCGGCTGGCGCCCAAGCTGTCCCAGTTGGCCGGTGTGGGGCTGGTGAGCATCAGCGGCGGACAAAAGCCGGCTGTGCGGATCCAGGCGAATCCGACGGCGCTGTCTTCTTACGGGTTGAACATGGAAGATCTGCGCACGGCTCTGACGCAGACCAGCGTGAACCAAGCCCTGGGCAACTTCGACGGACCCCACCAGGATTACCAGATCAATTCCAACGATCAGTTGCAAACCAGCGACGACTATCGAAAGGTGGTGGTTGCCTATCGCAATGGCTCGCCCGTCATGCTCAAGGATGTTGCGCAGGTGGTGGACGGGATCGAGAACAACAACCAGGCGGCGTGGATGAACCTGACGCCTGCGGTGATCGTCAACATTCAGCGGCAGCCGGGCGCAAATACCATCAGCGTGGTGAAGTCCATCAAGGCGATTTTGCCTCAGCTTGAGGTGAACCTGCCGGCGTCCATTAAGGTAACGCCGCTTACCGATCTGACCACCGCCATCAACGCCTCGGTTTCCGACGTGGAGTTTGAGCTGATGCTGACTGTTGCCCTGGTGGTGATGGTCATCTTCCTTTTTTTGCGTAACCTGTACGCCACTATCATTCCCAGCGTTGCCGTACCGCTGTCGCTGGTTGGAACGTTAGGGGCAATGTACTTGCTGGGGTACAGCCTGGACAATCTTTCGCTGATGGCGTTGACCATCTCCACGGGCTTTGTGGTGGATGACGCGATCGTGATGATTGAGAATATCAGCCGCTATATCGAGGCTGGAGATCCGCCCATGGAGGCGGCTTTCAGAGGCGCGGAACAAATTGGCTTCACTATTATTTCTCTTACCGTTTCGTTGATCGCTGTGCTCATTCCGCTGCTCTTCATGGGCGACGTGGTGGGACGGCTGTTCCGCGAGTTCGCGGTTACCCTGGCCGTTACAATTATCCTCTCTGCCGTGGTTTCGCTGACGCTGACACCCATGATGTGCTCGCGGATTCTGCGCCAAAAGCAGGAAAATGAGGAACAAGGCAGGTTCTTCAAGGCCTCGGAGCGAGCCTTCGAGAACATGATCGCTTTTTATGGTCGCACACTCAAGTTCGTACTCCAGTACCAGACCATTACCTTGCTGGTAGCCGTGGCCACGCTGATCCTTACGATCGTTCTCTACATCACTATTCCCAAAGGATTTTTCCCAACGCAGGATACGGGCGTGATCCAGGGCATTTCGCAGGCACCAGAGACGATTTCGTTTGAAGCGATGAAGAACAAGCAGCAGGAACTGGCAGCTGTGATTCTTCAGGATCTGGCGGTGGAAAGTTTGTCTTCGTTTATCGGCGCGGACGGGACGAATACGACGCTGAACAGCGGACGGCTGCAAATCAATCTGAAGCCGTTGAACCAGAGAGACCTGGGTGCATCGGACGTGATTCGCAGGCTGCAGAACAGCCTGAAACAGGTGGACGGCATCGAGCTCTATATGAACCCGGTGCAGAACATCACGGTGGACGACCGCGTGAGCCGCACGCAATACCAGTACACCCTGGAAGATCCAGATGCGAGCGAGTTGAATCTTTGGACCAGCAAATTGGTGGACAAGATGAAGCAGCTGCCACAGCTTGCGGATGTGGCGACAGACCAGCAAACGGGGGGCCTGGCGGTATCGCTGATGATCGATCGCGTTACCGCATCACGGCTGGGCATTGCGCCGTCGACGGTGGACAATACGCTCTATGATGCATATGGCCAGCGCGAAATCAGCACCATGTATACGCAGCTGAACCAATATCACGTGATTTTGGAAACGGATCCGAAGTTTCAGAAGAATCCCGCCAAGCTGCAGGATTTGTATATTCAGACCAATACCTCCGCTGGAGCTTCGGGACCAGGTGCTTCATCAACTTATGCATCCTCGGGCTCTTCGTCGGCGGGCTCGAATGCGACCACGACCGCGGTGGCCTACACCCCATCTTCAGCGGTTCTCAGCGCGCCCACGAATGCCTTAACTTCCGGCGTGGGCACCAACGGGAGTTCCAATGCAACCACTAGTTCGGCGCCCGCAAATTCCGTTCCGTTGAGCACGTTCACTCATCTTGAGAAAACGGCCGAACCGCTTTCGATCAATCACCAGGGCCAGTTCCCGGCGGTTACCGTTTCGTTCAACCTGGCTCCCGGTGCAGCGCTGGGAGGTGCAATCACGGCCATCGTAAAGGCGCAGAAGGACCTGAACATGCCGCCCAGCGTTCAATATGGCTTTCAAGGCACAGCGGCGTCGTTCCAGGGATCGCTTTCCAATGAAGGTCTGTTGATTTTGGCCGCGCTGGCCGCGGTTTATATCGTGCTGGGCGTTCTTTACGAAAGCTTCGTCCATCCCATTACAATTCTTTCCACGCTGCCATCGGCCGGCGTTGGCGCGCTGCTGGCGCTGATCATTTTTAAACAGGACTTGAGCGTGGTAGCCATCATCGGCATCATACTGCTGATCGGCATTGTGAAGAAAAACGGAATCATGATGGTGGACTTTGCTCTGGAGGGCGAGCGGACGCAGGGAAAGAATTCAACCGAGGCGATCTATGACGCGTGCCTGCTGCGATTCCGTCCCATCATGATGACCACCATGGCAGCGCTGCTGGCGGGCTTTCCGCTGGCGCTGGGCCAGGGGATGGGATCGGAGCTGCGGCGGCCTTTGGGCATCGCCATGGTGGGCGGATTGCTGCTGAGCCAGGTGCTGACGCTCTATACCACTCCCGTGATTTATATCTTCTTCGATCGCATCAGCCAGCGCTTCAGCGGGTCGAGAAAGGGAAGTGAAGGTGGCGAGATGCACGCGGCGGAGGAAGCATGAATATCTCCGCCCCCTTCATTCGCAGGCCCGTAGCCACGACGTTGCTGACGGCGGGCACCGTGCTTGTGGGGGCGATCGCTTTCAAGGTTCTGCCTGTTTCACCCTTGCCGCAGGTGGATTTCCCCACCATTTCGGTTTCCGCAAGCCTGCCCGGCGGAAGTCCTGAGATTACTGCGTCTTCGATTGCCACCCCGCTGGAGCGCCAGTTCAGCCACATCGCCGGCGTGACGGAGATGACCTCTTCAAGCTCGCTGGGCAGCACTTCGATCACACTGCAATTTGATTTGAGCCGGGACATCGATGGCGCGGCGCGCGACGTTGAGGCGGCAATCAACGCCGCGCGCACTTACTTGCCTGTTAACCTGCCCGCCAACCCAACCTATCGTAAGGTGAATCCGGCGGATTCGCCGATTATGATCTTGGGGCTTACGTCAGATAAGTACGACAGGCCGACGCTTTACGACGAAGCGTCGACGGTGATGGCGCAGAAGTTATCGCAGATCGAGGGCGTGGGGCAGGTTACGGTGGGCGGAGGTGCCAGCCCTTCAGTGCGCGTGGAAGTGAATCCGACGCTGCTCAATAGTTACGGGCTGACATTGCCGAATGTTCAATCGGCGCTGAGCCTGCAGAATGCGCATGAGCCTGCCGGTCAGCTTTCCAACGGAATCACGACCGCGGATATTGTAGTCAACGACCAGATGAGGCTTGCGGACCAATACAAGCCGCTGGTTGTGGGGTATCGCAACGGCGCCGCAATCAGGCTGTCCGATGTGGCCGACGTTGAGAACGCCGCGCAGAACATCCGCACGGCGGGCTACCTGAACGGCGTGCTCGCGATTCCGATTATCATCTTCCGTCAGCCGGGCGCCAACATCATCGACACTGTGGATCGCGTCAGGGCCGCATTGCCGTTGATTGAGGCGTCGATCCCGCAAGGCATCAATACCACCGTCGTCCTGGACCGAACCACCACCATCCGTGCGTCGGTCAGCGATGTGGAGCGCACGCTGATTCTATCCGTCATATTGGTGATTCTGGTTGTTTTTGTGTTTCTGCGCAACTGGAGAGCCACGCTGATTCCCACGGTCGCCGTTCCAGCCTCGCTGATCGGCACATTTGCCGTAATGTACCTGTGTGGATTCAGCATCGACAATCTCTCGCTGATGGCGCTGACGATCGCGACAGGGTTCGTGGTGGACGACGCCATTGTGGTGATGGAGAACATCTCCCGGCTTCGCGAGTCTGGCATGGCACCCATGCAGGCAGCGTTTCAAGGCTCCAGCGAGATTGGGTTTACCATCCTCTCGATCAGCCTTTCGCTGATTGCGGTCTTTATTCCGATTCTTCTCATGGCTGGGATCGTAGGCCGGTTGTTTCGCGAGTTTGCCATCACGCTGTCGACGGCGATTATCGTTTCAATGCTCATTTCGCTTACGACCACGCCCATGATGTGCGCGTACCTACTGAAGGATGAGTCGAAGATCGAACATGGCCGCATGTACCGGACAACCGAGCGGGGTTTTGCCTGGATGGTCTCTTTGTATACCCGCTCTCTGCGATGGGTGCTGAAGCATCCCTGGCCGGTATTCGTTATTCTGCTGCTTACAATTGCATTCAACTTTTATCTCATCGTAATCATTCCGAAGGGATTCTTCCCCCAGCAGGATACGGGGATTCTCTCGGGAAGCGTGCAGGGGCCGCAGGACGCATCTTTCGCGGTGATGAACAATTCGATATTGAAACTGGGAAATGTGGTCAAGGCCGATCCAGCGGTGCAGAACGTGATTGCTTATACAGGCGGCGGCGGCGCGACAAATGGCGGCAGCATCAATATTGCGTTAAAACCGCTGGGGAAACAATGCAAAGAATCACTAAATTGCTCTGTGCGCCAGACGGGAGCGCCGGAGATCATCAATCGCCTGCGGCCCAAGCTCAACCGGCTTCCGGTGGCTTCGGCATTCCTGCAGGCGGCTCAGGATCTGCGCATTGGGGGACGGTCGAGCGCGGCGCTTTACCAATACACCATCCAATCGGACAACGTGCAGGACCTGGCGCACTGGGGCCCACTGCTGCTGGCCGGGATGAAGAAGTTGCCGGGGTTTCAGGATGTGAATACGGATGCGCAGAACAGCGGCTTGCAGGAGTTGCTCACATACGACCGCCCCACCGCCGCACGGCTCGGTATCACTCCGCAATCTCTGGACAGCTCGCTCTACGGCGCCTTTGGACAGTCGGAAGTTTCCATCATCTACACGCAGTTGAATCAGTATTACGTGGTGATGGAAGTAGCTCCGCCCTATTTGCAGACCCCCGAGGGATTAAAGAATATTTACCTGAATACCACGGGCAACGGCGTGATCCCGCTGACCGCGGTCAGTACAGCCAAGACAACCACCACGCCGCTTACCGTGAATCACACCAGTTCGTTTCCGTCCGTCACTGTTTCGTTTAATCTTGCGCCCGGAGTATCGCTGAGCGACGCGACGCGCGAGGTGAGCCAGATGCAACAGCAGATGAATATGCCGCAGACCGTGCGCGGGTTTTTTGCCGGAACGGCGGCGGCATACCAGACCTCGCTTGCCAGTGAGCCGATGCTTATCATCACGGCGATCCTGGCGGTCTACATTGTCCTGGGCATACTTTATGAAAGCTTGGTGCATCCTCTCACTATTATTTCCACCTTGCCTTCGGCCAGCGTAGGAGCGATGCTGGCGCTGATGCTGTTCAACATCGACCTGAACGTGATTTCGATCATTGGCATCATTTTGCTGATTGGCATTGTGAAAAAAAATGCGATCATGATGATCGACTTTGCCCTCGTGGCGGAGCGCGAGCACGGCAAAACCACTACCGAAGCTATCTTTGAAGCCTGCCAATTGCGCTTCCGGCCGATTCTGATGACAACGATGGCTGCCCTGTTCGGCGCGTTGCCGCTCGCTTTCGGCACCGGCACAGGGTCGGAGCTCAGGCGTCCGCTGGGGATTACCATCGTCGGCGGACTGATCGTGAGCCAGATGCTGACTCTCTACACGACGCCCGTTGTCTATATTCTTTTTGATTGGGCGCGACTCAAGCTCGGTGGCAAACAGCCAGAGACTCTGGGGCACGGAACCGCGGAAGCTACCTAACGATGGGCGGTTATGGAGCGATGATGATGAAGAATTCGAAAATGCAATTCCGGCAGATGTTTGCGACTTGGCAGGTAGTTTATGCCGGTGTGCTCTGTGCCATGCTGGCTGGATGCAATGTAGGGCCTAAGTATCATCCGCCCACCGAGACTGCGCCGGCAGCCTTCAAGGAGTCGCCCACGCAGTTTAAAGAGGCCGAGGGATGGACCGTTGCGCAGCCTCAGGATGCGGTTCTGCGCGGCAAGTGGTGGGAGATTTATAACGAGCCGGAGTTGAACGCGCTGGAAGAACAACTCAATATCAACAACCAGAATATTCAACAGTATTTTGAGAATTTTATGGAGGCGCGGGCACTCGTGCGGGAGGCGCGCGCACAGTATTTTCCCACGGTGAGCGTCGGCGCCGGTTACACAAGGTCCCAGACCTCCTCTAACGTTGGGTTTGCGACTGGTTCGGGCCAGACGGGCGGAAAGCAGTCTCAGTTGTTTTCTCTGCCGGCCGAGGTTTCGTGGGAGCCGGATCTGTGGGGGAAGGTGCGTAATACGGTTCATGCCGGCCAATATAACGCTCAGTTGTCCGCGGCTGACCTGGAGAATGAACGGCTGACGGAACAGACGAGCCTGGCCGAGTACTTCTTTGAGATTCGCGGCCAGGATGCGCTGCAACAAATTCTCGACGAAACGGTGAATGCGGATAAGAAGGCGGTCGAGTCGGAGCAGGCTCGCTATGACACCGGCGTGGACGATCAGATTTCGCTGGTTGAGGCGCAGACAACTTTGGCGAGCGCTCAATCGGCGGCAATCAACCTTGGAATTGCGCGGGCGCAATATGAGAATGCGATCGCGATGCTGGTGGGCAAGCAGGCCTCCTCGTTCACCATTCCGGTGGAACCGAAGACCAGCGCGCCTCCGCCGATTCCAATCGGATTACCGTCGCAACTGCTGGAGCGGAGGCCGGACGTCGCCGCGGCAGAGCGGAGCATGGCCGCTGCGAATGCGCAGATTGGGGTTGCGTATGCAGCCTATTATCCAGTGCTGACGCTTTCAGCGAACGGCGGTGTGGAGAGCTCGGCCATCAAGAATTTGCTGGATTCGTCGAGCCGATTCTGGACCGTGGGACCATCGGTTTCAGAAACGGTTTACGACGGAGGGCTACGCAGGGCGACTGTTAACCAATACATCGCCACATACAACGCAAACCTGGCCGGCTACCGGCAATCTGTGCTGAACGCATTCCAGCAGGTGGAAGATGCGCTGGCGGAGGTTCGCATTTTGTCGCAGCAGATTTTGCGCGAGCAGGAAGCTGTAAACTCCTCGCGGACTTTCCTTAAGCTCGAACAAGTACGCTACGAGACGGGCATCGATCCATATATCGATGTGGTCACCGCGCAAACCACCTTGCTCTCAAACCAGCAGACTCTGGCGAACCTGCAAATCCAGGAGATGACGGCGTCGATTCTATTGATTGAGGCGCTGGGCGGGGGTTGGGATCGGTCGCAGTTGCCTACGCCGGCACAGGTTACCGCGAAGCCTACGAAGGCGGAGACCACGATTCAGCGCTAGAAAAGACTTTATTATCGAAAAATTCATTCAACATTCAAGACGCTGCTTCGCATCCGCTTGGCAATCTGAGAATTACTTTCTATCGCGATCTGCGAATGACCTTGATGTGCAAAGTAGCTCAGATATTCCCTTGACAGTTTGAGACGATGGTTGTTGATAAGCGCGTTCGCGCCGGACATTGAAACGTCACATTTCAGGCGTGCAAAAACTCTCAACCTGGCGTTAAGCGGCCGGAAAAACGTAACAAGGCAGAAGAATGCCTCATGGAGATGCGATGAAACTCGGGTTCTTGTTAGCAATCGGAAGTGTTGTTGGTTTGAGCGCACTTGCTCAAGCTAGTGCTCAGACAACGGCGGTTCTAGTGCCTGCGGGATCTGAGACCACATACCGGACGGTATTTATCAGCCGCACTGTGCAGGCAATTAATTACGGGCATCGCGATGGAGTTACAGATGTAAACTTCGCCGGCACGGCCCTACTGCCTTCAGCCGACGGAAGAGCCAAAGTGCGGACCAAGCGCGGCACCATGGAAGTGGAAGCGGAATTTGGAAATCTGCAAAGTCCTACCACCTTCGGAGCCGAGTATCTTACCTACGTACTGTGGGCGATTTCACCCGAGGGCCGAGCGGCGAACCTTGGTGAGGTTTTGGTAGGCGATAACGATCGCAGCAAACTGAAAGCAACGACCGAATTTCAGGCATTCGCACTCGTCGTTACCGCGGAGCCTTATTACGCCGTGCGACAGCCCAGCAATGTGGTGGTGATGGAGAACGTGGTGAGCGCCGATACCAAGGGAACGAGTGAAGCGGTGGATGCGAAGTATGAACTGATGGAGCGCGGGGGTTATATTCCCACAGGCTACAAGTTTGATCCCGTGGTGTTGAGCGCGAGCCTGCCTTTGGAGTTCTATGAGGCGCGGAATGCGTTGCGCATCGCTCAATCGGAAGGGGCTGAGGCGTATGCGGGTGAAAGCTACCGGCATGCTGTTGCGTTGATGGATACCGCGAACGGGTATGCCGCCAACAGACGCGGAGACAAAAAGCCTCTGATTGCAGCTTCCCGGCAGGCAGTACAGACGGCCGAAGATGCGCGCGAGATTGCGGTCAAGAAGATCGATGAGATGCGGCTGGCCGAAGAACGCCAGAATTCGAGTGATGCGCTCACGATGTCGCAAGCTCAAGCCGATGAAGCCACTCGCTTGAAAGAAAAGGCACAGTCCGATGCTGCCCGGTCCCAAGCCGACGCAGCCGACGCGCAGGCCAATGCTGCAAACGAACAAGCCAACGCCACAACCGCGCAAGCCAACGCAGCGAGGGCCCAGGCGGATCTGGCCGCAAACCAAACGGCATCAGCGGCGGCAATCACCGCGGCTCAGGCCGATGCCGACCAATCTCGCTTGATTGCAAGTCAGGCGCAGCAGGGTGAGCAGCAGGCGAATAGCGATAAAGCTGCCATGCGGGCGCGATTGTCAGAGCAGTTGAACCTGATCCTTGAGACGCGCGACAGCGCACGCGGCCTTATCGTCAGCATGTCCGATGTGTTGTTTGACACAGGGAAATACTCCTTGTTGCCGGGCGCACGGGAGAAACTCGCTAAGGTGGCCGGAATCCTGATTTCTTATCCTGGACTTAACATTGCGGTTGGTGGATATACCGACAATGTCGGCGGCGATGCTATGAATCAAACCCTGTCAGAGAATCGCGCGGGTTCAGTTCGTGATTACCTGGTGCGGCAGGGCGTATCGGGAAATTCAGTGAGCGCTCAAGGCTTCGGTAACTCAGTACCGGTGGCCTCGAACGATAATTCCAGCGGCCGCCAGCAAAATCGGAGGGTGGAATTGGTTGTGTCCGGAGATGCGATCGGCAGTCCGGTGCAGGCAACTACCGGCAGCTTGTAACACAACCATCCACGAGGGAGGGCGCGGCTCAGCAAATGCGGCCGCGCTTCCCGGCAGATCTGTGGCCGGGAGGATCTTCGCCAACCCATCGTTCATCGGCAGGCTCGCTGGCAAGTTGATAGCGGGAATCCGAGGAGAGCCGAAGACGATTGGAGCGATTATCCATGCCTCCGTGGACGATATTCATTCCGAATACGACCACGTCGCCGACGTTGTATTCCGCAGTGAGCCAGCGGCCGCCGAGCTGCTGGCGAATGTGGTTGGGGTCTTCGGAGAGCCAGCCATTCAAGCCGCTGGCTGTGCGCGCCGGATCATCGGGGCGGTTGGAACAGTACTGGTCGACGTCACGCTGGCCATAGGTATTGCGGAGACGCTCATTCCTATGACTGCCATCCAGAATCATCAGGCCTCCGAGGGCAAAATCCGTTTCCCCGAGCGGCACCCAGGCCGTGAAAAGATTGTGCGTGCCGCGGCCCATGTAAACGATGTCGCAGTGGCTGGGCGTGCCATTATCTCCGGGAGAGATGCAGCGAAGCCAGGTGAAGTCAAAGTGCAGGATCGGGGCCCCAAGAAAGGAAGCGAAGAAGAGCATGAGATTGCCTTCAGGGTTATAGAGCAGATGCTGCAGAGGGGGATTGTTTTTCTGCGCCAGCTCGGGGCGGAAGGTCATCTGGGATCTAGGCTTGGGAACGCCGTGCATCAAGGGTGCGTTGGGGTCAAGCTGGCCTTCGGCGGCGAGTTGCTCCAGGATGCAGCGCCGGGCGGAGATCACTTCATCCTCGTCGAGGAGGCCACGCAGGAGCAGATAGCTGTCCTCCTGCATGCGCTGCCGGGCGGAGTCCATATTTCGAAAGACGTTGTACGTTGAGGTGAGCAGGCCAAGCTTGTCGTCACCCTCGTCTAGCGTGTGGCCACAGGAACGCATGGCGGGAAGCGCAAGGGAAGTTGCCATACCGGTGCCTCAATTTCTTGAGATAGATCTTGCACTTACACTGCTCATTTTATCCGTAAACCATCCAATTGGGCGAAAGAATAAAAATCTTATCGGCTTCGTGGAGCGATTTTAAGTCCGAGATATCGGGCCTCGCTCCTGTTCAGATTTGACCATCTAGGGAGGTTGTGCTTCTGACAATATCTAAGTGAGTACCGCTAAAAGCCGGCATATATCTGTGGTAACCCAAGATGTATCCGGGAGAGGCATACCGAACGAGGAAGAAAGCTTGACGTCATCGATAAAAAGCAGGAATTCCATATCCACGCGCGCTTGCAGTGAAGCATGCAGGCCGGGAAGACTGGCGCTTAAGAAGCAAGTCAACACGAAAACTCGTCAGATGATGTTCGTGTTTTCGATTGCTGCTTTTGCTGCGAGCGTGTCCGTGACGTCGAGATCGCAATCGTTGCCGGATGCGCCTGAGCCCCCCGGAACTCAAGCAAGCCAAGCTCCTATGCGACCGGTCCCGCCATATGTACGTCCGTCGCAGAGAATCAGGCTCAATAATTATGCTTTCGATACATTTGGTCCTTTCCCTCTTGTTATTTCTGCGACTGCGGCGGGGATCAACCAGTTTACCAATTCTCCGCCAGAGTGGCAGCAAGGAACTGAGGGTTACTTCAAGCGATGGGGGTCAGATTTCGGTATCGCTACTGTGAGCACCACGACGCGTTTCGCGCTGTCAGAAGCCTTGAAAGAAGACGAATTGTATTACCGGTGCGAATGCAGAGGCGTGTTCCCTCGGTTAGGTCACGCACTGATCTCCACTTTGGTGGCACGCCGCGGGGATGACGGCCACCGAGTCTTCTCGGTCCCCGCGCTGGTTGCTCCTTATGCAGGATCGATGACCGCCATCTATGGCTGGTACCCTCGCCGCTACGGCGCAAAGGATGCTTTTCGGACGGGTAACTACAGCTTGCTGGCCTACGCAGGCGGGAATGTGGGGATGGAGTTCCTATACAGCGGGCCTCACTCCCTGCTCAATCGCATGCATCTGAACAGCTCACGCGGCTCTCCGGACCCAGGACCAAACCACCCGGACGCAGAACCAAACCATCCGGACCCAGGACCAAGCCATTGAGTAGCGGATTTCCAAACGTCGCAGGCGTCAGTCCGCCGCTCCCGGAACGGCGGACAGAACTCGTGGCTACTGCTGCGAGTTTTACAGCCAGACTGATGAACGATACCTTCGAGTGGTTTGGCAACCTGGGCATTTTCTTCTGGCAGGTTTTGCGCGCGGCAATAACGCCTCCGTACGAGTGGCGCGAATTGATTCGTCAACTTGACGAGGTCGGCTCGAAATCTCTGCCCCTGGTTGCTTTGGCGGGCGCCGCCGTCGGCGCTGTGCTATCGATGGAATCCCGTTCCAGTTTGACTCGATTTGGGGCCAAATCGATGCTTCCCTCGGCTGTCGTCTACTCAGTAATTATGGAGATGGGACCGATCATCACGGGCCTGGTGGTGTGTGGGCGTGTGGGCGCTGGCATTGGAGCGGAACTGGCATCGATGAAAGTGACCGAGCAGATCGATGCCATCGAGGCATCCGCGATCAATCCTTACAGGCTTTTGGCGGCGACTCGCGTTTTGGCTTGCGTTTTGATGCTGCCGCTTCTAACAGTCGCCGCAGACGCATGTGGAGTGGTGGCGGGTTGGATCGCCCAAACGTTAGTGGAGCCGATTTCGCTCCAGCATTTTATTGACCAGGGCTTTAAGAGCAGTACTCTTCACGATTTGCTGCCGCCTACGTTTAAGACCGCTGTCTTCGGCTTCATCATTGGGCTCATCGCGTGCTTTCAGGGAATGCGCACACTCGGAGGCGCCGAGGGCGTGGGCCGCGCAGCAACCAACTCTGTAGTCCTTGCATCGCTCTTCGTCATCCTGGCCGATGTTGTGCTGGTGAAATTCATTCTCGTTGTCTTTCCATAAACATTCATTTTGAAGGTGTTTGAATCAAACATGGCAGCAGCTTATGACATGGCGGTGAGTTCAGTGGGCATCGAGAAGGGTGGCGGTGCGCCGGTTGTTGCCGTGGAGAACATAAGAAAGTCATTCGGAAATAGCAGGATATTGAATGGAATCAATCTGACGGTGAATTGCGGGGAAACCTTGGCCGTGCTGGGACGCAGCGGAACCGGAAAAAGCGTTTTGCTTCGGCTCATTATTGGCCTCGAAAAGCCAGACTCCGGATCGATTTGGATCCACGGGCAGGAGATTGTTGGCTTGGCTCTTGATCAACTGGGCGCAATCAGAATCAAGATGGGATTTCTGTTTCAGCATGCGGCGCTTTATGATTCGCTCACCGTAGCTGAAAATGTGGCGTTCCCCCTTGATCATCACCGCAGGGATATGTCCATATCAGAGCGCAGCGACCGAGTAAGGCAACTGCTGGCCGAGGTGGGTATGGAGGGGCATCTGGACAAGATGCCTTCGGATATTTCCGGCGGCATGCAGAAGCGCGTCGGTCTGGCGCGGGCACTGGCTTTGGAACCGGAAATTCTGCTACTCGATGAGCCCACTGCAGGGCTGGACCCGATCAGCTCGGGAGAAATCGACGACTTGGTCCTCAAACTCCAAAGGGAGCGCCAGATGGCTTCCATCGTAGTTACTCATGACCTGCATAGCGCCAAGACAATTGCCAATCGCCTGGCTATTTTGAACGAGGGTGATGTGGTGATTGAGGGTAAGTTTGAGGATCTTCAACAAAGCGAGATCGAGTTTGTGAAGGAATTTCTAAAGCAGTCGTAGGAGGGCATATGTCAAGAGTGGCGAGGCTGGGAGTATTTATCGTTGGGGCACTGGTGGTCTTGGCTACCGGCGTCTTTATCATTGGGAGCAAGGAGTATCTTTTTCGCTCTACTTATCAGCTGAAGGCGCAATTCGACGATGTGGCGGGACTCAGTGAAGGCGCCGACGTGCAGGTGGGCGGGGTTCACAGCGGAACTGTGCATAGCATCCTGCTGCCTCACAAGCCCAGCGAAAAGGTCACAGTGATCATGGATATGGACAGATCGACGCGCGAGATTATTAAGCAGGACTCGGTGGCTTCGATCGAGACAGAGGGCTTGCTCGGCAATCAATTTGTGGCGATCTCGTTTGGGTCCGAAGGGCAGGCGGACGTCAAGAATGGAGATACGATTCAGGGGATGCAGCCGCTGCTGATGACGGACTTGCTCAAGAAGGCGAACGGGCTGCTGGATAATAGCCAGCAAGCTATGCTCAGCGCGGCCGCAGCCACGGCGCACCTGAATTCCATAAGCGCCAAGATCGACTCCGGCGAGGGTACAGTGGGAGCGCTCGTCAATGACAAGCAGCTCTACGCCAATTTGGAGCAGACGACCGGTTCGCTGCATGAAACGATGCAACAGGCAGAAGCCGGAGTAACTGATTTCCAGGAGAATATGGAAGCACTGAAACACAACTTCCTCTTGAAGGGATATTTCAAGAAGCGCGGTTATGAAGATTCCAACGATCTAACAGCTAATCAAATTAGCGCAGTGCCGCAGGATACCCCTGTGAAGACGTTCAGCTATTCTGCAAGGCAGCTGTTTGACGCTCGCGATTCGACCAAACTGAAGAACCAGAAATCTCTCAATCCTAGCGGCGAATACCTCGCCGACAATGAGTTCGGATACGCGATAGTGGTTGTTTCCGCAGGCCCTGAAGGCGATACGAAGAAAGATCTATTACTCACGCAGGCCAGGGCCATGATGGTGCGCGAGTACCTGGTTGAAAACTTTGGGTTCGATGACAGCCAACTTAAAACTGTGGCCATGGGCAAGCAAGTGGGATCTGGCAAGGACTCGGGATGGGGTGAGATTCAGATATTGGTCTTTCCGAAAGGTGCCGTGATGCCGACCGAAAAGCAGCCGGCGGTGGGTAATTCATCCACGGCGGACGGGAGCCAATCTGGTCAAGAAGCAGCAGCGACAGCCCAAAAATCGCGATGACGCAGAGCTTTGCTGAAGAGCAAAGAAATAAACTCACAATCTGGGGAGAGAAATGACGGGAAACAAACACAACTATGAAGGAATGAGCGGCGATAAGGGCGAACCCGATCCCGGGCCTTATTGGAGGCGCATGCACACCGACTGGCGCTTCTGGGTGGGCGCGATTTTCATGTTTGCGGCACTCGCCATTTACGTTTTGACTGGAGACTTGGCGTGGGTTCCACGCAGCCATCCGCATGCGACCCAACAGGTTACCGGTAAGTAGAGGTGGCCTCGCATGACGGCGGACGGTTATTCCAGGTATTCCGGAAGCTAAAAAATGAAGAAGCTCATCGTGTTCGACTTGGACGGAACTCTTGCCGAAAGTAAATCTTCGCTTGATTCGGAAGCATCGGGTCTGCTCCATGATCTTCTCGGCATCCTCAGGGTTGCAGTAATTTCCGGAGGCGATTGGCCGCAATTTGAAAAGCAGATCATCTCGCGTTTACCCAACGACGAGCGGCTTACTAATCTAACAATTCTTCCTACTTGCGGAACAAAGTTTTATCAGTACTCGGGTGAGTGGAAGAAGATTTATTCAGACGATTTAAGCCTGGAGCAAAAGGAACTGATCATCAACTGTCTCAAGAAGGCGGTTGCCGAAGCCGGTTTTCAAGCGGAAAAGGTATGGGGAGAGATCGTTGAAGATCGTGGAAGCCAGATAACTTTTTCCGCATTGGGTCAGCACGCGCCACTCATGGAAAAAGAAAAATGGGATCCAGATTTCGCCAAGCGGAAGAATATCAAGTCAATTCTTGATACGCTCATCCCTGATTTTTCAGTGCGCATGGGCGGCGCGACTTCGATCGATGTGACCAAGCCGGGCGTCGATAAAGCCTACGGCATAAGGAAACTTCGAGATATCCTGGGTGTCCAGCTTGACGAGATGATTTATATAGGAGACGCCTTGTTTCCAGGAGGCAACGACTACCCGGCGGAGGAGATAGGTGTTGTTTGTATCGCGGTTCGAGGCCCCGATGAAACCAAGCTGGTGATTCAAACAATCTGTGCCTGCGTGGCTCCCGCCTAGCAGCAGTAGCATTGCTGTTTTCCTGAATTTACACAGTGTTCAAATCAGCACAGATATGAGAGTGGTGAACGGGGAGAATAGCAGCTAGGAAGAGTCTCTTCGTCTCGCTGGCGGCTGCAGAGCCAGTCAAGAGATGATCATTGGGCTCTACACGAAACCAGGCTGAGGCTAATCAATCAGCTGAAAATTCCGATTGGAGAAGAAGTTATGCCGCTGGTCAACGTTGCACTGGTATTAATCGTTGCAGGTGTTTTGATGTGGCTAGTCAATCGCTACATTCCGATGCAGGGAACCATCAAAGGCATTCTGAATGCGGTTGTGGTGATTGTCGTCGTCATTTGGCTACTGAATGTCTTTGGGCTTATGGGCACCATTACCCAGTTCCGCGTTGGACACTGAGGTACGGAATTGCGGGCCCAGAAGAAGAGTCTGAGCCCGCAGCTACGCCAGAACTACCGAAACGATGGGGGGCGATCGGCAATCGCATCGCCGCGCTCTTTATTTGGTTGGGCGTCATTGGTGAAGTGGAGTTGCGTCGTGCCGAAGTGCAATTTATCGACTGGCAGCCATGAGCTTGCGTAGGGCGCGCCGTCGAGAGTGACTTTATGAACGTAAAAGCCGTTGCCCTGACGGCTGACGACCAGCGTTCTGCCACCCGATAGACGAACCGTCGCCTTGTCGAACATTGGTGTACCCAGCACCACTCCTCCGACTCCGGGCACGGCCGGATAGAAGCCGAGCGCATTCCACACATAAACTCCTGAGGTTGCGCCGAGGTCGTCGTTACCGGGAAGGCCATCGGGCTTAGTGGTAAAGGTCTCATTGGCGATGCGCGTGACTACATCCTGGGTCTTCCATGGTGCGCCTGCGAAAACATACGAATATGGAGTGACGAAGTCTGGTTCATTCTCCATGTTGAAGCATGGCTCGCCCCAGCAACGGAGCTTGGAGAAAAATTTGTCGAGGCGCGGAATAACCTTATCGTCTCCGCCGATGGCGGCATAGAGGGTTGGATAGTCGAAGGGAAGCATGAAGGTGTACTGGTAAGTGTTGCCCTCCTCGAATCCTTCCTGATCGGCCCTATCCCAAACGACCTTGGTTTTCGGCAGCGAGAGGTCCGCATCGAATCCCGGCATCCAGGTTCCGTTGCTCAGGCGCGGGCGAATCCAGCCTGTGGAGGGATCGAAAAGATAGGTCCAGTTCCGCGATTGCTTGAGGAACAAATGATAATCGGCTTCGTCGCCGAGATTTTTTGCAAATTGCGCCACTGCGAAGTCGGCGTTAGCGTATTCGAGCGTTACCGAAGCCGCAGTGTCGATTTTGTCGATGGGCACGTAGCCGAGATTGAGGTAATCGGCGAGGAAGGGGCGCTCGGAGCCGCCATGTGGTCCGATGCCCGGCTCGGTTCCGGCTTTGACCATGTACTTGAGCGCGGTTTTGAGATCGAAGTCGTGCGCTCCAAAGGCATAGGACGATGCGAGCAGGATTGCGGGCGAATCGCCTCCCATCACGTAGGTCACATCGTTGGCGGCGGGCCAGCGCGGCAGCCAGCCGCTCTGGACTGCGTCGTTGACCAGCGACTGCATTATGTCGCTCTCGCGCGCGGGGTCGAAGAGCGCTTGAATTTGCACGGTGTTGCGATAGATATCCCAGTCTGAGAAGTTGGCGTATTGGGCTTTCTGTTTCGATTCGGAGACGGAATGAATTTTGTTGTCGAAACCGATATAGTTGCCGTCGCGATCGCTGAAGACGGTGGGACACATGAAGGAGTGATAGAGAGCGGTATAGAAGATTTTGCGCTGGTCGGGCGTGCCGCCTTCGACGGCAATGCGGTCGAGCAACGCAGCCCAGGTTTGGCGAGCTTGTGCGTGAACGGTCTCGAAGTCCCAGCCGGAGATTTCACGATCGAGATTATTGCGCGCGCCGGCTTGGCTGACATAAGAAATTCCGACCTTGAGCACGACTTCATGCTGGTTGCCGAAGTCGAGCCACGCGCCGGTGTGCTTGCCCTGCGCCGACTTTGCGGCGCCGGGAATGGCATCGTCCTGCCATAATGCAGAAGTCTTGTAAGGCTTGTCAAAGCGGCCGGAAACGTAGAGTTTGTAATGTGAAGCGGTCCCGCAAAAATTTCCCGCAGTGACGGAGCCGGCATAAGAAGTTGGCGAGGTGAGTTCGATCTGGTTGCTGAATGCATCGCGGCTAGCATCCTGGGGTCTAGGAGCGTCCGTGGTGTTTGCGCTACTGCCAGCGTTGATGAGCAGGCGCGCGCTTGCGCCGGCAGGAAAGATGAAGCGGGCGATGCCCGAGCGCTCGGCGACCGTGATTTCAATGCGTATGCCGCTGGCCAGTGTGACGGCGTAGTAGCCGGGATGCGCATCTTCATTGCTGTGATCGAAGGAGGCGGCGTAGGGATCGAAGTTCGTGCCGGGACTGGTGGTCAATGGCGCGGCGGTGGGCAGCACGGCAAAGTCGCCGTAAATTGGGCAGCCCACGCCGCTGAGATGCGTCATGGAAAATCCTGTGATCTGCTTCTCGTTGTATATGTAGTAGGCCCTGTGATCGGTGTCAGGGCTCCATTGCATCATGCCGAAGGGAAGCGACGCGCCGGGGTAGGTTTCGCCGCCGCCGGATGTGCCAATGAGGGGATCGACTGCGTCGTAGGGAGTGGAGACAGCTTGAGCAATGGCCGGGATGGAAGAGAGCAATGAGAGAAGAGCCAGGCCGAAACGCAGTGCAGTAACAGGGTGCATGGAATTTGTCCTTTCACGGAGATGATCCCGAGTGGGTCACTTCCGCATCGTACAAATCCTACACCCCTGCGCCACCGTAGCGAAACGCTTCGGCCTGGGCCTTCACAGCCCCCTACGGATAGATGCCGCGAATCTGAACGGCCTCGGCTACGCGGCCTATACCGAGCATGTTGGCAGCGATGCGCATTGGAACCTTGCGCTCAGTGTGGATCTTCAGCACGTCGCGGAATGATGTTATCATCACGCGTTCCAGGCGGTTGTAAACATCTTGCGCGTCCCAGAAGAGGTGCTGCTCATCCTGTACCCACTCAAAGTAGGAGACCGTCACGCCGCCGGCATTGCAGAGGATATCCGGAATTACGAAGACGCCCTTGCGCTCCAGAATTCTGTCTGCCGCCGGGGTGAGAGGTCCGTTGGCCGCTTCGGCAATAATAGCGGCGCGAACAGCGGATGCATTGTCCTCGCGGATGGTGTTCTCAAGCGCCGCGGGAACGAGAATGTCGCAATCCAACGCCAGCAACTCGGCGGGAGTGATCGGCTGGCTTTCAGGGAATTTTTCCACTTTGCCGGTCAGGGTCTTTAAATGAATGAGCTCGGGTATATTCAATCCGTTGCGGTTGTATACGCAACTGTTTGAATCGCTGACCGCGATTACCTTTGCTCCTGCTTCATGGAGCAACTGGGCCGCAATGGATCCGGCGTTGCCAAAGCCCTGCACGGCGACGGTTGCGCCTTTTAACGGCCGCTTCAGATGATCACACGCGCTCTGGATGGTGTAGAAAACGCCGCGGCCGGTGGCCTCGTTGCGCCCCAGCGATCCGCCCAGGCTGATCGGTTTGCCTGTTACGACGCCTTGAACCGAGTAGCCCTTGGTCATGCTGTAGGTGTCCATGATCCATGCCATGGTTTGCGAATTGGTGTAGACGTCGGGCGCGGGAATATCTCTGTTCGGCCCGATCAAAGGAAGAATCGCGCTGGTATAGCGGCGCGTCATCCGCTCCAGTTCTCCCATCGTCATGTGTTTGGGATCGCAGGTTACGCCACCTTTGGCGCCGCCGAAGGGGATATTGACTACCGCGCACTTCCACGTCATCCAGGTGGCCAGCGCCTTAACTTCGTCGAGTGTCACCTGCGGGTGATAGCGGATGCCGCCCTTGGCGGGGCCGCGCACAGAGCTGTGCTGAACGCGATAAGCTTCAAAGCGGTGAATGTGCCCATCATCCATTCGTACCGGCACGGTCACGGTTAAAATCCGTTCGGGATACTTGATCATCTCCCGGACATCGCTGCTGAGCTCCATCGCGTCAGCAGCAGTATCAAAGTTCTCCAGTGCAACGTCGTAGGCGTTGGCTGCTATTGCTTCTGCAATCATCATTTTCTCCTTTTTGCCCTATTTAATTCCCCGGACACATGACGCATTGGTCCATGCTGCCCGGGTAAATACACATTCGGAGTTGTAATCGCTTCAGGCCGCACCTCCCGCGCCAGACAGCGACTCTCTAAAAAGATCCCGCCCTCGCGCCAACGCACGCTGGTCGAGATCAACCCATTTTTGATTGGTGATCAACCTGCGTAGTGCGTCGTCAACGCTGGCCTCCGGTAAAACCGCGACAATCTCGAGCAGTGCGCCCAGCATGACCATATTGCCCGCGCGCGTATCGCCCAATTTATCGGCCAGGAGCGTGAAGGGGCGCGCCAGCACGTGGACATCTTCCCGCTCGCAATCAGCAGGGTACGCATCGCCGTTGTAAAGAATCCATCCGCCGGGACGCACGCTTGTGTAGAACTTTTTCAGCGAGGGCTCATTCATGGCCACAAGAATGTGAGGCTGAGTGACCAGCGGCGAATCGATTACCTTTCTCGCCAGTCGAACGTGGCAGTTTGAAGTGCCGGAGCGCATCTCCGGCCCATAGGATGGTAGCCACGAGACTTCGAGACCCGCATCGAGGCCGGCCTCGGCCAGGACTTCACCCAGCAGCAAAACTCCCTGTCCGCCGAAACCCGCCGCGCGCACGCTAATATCCAGATCTTCCGCAGTTTGCCCCATCGCATCCGAATTGCCTAAAGGCAAATCCTCTTCGGCAACGCCAAGAATTCTCGGAATCTCTTCGAGCGCAGGACCTGCCTCGGGCAGTTCACGTGGCTGCGCTTGCTTCACGCGGTCGCAAAACACCGCCAGCGGGAAGGTCTTCTGCATTACATCGCGCACCCAGTGCTGCGCATCAACGGGCTGCATCTTCCAGATGGTGGGGCAAGGCGAGAGCACCTCAATCATGGAGAAGCCCAGTCCACGCACCTGGTTTTCGATGGCGCGGCGGATGGAGCGGGTTGCCCGCGCAATCTGCTTGTTATCTCCCAGCCCCACGCGCTCGATATAGACCGGAGCCTCCAGAGTGGCGAGCAGTTCGCTCATGTGTAACGGATAACCTTCGGTGGCCGCATGCCTTCCGTCCGGTGTGGTGGTGGTCTTCTGGTCCAGCAGGGTGGTGGGCGCCGACTGGCCGCCGGTCATGCTGTAGACGGCATTGTTGATGAAGATGATGGTGATGTTTTCCCCGCGATTGGCTGCGTGCAGAATCTCTGCCGATCCGATGGCCGACAGATCTCCGTCGCCCTGGTAACCGATTACGATGCTCTCGGGGCGGCTGCGCTTGGCGCCTGTAGCCACTGCTGGAGCGCGCCCATGCGCGGACGAAATGTTACCCACGTCGAAGTAGTTGTAGGTAAAAACACCGCATCCTACCGGGCCGACCAGGATGGTTTTATTCTGGATTCCCAACTCGTCGATTGCCCGCGCCAGCATCTTGTGCACGATGCCGTGCCCGCAGCCGGGGCAGAAATGGGTTGAATTCTGCTGCTCCGCCTTGCGCTCGTAACGCTCGTAGAAAGCCCTGGCCTTGGAATGCGCGATTGTATATTCAGAAACCACCTGGCTAGACATAAGTCATACGCCCTTCCTCCGGCTTGGTTTCAGGCAGGTAGCGGAGCGCCTGCGCACGTACGAACCTGAGCACCTCTTCGTGCGATGGAACGTTGCCTCCGACGCGGCTCAGGAACTCCACCGGCCGCGCGCCGTTCAACGCGAGGCGCACGTCTTCAATCAACTGGCCGTTGCTCATTTCCACCACAACAAATAGGCGCGCGGTCTCGGCCAAATGTTGGAAGTGCAGCTTGGGAAAAGGGAACAGCGTGATGGGACGCAGTACGCCCACATTGAGGCCCTCGGCGCGAGCTTCCGCCGCGACTGCCTTCAAGATGCGTCCCATGATTCCGTATCCCACCAGCACAATCTCCGCGCCGTCTGTATGCCACTCTTCGGCGCGCACCTCGAGCCGCTCCGCGAGTTGATACTTTGCCTCCATGTGGTGCTGATGCGCTTCCAACTCATCGCAATCCAGATGCAATGATGCGATGAGATTGCAGCGCGTCTGCGCCGTGCCCGCCACAGCCCATTTCGGCATCTTATGCTCGATGGCCTGCTGGGGGAAGTCCACCGGTTCCATCATCTGGCCGATGAATCCATCTGCCATCAGTACAACCGGGTTGCGATAGCGGTCGGCCAGTTCGAAGGCCAACGCGGTCAAATCTGCCATCTCCTGCACGGAATCGGGCGCAAGCACGATGGTGCGGTAGTTGCCGTGGCCGCCGCCCTTCACCACCTGGTTATAGTCGCCCTGCTCGGCTGCAATGTTGCCCAACCCCGGGCCGCTGCGGGTAATGTCGGCGATCACGCAGGGCAGTTCCGCGCCGGCCATGTAACTGATGCCTTCCTGCATCAGGCTGATTCCCGGGCCGCTGGACGCGGTCATCGACCGCACGCCAGCCGACGATGCACCGTAGAGCATGTTTATAGCCGCTACTTCGCTTTCGGCTTGCAGGTAGATACCGCCTGTATGCGACATATACCTGGCCGCAGTTTCCGCGATCTCGCTTGCCGGGGTGATGGGGTATCCATAAAAGGCACGGCATCCTGAGAGAATTGCGCTCTTGACGATGGCTTCGTTGCCTTTCATCAGTTGCTTGCGCATGAGATCGCTCCTTCCACGCCCGCATTCATTTCGCGGCCTACGGCGGTCTTGCCGATCACGGTTTGCAGCACTGTGATCGCTCCTGGCTCAGGACAAGCCATAAAGCAGATTCCACATCCTGTGCAGCCGGCGCCAGCGTAAGCTGCCGTGCGGTAGCCGGAGTGATTCAGCCGCTGGCCTAAATGGATTACCTTGGGCGGGCAGGCTTCAATGCACAGCCCGCAGCCCTTGCACTCATCCTCATCCACCCGCAGCAAGCCCCGGTCCCGCTTTACCCCATTGCTCATTATGACGCCCTCCCGGTCTTCTTCAGACTGCCTTAGAGCCCGAATTATGTTAGGCCCGGTCAAGAAGGGGCACAGTGATAGGCGTCACCTGCTATTCGAAGCAGGGAATAGGGAATAGGAAATGCCGCTTTGAGACTAGGGACAGCTTGTGCTCGGGTTATTGATTAAGAGCAGATGGTCAAGTTGCTCATTCTAAATCTATTCTGGATGGTCGGGGGTCATCAGGCAAATATCGGGCAAGTTGCGGTAGCGCTCGGCGTAGTCCATTCCGTACCCAATAACGAAGAGATTGGGAATGGAAAAGCCTACGTAGTCTGCCTCAATCTTCTCCAGGCGGCGCGAAGGCTTGTCGAGAAGCGTGGCGATGCGCAGGGTTTTGGGATGCTGCTGAAGGAAGAGTTTGCGTAGGTAGGCGAGGGTGAGGCCGGTATCGAGGATATCTTCGACCAGCAGCACGTTCTTGCCTTCAATGGGTGCGTCGAGGTCCTTGATGAGCTTGACCGCGCCGGAGGTTCGCTGCCCTTTGCCATAGCTGGAGGTAGCAACAAAGTCGAACGTGGCATCGGCCTGAATGGTTCGGGAGAGATCGGCAAGAAAGAAGGCCGCGCCCTTGAGCACTCCGACCATCACCAGCTTTTCACCGTTCATGTCTCGGGTAATCTGAGCGCCCATTTCGGCCACGCGCTTGGCGATTTGCTGGCGGGTATAGAGAACCTCAAGGCCCTGAACGGTCTCGGCATTCATACACACAGTATCGCCGAATGCGGGCTTCAATGCGAAGCGGCCTGTGCAAATCAGGGTCAGTGAGGGGTCAGCGTCTTCGATCATGGGCACTCCGTCTATACTTGAAGAGCTATGATTCCGTATTTGCATATGTGGCACTACTATCTTCCAACCTTCGGGCTGATGCTTTGGCTGGCCGCCGTGGCAGCCGCATTTGTGATGGATCGCGGCTTTCGCCGGGCAGAGATTACCGCGGACGCGGTAGGTATGGCGGCGATCACCGTGGTCGTGGGCATTGTGGGAGCCAAGCTTTGGCACGTAATCGACACACCGGTCGAGTTTCGCGAGCAGGGCTGGCGGGTGCTGTGGGATACGGCCGGTTTTGCCTGGTACGGCGGAGTGCTGTTTGGCATCTCGGCGCTGATTTTTCAGGGCTGGTGGGCGAAGATCGGCGGGTTGCGGATACTGGACCTGGCAGCGCCGGCCGCAGCTATCGGCTATGGCATCGGGCGCATTGGCTGCTTTCTCTCTGGCGATGGCTGCTACGGGATTCCGACGAATTTGCCCTGGGGCATGAGCTTTCCGCACGGCATCGATCCGACAACTTTGCGGGTGCATCCTACGCCGCTGTATGAGCTTGGCGCGGGGTTGCTGATTGGCGCCTGGTTGTGGTGGAGGGGTGGAAAACGGCACGGGACGGGCGCGATTGTGGGCCAGTATTTTGTGCTTAGCGGAATTGCTCGCTTTCTGGTTGAATTTGTCCGCCGCAACCCCAAGGTTCTTTGGGGTTTATCGAATGCGCAACTCGCCAGTGCGGCAGCCGTGGTGGTGGGCATTGTGCTGATCTGGTGGGCTGCCAGGCGAGTCGTGATGGAGCCGGGAGAGCCTGCGTTGGCGGAGAAGGCTGCATAGTACTCGCCGCTCCTGATCTGATTCATTGTTAAATCCTGGATCTGGCCAGTGGGGTTTCTCGCCTGGCTGGATTTCTTACGTGCCGAAGAAATTCTGATAAATCTCGAATGCAAAGGACGAACGTGCCGATTCGCAATTGGTTCCGCGATCCGCTTTTTTTGCTGGCGCTGACAGCTGGGCTGGTCGCGTTCGCAGTGCAATCCGGAGAGTTGGGAACGGCGGATACTCAGCACCGGGAACAATCGGCGCATGCATTCTGGACTTCGGAACCGCCGGTCTTCCCCAATGAGTATCCCGACTTTGGCGTGCATGGGCGCGGAGGAAAGATACAAAGCTGGTACGGCATCGGACAATCGCTGCTGATGCTGCCTGCGGATGTGGTTGGAACTTTCGTGGAGCGCCTTCCGGTCTTCGATGAATACCAGGGAACCGATCCCACGGTGCGCAACATCATCGTCAGTTACAGCACCAATATCCTGCTCTGCGTGCTCACGGCGCTGGTTTGCTTCAGGTTTTTGCGGCAATTGAACTTCAGTGTGAAGGAGGCGGTTGCCGGCGTGCTGGCTCTGCTGCTGCTGACCACGCACCTCCATTACACGCAGAACCTGATGGAGAACAGCTATATCTGCCTGTTGACTCTGGCTGGGTTCTCTTATCAGTATGAGTGGCTGAAAACCGGCAGCCGGCGGGCATTGCTGATTGGTTCGAGTACCTTCGGGCTGAACCTGCTTACCCGTTTGACCACTGGCTTGGACTTGCTGGCGGGAGGGGTTTTTGTGCTGCTCGTGCTGTGGCTGGGAGGGACCCGCTGGCGGGGGCTTTGGATTCGGTGCCGCGAGTACTTGTCGATTGCTCTTCCGGTTTATTTTGTCTTCGGGCTATTGGACCGGATTTATCAGTTCTATCGGTTTGGGTCGTTCTTCAACACCTATATGGGGCTGACCGCGCGCGAGATGATGCAGCGCAATCCGTCGCTGCCGGCCAAATACCCATTCGAGACTCCTTTCCACGTGGGCTTCTTCGGGGCGCTCTTTGCGCCGGAAAAATCGATCTTCCTGTTTGACCCGCTGCTGATCCTGATGATTGTGCTTTGCGCGGTGGCATGGAAGCGATTCAGCTCGGAGGCGAAGGCGTACGTTTTCACCGGCTTCGTGCTGTTGCTGGCTTACATCAGTTTCTATGCGAGATATACGGTGTGGAGCGGCGACTCGGCCTGGGGCGACCGCTACGTTTCGACCGCGGCGGAACTGGCGGTTCTGCTGGCTGTCCCGCTCCTGCTGCGTCATCGACATGAAGTGGGAGAGCTGGTTTGGGGTTTCGGGGTCGTTGTGATTGCTTTGAGCGCGGTGATCCAGGTTGCGTCGGTCGCATTCTGGTTGTCGCTGGAGATATATCAGATCGATAACTTTCACCGTCCCATGTTTGTTATCGGCCTGCGTCTTGAGAACATCGTTGCTTTTGCATGCGGGAAGATGGACGCCTGGGGCTTGAATACACCGGCGATGGCTTCAGACCCCTGGGACTACGTTCACATCACCTGTTGGAATTTTCTGCCCTTCCTGTTGAGGCGCGTGGGCGTCGCGCCTGCCTGGACGGTGAATGTTGCGTTCGCGGTGTGGGGCGCTGGACTGGCCGCATTGGCCTGGGTTGGATTGCGACTGCGCATGGTGCTTGCGCACGTTGATGAGTGAAATTCAGAGAGCTCAATGAAAGCTGCGCGACTTCTTGATCGAGTCCATGCTGTGAAGCAAATATTCCCGAAGGGGCTAAAGCCCAGTTTCCTATTTCGCTAATTCGGCGCGACTGAAGTCGTGCCCTGACGCTTCTTGCCTCTGCGTCAGAAGATTTCTTTACAAGCGTTTAATAAAGGCCAGAGCTTCTTTCAGTCGCGGGAAGAGCGCTTCTTCGGCTTTGAATGCGCGGGAGTGGACGCAGCGGCGCAGGCCGCGTCTTGTGACCGGATGCTTGAGGTGCAGCATTTCGTGGTAGAGCAAGTACTCGACGGCGTAACGGGGGCTTGAGGGGCGGTCGAAGACTCGGCTCACGACGATCATATTGTGGGCGGCATCGTAATGGCCGAGGGAGCGTTTGGCGTTCTGCTCGCTCCAGGTTAGTTGGGGACGGCCCAGAAGGCCGCCGAAAAATTGCGCATTCAGCGAATCGAAAACTTCTTCTAGATGGTAGTAGCGACCCTCGGGGCCGAAGAAGCGCTTGTTGCCGCGAGCGCCGCGAATCAATTCCGTCTGGTGGGTTACGGCGGTGCTCGAAGCAAAGCGTTTGTAACGCAGGTTATGGATTGGGTCGATGGGCTTTTTGTAGAGCTTGGCCAGGAGGATGTGGGCGATCGAGTGGAGGACGGATTCATGCGCGCCCTCAAGCAGGTCAGAGAGATTGACATGAAGCTGGCCTTCGCGAAGGCGGATGGTGGTATTCAGCGAGGTGAAGCGGCGAAAGCGGACTGCGATGGGCGGCATCGGCGCCCTGGGACGCAATGCGCGGTACTCTTCCTGGAAGACGGAGACTATTCCAATGGACACCTTGTACAGATTACAACTTGCCGGCGACAGGTTGCAGTTGGTTGCGAGCGGTGAGACGCGGGAGCACTTTTGAGCGCCAAATCTGGCATTTTCGGGTCGATTTTGCACGAAAAGACGGCAAATTTGGCCCGAAAATGACCATTTCTTATGCCTATTTTCTAATGGAATCAATGAGTTAGGTTGATTTTGGGGAGGAGAGGGGTGGGGGTAGGTAATATAGCCCGGGGCAAAGCCATGGGACACGACCGCCATTTCCACTCTCCAATCTTCATTGTGCTCAGAGACGGGGATATTTTCTGCAATCAAGGAGCGTCGTTGTTTTGGATGACAGAATCGACAAGTTAACCCCCTCTTCGCGAGGATGGCGAGTTGGCTAGTTGGCGGGCTTAACGCGGCTGGTCGAGTTTTCTTAACGATTTTCGAGAACTTTGAGGCGCTGGCGTGCTTGCCATTCCTGATCGGGATATTTGCCGGCAGCGGAATCGAGGAAGTGGTGGTAGTAGGTTGCCGCGGCTTTTGTCTGGTGAAGCGAATCGTAGGTGATGGCCCAGAGGAAGTAAGTGGAGGGGACCTCAGGGAGATACTTTGAGCGCATGGTCAATGCGTGGAGCGCAACGGAAGGCTGGCTGGTCTTGGAGGCGGCAAAGGCCAGGCCGCTCCAGCCGTCGGGGTTGGCGGGGTCGATTTGAGTGGCTTTGTCGAAGGCGGCAAAGGCATCAGCGAATTTGAGCTGACGGGTCAGGTTCTGTCCGTGGCCGATGAGCAGGCCAGGGTCGTTGGGGGCGGACTTGAGCAGGCCTATATAAAAGTGATCGGAGCCGGATGCGTCGCCGGCATCGGCTAAGACCTGAGCAAGGATGCGGTTGATGGCTGCGTTATCTGGATGGGAGTCGTGGAGCTTCTGAATGAGCGGGAGCGCCTCGGCTTTGTCCTGGGCGGCCAGACTGGCGGCCAGTTGGGCGGTGAGGGCGGGATCGTCTGGGGACTTTGCAAGTGCGGCGCGAAGGATGGTTTCGGCTTCAGGGTATTGTTTGCGGGCGATTAGGATTTGGGCCAGGCCGGAGTTGGCGGCTGCGGAATCAGGGTCGGTGGAGAGAATATGGCGGTAGGATTTTTCGGCAGCGTCGTACTCTCCGGACTGTTCGGCCAGATTGGCGGCCAGCAGCGTATCGGCTGGAGTTTCCGAAGTCAGTTTGAGAGCCTGGAGGAGATCGTTGGAGGCTTCAGTGGGGTCAGTCGTGCGGTCGATCTGGGCCAGGGCGCGCCAGGCTCGGGCTTTGAGGGCGGGGCCGGAATCGCCGGGATCGAGGTTTGTGGCCAGGACCAGTTCGGAGCGAGCATCCTCCAGTTTGTTCTGACGGGCAAGAAGCAGGCCGAGGGAGAGATGACCCTCGAAGGACTGATGGTTGGCATCGATGGCACGGAGATAGAGGGCGGCGGCATCGTCCATGCGATTTTGCGTATCGGCCACATAGCCGGCGTCGAAGAGTGCGCGGTAATCAGCGGGATGAGATACGAGCCATGCGTCAAGCACGGCCTGAGCGGATTTCCAGTCGGATTTGGCGATCGAGGCTTCGGCGTCAAGAACTTGGGCAGGGATTGGCGGTGTAACGGCGGACACAGGGGGAGCGGCGGCAGGCTTCGCTTGCGGATTCGGAGCAGAGTTTTGCGCGAAACAAGCGAGCGGGGAGATGAGTAGAACGAAAAGTGCGAGACGGAGCACGGATCACCTCTCACTACAGTTTACCGGGGCAGGGGTGGCTGGAACGGCTGGTGATTTGACGCAGACGGGTAGGAAAAGGGAGTCGGTCAGGATCTGAGGGAGTTCAATTTGGAACACCCATGCCAACCGGGGAGGGCGCATGGTTATTGCAGGAGGAAAGAACAATGGCTGAGCAATTTGAAAATCCGAAAGAAGAAGAGGTGGAAGAGGAGACCGCCATGGAAGTTCCACCAGAAAAGGAGATTAAGGACATTGCCAACAAGGCGGCGGAAAAGTCTGGCAAGAGAGAAAAGAAATTCGATGAGGACCACACGATTTTTTCAAATTAGGCGAGTAGCCGGGAGTCTGAAACCAGGGAGGTGGGTGGGGCGTGATTGCCGGAATTGTTTGGGCTGCAGGTGCGGCTGGGGTGCTTGCGCGACGGCATATAATAGAGAATGGCCAGTCGCGTCCTGAAGCTCACTGAGGGGACAGAGACGCTGCTGGACGAATTCCAGACGGTGCCTTCCCTTTGAACGATGCCATCATCATCCGCGGCGCGCGGACACACAACCTGAAGAACATCTCCTGCGATATTCCCCACGGGAAACTGACGGTGGTCAGCGGAGTCTCTGGGTCGGGGAAGAGTTCGCTGGCCTTCGACACGATTTATGCCGAGGGACAGCGGCGGTATGTGGAGTCGCTGTCGGCCTATGCGCGGCAGTTTCTTGAGCGGATTGAGAAGCCGGATGTGGACCTGATCGACGGGCTGGCGCCGGCGATCGCGATCAAGCAGAAAAACTCTACGCGGAATCCGCGGTCGACGGTGGCGACGGCTACCGAGGTCTACGACTACCTGCGGCTGCTGTACGCGCGTTGCGGGACGGTGCATTGTGTCTATTGCGACGGGCTGGTGAAGCGGGACTCGATGGACGAGGTTGCCGAGGCGATGCTGGCGCTGGACGAGGGAACGCGGGTACAGGCGCTGTTTCCGGTGGCGACGGCGACTGTGGAGGCGGAGGCGGCGGGCAAACCGGTGAAGACTCCGAGGCGGGCGGGGAAAGCGTCGGCCAAGGGAAAACCGGTGGTGAATGGAGGCGATTCGCCGCATACCGAGACGCTGAAGGCTCGACTGATGGAGTTGCGCGGGAGTGGGTTTAACCGGCTCTACCAACAGGGAAAAATCGTCGAGTTTTCAACGCCGGAATCGCTGCTGGATCTCGATTTCACACTGCCGGTGTTTGTGCTTTTGGATCGGATTGTGGTGAGCGCGGAAAACCGGTCGCGAATCGTGGATGCGGCGGAGATTTCATACCGCGAGGCCGGCGAGGTGGTGTTTGAAGAAGTTCCGCGAGAAGAGATCGCGGAAGGGAAGCGTTACAGGTTCAGCGGTGCGTACGAGTGCAAGAATTGCCACCGGCCGGGCAAGGAGCCGGAGCCGCGGCTGTTCAGCTTCAACAATCCGTTTGGGGCATGCCCGCGCTGCCAGGGATTTGGGAATACTGTGGATTTCGACCTGAACCTGGTGATTCCGGATAAAGGGCTCACGCTGGCGGATGGAGCAATCGATCCGTGGAATCGGCCGAAATACCGGCCTTGGTACACGGAGTTGAAGAAGCAGGCGGGGGAACTGGGGGTTCCGCTGGATGTGCCGTGGCGCGAGTTGCCCGAGCAGGCACGTGAAACGGTGCTACGCGGCAAGGGCGGGTTTGCGGGTATCTATGGATTTTTTGCGCAGATGGAGAAGAAGAAATATAAGCTGCACGTGCGGGTGATGCTGAGCAAGTATCGCGGGTATGCGGAGTGTCCGGATTGCAGGGGACAACGGTTGCGGGCTGAAGCACGATCGGTTCGTATCAACGGGAAGAATATTTGCCAGGCGACGGCGATGACGATTGCGCAGGCGAAGGAGTTCTTTTTTGCGCTGAAGCTGACGCCGGTGGAGGAAGAAATTGCCGGGCCGATTCTGCACGAGGTGCGGCAGCGGTTGACATTTCTCGATGCGGTAGGACTGGAATATTTGACTCTGGATCGGCTGGCTTCATCGCTTTCAGGAGGCGAGGCGCAGAGGATACAACTGGCAACTTCGCTGGGTTCGCAGTTGGTGGGGGCTCTGTATGTGCTGGATGAGCCGTCGATCGGTTTGCATACGCGGGATACGGCACGGCTGATTCGGATTTTGAAGGATTTGAGGGACCTGGGAAATACGATCCTGGTGGTGGAGCACGATGCTGACGTGCTACGGGCGGCGGATCACTTGCTGGATCTGGGGCCCGGGGCGGGTGAGTTTGGCGGCAAGCTGCTGGCCGAGGGGGTTCTGGCGGAGATTGAGGCCAATCCAAACTCTCTGACGGGGCGGTATTTGTCGGGAAAGATCTCAATTCCAGTGCCGACGCGGCGGCGTGCGCCGGGGAAAGAGCGGCTGGTGCTACGGGGAGCTACTGCAAATAATCTGCACGGGCTGGACGTGGAGATTCCGCTGGGGATGCTGGTGGCGATTACCGGGGTCTCGGGGTCAGGCAAATCGACGCTGGTGCACCAGGTGCTTTACAGGGCCGTGTTGCGGGCGCTGGGACAGTCGGATGGGGCTGATCCGTCGAGCGTATACAAATCGCTGACCGGGGTGGAGCGGCTAAATGACGTTGTGTTGGTGGATCAGACGCCGATCGGGCGGACACCGCGGTCGAATCCGATTACCTATATCAAGGGATTCGATCTGGTGAGGGAGCTGTTTGCGTCGCAGCCTGAGGCGAAGAGGCTCTCGCTGACGCCGGGGCATTTTTCATTCAACGTGCCGGGTGGGCGATGCAATACCTGCGAGGGCGACGGAACGGTTACGGTGGAGATGCAGTTTCTGGCCGATGTGGAACTGCCTTGCGAGGATTGCAACGGGACGCGCTACCAGGCCAAGGTGTTGCAGGTGGAGTACAAGGGCAAGAATATTCACGATGTGCTCCAGATGACAGTGAAGGAGGCGCTGCGCTTCTTTGCAGGGCAGACCAAACTGCTGGAAAAGCTGGCGGTGCTGGACGAGATTGGACTGGGGTATCTGCGGCTTGGGCAGAGTGCAACTACCCTTTCAGGCGGCGAGGCGCAACGTGTAAAGCTGGCGGCGCACCTTTCGCAAGTTAGGGCCGCGAATGCGACGGCAAAGCCTTCGCAAGCCAGCCGGGTGCTTTACATTCTGGACGAGCCGACTACGGGGTTGCACTTCGACGATGTTTCCAAGCTGCTGACAGCTTTTCGCAAGCTGATCGATGGGGGTGGGTCGCTGATTGTGATCGAGCACAATCTGGATGTGATCAAGTCCGCGGATTGGGTGATTGATCTGGGGCCGGAGGGCGGCGAAGGCGGCGGGCGGATTGTGGCTGAGGGCACGCCGGAGGACGTTGCGGGGAATTTGCATTCGCACACGGGGAAGTGGCTGAGGCGGGTGCTGTGAGAGCTGCTCTCATGAATATCTTGAGCAGGTGAGCTACGGAGCTGCGGACCGATTTGCCAGCGTATAGACACATTCGATAAAAAGAGTGGAACAATTTTCTAACTGTTTGAGGGAGACCCTGTTGAATATCACACCGGTTGCATCGGTTTCAAAACCTGACCACTCTAAGCGCACACCACTGGTTCCAGCGGGAAATTTTCTTCCATTCTTTTTGGTGACGGCGCTGTTTTTTCTTTGGGGCATACCTAATAACCTGAACGACATTCTGATTCGCCAATTCATGAAGTCGTTTGAGATTAACAGGCTGCAGGCGGGGCTGGTGCAGTCGGCTTTTTACCTGGGTTATTTTCTGGTGGCGCTGCCTGCCGGGCAAGTGATGCGGAAGTGGGGGTATAAAGCAGGCTTCCTGATAGGGCTCGGGCTGTATGGGGCAGGGTGCATTCTTTTCTGGCCGGCGGCGCTTGTGGCCCAATACTGGTTTTTCCTGACGGCACTGTTCATCATCGCCAGTGGGTTGGCGTTTCTGGAGACGGCGGCGGGATCATTCATTGTGCAGGTGGGACCGGCGGAGACGGCGGAGCAGAGGCTGAATCTTTCTCAGTCCTTCAATCCGCTGGGGAGCATTCTCGCGTTGCTGGTGGGCAGCCGGTTTATTTTTTCAGGCATCGAGCTGAAGCCTGCGCAGGTGGCTGTGATGCAGGCGGCGGGGACATACCAGGCTTATCTGCGCTCCGAGACGCTGCGGGTGATTGTGCCCTATGTGGGATTGGGAGCGATTGTGTTGTTCTGGGCGGTGCTGATCGCGCGCACGCCGTTTCCGCATGTGGGGCTGGATTTTACGGCCAAAGAGGCGGCTGGGGATCATGGACCGCCGCTGCGGAAGAGGAAGCATTTTGTGTTTGCGGTGCTGGCTCAGTTTCTTTATGTAGGCGCGCAGGTTGGTGCGTGGAGCTACATGATTCCTTACGTGCAGACCTATGCGAAGCTGGCTGAGCGCAGCGCGGGCTATTGGCTTACGGGCACGCTTGCGGTTTTCATGGTGGGTAGATTCGTCTCAACGTGGCTGCTACGCTATATTCCGGCAACGCGGCTGCTGTGCACATTTGCCTTGATCAATACCTGTGCATGCGCGATTGCTGTTTTGCACCCGGGTTGGGTGGGCGTGGGTTGTCTGGTGGCTAACAGCTTCTTCATGTCCATGATGTTCCCTACGATTTTTGCGCTGGGCACTAAGGGGCTGGGGTCGCGGACCAAGACGGGCGGGGCGCTGATCGTGATGGCGATTATCGGCGGTGCCGCAATGACGCCACTTATGGGCAGGGTTGCCGATGTAGCCGGTATGTGCTATGCGTACCTGGTGCCTGTGGGCTGCTTTGTGGGGGTCGCGCTGTATGCCTGGCTTGGGTCGCAGCCGGAGAAGGAAGAGTTGGTTAGCGAGACGGCGAGTTAGCTAGTCAGCAAGTTAGCGAGTTAGCGAAAAGGCCCCCACATCGGGGGCCTTTTCTGTTGGCGAGTTGGCAGGTTGGCTGGTTTTGTGGCTGGGGTGGATTCTTGTATGAGAGAGGCTTGGCACTTGCACGCGTTTATTCGGCTGTTACGGGATTGGTTAGGGAGCCCAGGCCTTCGACCGTGATGGTGACGGTTTCGCCGGGCTTGAGCCAGCGCCTGGGGGTGCGGCCGGCGCCTACGCCGGAGGGGGTGCCGGTGGAGACAATATCGCCTGGAAGCAGCGGGGTGATGGAGGAGATGTATTCGATCAGCGCGGGGATATTGAAGATCAGTTCGCTGGTGTTGGAGTTTTGCAGGACTTCGCCGTCGATGGAGAGGCTGATGGCGAGCGCGTGCGGGTCGGGGATTTCGTCGGCGGTGACGATGGCGGGGCCCATAGGGCAGAAGGTGGGAAAGCTCTTGGCCAGAGAAAACTGCGTGGAGGCGCGCTGCACATCGCGGGCGCTGACGTCGTTGACGATGGTGTAGCCGTAGACGTGTTCGCGCCATCTATCTGCGGGAATACGGAAGCCACCCTTGCCGATGACGAATGCCAGTTCGGCTTCGTAGTCGGGTTCGGCGGAGTTTTTGGGAAGGACGATTGGGTCGCCGGGGCCGATGATGGCGGTGGGCAGCTTGAGAAAGACGATGGGCGTGGTGGGGATGGGCTTGCCGGTTTCGAGGGCGTGCTCGCGGTAGTTGAGGCCGATGGCGAAGATGCGCGGAGGGTTGGGAAGTGGTGGACCGAGACGGACTTCGCTGAGTTTGAGGATTGGGTTGGCGCCGTCCTCTTGAGGCTGCGTGAGTCCGGCAGCGATGACCTCCAGGGCCGAGTGGAAGCCGGCGCCTGTGAGAGAGGTGACGACGTTAGCCGGTTCATTGAGCGCACCGGCGTGGGTTTTGCCGTCGCGAGTGGTGAAGGATACGAGTTTCATCGGGTTCTCCGGTGCAATCAGTATGAATCAGCGGGCTGGCTTTTGAGCTGCGCGGACCTGGGCGATCGTTTCGAGATAGGCGCGGGCGGCTTCAGTGATGATTTCTGGGGTTCCGGCGTCGATGGCGGAGAGGTTGACGAGGTCGCTGCCTACGCCGAGAGCGCGGGCTCCGGCGCGGAGAAAGCTCTCAGCGGTTTGGAGGGTTACGCCGCCGGTGGGGATGAGCATGAGGTGCGGGAATGGAGCGAGAAGCGACTTGAGGTAGGAAGCGCCGCCCATGGATGAGCAGGGGAAGATTTTTACGTAGTCCGCGCCGGCGTTCCAGGCGGTGATGACCTCGGTGGGAGTGAGTGCGCCGGGGATGGAGATTTTATTGTGCGCTTTAGTCACGGCGATTACTTCCAGGTGAGTGCTGGGGCTGACGACAAACTCCGCGCCGGCTTCGATGGTGGCTTCAGCCTGGGCGGCGGTGGTGACGGTGCCGGAGCCGAGCAGGCACTTCGTGCCGTACTCGTCTCTTAGCTCCTTCAGCAGGTCAACAGCGCCGGGAACGGTCATGGTGACTTCAACGATGGAGACGCCGCCGGCGATCATGGCTTTGACGACTGCGTGGGCCTGGGCGGCGTTGCGGGCGCGGAGTACGGGAATGAGGCCGATGCGCTCGATGATTTGGGCTGTGGTTTCCTGCATTGTTTCCTCTGGAGCATTTTCGCTGTTCTTGTAACGCGGGCACCGTGCTATCCCACCCTAGCCGCAAAAACAAAGACGCGGCGAGGGTGGGGCACCCAGACCTAATACTAACCATAAAAATGCGTTAACGTGCGATGCGGGCGGAGCCGCCTTTGATGATGCGATCGACTTCAGGGAGCGTGGCCATGCTGGTGTCGCCGGGGGTGGTCATGGCGAGTGCGCCGTGGGCAACGCCGCAGCGGACGGCCCAGTCGATGGGCTTGCCGGCGAGCAGACCGTAGATAAGGCCGGAGGCAAAACTGTCGCCGCCGCCTACGCGGTCGTAGATATCGATTTCGCGCTGGGGGACGTGGACGATTTTATCTTCATAGAGAGCGATCGCGCCCCAGGCGTTGCGGCTGGCGGTGGAGACGGTGCGGAGGGTGCTGGCGATGAGCTTGAGATTTGGATAGGCGGCGGCGACTTCGCGGAGCATATCTTCATAGCCGGCGATGGGCAGCTCGACAAAGTTTTCGCTGACGCCTTTGATCTTGACGCCGAGCATGGCGGAGAAATCTTCTTCGTTGCCCAGGAGCAGATCGACCTTGCGGACCAGTTCGCGATTTACTTCCTGCGCTTTGGCTTTGCCGCCGATGGATTTCCAGAGGGAATCGCGGTAGTTGAGGTCGTAAGAGACGGGGGTGGAGTGGGCGCGGGCGGCGTCCATTGCTTCGACGGCTACATCGGCGGTGGAAGCGGAGAGCGCGGCGAAGATGCCGCCGGTGTGGAAAAACTTCGTTCCGTTCTCGGGGCCGAAGATCGTCGGCCAGTCGAAATCGCCGGGCTTGAGCTGGCTTACGGCGGTGTGGCCGCGGTCAGAACAGCCGGCGGCGGCGCGAACGCCGAAGCCGCGCTCAGTGAAGTTGAGGCCGTTGCGGATCGTGCGGCCCACCCCGTCATAGGGGAGCCATTTGATCAGGGAGGGATCGACGCCGCCCTGGAGGATGAGGTCTTCAACCAGGCGGCCGACGGGGTTATCGGCGAGCGCGGTGGCGATGGCGGTGCGCTGGCCGAAGCAGCGTCGAAGGCCGCGGGCGACATTGTATTCGCCGCCGCCCTCCCAGACCTGGAAGTGGCGCGTGGTGTGGATGCGGGCTTCGCCGGGATCGAGGCGGAGCATGACTTCGCCCAGCGAGAGGCAGTCCCAGCGGCGGGGGGAATCGGGAATGGCGATTGGGTTCATGGTTGGGGTAGCTTTCAATCTCACTTTATCGTATTGCATCTGGGATTGGACGTGATGGTGCGGGAAAGGATGGGGCACCAGTTCTCGCTATCCCACCCTAGCGACAAAAACAAAGACGTCGCGAGGGTGGGGCACCCGGCCTTGCGTGATAATGTTTTTGGGGCGGAAGATTGCGGTGAATCAAGGAAGGGAATGATGAGCGAGACGCGGAAGCTGCGGATGGGAATGGTGGGGGGCGGGCCGGGAGCGTTTATCGGGCCGGTGCACAAGATGGCGGCCGAGCTGGACGGCAAAATTGAGCTGGTGGCGGGAGCGTTTTCGCATTCGGCGGAGCGCTCGCGGGAGGCCGGCGCGGGTTTTGGAATCGATCCCGCAAGAGCGTATGCGAGCTACGGGGAGATGATGGAGGCGGAGCGGAAACGGCCGGACGCGATTGATTTTGTGGCCATCACCACGCCGAATAATTTGCATTTGCCGATAGCCGTGGCTGCGATGGAGGCGGGGTTTCCGGTGATGAGCGATAAGCCCGCTACGGCCAGCTATGAAGAGGCGCTCGAACTGGAGGCGGCGGTAAAGAAGTCCGGGCTGCCTTACGGGCTGACGCATACTTATGCCGGATACGGAATGGTGCGGGAGGCACGCGCGTTTTGCGCCAGCGGAAAGCTGGGGAAGATTCGCAAGGTGCAGGTGGAGTATTTGCAGGGCTGGATGACAAAGCCGATCGAAACCACCGGGCACAAGCAGGCCTCGTGGCGCGCTGATCCGGCGTTTAACGGGCCCGGGGGATGCATTGGCGATATCGGAATTCACGCCTTTCATCTGCTGGAATATATTACCGGGCTGGAGGTAACTGGAATTAATGCCACGCTGCGCTCGGTGGTCGAGGGGCGGCGGCTGGACGATGATTGCAACGAACTTGTGCGGTTGAATAACGGCGCGGGTGGAGTGATTTCGGCGTCGCAGGTGGCTGCGGGCGAGTTGAATGAAGTGCGCATTCGCATCTATGGCGAGAAAGGCGGCATCGACTGGCGGCAGCAGGACCCTAACAAATTGGTGGTGCGGTGGTTGGATGGGCCGGAGGAGATTCGGCATGCGGCGGCGGGTTATTTGAGTGCAGATGCGCGGGGGGTTGGACGCGTTCCGCCGGGGCATCCGGAGGGGTATATTGAGGCATTCGCGGTGCTCTACCGTGAGTTTGCGGAGGGGTTGCTGGCTTGGCGGAGGAGCGAAAAGAATCCGTTGCCGACGACGCTGCCGGGGATTGCGGCGGCTGTGCGGGGAATGCGGTATATCGAACGCACCATCGAGAGCAGCCGCAAAGAGGGGTGGGTGGAGTTTTAGGGGCTTGTGAAATTAGGACTTGAGATTTGTGCTATCCCAGGTCTCAGAATCGAGACCTGGGGCACCCAGATTCGTGTGAATGCAGTCTGGACATTTCAGGAGAAAAATCATGAAGACGATTAAGGGGCCGGGAATTTTTCTGGCACAGTTTGCGGGGGATAATGCGCCGTTCAACACTCTGGCGGGAATGGCGCATTGGGCGGCGGGGCTGGGATTTGTGGGCGTGCAGATTCCTACCTGGGACAAGCGGCTCTTCGATTTGAAGCTCGCGGCTGAGAGCAAGGGGTATTGCGACGAGGTGCTGGGCGCGGTGGGGCAGGCGGGGCTTGCGGTTACCGAACTTTCTACGCACTTGCAGGGGCAGTTGGTGGCCAGCAATCCGGCCTTCGATGTGATGCTGGATGGGTTTGCGCCGCCGGAGTTGGCGGGAGACTTGAAGAGCAAGCAGGCGTGGGCAGTTGACCAGTTGGGATTTGCTGCGAAGGCCAGCCGGAATCTAGGGTTGAATGCGCACGCTACGTTTTCCGGCGCGCTGGCGTGGCCGTTTTTCTATCCATGGCCGCAGCGGCCGGCGGGGCTGATCGACGAGGCTTTCGTGGAGTTGGGACGGCGCTGGCTGCCGATTCTGCGACTTTTTGACGAGGCTGGAGTGGACATTTGCTATGAATTGCATCCGGGCGAGGACCTGCACGATGGAGTGACCTTCGAGCGATTCCTTGCTGCGGTGGAGAATCATAAGCGCGCGAATATTTTGTACGATCCAAGCCACATGATCCTGCAACAGATGGATTACCTGGCTTTTCTGGATATTTACCACGAGCGGGTGCGGGCCTTCCACGTGAAGGATGCTGAGTACAACCCTAGCGGTCGGTCGGGGGTTTATGGTGGCTACCAGGACTGGGTCGATAGGCCGGGGCGCTTCCGGTCGTTGGGCGATGGGCAGATCGATTTCAGTTCGATCTTCTCGAATATGGCGCAGTACGACTATCAGGGCTGGGCGGTGCTGGAGTGGGAGTGCTGCCTGAAGCATCCAGAGGATGGCGCGGCAGAGGGCGCGAAGTTTATTCGCGAGAAGATTATCCGGGTGACGGAACGGGCCTTTGACGATTTTGCGGGCGGCGGGGCCGACGCGGCGAGGAACAAGAGGATTCTTGGGTTGGGGAAGGGCTGAACCGCGGCTAAAGCAGCTTTCCTGAAGGCATAGAGTGAGCGAGGACCGGGAGGTCCAGGTTACAGCCGGCCGAGAGGCCGGCGTTACCGATTTTTGGCCTGTGAGTTTCGAGCACGGCGGAACGCAAGCATCCACAACGGGGAAATGGCAAGATGCATCCGTCGTTCAATTTGAACTCCTCTTCAAGCCGGCCTCCGCTTCGCATCGGACTGCTGCTGAACGGCAACGTTCAGCCCGCATGGGTTGCCGAAGTTTTGGAGCAGATTGTACAGAGTAACTTTGCCTGCGTGCAATTGGTGGTGTATCGCGCGCCGCTTGGGGTCAAACAATCATTCCTCCGCAGGGCGGCTGGAGCTTTGGTAGACAAGAAGTCCCGAAGCGAACTGCTCTTCCGGCTTTATGCGCGCTGGGATAAGCTGCGGGTTCGAGGGCGCGACGATCCTTTCCGCAAGACTGATTGCGGCGATTCTCTGAACAACATTGAAACTATGCAGGTTGCTCCCTTGAGCAGGGGGCCGGTGGATCGCTTTCCGAGCGAGGCGATCGACCGGATTCGAAGCATGGATCTCGATGTGCTGATTCGCTTCGGCTTCAATATTCTGCGCGGGGAGGTTTTAGAGGCGGCTCGGTATGGAGTTTGGTCTTATCACCACGGGGACAATGAGTTTTATCGCGGCGGACCGCCGTGCTTCTGGGAACTGGTTGAAGGCAACCCAATTACTGGCGCGATGCTGCAAGTGCTGACCGAGGATCTGGATGCGGGGAGGGTTTTAATCAAAGGCTGGTTTCGAACCCACCCGAGCGGCTCATGGTTGCGAAATCGAATGCAGCCGTATTGGGGCGCATCGACATTCGTGACTCAAAAACTTCGCCAGGTGCACGAACTGGGGTGGGAGTGGGTAGAGAAGGAAATTGTGCCCGCGGCGGCTTACCAGGGGAAGCGCGGCATTTACTCAACGCCAACGAACGGAGAGATGGCGCGCTGGCTGGTGCGAAAACTGGCCAGAGCCGCGGTTGAAGCTGCAACCTGGTTGCCGAGGCGGCTGTGCATCGATCATTGGAGGCTGGCGGTGCATCGCGGCCAAAGGACGCGGCTGACTGAGGGGAATTCGGGGGAGATTGGCAAGTTCCGATGGGTTCCGTCACCGCGCGGGCATTTTTGTGCGGACCCATTTCTCTTTTGTCATTCGGGAAGACAGTGGTTGTTCTTTGAAGATTTCGATTACGGTGCCCACCACGGATCAATTGCGGCGGCGGAGGTGCTTGCGGAGGGTGCGCTGTCGCCTGCCATGCGCGTTCTTGATCGGCCGTACCATCTCTCCTATCCGTGCGTCTTTGAGGTTGGCGGCGAGGTCTACATGATTCCGGAGAGCCGGGAGCATGGGACGGTGGAGATGTATCGATCAACGAAGTTTCCCGATGAGTGGGAGTTGGCTAGGGAGTTCCTTGAGGTTTCGGCGGTGGATACGACGGTTTGGACTGAGGGCGGCGTATATTGGTTTTTTGTGACGCTGCGGGAACGACGCGGCGGAGGATTGCAGCTGTGGCTTTTTTCGTCACGCGGAATTCTGGAGGACTGGCAGCCGCATCCGGCGAACCCGATCAGCACGGATATTCGCAGCAGCCGGGGCGGGGGAGCGATCTTTCGAGAAGGCGAGCTTCTGATGCGGCCCAGCCAGGATTGCAGCGGGAACTACGGACGATCTTTTACGTTGAACGAGATTCTGGTGCTCAACGAGCGGGAGTACCGGGAACGGCCACACGAGACGGTGGAGGCCCCGCATGGAATGATGGGGACCCACACCTACGGGCGGCTGGAGGATGTGGAAGTGATTGATGGGTGCGCCTGGCGGTCGATCTTCGAGGTCTATGGCTCGAGATCGTTTTCTCGGCGTCTGTGGCGGAAGCTGGGGCTGATGCGATGAGGGGCAGAAACAATTTCCGAGGAGGACCTGGAGCGGTGGACTTTGTGATCCGCGATACCTCGCTGGATCAATCCGGGGGACGTTAGGAGCAGGAGAGCGGTCACGCGGCGAGGATGTTGTCATAAGAGTACAGGCTTCAAAGGCAAGTATTTTGCCAATTTTCCCAAGGGTCAGAAGACGTCAAAGTCTGTCACAAAAGTGCTATTGAGTTCATGCAGTACATTCTTTATAAACGAGTTAGCGCGTATTTTTCAAGTGAAAAGGACTTGGCAAATATCTAGGGCAATTTCTAGTTTTCCTATTGATTTTTGAAGAAAATATATGTAAAATAAAGCAGTAGAATTCCTCTGGGCAGACAGGTCCCCCCACCCCGTTACTACTGAGGATGCAAGTGCAATCCACCTTCCTTTAAGGACAACATTCAATGGCAAAGCGTCGTGGAAATCCAAATTGGGGCAAACCAGAGCCCATCGGGCCGGTTGTGCCCACAGTTACTTCCTTCGAGCAAATCGTGAGGGAGTTCAAACTCAGCCCTGACCAGTACATCCGATCCACCCGCCTGCGTGAGTGGGCTCGGCGAAACAAGAATTCAAAATATATCCCCGAGGCTCTTCTCGAAGCATGGGGATTTGAGATCGAATCGACGTTGTAGGCCGTTTTAATCGAGTTCCTTACAAAGGCGCTGCCTTCGGGCGGCGCTTTTGCTGTTTGCGCCTAGCATAAGCGAGAATGAAGAGGACAGTAATGCCATATACCCCGCGCAGCTTCGAGCATCCGTTCACCGACGTTCCCGGTGCCCTGGCCGAGATTCGCGCCGGGCGCATGGTAGTTGTGGTCGATGACGAGAACCGCGAGAACGAAGGGGACCTGACCCTGGCCGCCGAGCATGTGACCCCGGAGGCCATCAACTTCATGGCCCGCTATGGCCGCGGGCTGATCTGTCTGACGCTGACTGAGGATCGAGCCGATTATCTGCGCCTGTTCCCCATGACGCAGCATAATTCATCGCGATTCGGGACGGCGTTTACTGAAACCATTGAAGCGCGAGAGGGCGTGACTACAGGCATCTCGGCGGCGGATCGGGCGCAGACTATTCGGGCCGCCATCGATCCCGGCACTACTTATTCCGATCTGGCACGACCGGGGCATATTTTTCCGCTGCGTGCGCGCAAGGGTGGAGTGCTGGTGCGCGCGGGGCAAACGGAGGCTTCGGTTGACCTGGCGCGGTTGGCGGGGCTGAATCCTTCCGGCGTGATCTGCGAGATCATGCGCGACGACGGAGAGATGGCGCGCATTCCTGATCTGATTCCGTTTTGCAAGGAACACGGGCTGACGATTCTTACCGTGGCGGAGCTGATCCGCTACCGGCTGCGCCACGAGCGCTATATTGTGCGCGCCGGCGAGAGCCGCATCCAAACCCGCTATGGCGAGTTCCGCATGATCGCATACGAGAGTGAGGTAAACGGCGGCGAGAGCCATATTGCGCTGGTGCGTGGCGACCTTTGCAAGGACTGTCCCGCATTTCCGAACGGGCTGGGAAGTGCGGGCAATGGACTGCCTGCAGGTGAGGATGCAACGAGGCCTGTTTGCACGCATGCCGTGCTGGTGAGGGTGCATACCCGCTGCACGGCGGGAGATGTGTTTGCCGCCGACTGCCGTTGCCGCGAGACTCTCGATCAGTCCATGCGCATGATTGCCGAGGAGGGTTGCGGAGTTGTGCTCTACCTGCACAATACCTCGCGCGGATTTGAGATTGATAGGGCAGCAGATTCGGCCGGAGCCTTTGAGCCCGGCAGTGCAGCTGCATTGCCGGCGGCGCAGCAGGCAAGTAACGGAAGGCTCATTCTGCACCAGGAACTGCGCGCGCGCGAAGGTTCGCAGGCGCGAACAGGGCGGATTCTGAGGGCCATCGGACTGGGCGGTCAGATATTGTCGGACCTGGGTATTCAGCGCATCCGCCTGCTGTCAAATACACCTATGCATGTTCCGGCATTGGAGGGTTTTGGGCTGGAGATTGTGGAGCAGGTTCCGATTCCGGTGGAAGAGTGCAGCCGGGTAGTATGAAGGTGCGCGGGGAAAGAAATCTCTCAGGGTTGAATCATGTCTAGTTAAAGAGGGGTACAAAGTGTTCTATATTGACCAATCTGTTTAATAAATAACTTAAGTAGATGGAGCAATTTGTGAAATGGAAGTTTCGGCGTAGTTATGAATATGCTTATTGATTGACAGGCAAAGTTATTAGGCATCTAATTTTTAATGTGTAAGTTATCTCCCGATCCGCGCAAGATTCACAAGGACAGTAACCGAAGATGAAAGTTGGTTTGCTGTGGAACGCGCATCCCGTGCTTTCAAGCCGCAGAGTCTATACGAATTGAGCTGGACCCATGCCCAGGATGCCAAACTGGTGCTTGATGTTGGTACCGGACTCCTGGTGGACGTGAACCCGGCATTTGAAACACTGATGGGATGTTCGCGCGAGAATCTGATTGGGACGGATTTTACCGGGCTCCATCCCGAAGACGAGCGTGAGCGGGTAAGAGACGAGGTCAGCAAACTCTCGGGCAAGGCGGCTGTACACACGGGGTTTCATATCCTGCGAAGAGACGGGGATCCGGAGCCTGTGCCAGTTCAGATTTGGTCGTCGGACAAGATGACGTTTGATGGCCGGGACATGCTGGTCGTTGAGTTCCGCGATATTTCCGAACGGCTGCTTCGGCAACATCTGATGGAGACCCAGAACTGGGCGTTGGGAGCCTATGCGGTGGCTGCGTTGGCGCTGGGCCGGGTTCATTCAACTGAAGACCTTCTATTGCAGGCCATTTGCGATGGCATCACTCACCAATCGGCTTATGTCCTCGCCTGGGTGGGGATTGCGGAAGATGGTCGGGGGAAGCCGATTCGAGTTGCCGCATCAGCGGGGAATGCAAGCGGACATCTTGACGGACTGCAATGGAGCTGGGGAGAAGATGAGCTCTTGGGACAAGGCCCGACGGCCGTCTGTATCCGGACCAACACGGTGCAGGTTTTGAAGGACGCCAAGAAGTCGCCAGTTTCTTTCCCGGGGCGCAGGCGTACCAGGCAGTTGAAGGTTCGATCCTCCATCTCCGTACCGATTCGAATTGAGGGGAGGTGGAACGGCGTATTGGTTGTGTACTCCGAACTCCCCGACGCATTTGGAGATGCGGCGAGTCATGTTTTCGAGCGTCTTGCCAGGGAGCTTGTACACAGCATCGAAGCGCTGGAGCAGAAGGAACTGCTGCGAGCCGAGCGGATCCGCCTGGCAAAGGCGCAGACAGATCTTGCCAATGCACTATCGGCGATGGTGGCGCCCATCGTGCTGGCCATGGAGATGCGCGACCCCTACACCGCCGGCCATCAAAGCCGGGTGGCGGAAATCGCAATCGCCATTGGCAAGGACATGGGCTGGACTGGGGAGCGATTGCAAGCTTTACGGATGGCGGCAATGGTCCACGATATCGGGAAGATCTCGATACCTGCGGAACTCCTGACCAAGCCCGGGAATCTCAATGCGGCGGAACGGGCCATGATCAATCAGCATCCGGAGACCGGCTACGCGATTCTGAAAGACATACCGTTTATGTGGCCCGTTGCGGAGATGGTGCACCAGCACCACGAGAAGCTGGATGGATCAGGATATCCGAGGGGCCTTAAGGCGGACGAGATATTGCCCGAAGCCAAAGTACTGGCTGTGGCGGACATCGTGGAGGCAATGGCCGCCTATCGGCCCTATCGGCCGGGAATCGAGCTGCCCCTCGTGTTGCAGCAAATTGAAAAGGATGCGGGTACGCTGCTGGACCCGGAGGTCGTTCGCACCTGCGTGGCCCTTTTCCGGGAGAAGCATTTTACGGTGCCGGGCTGGATACGGCGTTGATTTCGCATTTTCCCCATCACCGGCAGAATAGAAAGCATCATCGGATTGGAGATCGCCAGACGCGTGACGATCGTTCAGGAGTACGTCCGAGTTGGATAAAGCACGGGCAATTGCCGGGTCTGGGTGGTCATTATCCGAGGTAGACGCAATTTGGTAAATTCCGGTCGTACGCACGTGCACGGGTCTCTCCTGGTACTGAGTGTCCAACGAAGTCTGAACCGGCGGAACTCGTTTCCTGGATGATCGATGTGTGCAAGACAGTATGTTCCAAGTTATAGTCTTCAACGAAAGACCGCTCATTTGCTCTTCTTAAAGCCGACTTGATGTTCGAGAAGGAACTTTCCTCACGGTGGGCCGCCGACCCGCGCGCTTGTTGAGTTTTGCCACGGCTGGCAGATCGGTGATTCTGTACATTGCTTTTCATCTGTAAATTCATCGCACCTCCATTCGTTCTCTAACTTGGTTGCCCATGCCCGTCCTGAGCGAGGCATTGAAAGCTCAAGACGAGTAAGCTCGTTTTTGTGTGCCGCAGTCGGCATTAACCCGGTATGGCGCGCGGTCAGCCAGTTCCTCGGTCAGATGGCCTGGATGGCCTTGGAAGAAGATCGCCATGACGATCTTGCGGCGGTGTGAGGGACAGCAGATCTGCCGGCAGAAAATGCAGAATTATTCAAAGCCGAGACGCATACCCGCTGGTGCTCCTCAAACTCGTTCCTGGCGCGCTCCATATCGACGTTTTTGTAGGCCGCAAGCTTTGTGCTGACCCGATAATAGGCGGTGGAACAAGCCTCGATGTACTCTTGTTGCTTAGTCTTAAAGATTCGTTCAAGATTCTCACAAACAAAACAGCCCACGCGGCCCTCCCTTCTTCCGCATGCCCAACTGTAAAGGCTCTGGCGGGAGAACAATTGTGGTGACAGCTCTGTTTAGGCTCGATTATTGATTAGAACTTGTGGTCGTTCGTGAGGAAACCTTCTGGAGGAGAATAGCGAACCAGGAGGAAGTTGCTATCAGATAGCCTGGCGTAATCCAGAGCCTGGGAATCGAGCTTTGTCGCCAACGTTACCCAAAATATAAAACGGATGCTAATACATGTCAAGCGCGTTAGCGGGAATTTCATTTGATTGGCGATAATTCGCTTCACTCACAAGACTCTTTAGCGGTTGCGAGATCCACTGGAGTAGCCTGCCCTTTTAGAAAAGTGAAGTTTTGGTAAACCGATTTCTCGGGCGTAGCAGGACGGGGTACCTTCCCCTGCATCAGAAATTGTGCAAAGGCGAAAGCATGTGAATATGCGTCGCTTCTGACCCATTCATCACTGCCAATGTCTTATTGCGGTTCTCTATTTATGCCCCCCCTGTCGATATTATTGAAATGAAATATGATGATATAGATCGTCTCCTAAAAAGATCGAACTCGAAACACCGCAGTGAGCGCCATGCGCAAGGCTGCGGATCGAATCCCAAGAGGAATCCATGTTCAGAATTCCGGCGCTTGCATTAGTTTTTGTTATGGCCGCGCTCAATACCTGTGCGCAGATGGCCGCGACTGCTTCCCTGCGGCAAAACGGCTGGGTCGTTGATTATTTTCAGGAAAGCTCTACTCTGTCGATCTCGACTGATCGGCTGGGGAGCATTGCCAGGGATATTGCGCTCAATGAAGAGACTCCATCAGGCCTTCGCAGGCTGACGCGCCTTTCGGCGCGCATCGGAGCGAATGGAAAGCTGACGATCGAAACAAAGGATCCCATTAGCGCCTGGGAGTTCGATGCGCAGCCGGACAAGCTCACGATCGTAACGACCGACTTTCACGGGGTCCTGACGGGGTGGGCTGATTCACCCGCTGATCGAAGTGTCGTCCGGCTGATCGATCCAGAGGGACTGCGGGTGAGCTGGCGTGGTACCGACGAGGTGACTGAGACTTATGGCGGCGAATCAAGCAGTCTATGGTCTAACCTTCCGCGGATTAATCCTGAAGTCACTTATCTGGGATTGGGGCATGTTGCAGGCGGAGGATTGCATAGTCTCTTCGATCGTGGAACGGATATCGCCGTCGACTTTGGCGGAGACTCTGAGTTGCAGGCTGTGGCCGGGAAGAAAGATGCCTTCGCTTTGAAGATTCCGGTACGCGATCATGCGACGATCCGGCTGGTACCCGACTACTACACGCATACTCTGGGAATTCCGTTCTACATTCGCTACGACGATTCACACTTTCATTCGGCGCCCATGGTGTGGTCAAGTTGGACGAGTTACTTCCAGGATGTGACCGAGCAGGATGTGGTGCGCAACGCAGATTGGCTGGCGAAGAATCTGAAGCCGTATGGATTTGAGTATGTGCAACTGGACGACGGGTATGACCGGCGGCCGGAGGGGCATTCGTGGGTGGACAACTGGGATAAGGTGAAGTTTCCGCACGGGCCTGAATGGCTAACGAGTTATATCCGCGGCAAAGGATTGAAGGCTGGAATATGGGTGGTGCCCAATGCATACGGTCCCGCATTGAAGGAACATCCCGACTGGTACCTCTATGACAAGAAGGGCAAGGTGCTGCTGGATTATCAAACTCCGGCGCTGGACTCGACGAATCCCGAGGTATTCGAACATTTGAAGCGCTTGTTTGCGAGGCTGGACGAACTGGGGTTTGATTACTACAAATTTGATGGCGAGCTGGCGCTGCCGGCTTATGCGCCGGAGATTGATAAGAGCCGACTGCACTCGCCTTCGGCCGATTTCATTGCGAATTACCGCGACCGGCTGGCGCTGATCCGGCGAACAATTGGCCCGGACCGCTTTATTGAGCTTTGCCCCACGGGGACGAGGCTGAATGCGGTGGGGTACACCGACTCTTACTTTCTTGGCCAGGACTTATATAACAACTGGCAGGGAATGCATTCGTTTTTCAGTTCCATCAATGCCCATCTGTTCTTGAATCATATTGTGAGTTACGTGATGCCCGGCGAGGGACTTGAGTTGGTTGAGCCGATGAATGCGGAAGAGGCGAAGCTGAAACGGTACGCGATTGCGCTAGACAAGGAACGACAGCGTGAAGACCCGCCAACCGGTTTTGGGACAACTTTGCCAGAGGCGCGGACGCTGGTTACCTATGTGGCGCTGACAGGCGTGACCTATTCGTTGGCCAGCGTGATGCCGGAGCTCAAGGAGGAACGAGTGAAGCTGTTGCAGGCGACCATGCCCACGCTGCCGATTCTACCCATCGATTTATTCAGCCGGGGCACGGACAGCACCTGGAACAAGTTCAAGTTCGTTCAGGAGGACTACTACATTCATCATTATCCTGAGGTGCTTGATCTGAAAGTGGACTCGGCAGCAGGAGTTTATGACGTTGCTGCGGAGACGAATTGGCGCAGCGATGCCGTGGAGCGCAGGCTGGAGTTTGCGCGGCAGTTGGGACTGAGCAACGAGCAAGACTACGTTGTTTTCGATTTCTGGAAGCAGCAGCCGCTGGGAGTTTTCAAAGGGAAAATCGATTTGACGATTGAGCCACACGATACTCGAGTGCTGTTGATTCATCCGCTTGCCGACCGGCCGCAACTGATTGGGAACTCTCGGCACATTTCCGGATCTTATTCCATTGTGAGTCAAGGCTGGAATGGGGCGAAGAAGGATTTGCATGGAGAGTCGCTGACGGTTGCGGGGAAGGAATACACGCTATGGTTTGCAATTCCTGGCGGATATGAAAAGGCATCCGCGCAGGTGAGCGGCAAAGACGGGAAGACAATTGCTGCCGAATGGAAGCAGCAAGGGCAATTTGCCAGCATGCGCTTCACTGGAACTAGCGAGCCGGCGGAGTGGCGGGTGCAATTTTAGTGGGTGCGGAATATTGTCTGGATCTTCATCGAATGGAGTTCTAAATCGGTGAAAAGTGATCAATATTGCTCAGCCGGCTTTACAGATTACTTGTAAAATTTGGAAACACTGTCCAGGGGAAATGTCAGGCGGGACGATCCGCCAACGGCACTCTGGCGGATATGCATCCGCCGGAGTTGAGCCGATAACGTAGACGCTCTCTGAGGCCACCATACTCGCACGAGGAAGGGTAGGATTCATTGAGCGTTCATCTGGTCAATCCCAGCGACAATTCATTTGGCACCGCGGTGATAACGCCGAGATGGCTGTTTGTGCTTGCGGCGGCCACACCGCAAATCGCGGGAGATCCCATTCTCGTCGACGAATCGCTGGAACAGATTGTGCCGGAGAGCATTCGGCCTGGAGACATTGTTGGAATCAGCGTGCACACGGGCAATGCACTGCGCGGCTATTCGGTGGGCAGGATGGCGCGCAGCCGGGGCGCGTGGGTGGTGTACGGCGGCATTCACGCCACGCTGTTTCCCAATGAGGCGTTGGAATGCGGAGAAGGTCACGCCGTAGTTACAGGGGACGGCGACATCGCCTGGGGCAAGGTGGTCACCGATTGCATAGCGGGCAAGCCGGAAAGGGTGTATGCGGGCGGACGGATTGAAGGCGGAGAGTTTCTGGCTGCACGCTGGGACTTGATGGATCCCGAGAAATATATGTGGGCCTCGGTGCAGACGATTCGTGGCTGTCCGAAGCATTGCTCGTTTTGCAGCGTTTGGCGGACGGACGGGCAAAAGCCAAGGCAAAGGAAATTTCAGAGCGTGGTGGATGAGATCGTGGCTTTGCGGAGGTTGGGTTTCAGGTTTATTGCGCTGGCAGACGACAATTTTTATCCGGTGACGTTTACCGATCTGCGGCTGGCTAGGGAGCAAAACAATACGACCAAGCTGGAAGAGCTGACAACCATACGCGCGGAGCGCTTCCAACTGATGGAAGAACTGGCTAAGTTGCCGAAGGATATGGTGTTTTACACGCAGATGACGATGGAGGCAGGCGAGGACGGCGATTATCTGGATGCGATGCGGAAGGCTAATATCAAGGGCGCGCTGGTGGGCGTGGAAGCGGTGACTCCGGAGGGACTGAAGGCTGTTTTCAAGGATTGGAATTACTCCGGCGAGGCGCTGGCCAAGCAGTTACAGACATTCAAAGCGCATGGAGTGCATGTGCTGGGATCGTTCATCTTCGGGTTGCCTACAGACAGGCCCGCCACCTTTGACGCAACGGTGGAGATGGCGATTAAGGCCGGCGTGACGTTTGCGCAATTTGTGATGATGACACCATTTCCGGGCACGGTGGATTTTGTGCGCTGGGAGAAGGAGCAAGCGCAAAATCCGACCATGGTGGGCGACGTGCCGATTACGCGGTACTGGATGATTCCAACGGAGGTGCGGCCAAAGATGTTTACGCCTCATCCTACGATGAGTTCGGATGAGATTCGTGAGCGGACGCAAAAGGTGTGGGATAGATTTTATAACTGGCCAGCGATCTGGCAGCGGTCAGCTTGCACGCCGAATTTGCGATCACGGATCGCATTCATGTTTCTTTCGAAGCTCTACAGGCAGATGTATGCGGGAACTGGTATCTCGACCGACAGCGCGCGACGGAAGAAGTCGAAGCGTTGGGCGCGGTGGACGGCGGGGCAGTGCAAGAAGCTGTTCCGGGCGCGTCCGATGCCGGAGCTTGCAGGCCCGGAATGGGAGCCTGGGATTCCGTCACTGGGCCAGGCGGCGTTTGAAGGTGGGGACGGGCAGGGAATGAATGGCCCGTTCGTAGTGCTGCCAAAGAACTGACTGATCGATCCTGATTCGTGGTTACCAAAACTACCCGCAAAAACAAAACGTGGCAAGAGTAGGGCACCCGTGCGGCTTTGGCACGGTGGCTGACTTGATATGATGCTATTGCTATGAGCAAATGTTCGAATGCAAACGGACTTTTGGGGAAGGCTGTTACCGGAAAGCCTGTTACGGAATGCCATGATCTGGGCGAAGTATTTTCTTCATCTTTGCCGGCTTTCGGCGGCGCAACCCTGCGGAGAGTTTATGAAGTGATGAAGCAGGTGATCGAAAAGCGGATTCCGCTGGTGGTGACCTGCGCTGGACCGATCACAGTTTCCGATCAGCATCGGGCGTGGCTTATTCCGCTTATCAGGGCCGCGAACACCGCGTACATCACCGTTACCGACGCGATTTGCTACCACGACGGACACGACTGCCTCAGGAAGCAGGATGAACGTCCGATTCGTGAGGTGGATCTCTACGGCGACGATGCGCTGTATCGCGAGAACGGCGTGATTCGCGTGACCGACACCGGCTTCGACGAGCAGGTGCTCTTCGACCAGGACGCAGTGTTTACCGCAATCCTGCAGCGGCCTGAGTTCCAGAAACGGATGACGACTACCGAGCGCAACTGTCTGCTCGGCAGGCAATATGGAGAGCGGGAAAAGGCGCTTGGCGTTACGCCCGGACTGCTGAGCACCTGCGCCGAACTTGAGCTACCGGTTTTTATTGGAGCACCGGCGGACGGAAGCGGGTTTTTGAATTCCGTGAAGTTATGGACGCTGGCGCGACTGGGGAAGATTCAATACGGTTTTGACTACGATCTTCATGAGGACGTATTCGAATCCTGCGCCTACCATCACTGGGGTTTGTTCGATTCCGCACCGAAAACGATGGCCGTTTTGATATTGGGCGGCGGCGTCCCCAAGAATTATTCCTTGCAGCCGGAGCCTACGCTCTCGCAGATTTTCTTCCTCGAGAATATTCGCGGGTATGATTACGATGCGCAGATTGTTTCGTCGCCGGTGACGGACGGGAGTTTGTCATCATGCGCGCCGGGTGAGGCGGTTTCGTGGGGCAAGGTGAATCCGGAGACTTATGCGACGCAAACGGTCAGCATGCAGGGGGATTATTCGTCCTATATGCCTTTTATTGTTCGCGCGCTGGTGGGGAAGGATCTGCTGCATCATCCGCCGGAGCCGCTGCGGCTTTATGCAAAGCGCGATGAGCTCAAGAAGAAGCTGCTTGATGCGATTGGAAACGATGAGGGAGCAATGGAGCAGATCATGGGGAGTCTTTCGCTGCCGGCGGTGCTCAAGGTTTAGAAGGCTGCCTCAATATTTGGTTTCAAACGAAGAGGCGGGCTTTGGCCCGCCTCTTCAGCATAGGTGCTTTCTGTAGTTCTTAAGCTTTGGCGGCTTCGAGTTTCGCGTTCAGCTTGGCGATGACCTGGAATGCATCGGCAATATAGACGACGTCGGCTTTTCCGCGGGTCCAGCCGCAGTTGGGGTCGAGCGAGATGGCGCGGCGGCTGCCGATGAAGCGCCAGCCGACTACGTGCGGCTCTTCGCCGTGGCAGCACGTTGACAAACCTTTGGGATGGCGCGGTGTGGCGCCGGTCTGCCCGATCTGGTTCATGTGGGTTAGGAAGGGAAGTACCAGCTCGCCCTCGCCGCCCTGGTCGACCAGCGACTTGCTGCTGCCGAGAGATGCGCTGGTGAGACGAAGGAAGTTGAGGATGAGTTCGCCGGCTTCGGTGGTATGGATTTGGCCGTCGGGCTGTTTTTTTGTCCAGCCTGCGCCGGCGACGAAGAGAAGCTTTGCGTCAGGGCGGATGGTTTGCGCGCCTTGCGCCGGAGAGCGGAGGCCGCTGACGGTGGTGTGGAGCGTGGGGAGCTGGACTGCTACCTGCTCGACTTGAGCGGAACCCGGTTGACCGGCGTAGGCGGCATGCGTGCCGGGATCGAGGAGTAGGAACCAGGGGCGGGTGTCGCGGGAGAGGACCGCTTCAACGCGCTGACGATAGAACCAGCGGGTTGCTTCGACTGTTTCAGTGCCACCGAGGGCTGTGATGTGGGTATCGATGAAGCCGCCCAGGCGATGGGTCACGCCGGCGGCTACACGGGCAAAACGGGAGCTGGCGGGGGCGAGGATGATGGTCGCGCTCGCAGCGCGAGCGAGTGCTTCGAGGGCGGCGGCGTCGGTTGCGTAACGCGGCTGGGCGAAGGCTTCGCCCGTGGCAGCAAGAAGACGTGCTCCGGTTGAGGCGACGGAGTTGGCAGCGGCTGCATCCACGGCGACAATGCCGATGGTGAGCGAGGCATTGAGTCGGGCGGACAGTTCCTTGCCTGCGGTGACGGCTTCCAGTGAGGCTTTGGTGGGGGCTGCGCCTGTTTCGTCCGCATGCGTGAGTACGAGTATCGATTCCATTATTCGGCTCCTATCCATGCGACCAGTTCGGCGGCGATTTCGTCGGGGGTAAGGTCTTTGACTACGCGTGTCTCGCGCTGCTGTTTGGGCAGGCTGGCGGAGACGTAATGCAGGCCGTTGGCGGCGAGTGTCGTGGGTTTGGTCTTTTGCAGAGCGGGCATGATGGTGCGCATATTGGCCATTCCGATCTGGGGATTGTTGCGCGGCTCGGCAAGGTTGCCGGTGGCCCAGCCGAGGACGGCGGGGGTCCCGGCGCAGATGGAGGCTTGGTGCTTGCCGCCTTCTACGCGTTCTAAAACTTCAAAGCTGCCGTCGTCGTGGAGAGCTATCTGGTCTACGCCCTGGAATTGGTCGGTGATGCCGAGGCGCTCGCCGATTAATTGAAGCGTGACGCCTGCGCCGCGAGTTGCCGACTCCCAGCCACCGAAGAGGAGGACGTTGGTTTTCTCGAGGCCGGGGAGAGCAGCAATGGTTTCGGCGAGGACTGCGGCGGTGGAATGGGCATCCGGAAAGCCGCCGATGGGGCCATCGACGGGGACCAGCTCAAAGGCGACCTTTTGCGCTATGGTCATCATGACCTGCTGCAGTTTGGCCTTGGGGCCTAGCGAGACGAGCCAGAGTTTGCTGCCTGGATTTTTGGCGGCGAGATTCGCGGCTTCATAGAGAGCGCTGGCGGCCCAGGGGTCGAGGACCGCGGGCAGGACCATTTCGTTTTTGAGGCCGGGGCCATTGGGGGTGGTGATTGGTTCTAAGGTTTGCAGCGGGTCGGGAACGATGCCGGCGCAAACTACGATGTGCAAAACGTTTGGCATTATTTTTTCCTTTTTCAGTCAAGCTATTCGGAAACGCCAGTGATCACGCAACGCCAAACGATTCGATCAGGGAGAAGTAGCTCGTACTCCTGACCGATCGGCGAGTCGCTCGTCTTCGACGGATCCTTCAAGAGGCGTGCCTGAAAGTCGCCCGGAGACAATGGCGTTTGATAGCTGCCGGGAATCCATGTCCAGGCTCCCAGCAGCTCGATATTCTTTCCGTTTAGAACCGCGTCCGCGTAGGCCACGTCTTGGTTACGTTCTGCGGCGAGAAAATTTGGACCGAGCCAACTCGGGCTCTTGTAATAGGTACGGATATGGATTCCGGAGACATGCACCTTGAGAGGGTAATCGACTCCTTGCTTTGCCCGGGGAGCTTGGCCGAAGCGCGTTTTCTGGCCCGAGATAAAGGGCGAAAAGCATAGCAGAAGCAATAAAATTACGGCGGATTTTCGCATTTGTTATCGTCCTCAGGGGCCTAAGCCCTGTTCAATATTCTGGCGTTTCGGCACGACTGATGTCGTGCCCTGTTACAAAGCGCAAAAATAAAAGCAACCGCAGATCCTTCGACTTCGCTGCGCTCCGCTCAGGATGACAGTCAGTTGTTGATCGCTCAGGATGACAGTCGGTTATCGATCGCTCAGGATGACAGAGTATTGGGGTTCGATCACTTATCTTCCATCATATAGTGTCGAAGAACTCAGTTTTCGGCCGAGTGCAGGCCGCCGGAGCCGGCTTGGAATTCGATGTTGGAGTCTTTGCCGTCGGGCGGATGGGAACAATTCCACAGGCAGCCGCCGCAGTGGATGCATTTTTCACGTTCGAAGGCGGGCAGGTCGTCTTCGCCTAGCGTGATGGCCTGACCGGAGCACATGGCGATGCAGGTCTTCTCTTCGCAGGCGACGCAGAGCTGTCTGTTGAGGAAGACTACGTGATCGGCGAAGCCGGGCATGGCCTGGACTTTGCCGCCCATCAGAAGAGCGTCCTGGTGCGAGACCAGGAGACGGCCGTCGAAGGGAATCTCCGGCCAGCCTCGGGCGGAGAGCAGGGCATCGTGGAGCGGGCGGCCGTCAGCAAGAGCTACGGCTGCGGCCTCCTTCAGATTGAGGCCGTCGCCGGAGCGGGAGATCTGCTTGTGGACCGGCGGGATGTGCGACTGAATTGAAAACCGGCCGCCGGTGAGGCCTGCGAGGGCCATCCCGATCATGCCTTTGACGATGCCGGCGTGGAAGCCGTTGCGGGCGTTCTCGGCTTCTTGAGCGCCGCACTCGACCCAGCTTTTGCGGCGGCGCTCTTCGTAGGTTATGGAGAGGTTTTCTTTCGTGAAAGGCAGCTCGGCGCGGAGGAGGTCGATGACAGCTGCGCCGAGTTGCGTGCCGGTGGTCCAGGCTTCGTCGACGCCGGAGCCGGTGAGCATATTGGTCGAGCCGGAGCCTTCGCCGATGCGGGCGTAGCCGTCGCCGACCAGATATGGCTCCCCGTGACGGCCGGACTCTTCAAGAGACTTTGCGCCCCAGGAATATAGGGTTCCGTTTCTTAGGTAGCGCCATAGGGCGGGGTGCTGGATATAGTGCTGCAAATAGCGGTAGGTGGTGCGGGAAGGGTCGCCCATCCACGAGGGGACGAAGATGCCGACGGAGACGAGGCGGTCAGGATGCACGTAGAGGAAGCCGAAGATCTCCGGCTCCGGGTAGCCGAAGGTGTGCCAGACGGTTCCGGGCTGGAGGGTTGGTTCTTCGGGAGCTGTATCCTCGGGCAGCTCGATGACGAATTTCATGCCCATGGCCCACTCGCGGCGAGCGTGGCCTTCGGGAAGGCCGAACTTCTGGTCTAGCTCTCTGCCGATCTGGCCGATGGGGCCGTCGCCCACGACGGTGAGCGGGGCGCGCACATCCATTCCGGGCATAAAGCTTTCGGTGGGTTCTCCGGATTTATCGACTCCCTGGTCGGCGAGGCGGACGCCTTCCACTTTTCTCCCGCTGATCAGCGGCTTGCTGACCGGAGTGCCGGGCCAGATCTGTACCAGTCCTGTGGCCATCAATTGCGAGCCGACCCACTGGTTGAACTGGCCAATGGAGAGGACGAGGCCGCCGTTTTTGTGGAGGAATTTTGGTGTCCAGGGGAGTTCGAAGGCGTGGTCTCTTACGCCCGCCAGTTTGCCCCCAAAACGGAGAAGATGATCTCCAAGGCGCAAAAGCGCGGAGCGCCGGCTGGCACCGGCGGGATCGAGGAGATAGAGAACGCGCTCCTGAGTGACGTTGGCGGCCATGGGGATTTCAGATGGGTCGAGAGCGGGAAAGCTGGCATGGATGCCCTGGGCGCGGGTGACTACGCCGCTGACGCCGGAGGCGATATCGTCGGCGCGCTCGTAGCAGAGGACCTGGAGGGGCATTCCGGGGGCGACTCGACTTTCGAAGGCGGGATCATCAGGGTGCTCGGTCCACTCGCGGGTGAGCGTAGTGAGAAAGCCGCCCATGGCCGGGCCGAAGCCGGTGCAAGCTATATCGACTTCAATGGACTGACGGTCTTGTTCCGGCGCTGGGGAAGCGGATGGGGAGGGTTCCGAGGTCTCAGAGGAGAAAACTGGGTGGCCCGGTTCTGAGGTACCAGTTCCTCGTTCCAATTCTTCTACGTACATTTGGGCCTCCTCCTTAACTTGATCGGTCAGAATTTGTGGTTCCCTGCCCTAGCCGCAAAAGGAAGAACGTGGCGAGGACGGCGCATTCTGGATTGTTGAGAGTAGTGCTTCCGGCTTGTGTGGTCTCCCAGTCTCAAAATCGAGACCTGGGGCACCCCTGTTCGTACCGGGTTCAATGGCTATCCTCATGCGGGATAATCCAGGGCTTCGGGGATCATTACTTTGCTGACGGTTTCGGCGGCGCGGTCCTTGGCGAGGCGGGATCCGGTGAGGCATGTGGTTAGCTTGCTCTGCAGGCGGAGGAACTCGCTGGAGCCGGCGCAACCGGCGCAGGGGCCGGCTTTTTGTGGATGAGTGCCGTCTGCGGCGAGCACATCAACCGCAAAGGCCGAGATGCCGGGCATGGTCTCTTCATATTCATCAAGTTCGCTAGCCAGGAAGCAGTTGCGGTGCTCCCGCTCGTCCCAGGAGGGATGGCAATTATAGCCAAAGACCAGCTCGGCGCAGATGCGCGAGGCCTCTCCGGCGGATTGAGCGGCTTGCGTATGGCACAGGTCGCTGAGGAATTGGACGGTTCCGCTGAGGCCTTCGGCGACCAGAGCATCGGCTCCGCCGCGGGCCTCGAGTTCGAGCACGTCGAGGATCTGGTAGCGCGAGGCGAGCAGCCAGCAGAGAGCATCGGCGAGGGCAAAGGTTACGCCCTGGCGCTGGCCGTGATAGAGCTTGTGGCCGTCGGGGTCGGTGGCGTTTTGCAAATGGTTTAGCGTCCAGAGCCAGAGGGTCATGGCGGAGGCCAGGGTACAGGCGCCGGTGCCGGGGTGGTCGGAGGCGATGCGGCGCATCTCCCTGATCCAGGTGTGGAACTGGGCGAGGAAGACCTCGGAGGTCATGGTTACGGTCAACTGACGGCGCTGTACAGCTTCAGGACCTTCATAGGTGGCTTCGAGTTGTGCGTCCATCCACTTGTTGGCAAGGAAGCCGGGACAGTCTTCGGTGATGCCGTAGCCGCCCATGAGGCTGATGGCTTCGCGCATCATGTTGGCGCCGTGGCCGGTATTCCATAGCTTGGTTGCTGGGCAGATTACGTTGGCTTCGGCGTCCATGAGGACGTAGTTGACGAGAGGATCGGCGGCGAGTTCGGCTCGGCGCGGGTCGTCCGGCTTGAGAGAAAGCATCTCGATGGCGCGTTGTTCGCTTTCCTTGAGAGCTTTCAGCTCGGCGCGGCCGCCCTGAGCTCCGCCACGTTCTTTGAGCAGAGCTGTCTTCTGTTTCTCCAGGGGATCCAGATCGTCAAAGAGACGGGCGGCGGCAAAGCCAAGAGAGGAGGCTGCCTCGCCGGTGGCCCAGATATCGACCAGGCGGTGGAGCGCGTCCTCGCGCTGTTGGATGCCTTGCTCGTAGCGGACAGAGCCGGGCTTGGAACCTTCTGCACCGCGGAAGCGCTGACGCTGGTAGCGAGTAACCGGCTCGATGGCCGAGAGCAGCTTGGCCGCGGTCATCAAGCCCACCGGAACACGGGTGCGGCGGAAGACGGCCTCGATGATTTCGCTGTGGTTGAAGTTGGGGATGATTACGCCGTCTTTCACCGTATATCCGCCCACGATCCGGCTGGCGGGAACTTTGAGGCTGAAGATGGGGTCGCCGGTGGAGGAGAGCTGATGGACGAGTTTTTTGGTGGGGGTGCCATGGTCGTAGATGCCTTCGTCGCCCTCTTCGAGAATCACGACGCAACTGCCTTTGACGCGCGGATCGCAGGAGTTGACAGCGGCGGTAACGAAGTTTGCAAAAGCAATATTGGTGATAAACCGGCCGCGTTTATCGATTTGCAACCAGGGTTCCTGGCCTTCTTTCCACATCGAAATGCTTATTTTCCCATTCAGCATGCCGGTATCGACGCCGACGTAGGGGATGGGCTCAGTGAGCGCAAAGGCTCCGCGCCAGGGCTTGCGGTCTTCACCGGGTTGCGGCGGAGCGGCAAGCGATTTGTAGCGGGAGACCTGCTCCGGCGTGCCGCGCTCGTGGATGGGCGAAAGGGCCAGAAAGCTGGCCATGCTGGCTGTGGCCGCGCCGCCGTCTACCCAGGCCAGCTCGTAAGCGGCAAGAGCCAGGGCCAGGTTCTTGGGACCGGCGATGAAGCCGCCTTCTTCAGGCTCCATGAAGGCAGCGGTTACGCCTGCGCGGTCAAAGTCCTCCATCATTCCTGCTTTTCCTGGGGTCCACTCGTGAGTATTGCGCTCTCCTGCGGCAACAAGGCGAGCCACGGTTCCACGCGCAACACTGCGCGCGGACTGGACGAGCATCTGTAAATCGAATCGGTCGGCAAAGCGCCAGAGAATCTGGCGCACCGCGTCTCCAGGGAGAGTAAGCATGGTTTTTGTTTCGGTTACGGGAACTGTGGCCATCAAATTTGGTCCTCCGGCAGCGACCATATTGTGCTTGATTAGACCCCTCCAAGCGTGTGACCTGTATCACTCCGGCGACGCGGTCCTTGAAATGGGCGCTAGAGGAGTGGTGAAGTGATTATTCGCACCCGGCTGCGGGAGCAATGACCCTCTGCCTGTGATAGGCATCACTTCCGACAGGGCAACGCAGCCTATATCACTCTTAATAGGATAGAAAGACTTAAATCACCGGCCGGGGAGCAACACAATGACTCAAGCTATCAGAGCGGCGGCAGGTTTTCTGCTCGGCGCCATACTTATTGCGGGTCCTGCCTATTCGCAGGCGCCTGGAGCAGATGTCTACAAGGCCAAGTGCGCAATGTGCCACGGCGCGGACGGACTGGCTGCTACTTCGATGGGAAAGAGCATGAAGATCCTGTCCATCAAGGATCCTTCGATGGTCCACGCATCCGATGCTCGCCTGATCGCCTCCACCGCGAACGGCAAAGGCAAAATGCCGGCATACAAAGGCAAACTGACCGATGCGCAGATCAAGGATGTGATCGCGTACATGCGCACGCTGGGGAAATAGCAGTGCGCCAGAGAAGTCCGGGACACAGGCCGTGAGCCAGGAGAGAGGCCGCAGTCTTTCTCTCCCGCGCCTGGGCACGGAAGGTTTGACGAAAATTGCCATGAAAAATGTTTCCACCATCACGCTGGCCTTCGCCGCATCTGTGCTTCTGTTTGCGACCACGCCAGTCACAGCGACCGCGCAGACAGATTGCCTGTCCTGCCATTCGGATTCAAGTTTGCAGGATTCGACGGGGCACAGCGTTGCAGTGGACGGGCCGAAGTTTCATACCACGATCCATGGCAGCTTGAACTGCAGCGATTGCCACACGACCATCAAGGAATATCCGCATCCTGCCGCCGTAACGCCAGTGAAGTGCGAGACCTGCCACGCCGACGAAGCCGCGGGGCTAGTGGGAAGCGTGCATGCAAATCGCGCCGAGCATCCCTGCACAAGCTGCCACGGAGACGCTCATTCCATTTTTCCCAAGGACGATCCCCGCTCGGCGGTCTATCCGCTGAATGTTCCGCGCACGTGCAGCGCCTGCCACGGCAACGCCGCGATGGCAAAGAAGCACGGACTGCCCAACGTCTATCCGATGTATATCGACTCCATCCACGGATTTGCGCTGAGCAAGGAGGGGCTGCTGGTGGCGGCCAACTGCCAGAGCTGCCATGGGTCGCATCACATCCTCAGCCACAAGGATCCCGAGAGCCGGACTTACAAGACCAATATTCCCAAGACGTGCGGGACCTGCCACGCGGGAATCACTGAGAACTACGAGAACGGGGTGCATGGGAAGGCCGTTGCGAAGGGCAATCTGGCTGCGCCGGTCTGCTCCGATTGCCACACCGCGCACGCGATTCTGCAGCCCACCGAGGCGGCGTTCAGGTCGCAATCCACGCCTATCTGCGGATCGTGCCATAAAGACAAGTTCTCCACCTATCGAGATACGTTCCATTCGCAATTGGGATCGCTGGGTGGATATGTGGAGACAGCGCGCTGCTGGGACTGCCATGGAGCGCATGACGTGCTGCCCGCATCCGATCCCCGCTCGCCGGTCAACAAGGCGAACCTGGTGCAGACTTGCGGCAAGTGCCATGCGGGCGCGAATGCCAGCTTCGTCCAGTATCAGCCGCATGCTAACGCACGGAATCGCAAGCTGAATCCGGCGCTCTATTTCATTCGTTTGTTCATGAATCTGCTGCTGGCCAGCACGCTTACGTTCTTTGTGATTCACACAGTGTTGTGGCTGATCCGATCGCGGTACGACCAGATCAAGAAAAAAACAGCAGCGGGAGGGAAGAATGCCTGACCTCGAACAAGCGGGAGAAGGAATCCAGGAACAAAGGCCCAGTGAGGGCAGGTATTACGTGCGTTTTACGCGGGCGCAAAGGTACCTTCACGCAGTGCTGTTCACCACATTTCTGGGACTGGCCGGCACGGGGCTGCCGCTGCGCTTCAGTCAGAGCTATTGGGCGCGCCTTTTTGCCGGCGCAGTGGGCGGGTTCGGGGCAATTCTCTTCTTTCACAAGTTTTGCGCGGTGGTTCTTACCCTGGCATTCCTCTATCACGTGAAAGATCTCGTTTCCCGCTGGCTGATCCACCACGAGAAGGGGATCTTCTGGGGATCGACCTCGATGGTGGCCAACTGGAAGGACGTGAAGGATCTTTTTGGGCATCTTCGCTGGTTTGTGGGATTAGGGCCGAAGCCGAAGTTCGGACGCTATGCCTACTGGGAGAAGTTCGATTACTGGGCGGTCTTCTGGGGCATGATCGTCATCGGCTTCTCAGGCTATGCGATGTGGTTTGCGCCGTTTTTTGCCCGGTTCCTGCCCGGCTGGGCGCTGAACGCAGTGCTGGTGATTCACAGCGAGGAAGGGCTGCTGGCAATTTTATTTATCTTCTCCATTCACTTCGTCAATACACATCTGCGTCCTGACAGCTTCCCTATGGATATGGTGGTTTTTACCGGCGTGGAGAGCGAGGAAGAGTTCAAGCACAAGCGGCCGGAGGAGTATCAGAAGCTGGTTGCGCAGGGAAAGCTGCAGACAAGAACGGGGGAGAAGCCGCCGGTGTGGCTGGTCAACTTCTCCAAGGCGGTGGGCTTCACAGCCATTTTGATCGGACTTGTTCTTCTGGTGTTGACGTTGAGCGCCTATTTCAGGGAATAAAAAAGGCAAGGCATGCGCAAGTTGAGCGGAGTGAAGATGAAAGCCGGCGGAATCATCTCCGCCGGTCTTATCTGTTTTTTTGCATGGGCCGTAACGGCAGCGGCAGAACAGAAACCTAAAAGTGAAGATTGCCTTGCCTGCCACTCTGCTGCAGCGCTGAACAAAGGGGACAACAGCAAGAAGCCCACACCGCATGTGGATGCGGAAAAATTCAAAAACTCCATTCACGGCAGCATGTTTACCTGCGTGGACTGTCACACGCAACAGATGGGGGCGGATCACAAGAGGACCCGCATCAAGCCAGCCTGCTCGCAGTGCCATGCGGAGGCAGCGGAGGCTTATTCGCGCAGCTACCACGCGAAGGCAAGCAAGAATGGAGCGCCGGGGGCAACCTGCGAGGATTGCCACGGAAGCGTGCATGAGATTGTAACGGCAGACGACCCTAAGTCGCCGGTCAATCACGACAATATTCCCACCACCTGCGGCCGGTGCCACGGGCAGAAGTTCCTGATGGAATCGAACGGGGAGAGCGGCCAGCCTTTTATTTCGTACCAGCAGAGCGTGCATGGACTGGCGATTGAAAAGGGATCGAAGAAGGCTGCGGTATGCACCGACTGCCACGGCTCGCATGAGATTCTTCCCGCCAACGACGAAAAGTCTCCGATTTATAAATTCAATGTTCCGGCGACCTGCGGCAAGTGCCACGGCGCGGTCCAGCAGGAATTCATGCAGAGCATCCACGGGCAGGGAATCAGCCGGGGCAACGGGCTTTCCCCGGTCTGCACGGATTGCCACGGAATCCACTCCATCAAGGCGCACATCGACCCTAATTCGTCAGTTTCAGAGCAGAACGTGGCTCGCACTACCTGCGCGCGCTGCCATGAAGGCGTGCGGCTTTCGCAGGAGTTCGGCGTGGCCGGGAACCGTGTCTCGACTTACCTGGACAGTTATCACGGATTGGCTTCAGAAGGCGGATCGGCGGTGGTGGCTAACTGCGACAGTTGCCACGGCGTGCATAACATTCTGCCTTCGAGCGATCCGCGCTCGACAATCAATCGCGCCAACCTGGATGCCACCTGCGGCAAGTGCCACAAGGGAGTTACGCAAAAGTTCACCCTGACACAGGTGCACCTTGAGGATGGTCTTCATCCCGGGGATATTGGCTCGATTGCGGTGCGCTGGGTGAGATGGTTCTACCTGATTTTGATCTTCGCAGTGATCGGCGCAATGTTCCTGCACAACGCCATCATTTGGCGGAGCAAGGCTGCGGCTCGGCGCGTTATGCAGAATCCAAAAATGGAGCGCATGACCGCGAACCAGCGCTGGCAGCACCTGGTCTTGCTGGCTAGCTTTATTGTGCTGGTGATTACAGGTTTTGCCCTCAAGTTCCCCAACTCGTGGATTGCCGAGGCGCTGGGCATGGGTGAGAGATTGCGCAGCATTACCCACCGCGTTGCAGGGGTAATCCTTGTCGCTGTCGGGATCTACCATCTCTTTTATCTGGCTGCTACAAGGGAAGGGCGGCGTTTGATCTGCGACTTTGCGCCCAAGACGAAGGACGCCTTCGACGCCTGGGGAACGATGCTCTACTACCTCGGCCTGAGCAAGAAAAAGCCCGGATTTGGCCGCTTCAGTTACGCGGAGAAGGCTGAATACTGGGCGCTGGTTTGGGGTACGGCGCTGATGGGCCTGACCGGAGTGATGCTGTGGGCCAAGGTGTGGGTGGGAAACCTGCTGGCGCGCTGGTGGGTCGATGTGGCGACCGCGGTGCACTTCTATGAAGCGATTCTGGCTACACTGGCGATTGTGGTCTGGCACTTCTACCAGGTCTTCTTTGACCCCGATGCGTACCCCATGAACTGGGCCTGGTGGGACGGGAAGATGCCGGTCGAGCACTATCGGCACGAGCACCGGTTGGACGCTGAAGCTCTGGCGGAAGCCGAGCCTGCAGGAGCAGAGGGCGAAGCAGAACCTCCGAAGGAATAAGTCGGGCGCAATTCGGAGAATGAGGACGGAACCGGGCAGGCGCGAGACCGCGGCCTGCCCTTCCATTCAGCAGTGCATTGAGGGAATTCATCTCCGGTTAAAGAAACAAACATAGAAACGTGCGTAACATTCTGATGCGTTTTGTGTTTGTGCCAATGAGGGATTGCATGAGTACGGCATGCGCATGATCTTCTTGACAGCCCAAGGGTCGTGATGTAAGTTTTAGGGCTTGTAGGACGCTTTCCCCAAAAACCATCGAACGGAAGAGGCTTATGGCTAAGGTGCAGAGGTTTTGCGCATTCGGATTCGCTGCTTTTGCAGCGATTTTCTGTCTTGGGACACATGCCCAGCAAGGCGACCCGGCGGCGATTCAGCAGAAACTGGTTTCACAGATGAAGCTGACCAAATCCACGGCCGACCGCACGGATATTGTTACCGCCGGCGATGTTCTGGTGCTCCAGAAGGACGGGCTGACCATGTGCAGCTCCAGTTCTTCCTATGCATTCGGAAACACGTACAGCAATGGGGTGATTGTTGCCAACTACAACAACCGCGCCAAGGACGCCGCGAAGTCGTACGGAAAAGCCTTCGGCTTGAGCAGACTTGGACTGGGTAACGGGGCCAGCGTCTCCGACTCGGCAAACAACGGCTGCGCGACACGAAAGTTTGTTGCAGGAGAGAAGTTCTGGGTTACCGGGATTGCGGTGCAAAAAGACGGGATTATGATCAGCACCTTCAGCGATCCCTTTCCGGACGCGAATGGAAACCAGGTCCGCTATTACGGGGAGATCAAGTTCCCGTTTCAAAAGGGCGCCGTGCCTCCGATGGACGATTTTGTGAAGACGGTCGCCGAGGTGATCACGGTGCAGCCCGCAGACAATGCAGACCAGGGCAATCAGGGCGGCCAGGGCAGCCAACCGGCTCAGACAGCCGCTGCAGCAGCGCCTGCTCCGGCACCTATGCAGGAGATTGCGCCGCCGCCTCCGCCGGCCGATACTCCGCCGCCTACCATCGCTCTTGGCCAGACCGTGGACCAGGTAACAGCATCCTTTGGGCAGCCAACGAGAGTTGCCAAGCTGGGAGCAAAGTCCATTTACTACTACAAGGATATGAAAGTAACCTTCACCAACGGTAAAGTAAGCAACGTTCAATAGCGCGTTCGCGCCTCCGGAATGGAGCGCGGACCCGGATTAGGAAAGAGGAAATGATGACGAAGTCATATGATTGGCGAGCGATGAAAAATGCCTCCGCAGTAACGGTCATTGCCCTGGTCCTGGTTCTGTGCGGGATAGCCAGTGCAGGCGCCACGAACAAACCGGCACCAGCACCCAAGGCGGCTCCGGCGCATGCGGCGCCGGCAAAGACTGGCGGAAGCACCGGGGGCGGAGGATCGCACGGAACGTCTACAGGCGGATTTGGCGGCAGCCACGGGCCGACTACCGGCGGTGTCGGAGCTCACACCACGACCACGACCGGCTCGCATACCACTACCACGACCGGCGGCACACACACCACCACGACCAGCGGCGCGCACACCACCACCACGACGGGCGGTACGCACACCGCGACCACGACAGGCGGGACGCACACCACCAGCTACGGCCACACCGCGACGGGCGGACCTGCTCCCAAGGGAAGCAATACACATGTCACCAAGAGCGGAAGTTCTGTTACTACGCGGGCCAACGGCAAGGTGAGCGACGTTCATGACCCCAAGACCGGCACTGACATTCATCACGGGCTGAACGGGAACCGGGCCGTCTCAAGGTCGCTGCCCAACCACGGCAGAATGTACTCTGCGCGGGGCCGACCGGGATATGCGCAACGCGGATACAACTACCACGGCCACGATTTCGGCCGAAGGGCTTACTATTACCACGGCCACGAGTACAACCGCTATTACCACGGCTGGGGGTACCGGGGCGGGTATTACAACGTCTATGCGCCGGGCTACTTCTTTGCTCCCGGTTTCTATGGCTGGGCCTATAACCCGTGGGCTGCGCCAATCGCGTTTGGATGGGGATGGGGCGGGGCGCCGTGGTTCGGCTTTTACGGCGGCTTCTTTGCGCCTTACCCGGTATATCCCAGCGCGGCGTTCTGGCTGACTGACTATGTGATCTCGCAGAACCTGCAGGCGGCTTATGCGGCGCAACAGGAGGGCGGCGAAAACGACGGCGCCCCGCAAGCCGGGGATGGCGGTTCGCCGGCGCTGACGCCGGAGATCAAGCAGCAGATTGCCGACGAGGTGAAGACCCAGTTGGCTCTCGAAAACAACGAGGGACAGCAGAGCGCGGCGGGTCAGGATGTTGATCCCGGATCCAGCGGAATTGCGCGCATTCTGGCAGACGTGGCCGCAGGTCACCCACATGTGTTTGTGGCCGGAGGGCCGCTGGACCTGGTGGATGCAGCCGGAAACGAGTGCGCGATCAGCGACGGCGACGTATTGCAAATGCAAACCGCTCCGCCTGACGATGCAACGACGGCGAGCCTTTACATGCTGGTTAGCAAGGGCGGAAACGAGTGTGCGAGAGCCGATACAGTTACCGTGCAGTTGACCGACCTGCAGGAGATGCAGAACCAGTTGCGGGCGAACATCGACCAGGGCTTGAAAGATCTGCAAGCCAAGCAGGGCACAGGCGGACTACCGCAGGCGCCGCCCTCAGCAAAGGCTCCGCCGACTACGGCTCCGTATGCAGCGATTGCGCCTCCGCCCGATCCAGCGGACGCGGCCGCTCTGCAGCAGCAGGGTCAGCAGGCTGACCAGACGGAGCAGCAGGCAACCGCGGACTCATCGGCGGGACAGCCGGCTTCGAACTAACTTAGGCACAAACCCTCTCCAGGCACAGCCGAAGCGGCGAAACCTGGAGAGAGCTTCATCACCGATTGCAGAGATAGCCGGATTTGCAACGAGCGGGAGGGAATCGCAGATTCCCTCCCGCTCGTTGCGGTTAGGGTGCGCACTGCGGAATCCCATCGCTTAGAGCAGTTCGGCCGAAGGCGTGGAGTGAGCGTGGACCATGAGGTCCACGCTACAGCCGGACAGGAGGCCGGCGCTACCATTCATTTCGGGACCATTCCGCCTTCAGATTAATGCAGAAGCTGCTTAACTTAGACGCGCCAGTGATCGGGGCGCCAGTTGTTGACGCGCTCCTTGATCTGCTTGCGGTTCAGATTTTGTTCAAGCGCCTGCTTGGCTAGTGGCACGATTTCATCGTCCGATGCAAAGCGCAGACCGATCAGCTGGTCCTCAGAGAGTCGATCAATCTGGTTGTGCCATTCCGGAGGAGAGAGCGCCTTTAACCGCAACCGCTCCTCGAATCGGATCACGCGATCCTGTACCTTGAGCGCGTACAGGCGAAGCTTCAAAAGAGCAAGGATTGCGGCGACCGACAGCACCAGGAACCAGACCGAGGTGAGGCTGGGGTGACGAACCAGATTCACGATGACGATGATCAGGTTGGCGGCCAGAACGATCAAGAGGAAAAAGTGGAATGGTGGATCGAAACGGGCATGATTCTTGAAACTCTGCGGTTCTGCCTTACTCATGATTGTCCTTGATTTCTCCCAGGCCGGGGTTTACTCGCTCCGGCGCTGGCATTTCTGCGGAACCGCCAGAAGCAACACTGGGGGGTTGAACACCGGCGCTCTCTGGATTTTGCGCAACGCCAGTGGGAGCTGTCAATGCCGCTAGATTGTCTGGCCCCAAAATCTCAGGATGCTTGGGGACGAGCGGATGATAGCGGCCGCGAGCCAGGTAGTCGGCAAAGAATCCACCGGCGATATAGGGGTTAAGCACAGCGATGGGGATAAGATAGCTGGTCGCGAGGGACTCGGCTATGCTCTTGTTGGAGTGGCTAGGGTGGCGATAGCCGGGAATCTGGGGAATCTCAAAGACTTCAAGGCGCGCTTCTGGGTGCTTGTGCGCATAGCGCGCCAGCTTCCAGGCGATCTGTTTGGGGGTAGTCACCTCGGCGTCAGGGAAAACGCTGCGCCGAAAGGTGCGGGGATAGTAAGTGTTGAGAATGATCCGGGAGAAATCCGCGCAGTTGCTGAAGAATAGTTGGAAATGCGAACGATTCGGGCCCGCGTTTAACCGCGCGATGAGCGCGTCATCCTGTTCGGGAGTGGTATCGAAACGAAAGGCGTAGATGCGCCGTTCATACGACACCCCCAGCATTTGTGTCCATCCGCCGTTCGTCAGACCGCCCGCCGGTACGTCTGCTCCCAGGGATTGCAGATGGACCTCGTGATAATGACTGCGCAACCGGGCTACGGTTTCGCGGTCCACGTGCGCGGGAACATCGGATGGATCCTCGACCGAATAGAGGTAAGGGATCAAAGGGATCGCGACCCAATCGTAGCCGTTGATTCCCTGGTACCGGGAGACGACGGCACCCAATTCGCCCGGCTGGCAGCGGCGCAGCTTCAGGGGGGTTTCAGCGCAAATCCGCTCAAAATATAGCGCGTTGTGCCCAGTGGGATTGACGAGACCAAAGAAGCCATACGGCTGTTCAAGCAGCAGGGCTGCCTGGGCATGGCTGCGGAAGGCGAATAGGGCCAATACCGCCAAAACCGCTAAATTGAGTATGGCAGTGCGACTTTTTCCCATCGAAAGCACAGGTCCTCCGGTGAGCTTCAAAAGAGTCATCTACAGTATGCCGAAAAAACCTCTGATTGGAAACTTTGTTCCAAACAAAAAACCGGCAAGAGGATCCCATACAGCATGAAATACAGAGTTTTGACGACAAAATTATTCCAGCTTAACAATCTTGCTCTCTATGTTTGACCCGGCCGCGAGGGAAAAGTTGCGCGCTTCTACCTGTCGGTGCAGGAGTAGCAGGGGTCGATGGATGCCTGGATCAGGGGCGTGTCTGCAAGGCGCGCTCCCATTACCATCCAGCGAATCGCCGGCATAACCGCAAAGGTGGGAGTGCGCACATGCACTCTGGCGGGATTTTTGGAACCCTCTTTCCAACTGACGCTATACATGACCTCACCGCGTGGAGCTTCAACGCGGCTGGTGGCGGTTCCCGTGGAAAAGACGAGTTTTTCTTCGCCGGCATTCAATTCGCCGGGGGGGAGTTTGGTGAGCGCTTGGCGCAGGATCTTGCAACTCTCCATGATTTCAAGAGCGCGCACCAGCAGGCGGGCGCGGACGTCGCCGTCCTGTTGCACTGGTACTTCAAAATCCATCTCCGCGTAGGCAGCGTAGGGGGCTGCTCGTCGAATATCCTGAGGAACCCCTGAGGCACGGGCTACAGGGCCCACGACTCCACAGGAGAGAGCTTTTTCGTTGGTCAAAATGCCGACTCCGGCGCAACGGGAAGTGGCCGTCCTGCTGGTGGTGAAGATCGGGATAACGGTACGGACCATCTCACGTTCCAATTGTTCGATCATGGCCAGCACGGCCATTGGATCGTCGATATCGCGATTGACGCCGCCGATGCGGTTCATGGAGTAGTTGACACGGTTGCCGCTGATGGCCTGAAGCACATCCATCACCTTTTCGCGCAGCTCAAAGCAAGTCATAAACATGGTTTTGAAGCCCATGAGCTTGGCGGCGATTCCAGCCCATAAAACGTGAGAGTGAAGGCGTTCGAGCTCAGCCATGACCACGCGAATATACTGGGCGCGCGGAGGCGGAGTGAGGCCGGTCAACTGCTCCATGGCCTGGCAGAGGGTGAGGGTGTGGATATTCGAGCAGATTCCGCAGACGCGCTCCATCAGCGCAGTGACCTGAATGTAGTTGCGGGTTTCGGCCAGGCGCTCAATGCCGCGGAAGTTGAAGCCGATATGGAGCTTGGCGTCGCGTACGGTCTCGCCTTCGCAGATCAGGTCGAGCTTATAAGGCTCTTCAAGAGCGGGGTGGTACGGGCCCATGGGAATCTTGTAGCTCATTTTGCCTCCTCACGCAGATTCACTCCGGGTGTATCTCCCGCTCTCATCAAGAGTGGCTCGAACTCGCGCCCCGTAAAGTCGAGGGCGTATTCTTCGTGAATCTCGCGCTCAATCCAGTCGGCGGCTTCGCAAATGTCGTAGATGCTCTCAATGGAATTGCCGGCGAGCAGAAAAGGAAAGCCGAGCAACTGGCCATCGAGGTCCCAGTGGTATTCAAGACGAAAGCCCTGGTCGGCCGGCAGTTGGTAGGCGGTGATGGTGATGAAGCGCGCCTTCCAGTCGTTCATGGCCGCAGCCAGCTCGCGCACACCCAACGGGACTGGAGAGAGCCAGTGAACGCCGCCTTTTTCAACCCAGGACTCGGTGGACCCGAGTCTTTCGGGAATGCTCTCGAGAAGAGTCATGGTTTGCGTCATTTTGAACCTCCAGTGGGGACAGGGCTTGCCGCTGGCTCGCTGACGGCGGGCTTCGCGACCGGAGCGGGCTTGGGAGCGGGCGCCTTGCGGGCAACGGTATAAGAATTCTTCAGCTCGCCAATGGTGAGATACAGGGGCGGGCACTCGGCGTCCTGGGTAAGCGCATGGGCCTTGCAGCCTTCCACGCAGCGGCCGCAGAAGGTGCAATGGCCGGGATCATAGCTCCAATAGAATTCGCCCTTGCCGGCTTTGTACTCGATGGCGCGGGCGGTGCAGCGAAAGCGGCAAATCGCGCACCCGGTGCAGAGCGCGGGATCGAAGCGCACCAGACCGCGGAAGCCCTGGCTCACCTTGGGACGGGCAGGGAAGAGTAGTGTCCGCGAACCGCCCCAGAGATTCTTCCACAACATGGAAAGGATGTTCATGATCTGAACCTCATAAAGAGCGCGGACGAGATAGCCAGAACCGCGAAAATTAGTGTGCATTGCCAGTAGAAACGGACCGTTGTATCGATCTGTAACCGCGCTGTGGCGGCGGCAACCGCTGAGAGCAGCAGGACCACGCCAAAGGAGATAGCAACAAAGACCAGCGCGGCAAGCCACCAGACGGTCAGGTGCGGAGCGGCGAGCGTTGCGACCAGGCCGGTGGCCGCGACCCACTCGAGACCGTGCGACAGATCCCACATCGCCAGCTCTGGCCCGGCGTATTCGGTCATGGGGCCGGAGTAGATCTCCTGCTCGGCGTTGGGCAGAGAGAAGGGATTCAAGTGCAGCTTGGCGGGCAGGCAGAAAGACCACGTTATAGGAGACGCTGAGAACGGCTTCGCGCGCGGAGCCGATTTCGCCGAAGATGGAGCGCGAACTAAAACCGGCGGCGATGATGCACATGGAGGGCAGCTCAAGCAGCGCCAGCAATAGAATCAAGTCGCCTTCGAATCCGCCGGAAGAGGGCAGAACGGGAAGCAGGCCGACAGCACCAGCTGCGGCGGAGACCGCAAGCAGCGGCCATAGCCTCATCAGCAAGCCGGCTATTCCGGGGCGTGAGGGCGTGGTCTTGCCCAACAGCTTGATGAAGTCGAAGAAGGGCTGCATGAAGGGAGGGCCGATGCGGCCTTGCATCATGGCTACAGATTTGCGTTCAACCCAGAGGAAGAACCACGCGGCCGGAATGGCGAAGAGTAGTCCGGGAAAAATGAGCAGGCGGGCGAGGGCAGTAATCAGATTCATAGCTGGACCTCACTGGCTGTTTGTTCGTTTTTGCATGAGCTGGAGCACGCGCAGGCACCATTGCATCCGGGGCCGACCAGGGGCATTACGACAGGCGCGACGGGCAATTTTTTTGCGGCTCTTTCTGCAAGTATCTCGGCGGCCTTGGCCACTCCTTGAATGATTGCGTCGGGACGAGGCGGGCAGCCGGGAACGAAGATGTCGACAGGAATATGCTTGTCGAGTGGGCCATCGATTGTGCGGCTATCAATGAAAACATTGGTGGTGGCTGGGCAAGAACCGATGGCGACTACAGCTTTTGGCCCGCAGACCTGGCCGTAGACGGTCTTGATTGCGTTTACCGCGTTGTGTGTGATGGGTCCGGTGATGCAAAGAATATCAGCGTGCCGCGGGCTGCCTTCAAGACGCACACCCAATTGCTCGGCGTCGTAACGAGGCGTGAGGCTGGCGATCAACTCGATATCGCAACCATTGCAACTGCCCCCGTTCATGTGGAAGAGCCAGGGACTGCGGCGGCGGGAGTAGCACATCAATTTGTTCCAGAGATTCATGGTCTCCCTCCGAGCAGCATTCCGAGAGCATTCGGCCAGATTCCGCCTGCCAGCAGTAACGCTACCAGCACAACGATCGTCGCCTGGAGCAGGAATGGTTCCCGTTTCGGCTTATCTGGAAGAGGAGGTGAGTCAGCATCGTGCGCGGGGCCCCACCAGACACGGGTCAAAGCCAGCACGTAGGCGATCAGAGCGAAGATGGAAGAGAGAATGAAGACGGTCAGAAGTAACGGGCTAATTTGCAAGGCGGTTTCATAGAGCCGCCAGCGGCCGAGGTAGCCCATCAACGGCGGAATGCCAAGCATTGCCAGCATGCCGAAGAGGAAGCCGAAAGCGGCGACGGGATAGCGTTTGGCCAAGCCAGTGGATTCATTGTTCAGCGCGCCGTCGGCTTCGGGGCCGCTGAGGCAGATGAAGAGGAGGGCCTTGGCGAGCGCGTGTGTTGAGGCTGCGAACAGAGCGCCGTCGAGTCCGATGATGTTCAACGAAAAGATTCCTAGAAACAAGAAGCCGACGTCCTCGATTGTCGAGAGAACCAGCAAACGCTTCAGGCTCCGCTGCGTGAGCATGAGCAATGCGGCAAGGAATGAGGTCGCGGCGGCAGCACCTAACAGGAGAGCGTGCGGAAGGTAGTAGTCGGGAATGGAGAGCGCAGAGGTCGAGATCTCGCCGAAGGCGGCCATATCGACAACTGCAATGATGAGACCGAGTACTACGGCGGGTAGTTCGTCAGCCAGAGAGAGCAGCCAGAAGAAGAGGGGAACCGCAGCCAGCTTAACGCAAATGCTGGTGACCAGCAGCGCCCATGCCCATTCCTTTTGTCCGCTATTCAGTAAGAGATCGCTGGCGATGAGAGACGAAGCCGAGATCAGGACCACCGTCAGATAGGTCAGCTTTGCAGAAACCGTTCGAGCTGTGAGCCAAACCAAAGCGACAGTCAACAGTGCACCCAGTTCCAACAGACACAGGCGAAGGCGCGGCTCGGGAACTAACAGACCAGCAATTGTTGCCATGCTGATGAGAATCATCAGCGGAACTGTCATTTGTTGGATGAACCTCCGGCTTGCTTTGCTGGAGATTGCCGCCAAAATCAATGCAACCGCAGCCACGACGCAAGCTGCAATGAGCAGCACCGGCACCAAAATTGGGCCTGAAAGTGGCACACCCCGCGACCACAACCATGCAGATGGTCCCGGAGCAGTCCATCTAACAGCCGCCAGTAGCGCCGCTGCCAGCACGATAACGAGGAGAACTGCGTGCCGCTCCATCCACGAGACGGCTACACCCAGGATGCGCGAGGCAGCCTGCAAACCGCTCCACATGCCCAGATAAACGCGATCTACATTGGTCCAGCGGAAGAAGTCTTTCCAGTTCTGCAGGAAGATGTCTGAAAAGTCACCTGCTGTTAGTCTTCCTTGGTCGGAGAGCGGTTCGCCACCGGTGAAGATGCCGCCGCCGGCTAGCGCTGCGCCACCAGCTGCAGCCGGACGGGCTACGTAGGCAATGGCGTAGATTAAGCCGCCGAGGATTACGGAGACAACGGCCAGCACCAGGCCGCCCATGGTGGAGAAGCTGCCTGCGTTGGACGAGAGGCCAAACCACGTTACTTGCACCGCAGTGAGTTGAAGCGCGCCGAGAATTGGGTTGAGGAGGTAATTTACGGCTAGCTGCGGGGCTACGCCGAGAATGATGCTACCGGTGGCCATGATTCCCATTCCCCAGACCATTGTTGGAGGAGACTCGTGGGCATCCTTTGTGGCTTCGGTCAGCGGGCCGAGGAAAACGGCGCTGGTGGCTTTGGCGCAGAGGAAAACCGTGCCAAGGCTGGCTGCCCAAGCGATGACGGCGGGGACTGTCCAGCCGGCTTGCAATGCGGCTGCGTAGAGCATCCATTTGCTGGCGAAGCCGCTCATCAGGGGGATGCCCATCATGCTGCCGGCGCCGATTAGCCAGGAAAGCGTGGTTTGCGGCATGCGCGAGGCGAGGCCGCCTAACTTGTTCATATCGCGGGTGCCGGAGGCGTGCTGGACTGAGCCGGCAGTTAGGAAGAGGCCACCTTTGAAGAAGCCGTGATTGAGGCAATGCAGCAGGCCGGCGACGATGGCCAGAGGGGTGCCGATGCCGATACCGAGCATCATGTAGCCGATCTGGCTGACGGTGGAGAAGGCGAGCATGCGCTTCAGATCGGTCTGCACCATGGCGTACATGACGCCAACGGCTATGGTTACGGTGCCTACACAGATTAGGCTGAGGCCCCAGGTGGGTTGCCAGGGACCGAAGCTGTACATGCGGACGGCCAGGTAGACTCCGGCTTTCACGTAGCAGGCGGCGTGGAGCAGGGCGCTGACAGGGGTGGGAGCGGCCATTGCCTCGGGAATCCAGGTATGGAGGGGAAACTGGACGGATTTGGCTACCAAGGCGGCCAGCATGAGGAAGAAGACTCCGCCGGTGAAGGCGTGGGCTACGGCTGGATCGGTCCAGAGGGCGGTGCCGGCGCGGGAGTAGATGACGATGATCGCGGCCAGCAGGCCGTAGCCTGCTATGTGGGTCATTAAAAGTACTTTGCGCGCGCCGCTGACGGCTTCGGGGTTGGTGTACCAGAAGCCGACAAGGGAGAAGGAGCAGAGGCCTACGACTTCCCAGCAGAGATAGAAAATAAAGAGGTTGGCGCTGAAGACCAGGCCGACAAAGGCTCCGATGAAGACCAGCATGGAGCAGAAGAAGCGGGTGGCCGCTTTGTCGTGGGCCATGTAGCCGATGGAGTAGAGGAGCACGGCCGCACCCAAAAAGGTGCCCATAAATGCGAAGAGGACGCTGAGGGCGTCCACATGGAGGACTAAGGCCAGCGGGCCATCCCACTGAAACAACTTGAGTTCCACCGCCTGGCCGGAGCGGACCGAGGGGATCAGGCCAATTACGGCGAGTACCGAGGGTAGGCAAAAGAGAGCGGCGAGGATGCCTTTGGTGCGGGAGGAACAGAGCTTTGCTACCAGGAGTTGCAGTGCTGCACCCAGTAAAAGTGAAGACGGCGCAATCAGGATGAGGGTCGCAGCTGTCATGGTTTAAATGCTAGTGAATGGGGCAGTTCCGGGATGTGATGGACCTCACATGTAGGACCGTCATGCTGCATTGTGAGACGGGAAAAGCAGGGGCCAGGGACTAGGGACTGGGGACTAGGGACTAGGGACTAGGGACTAGGGACTAGGGACTAGGGACTAAGAGACCAGTTGGCGGGCGACTGGCAGTGGAGTCCGCTGGGGATGACGTGACGACATTCGTTGACCTTGAAGTCCTTTCTTGCGGGTGACAGGGGGGCATCCCCACCCGGTGTGTTTGGGACAAATTGTCTATTTTCAATACGCTGGGAGGAGGGTTCTACCGTAAACTGTTTGTTTTGAGGAGTCTGGAAGGCAAATTCCTGAAAACGGGGAACTTGCACAGACTCGTACGCGTCATTGAGCCGGGCGCGACGTCGCGGGCCTGAGCACGGTACACAACTCCTAAAGACAGGGTATCGGGTTGAGAGAAATTACATGCAAGTGGGTTGTGAGCATACGGCATTGACGATAAGGGAGATGCTTTGAAGCCAGGAGGGATGGGGCTTGACATGCAGTTGCGGCTGCGCCAATTCGGGAGGGGCGCAGATTGCCGGGCAGACCAGGCTTTCTCGCGAGCAGCTTTATCGGTCTTTCCGGGCGAAGGGAAATTCGACGCTGAAGACTACGCTGGCGGTGATGAAGGTTCTGGGAGTCGAACTGACCGCGAAGATCCCTACGGCGGCTTGAGGAGATAGACCGAGGCCGTAAGTTTCATTGACGAGAATCGCAGATCTCAAAGGCGAGGTTTTGGGGCACCCTCCATTAATGCGAATCAAATATCTACACTTCTTCCCGTGAGAGATATTCTATGACCTTGATCAACCCTGCCATATTCAAGGCTACAAGACATGCAATTGCATCGTCCACAGAGAAGCCATATTCATCTCTTATAAAGAGGGCCATCTCATCCCCTTGCTTTCTGATGCTAGAAATTGTCTGCCTTATTTCATCTGCCTCGCGCTCATTCCTGACGGAAGTCCACAAGGTGATAAGGATGACAACCAAGAGGAACGTTATAAAGAGCTCAGCGAGAAAGAACACTCTCGATAAGGTAGATGCTGCAACGACTTCGCTAATTCCGTGCCCCCAAATGGTGTTAGCACTATAGAAAAAGAAGATGAAAAAGTTCGGTTTGGTTGTAACATTAAAATTACCTGGATCAATCTTATAGATCCCGAAGTTGATTACGGAGAACATTAGGATCGAGACCGCCATAAGCATGATGAAGTTCAATGCATAGAAGACCGTCGAGAGTCTGCTCCTCTGGTAGTCTTCGATCTTTCGCGAGATGAACTTACACCCGCGATTCAGAATAATGGCAAATTGGAGATTGCCAGCCCAGGT
>JBEKUB010000005.1:0-175233 GCA_049515455.1 Occallatibacter sp.
GTCAAAAACCCCTACTTTGCCTTCTCACGCGCACTTGCACTTTTCTACCAGCCTCCGGCTTACTCGCCCGGCATCCATCCCACAGCGGTAATTGACCCCACGGCCGAGATCGGTGAAAGCGCGCACATTGGCGCTTTTGCCGTCATCGGCTCTCGAGTCAAGCTGGGTCCGAGCGCCACTCTGCTGCCCCACGTCGTCCTCTATCCCGGAGTTCAGACGGGCGCACACTTCTTTGCCCACGCCCACGCAGTAGTCCGCGAAAACTGCATCCTCGGCGACCACGTGACGCTCGAGAACGGCGCCATCATCGGAGCCGACGGATTCGGCTTTGCCAAGAACGAAGCCGGCCACTGGGAGAAGATTCCGCAGTCCGGCCCGGTGTTAATGGGAAGCCGGGTAGACGTCCAGGCCAACGCAACCATTGACCGCGCCACGGTGGGCGCGACGGAGATCGGCGATGGCACCAAAGTCGACAATTTAGTCCAGGTAGGCCACGGTTCCAAGGTGGGCGAGAACTCGCTCATTTGCGCCCAAACCGGTCTTGCTGGCTCCTCGGTAATCGGCGATAACGTCATTCTCGCCGGCCAGGTCGGCATTGCCGGCCACTGCACCGTGGGCGACGGCGTAATCCTCACCGCGCAATCCGCCGTCTCGCACGACGTGCCGCCGGGAAAGACCATCTCCGGCTCGCCCGGCTTCGATAATCGCGTCTGGCTGCGCGCAGTCACCATCTTCCAGCGCCTGCCAGAGCTGCTCAAACGTCTCGATCGACTGGAGAAGAAGGTTGCCTCCCAGGCCCAGCCGGAAAGCGCAAAGACCCCAGAGGAAGGCCAGGTATGATCTCCCCACGCAGGGTTCAGGAGGGAATTCTGGCCGCAATCCTGCTTTCTGCATTGCCCCTGACCACCGGCTGCCACTCCTATCAAGTGGAAACCATAGTCGAAAACCGCACCGGAACGACGATTCAACTGCTCGAGGTCGACTATCCCAGCGCCAGCTTTGGAGCCAATACCCTGGCCGCGGGCGCCAGCTTCCACTATCGCATCCAGTTGCGCGGCAGCGGTCCGCTCAAAGTACAATACACAACCGGCGATGGCCATCCTGAGCAGATCGACGGCCCTACTCTCGCCGAGCCGCAACAGGGCCAACTCCAGATTGTGTTGCTCCCCAACGGTAAGGCCGAGTTTCACCCCCAGCTGACTCCGCAACTCTGATCCGTACCCTTTGATCTTTCCAGGGTTATAAACATCCATAAAAAGATGTCCTCAATTGCTCATTCCAAATCGGAATCATAACTATAATCCGTCCACGTGGGCGTTGGTGGCGAAGATACTCGTTCGCCTTGCGCCTGGCGGGTTGTTTTACCGCAGTATTTCTGGCCAATGTTCTGGGGAATCTTTTCAACTGGAGCAACAACGGAGTCGGCAACAGTCAGATTTGGGTAGCAAACGGGGTGCTGCTTGCCTATCTGTTGCTGGCGCCACGCTGGAATTGGCCGGCAATAATCGCTGTCAGCTTCGTGGCAATGTTAACCGGTAGCGCGCTGAGTGCAGGACACCTCCAACATCTGGATCTGGTCGGTAATGGGCTTGACATCTGCGAGGTGCTGATCGGCGCTCTGCTGTTGCGGCATCGGTCAACAGAGCTTCCGCGATTTACGCAGTTCAGTTATCTGCTTCGGTTTCTGGGCTACGCGGTTCTGGCTGCGCCTCTGGCAGCGGGATCGATCTTCTCGCTTTATGCTTTCTTCTGGCTGCGCGCGCCTTTTGGATATACACTCCTGAGCTGGCTTACATCAGATGGTATGGGAATTGCAGTCACCACCCCCGCAATGGTGGCTCTCTTCCGAATGCGCTTCCGAAATACCGTCGATTGGCAACACATCTGGATCTACCCGATGCTCCTCGCGGGTGTCACCATCGCTGCCTGCGCACATGTGGCTTTTCCGGCGATTTTCATGATCTACCCGCTGCTGGTTCTCATGCTTCTGCGTCTGGGGCTGGGATGGTCGACACTGTCGTTGCTGTTTGTTGCCGCAACATTCGATTTGTTGACGTTAAGAGGTCTGGGGCCGTTTTCAGTACTTGCGGTGCTCGGTTCGTCCAATCCCATTGTGCTGCTGGAATGTTTTGTTGCCACCGGCATGGTTGTGCTCTACAGCGTTTCTACAGTTCTGGAGCAGCAAAAGACGACCGAGCGCCGGTTGCAGGACATCGTCGCGCTACAAAACCTGGTGAGTGAAAAGTCCCGCGATGCGATCATACTGGACGACTGGAGCGATCACCGCAAACAAGGATCTGCCTTCGCTAAGAACATCGAGGGATGGAGGCCTGAGGCACTTTCTACAGAAATTGGTCTTGAGCAGGTCTACCTGGAAGATCGGCCGAAAGTTACTGAGGCTTTGAACGAACTACATTCCGGCTCCGATAACGCCACGGTCGAGTGCCGTATCCGGAAGCAGAGTGGAGAGTATATCTGGGTTGAAGTCAACCTATGCGCAGTCCGCGATCCGCGAACCGGCATTCGTTCCGGGATTCTGAACTTCGTGCGTGACATCGCCGAGCGCAAAAATACTGAAAAGCTCCTCCAGGAAGCATACCGGGCCGTCGAGACCCTCGCAATCACCGACGCGCTCACCGGTCTGGCCAACCGCAGGCAATTCGACCATTATCTCGCCAACGAATGGCGTCGCGGCATGCGCGACGGCAAGACGATATCACTCTTGATGATCGACGTCGACTTATTCAAATCGTATAACGATACTTACGGGCACCCGCGCGGCGACAGTTGTCTCCGGCAGGTAGCGGAGGTGATCCAGGCTGTGGTGGCGCGGCCCGGAGACCTGGCGGCCCGCTTCGGCGGAGAGGAGTTTGCCGTTGTCCTCCCCAATACCGGCGGCGAAGGAGCCATCGAGGTTGCCAACAAGATCTGCGAGGCCCTGCGCAGCCGCAGACTCGAACACATCACCAATCCCCTCGGGATCCTGACCATCTCCGTGGGTTGCGCCTCCATTGTGCCCAGTTTGGGTCAGCACGCGATCCACCTGATTGAGTTCGCCGACGAGGCCCTTTACGCTGCCAAGCGCAACGGCCGCAATCAGATTTGCAGTGGCAACAATCTTACCTCGACCGGAGCCGCATCCCCCACCGTCGCGCTTTCCAACTTTTCCATCGCCAAAACAGCCTGAGCGGCCTCGGCATCCCCCCAAGACTGTCATCCTGAGCGGAGGTCGCTTAGCGACCGTAGTCGAAGGACCCGCGTTTGCTTTTTTGCAACTTATGTTTGAACTCCGATGATCGGTACCATCAAGTCCATCCTGCGTGCTTTAATCAATGCTGAAATCAAATAGGAGATCCCCTCGTGAACAGGCGAAGGTTCGTAGAATCGCTGAGTGCTTTATTTCTAGCCGCGCACTCCGGTCTTCTGGGCAGGGCCAGCGCCCTGAATAATGAAGACTCCGCGGCATCCCGCACCGCCGCTGGCGCGACTCCACGCCTGCTCCCTATACCTGCCTCTGTCACCGACGTCCGCACCCCGGTTCTCTCGCTTGCAGGTGAGTGGAAGTTTGCCCCAACCCCTCAGCCCGAGTTCTGGAAGCAGAACCTCGATACCTCTGCATGGTCCCCAGTAGAAATGCCCAATGAGTTTGCCACACTCGGCTTTTCCATTGCTCACGACGTGGAATATCCGTGCGGAAGAAAGATTCGCATTCCCACCGATTACCGCAACCAGCGAATCTTCCTACGCTTTGACAGTGTCTACGGTCATGCAAGATTGTGGGTCAACGGCGTTTATCTCCGCGATCACTTTGGCGGCTTCACCTCCTGGGATTGCGAGATCACCGATCACGTAAAGCCCGGTGAAGAAGCTGACCTGGTCCTCGGCGTCACCGATCGCAGCGACGATATTTCTCAAGCGAGTTACTACGCCAAGCATTCCATCGCCGGAATTCTTCGCGGCGTGCGCCTCTTTGCCGTTCCACCGGTTTGCCTCAGATCTCTGGATGCAGCGGCCTCATTCGACGTCGAGAGTAAATCCGGGATCCTCAATTTGGCGGCTGGGTTATCGTCGCTCGATGCTCGCCCCGCCCAGCTCCAACTAGCGCTCACCGATAATTCCGGCGTCGTTATTCCTCTCAAAGTGAACACGATCCCATTCGCCCCCGGAGATTCGAAGACCGCACAAAAGATCATCGTGCAGTCGGCAGAATCATGGGACGCGGAGCACCCCAACCTCTATACGCTTCAGGTCTCTCTCGTCATTGGCGGCCAGACAGTCGAATCTTTTGACCGAAAAATCGGTTTCCGCACCATACGGCGCGATGGCAACCGGCTTCTCGTCAATGGCCGTCCCGTCAAGCTTCGCGGCGTCTGCCGCCACAGCATTCACCCCATCCACGGCCGTGCCGTGCCCACTGAGTTTGACGAAATGGACGCAGCACTCTTTCGCGCCGCCAACATCAACTTCATCCGCACCTCCCACTACCCGCCCTCCGAGCAATTTCTCGAGGCATGCGACCGCCACGGCATCTATTTGGAAGAGGAATCAGCCGTCTGCTGGTCGAATGAAGAGAACGGCCCGTCCTCCAATCCCGACTTTACCTCCCGCTTCCTCAGCCAGTTTCAGGAGATGATCGAACGCGATCGCGATCACGCCTCGGTTCTCTTCTGGTCACTGGGCAACGAGAGCCAATGGGGAACAAACTTCGCGGCCGAGCGCCGCTTCGCCACCGAGCACGACCCCAGCCGCCCCGTCATCTTTAGTTACCCCGACAACGTCCCCATGGAAACCTCGGCCTACGATATCTATAGCCGCCACTACGCCGATGTAAACGCCGATCTAAGCAGCAGCACTTATCCCCTGTTGAACGACGAATTCGCCCACATCTCCTGCTATAACCTGGATACGCTGCGCCGCGACCCAGGCGTTCGCAACTTCTGGGGAAGAAGCATCCGTCGTTTCGGCGAGAAGTTCCTCTCTGCGGAAGGCTGCCTCGGCGGATCGATCTGGGCCGGCATCGATGAAGTTTTCCTCTTGCCCGATCGAGCGGAAGGGTACGGCCCCTGGGGTATCATCGACGGCTGGCGCCGTCCCAAGCCGGAGTACTGGCTCACCGCCAAGGCCTACTCTCCCATTCGCATTGACGACCGCCCCCTGCCGGCCCCCGCGCGCGGCAGCATTCTCTCCATCCCCATCACCAATACATTCGATCATACAAACCTGAATGAGATTGAGATTCGCTGGGCAGCCGGCACCGATTCAGGCCGTCTTTCGTCCGTCGATCTCGCCCCGCATCGTTCCGGCTACTTGGAAATCCCGCCGCGCACCTGGATGCCCAACGACGCGCTGCAGCTCGATTTTTCTGCAAAGGGTAGATCGGTCGATCAATTCCATCTGAGAATCGATCCCACTTCCCCGTCGCTCGCCCTACCGAAGCCAGCCCCGGCAGTCTTGACCCGCTCCGGGAACCACCTGCTCATCACCGGACCAAACTTATCCATCACCATCAGCCAAACCACCGGTCTGATCCGCGAAGCCCAATTCAACGGGAAGGTGATTCTCACCGGCGGACCCTATCTCGACCTCGGCACCGGCCCATTAACTTCCCCCTGGCTGCTGCGTCATTTCGAAGCCGTCGCTGTCGGCGATACGGTTACGATCTTCACCTCGGGTGAGTGCAAGAAGAACGAAGGCATTGACGGCATTCCGGTAGATTTCGAAATCGAGATCGATGGCAGCGGCCTGCTCACCACGCGCTACCGCATCCACGCCAATCCTTCAGAAACAAGCACCTCCGGAGTCGCCTATATCCTGCCAGATGCAATCGACAAACTCTCCTGGCATCGCGATTCCCTATGGTCCGTCTACCCCGATGATCACATCGGCCGCCCCAAAGGAATCGCGCTCAAGAAGGCCGCCCATCCGGCGCTCGCTTATCGGGTCCGCCCGGAGTGGTCGTGGTCAGAGGATACTGGGGATGCTTTTCTTTGGGGCAAAACCGACGAAACTTCGCATGCCACGAACGACTTCCGATCGCTAAAGGAAAATATCTGGTACGCAGCCTGCACCCTGGCCGGAAGCCCGGTTTGCGCCCGCGCCGAAGCCAACGCCGACGTAGCCGTGCGCGCATCGGTGCTTCCCGATGGACGGGTTTCGTTCAGCCTCTATAACGAGTGGTCTTATCCCGGTCTGGAATGGGGCAACTACACTGGTCAGTCCGCAGCGCCGGCCCAAAACAGCCGCGAAGTCAGGCTGCGGCTAACCGATCTCCCTGATCAGCGGTCTTAGGCCTCTAGACAGAATCTCCGGACGGCCACGCCATCCGGAGATTCTCCTCAGTCCGCTACCTTAGCGCACCAGCCCCTGGAAAAGCGGCGAGTGCAGCAAATCGTTAAACGTCTTGTCGGAGGTGGCAAAGTGGATGCTCATATTTCCGGCATTCGAGGCGATTTGAGTACCGTTCAACGCCTGCTTCTCCGCATCCCCACTGCTCATCTTGCGTAATGTCAGCGCCGCCGACAGCAGCGAAGTGATCGTGGCTGCGGTAAACGTATCGCCAGTGGAGATGGTCAGATCAAACTTCACGCCGTGCGAAAAGTTCATCGAGTACCACGAAGCTTGCAGTCGCTTCTGCACTGTATCGAAATCGGTGACTGAACCGGCTTCGCCCAGCACCTGCTTCATCATGTTCTGGGTGCCCTTCTGGTCCAGAATGCTCCACAGCGGCTCGCTGTCCACGGTCTTCATTGCGTCCATCATGGAGTCGTTGGTCAGCAGGCTGGGAGAGACGCCGTCCCGTGCATCCAAAGCTTTTGTGACTGCATCTTTGTCGCCAAAAACCATCGTGGACGGATCCACAAAGCACAAAACCATGCCGGTCTTGGGCAGCGGATAGATCCTGTTGGTACGCACCATCAGGGGCTTGATTCCCCGCTTCTTAAAGTTGGCCAGAATGTCCTGCAAGGCGAACTGGCCCTGGGCGATACCCAGCGTCACCATTCGCTCGTTGCTCGCATTCGGGTTGCGTGATTTTTGGCCGGTAACCGGGGCGCGGAACATGGCAAAGGCCAGTTGGTCCACATCGTGGTTGTCGTTCAGTCCCGACTTGGTCAAAGCCTCGTCGAACTGCTTCAGTTCCGGGGGCATCACCCGCTCGCGCAGATTCATCGCCGTGGCCGAGTTCTCCATCTCGCGATAGTCAATCACGACCAACTGCTGCACTTCATGCGGAACGGCTCCGCGGGCATCGCCTGACAGCTGCGCTCCAGGTGCCAAAGTAGCTGCCGCCAGCAGCGTGGTTGCAATCGAAACTTTCTGAAAAGCCTTCAACACTTTCATCCTCCGGGATTCCTGCGTATCTTCACATCCAGCATGTGGAAATCGGCTCCAAATTCGTCCTTTCGTCCCCATACGTGAATCCTATAAACGCTCTCAATCCATTGTTGTTATTGTACCTGTCGTGCGTCTTCTTAAACGCCGGTCTTGCTCCTGCACAACCCGCTAAACGTCTCCCGGCCATGCAAGCGGAGCCCCGAGTCGACGCTCCAGTATCTTGGTTTGAGGGTCGAACTCTATTAATTGACGCATCCACTCGCTCTCCCGCTCGCAGGCCGCCTCAGGAATCAACCCCATCACCTCTCCCTCCACCAACTCGGCCTTGTGCTTGAGCGCAAGGCTTGATACCGCCCGATAGACCTGGGAGAGCGGGGTCGCCGTAAAATCTGTGATGTTCATGGAGAGCTGTGCTCGCCCATGGGCCAGAACCCCCATCGCCTTTACCCCCTTCAGCCCGCCTGATGCCGCTCGAATCTCCCTGGCAATCGCCCTGACCACTGAAACGTCGGCCGTAGCGAAATAAATGTTGTAGGTCACCAAAAATTTGCGCGCTCCCACGGCGCAGGCTCCAGCCGTGGGATGCAGCCCGGGACCCCCCAGGTCAGGCCGGCGAGCTGCTTCCTTGCTTACCGCATCCCGCAGCCCCTCAAACTGCCCCCGCCGCACGTCTTCGAGATTTGCCCTGTCTGGCCTTGCCGCCGCCGCCTCGTAGAAATATATAGGAATGCCATAGCGCCGCCAGATCTCCAATCCCGCCTGCCGGGCCAGCAGCGCGCATTGCTCCAGTTTGATGCCGGAGATGGGCACAAAAGGAATCACATCCGCCGCGCCAATGCGAGGATGAGCCCCCTGCTGCCGGGTCAGGTCAATCAGCTCAGCTGCCTTGCCGGCCCCGCGCACCGCCGCTTCCACCACCGCCGCCGGATCTCCGGCAATTGTCACCACCGAGCGGTTAAGATCGGCGTCCATTGACCAGTCAAGCAGCCACACCCCCTCCACGCGCATTGCGGCAACTATCGCCTCGACCCGCCGGGCATCCGTACCCTCTGAGAAGTTGGGAACGCACTCAACTACCGCTCCGCTCATCAACGGTCCCCCCAACTTCGAAAGTGCACGGCTTTAGCCGAAGGTAAGCCGACAAATGAAATACTCTGGGTGCCCCATCCTTGCGACGTCTTTGTTCTTGTCGCAAGGGTGGGATACCAGGAAACTCAACCATCGAAGCTCCGAACGGAAACGGCCTTAGCCGAGCCGTAAATCTTCGCATTAGTTCAAAGTGTCAGGGCACGACTTTAGTCGTGCCGAATGTTAAGCAGAATTCGTGCGGGCTTTAGCCCCTGAGGGGATGTTCTTTTAACAATTTCTACCCCCCGGCGGCCACAGCCCTGTGCTGATTCATCTCCAAAACGTATAACCCACTTGCACCTGAAGGCTGGCGTTTACACCAGGGTTTTTGTCCCCCAGTGAAGCCGAGGAGATATGTTCCCCGTTCATGCCTATATCGATCGAACGCCGCGACCGCGTAAAGATGTGAAACCCTCCGCCTCCCTGCGGCGAAAAGTTCCATACGCTAGTCCCGCCCGGTTCTCCGTGCATCACCAATTCATCCGGCGGAAACTTGTGTGTGGTATAGATAAGTCCGCCCGCGCCCTGAAGCCACGGTTGAATGCGCTCCCGCCAGGTCGGGAAATTCCAGCGAAAGATCACCGGTGTAATGCTGACGCCTCGATATGTTCCGCCTCCATAAGGAGCGTCGCCATAATTCACGCCTCCGATGATAACCGACTGCTCGTGCGGCGCCGGTGTATAGGCCTGCCACAGCGGCATAATGTTAACGCCAAGTTCGAAGGACCCAGAGTGCGTAACCGGAAAAAGCTGCTTCCCCAATTGCAAGCCCGCGGAAAGAAACTTGTACGTATCGCGGTTTCCCAAGCCATTTCCATAGTTGATAAATGGCCCATACTCCCAGGTACGTTGCTGGTGCGCCGGAGTTGCAGAGCCGGCGGCGTTATCACCGCTCGCGGCTGCGGTTTCTAATGTTTCGGCTGAAGCCAACCACGCTCCCACCATCAGACTCCCAGCTATCAGAAAAAGCGTGAAAAACCTTGCTGATCGTCTCAATCTTCTGCCCTTTCCTCAATCACAATGAAGGATTATTCCCATAAAAAGGCCGCCACAACCGGGCGGCCTCTTCCTTGCTCGCCTAAAGATAACTCAGCCCGCCGCCTGTTCCATCGCCTCGGCATCCATGTCGAAGTTCGAGTAAACATTTTGCGTGTCGTCGCATTCTTCCAGAACTTCCAGCAAGCGAATCATCTGGTTCGCCGGCGTGCCTTCAAGTTTGGTATAAGTCGACGCAACCAAGGTCACTTCGCTCATCACCGTGGCGATCCCCGCCGCCTTCAACGCCGCAAGAACACCGTCATAAGCGGACGGATCGGTAATGATTTCCCAGGTATCGCCCTCGTCGTTCAGATCATCTCCGCCGTGTTCGAGCACGATGTCCATCAACTGATCTTCCGTCGCGGCGGACTTCTCCACCGCGATCACGCCCTTTTTGTGAAACATGAACCGCACCGAGCCGGACTCGCCCAGGTTTCCGCCGTTCTTGCTGAATGCATGCCGGATCTCGCTCACCGCCCGATTGCGGTTGTCCGTCATCACATCCACGATGATCGCAACCCCGCCGGGCCCGTAGCCCTCAAAGCTGATCTCTTCGTAATTCACGCCTTCCAGTTCGCCCGTGCCGCGCTGGATGGCCCGCTTGATGTTCTCCTGCGGCATATTCTCCGCCTTCGCCGCGGCAACTGCCGTTCGCAGGCGTGCATTGGTGTCCGGGTTGCCGCCTCCCTTGGCGGCTACCGCGATCTCCTTCAGGAGACGAGTGAATATCTTGCCGCGCTTGGCGTCCAGCGCGCCCTTCTTGTGCTTGATCGTGGCCCACTTTGAATGGCCGGACATAAGAACCTCAACGTTCGATAGACAATAGAGGCGCACACGCGCCTGACCATGTGAGTATATCACTGCTAACGGCGCGAAAAATGGAGCTATCCGCACCCCGGATTCCCTGTATCCCGCGGCGTCAAGCTGTTACCCTAGAACCATGAAATTCGGGGTTTTGGTCTTTCCCGGCTCCAACTGCGACCACGACACTTACAACGTGATTGCCGAAGTCGCTCATCAGCCCGTCACCTTCCTCTGGCACGACTCCGAGGATCTTCAAGGCGTTGATGCAGTCCTGGTTCCCGGCGGCTTTGCCTATGGCGATTACCTGCGCACCGGCGCCATCGCCCGCTTCTCGCCCGTCATGCAGTCGGTCCAGCGCTTTGCAGCCGGAGGCGGCTTGGTCCTGGGCATCTGCAACGGCTTCCAGATCCTCACTGAGTCCGGCCTGCTCCCCGGTGCGCTCATGCGCAACGCCGGTCTCAAATACATCTGCAAGCAGGTCTATCTCCGCGCTGAAACCACGAATAGCCCCTTTACCGCCGGGCTCACCAAGGGCGAAGTGCTTCAATTGCCCATCGGTCACATGGAAGGCAACTACTACTGCACCCCCGAGGACCTGCATCAGCTTGAAGCCGAAGACCGAATCGCCTTCCGCTACGCCACTCCCAAAGGAGAAATTACCCCGGAGGCCAATCCCAACGGCTCCTTGAGCAACATCGCGGGCATCCTGAACGCCGGGAGAAACGTTCTCGGCATGATGCCCCATCCCGACCGCTCCAGCGAAAAACTCCTCGGCTCGGCCGACGGCTGGAAGATCTTCGCCTCCATGGTTGAGGCACAGGCGACTCATTAAGATATATGTTTCATCAGGTGGGGCATAGGAAGCAATGATCGACATTCATCACCATCTGATTTACGGCGTAGACGACGGCCCGCCCGACCTCGAAACCTCCCTGGCCATGGCCCGCGAGGCCGCAGCCGAGGGAATCACGGATATCGTCTGCACACCCCACGCCAGCTACGCCTTTCCTTATCAGGCTGAGATTGTCCACCAACGCCTGGCCGAGCTGCGCTCGCTCCTCAAGGACGTTGTCCGCCTGGGCCTCGGCTGTGACTTCCACCTCCACGCCGACAATATCCTCGATGCCCTGGCCAACCCTCTGCGTTATTCCATTGAAGGCAAAGGCTACTTGCTCATCGAGTTCCCCGAAGTGGTCATCCCTCCACAGTTGCCTGACGCCATGTTCCGCTTGCAGTTGGCCGGATATACCCTCATCGTCACTCACCCGGAGCGCAACACGGTCCTCTACCAGCGCCCCAATATGCTGGCCGACTGGCTCAAAAAAGGGTGCCTCGTCCAGGTTACCGCCGCCTCTCTCCACGGCCGTTTTGGCAAGCTCGCTGAAGCCTTCTCCAACGAGCTTCTTGACCGCAACTGGATCCACTTCATCGCCACCGACGCCCACAACCCCCAGTGGCGTCCGCCCAAGATGAAGATGGCCTATGACTACATAGTCAACCGATCCGGCGAAGAGACCGCCCGTCGGCTCTGCATCTCCAATCCCCGCGCCGCCCTTGAGGGCGCACGTTGGCCCGCTCAACCCGAACCTCTCGGCCTGTGGGAAGACGTACCGCTCAAGTTCGATCCCAGCCGCAACCCTTCCAAACCCGCCAAAGCCCCCCCCGCCTCGACCGGCAACGGCGTTCCAAAGACGATCACAAAGAGTCTCTGGCAACGTCTATTCTCTCGCTAAGTAAATCGGAGCAAACTCGTCCCAAACCCGTTTTGTGTCGGGGCATGAATTTATTCGCGCCAAAAAATGCAAAAATAATCGAGGCGTTATGGGGAACCGCATAAAAATATCCGCACAAACGCGCCGGAGGCGCAGAGTTCGTTAGCCCCGCGCTTCAGCGTGGGGAAAAGAGATTTGATAGATTCGTCTCTGAGTCCCATCGGGACGATGCAAGGATAATTAAATAAGCAGAAACCAACGGCCTCTGAGGAACGCAAGTGCGCAACTTCTAGGAAATCCCCAACCCGCCATCCACAACCAATATCTGCCCCGTAACAAACCGCGGTCCCGTAGCGAAGAACAGCACCGCCTGGGCCACATCCTCCACCGTCCCATTCCGCCGCATCGGCGTCTTCGCCGCAAATCGCGCCGCCTCTTCACGAGGCCGCTCACCCAACTCCACCCATCCCGGCGCAACGCAGTTCACGCTCACCTCTGGCGCAAATGCCTTGGCCATAGCCTGCGTAAGCATGTGTAGCGCGGCCTTTGAAGCGCAATAGTGCCCGTGCCCCGCCCATGCATGAATCCCCCCCAGCGAGCCGATATTCACAATCCTTCCCTCAGCAGCGCGAAGGAAAGCGAGCGTCTCTCGCGCCACCAGAAACGGCCCCCGCGCATTAGTCTCGAAGACCGCATCCCATTGTTCAAGGGTGATACTTTCCAGCGGAGCAGTTTCAAAGACGGCGGCATTATTCACCAGCACATCCAGCCGCCCAAATTTCCCGATAGCAGCCGCAATCGCCTCCCGCACCGAGGCCTCAGAGCGCACATCGCACTCAATCGCAATCGCCCGGCAGCCGAGAGCTTCAATCTCCACAGCCGTCCGCGCAGCATCGTCTTGGGATTTCAGATAGGTAACAGCCACATCCGCCCCAGCCCCGGCCAGCGCCAGCGCGATCCCACTGCCAATGCGCCGCGCGCCCCCGGTAACCAGTGCCGATTTGCCGCTGAGTGGTAGGTTGCTCATTGTCCCGCTTATTCAAAAGGGCGCGACTGGTTCCAGAAATGAATACCGGCCCTACTTCGGCTGAGCCTGGCTGCCAGTCTGCGCATTCGGCTGCGCGGGAGTCCCGCCCGTCTTGTCCGGTACCGGTGTCGGCGCTCCATCCTTGGGCTGCCCCGCCGTCTTTCCGCCCATCACCTCATCTGCCGCGTGAGGCTTATAGATCGAGTACTGCTCGCCTGGTCGCTTCATCCTGATCTCGATTGCCATATTGGGCTTATCGACCGGGTAATCCTCCCCATAGGTCTGAAAGCCGCGCACAATCACCTGCAATCGCACCGTCGAGCCGACGGGAAGCACGTCGATCAGGGTCTTGCCTTCGTCATTCGTCTTCAGCTCCATGTTGCCCACGTCCTTATCGCCTTCCATGGGATGGAAGACGACCGCGGCGTTTTCAATGGGCTTGCCATTCACATCGCGCAACACAGTTACCTCGATGTGTGCGGTCGGCAGGGGCGCCTTGTACTTGCGGCCTCGATTGGCCTTCTCCTGGGCGCCGGCAGCAAGCGAAAGAGCCATCAGGCCGGATACGACTACAACGACGAAAAAAAATAGTAAACGACGAACCATGAAATTCATTCTAACCCGTAGACCTGAGCGTCAGCGAGTGGGGCCGCGCCATTCTTCTATTCCCCGTTCCAGCGAGATGGCCCCATCCGAACAACAAGAATGAGACTCCACTTTGCAGATTATTATCCCCAATTCGCGCACAATATTTTTAGGAGAATTAAGCATCATTGAATCTCATCATCTTCCGCGCCCCCTGCCAGTCTCCGTTATGGCAACAAAGCTCATCGGCGCCTCCGGGTCTGAATCTCTAGGGAGACGTGGCTGGAGCCATCCACGCGACGGTGACCCCCACCCCCTGGGGGGTCGATTCTCCGCTTGTTCGCCTTATTTCGTGCCTAAGTGCATGATTACAAAACGATACCGCCAGGATTCTGATAGCAAAAATAGCTCGAAAATGATCAATTTCAGCCATTCTTTGGTCAAAAGCGTTCCAATTGAACGAGAGATGGATGGTTCGCCGAATGATTTAATCTTAGCGAGACTCACTCATATCTTCACGGCCAACCTCTTGACAACATTGGCTCGCCTTCCTTATCGTTAGCAATTGGAAGGCGAGAGTGCTAGCACACTCTAAATGGAACTGCTTAAATCAGCTCTATCCCCAAATTCAGGGAGCGCAATCCGTAATTCCGGCAAGCTTTAAAGTTGAGAACCACTCAAAACCCGCGGCCGGGGCTCAACCTCGCCGCGCGTGAAGGAGAAGCAAAGCAATGGCAGCAACATCCGTAGCAGTCAAATTTACCCCGCTCCATGACCGCATCCTCGTCCGCCGTGTGGAAGAGGGCGAAACCGTCCGTGGGGGCATTATCATCCCCGATAGCGCCAAGGAAAAGCCCCAGGAGGGCGAAGTCATTGCCGTTGGCAAGGGCAAGTCCAACGACGAAGGCAAGGTCTTCCCTCTCGACGTCAAAGCTGGTGACAAGATTCTCTTTGGCAAATACTCCGGCACCGAAATCAAAATCGACGGCGAAGAGTACCTCATCATGCGCGAAGAAGAAGTCCTCGGCATCGTGAAGAAGTAATCATCCCCTGATCTCTGATCCTTGATCTCTGATCCCTGAAACTGAAAACTGAATTAGGAGAGTAACAAAAATGGCAAAGCAAATTCTGCACGGTGAAGAATCCCGTCAGGCGATTCTGCGCGGCGTCAACACGCTCGCGGACGCCGTCAAAGCGACGCTCGGGCCTAAGGGCCGCAACGTTGTAATCGAAAAGAAGTTCGGTTCACCCACCATCACCAAAGACGGCGTGACGGTGGCCAAAGAGATTGACCTCAAAGACCCCATGGAAAACGTGGGCGCGCAACTTGTCCGTGAAGTTGCCTCCAAGACCTCCGACGTTGCCGGCGACGGCACCACCACAGCAACAGTTCTGGCCCAGTCCATCTTCCGCGAAGGCGTCAAGACGGTTGCGGCAGGCGCCAATCCCATGGCCCTCCGCCGCGGCATCGAGAAGGCCGTTACGGTCATCATCGGCTCACGCGACAAGGATGGAAAGTGGATCGATACCGGCGCCCTCGGCAAGCTCTCCAAGCCTGTCAACGAAGGTTCCGTAGCCCAGGTGGGCGCAATCTCCGCCAACGGCGACCAGGAGATCGGCGACATCATTGCCGAAGCGGTCAAGGTTGTCGGCAAGGATGGCGTCATCACCATCGAAGAGTCGAAGACCATGCACACCGGTCTCGAGACTGTCGACGGCATGCAGTTTGACCGCGGCTATCTCAGCCCCTACTTCGTCACCGACGCCGAGCGGCTTGAAGTCATTCTCGAAGAGCCCTACGTCCTGATCTACGAAAAGAAGATCAGCGCCATGAAGGATCTGCTTCCCCTGCTCGAGCAGGTTGCCCGCGGCGGCAAGCCCCTTCTGATCATCGCGGAAGACGTTGAAGGCGAAGCGCTGGCGACCCTGGTCGTCAACAAGCTGCGCGGCACGCTCAACGTGGCTGCCGTCAAGGCTCCCGGCTTCGGCGATCGCCGCAAGGCCATCCTGGGCGACATTGCCATCCTCACCGGCGGCAAGGCCATCACTGAAGACCTCGGCATCAAGCTGGAAGGCGTGAAGCTTGAGGATCTGGGCAAGGCAAAGCGCATCACCATCGACAAGGACAACACCACCATCGTCGACGGCGGTGGCAAGTCCAGCGACATCGAAGGCCGCGTCAAGGAGATCAGGTCTCAAATTGAAAAGACCACCTCCGACTACGACAAGGAGAAGCTCCAGGAGCGGCTCGCAAAGCTGGTCGGCGGCGTCGCCATCATCAAGGTGGGCGCGGCAACCGAAACCGAGCTGAAGGAGAAGAAGGCTCGCGTTGAGGATGCTCTGCACGCCACACGCGCTGCGGTCGAGGAAGGCATCGTCCCCGGAGGCGGTGTGGCCCTGGTCCGCGTCATCCCCGCGGTCGACGACCTGATCAAAACCCTGGAAGGCGATGAGAAGATCGGCGCGCAAATTGTTCGCCGCTCGCTTGAAGAGCCTCTCCGCCAGATCGTGGCCAACGCTGGCGCAGAGGGCGCTGTCATAGTTGCCAAGGTCATCGAGGGCAAGAACAAGGAAAGCGATAAGTACAACCCGCACTACGGCTACAACGCTCTGACCAGCAAGTTCGAAGACCTGGTCAAAGCTGGCGTCATCGACCCCACCAAGGTAACCCGTACCGCTCTCCAAAACGCAGCCTCGATCGCGGCTCTCCTGCTCACCACCGAAGCATTGGTAGTCGAGCTTCCCGAGCCAAAGGCTGCCCCAGCAGGCGGCGGCCACGGCGGCGGCATGGACGGCATGTACTAGGACTTGCCGTCAGGCGTACGCGCTTATGGCGCAAAAACAAAAATGGGGAGACCGCAAGGTCTCCCCATTTCTATTCCCTATTCCCTGCTCTTATTCCACCACAGGCCGCAGTTCCACTTTCTTCGTCTTAATCACCAACTTCGCCGGCGTCAGCTCAGGACCATCCCAACCTTCTTTCACCGCCTCAATATGAATCTCGCCCTCCCGCTTGGTCGATTGCACAATCACCTGTGCGAGCCCATTGAACAGCGACCGATGCGGCTCCTTATCGCTCTCCTGGCAGTTGGGATCACCGTTCCCCACGCCGATCAGCGTTCCATTACCGGAGATTTTGAATCCGATATAAGTGCCGGACGTAGGAACCGCGCGCCCTTCCTTATCCAGCGCCTCAACTTTCAGAGCAGCAACGTCCTCTCCGTCAGCGTAAATCTCCGTCCGATCCGCCGTCAGCCGTATTGAAACCGCCGGCCCAGTCGTCTCGCGCTTCTCAGTCAGCACCACCTGGCCGCTTTTTGACCCACGTGCTTCAATCACACCCGGCTCGTATTTCGCCTTCCACTCCACATGTCCCAGCCGCGGAACCTTCTGGCTGCCCAGGCTCTTGCCGTTCACAAACAGCTCCACCTCGTCCAGGTTCGAGTGAACCCAAATCGGAATCTCGTCGCCTTCCCTGCCCTCGAAGTTCCAGTGCGGAAAAAGGTGCAGCACCGGCTCGACGCCCCACCAAGATTTGTAGTAGTAAAACGTGTCCTTCGGAAACCCGCACATATCCACAATACCGAACTGCGAGTTGATCGAGGGCCAGCCATAAGGCGTGGGCTCTCCGCGATAATCGAAGCCCGTCCACGCAAATCCGCCCGCCTCCCATTCCCGAGTGCCGTAGAACGTCCACCACTGCTCAGCCGTCTCGCCCCAGCCCGGCTCGCTGGTATCGTATGCCCGAATCGTATTGCGCAGCTTGCTGGTCGAGTATTCGCCGCGCGTGGAGATGGCGCTGGCCGTCTCCGACCCATAAATTGCCTTCTTGGGATTGTTCTTGTGATACTCGTCGGGGTACTGCAGATAGTAATTGAAGCCGATGATGTCGAATGCCTCGGAGACGCCCTTCTTATTGTTTCCATTTACGGCGGCTGAAACCACGCGCGTGGGGTCCAGTTCATGGCAACGCCGCACCATGGTCGTTGCGATCTTCGTGCCCTCTTCGGCCATTTGCTCTTGCAACTGGTTCTCCTCGTTGCCGATTGACCAGATAACGATGGAAGGCGAGTTGCGATAGCGCTTGACCATCGTCTCCAGTTGCGCCAGACCCTCGGGATTCGAACTCATCTGCCGCGTCTCGCACATCATCATCATGCCCATACGATCGCAGCCTTCCACCCACTCCGGCGTCGGCATATTGTGCGAGGTGCGTACCGCATTGCATCCCATCTCGCGCAGCACTCCCAGCCGGAACCACTGTAAGCGATCCGGCACCGCCGCGCCGACTCCGGCATGATCCTGATGGTTGCATGTGCCCTGAAGCTTGATAGATTTGCCGTTTAGAAAGAATCCCTTGTCGGCGTCGAAGACCGCGGTGCGCACTCCAAATCTGACGCGCTCGGCGTCACGCGCTTTGCCGCCCGCTTCCACAGTCACAATCGCCGAGTAGAGGTTCGGCGCATCCACCGACCACAACGCCGGATCGGCTAGCTGTGCGTTGGCCGTAAAGCTTGCACTTCCGTCCACAGCGATCGATTGCGGCGAAGCTTCAGCCGTGGCCACAGTTTTACCAGAGGCATCGAGGATCTGCCAGCTAACCCGTGCGCTCTCCGCCTGCTTTCCCTCGTTCGCCACCACTGTACCAAGAGTCAAAACGGCGGAGCCGCCATTCACAGAAGTCCGCACCGTGCTCTCCCACTTGCCCAGGTGCAGCGCATCTGTCTTGGTCAGCCACACATGCCGGTAGATGCCCGCGCCCTCGTAAAACCATCCATCGCCAAAGCTCGAATCCACGCGCGCAACAATATAGTTCTTCTCTCCGTAATTCAAAAAATCCGTCAGGTCGAAGCGGAAGGGAGCGTAGCCGTTATCGTTGCGGCCGATAAAGCACCCATTCACAAAGATCAGCACGTCGCGAAAGGCGCCGTCGAACTCAACCGCAATCCGCCGGCCCTGATCGCTGGCCGGAATCTCAAATTCGCGCCGATACCACCCCACGCTGGTCTCTGGATAACGGCGGCCGAGAGGCTTATACCCATGCGACTTCTGCTCCTCGTCGCGAACAAAAGGCAGCTCGACAGCCCAATCGTGCGGCAGGTTCACCTTGCGCCACTTGGAGTCGTCAAATTCAGCTTTCGAGAAGGCGAAGTTGCCTGTCTTGGCAAAATCTCCCTGGCCGTACCCGAAGCCCAGATCGCGAGTCGGATCGCTGCCGTGTCCAAATTGAAACTTCCACCCAAAGTCGAAGAGCAGCTGTTCCCGCGGCGAAACCGCAGCCAGCGCCCCAGCCGAACCGGCGCCGGGAGCGCCGCCCATGAGCGCTGCCACGCGACCCCAGGCAGATTGGGCCACCAGTGATGATGCAGAAAGCGCCGCTCCAGAGTAGAGCAGTTTGCGACGAGAGATCCCGGCCATGAACTTCCTCTTTCTGAGAAACATATCTCACCGTAGACGCATGCAAAAACTCTTCCCGGCGAGCAAACGAAACTATAAATCAGGCAGCCAAGCCTAGCAAACGCATCCTCGCCGTGAAACGGGCCTGATTCTCCCTTCGAAACTATCGCCGCTCCTAAAACGACCCGGCACTAGGCGTATGTTAAATTGAAGAGATAGACCGCCCTCTGGAGAGATGGCCGAGTGGCTGAAGGCGCACGCTTGGAAAGCGTGTTTAGGGGAAACTCTAACGTGGGTTCGAATCCCACTCTCTCCGCCATAGAATTTTTACAATCAACAACTTAGGTAGAGAAATCGAACTATCCGTTCCTCTCCGGGTAAATTCGCGCGTATTCAGTATTTAGCTCTGAAAGGGACCGGAGAACATTCTCCGCCTTTCGACCTTGCGGAAAAACTCGGAGGATTCTCTGTTCGGGAGTTCGGCAGTCCCTTTTCGAATTGTTCGAATGCAGAACGATGAAGATCGATTTCCGGCTTTGACCGTCACACACCAGCTCCCTATGGTCGTTCAGCGGTTGCACGAGGCATTCCCCTCGGATTCAGCGCCCGGTTACTCAATCTTTGATCGTAGCGCACAGTTTAATGGTGAAGTGATCGGCACAGTGAAGAGCTTTGACGTCCAACCGAAGCGAACTGGGTTCCGCAGTCCGTGGCAGAATGGTGTTGCTGAACGCTGGGTCGGCAACTGCCGCCGGGATATGCTCGACCACGTGATTGCTTTGAACGCCATCTGAAGCGATTAATGAACGAATACGTCCACTATTACCACGAGGACCGAACTCATCTCGGTTTGGAGAAGCAAACCCCATCGAGCCGTGAAGCGGCGACGGATTCAGATGCGTATAGACGGGACATATCTATGCCGAGACTCGGTGGCTTGCATCATCGCTACGATCTGGCTGCCTAATCTGTTCTTCAATCCATTCCCATAAAAATGGAGGATAACCAAAGGGAGACGTGTACCCGCCGACCCCACATTATGGACTTAGCCCCATTTTGACTGTGTTCTGCAATCACCGGCCGCCCCGTTCTCAGCCGATAACTACAGCCAAAACGACCGTCAAATTCACGAATCCGGTCCTCATTACGCCCGGATGGAATTTTGGCGACGCACAGGCATGCACCTTCGGGCCTCGCCTATCCGCTTTACAAACTCATACAACACCTGCGGGCCGGCGCCGGCGACTGCTTCGCCGGGGCGGGCGCCGCTTTTCATCCAAGCGAAGAGAAAAACCAGCGGGATCCAGCCGCGTGAATCCCGTTCGACTTCAGCACCGATGGCATTCAGGATGCGGGAAAAGTTGAGCGGCAAGTGAACGGGGGCGGCCTGCAAGGTGGCTGGATCTGCACAGTGTTGAGGTGGAGAGGTTACCAGGTATTCGCGGCAGATGAGCGGACGGATGGGGTGGATGGAACAGGACTCATCCTCGAGAAAGGGACATGGCACGCGCTGGTAGAAGTAGTCGAGGGCCAACTGGCGGGCGGACTCGGTTTCGGACAGCCAATCCTCGTTGACCATGCGGTCGATGAGGCCGGAGGCAGCCAGCTTCAGGAGTGCTTGATGGAAGCGTTCGGCGAGTTCCTCCTGGCGCGATTCGGGGAGGGTACGAACCCAGTTGCTGAGCGCTTCGGCCTCGAAGATGCTGAGCGGCACCATCTGGCGGCAGCAGGCGCCACAGCCGGCTTTGCAGGAGACGGCGAGGCCGGCTTGGTTCAACTGCGCGGTGATGCCGCCTATGAGCGAGTCATCGAGCGACTGCAAAACAGGCAGGATCTGGGTGAGGTTGGTTTGACCGGCAGGCACGACCGCGGTGGCTGTGAATTTGCCGTCGCCGACGCCCACCGCGAACTCGACAGAGACGCTCTCCTGCGGTTTTTCATCCATAGACTCAGAATTGTAACGAATTCCGGACCTGAGGGCTTGAAAGACAACCGTTAGTGATTCCTCTGCGATGGTCTGCGATTCTGATTTTGGGGACCAAGCCAATCTAAACATCGGCGAGAGCCGGATGGAAGGGGGGATAAGGAAGCTTGCATGATATGAATGCGATACAAGATCTTTCTCCCAGGCGCGGGCTTCACGACCTGTCCGAATCCCGGGGATGGAAACAAGCATAAAATGACAAGCCTTGGGGGAGCATCATGAGGTATATTAGCTCGTAGCCGGGGCCTCACGATTGCTACTCCAGATAAGGATCCAACAGCGACGCAGATTCACATCGTGCATTTGACAAGCAGCAAGCCTTCTTAGGGTGTGTTGAAATTCGTCGCGCCGGCCCGGATTTGTCGAGAATCTGCGCTGTTGCTGGCTTCGAGTTCTATTCGAGTCGGGTGTTAGGCAATGGATACCGGTACGCCAGTTACTCAAATCGGCAAATACCAGGTTCTGGGAATCCTAGGCGTTGGCGGCATGGGCGTCGTTTACAGGGGACTGGATAAATCTGTCGGTCGCGAGGTGGCGATCAAGACGCTCACCGAAGCGACTGAAGAGCTTCGTCAGCGCTTTCTGCAGGAGGCTCGTTCCGGCGTCCTGAATCATCCGAATATCGTCACAGTCTATGACTTCGGCGAGCAGGATGGCCTTCCCTACATCGTCATGGAGTTTGTCCCCGGGGATTCGCTTGAGAATCTGCTCCGCGCCGGACACCAGTTTTCTCTTATCGAAAAGTTGGAAATTGTTCGCCAGGTGTGCATCGGTTTGGGCTATGCACACCAGAAGGGAGTCATCCATCGGGACATCAAGCCGGCAAACGTCATGGTGCAGCCGGATGGAAACGTCAAGATAGTTGACTTCGGGGTTGCCCGGCTGGAAAGTCAATCCGGTCACACACAGACGGGCATGGTGATCGGCACCTTTCACTACATCCCTCCGGAGAGACTACTGGGCAGGACCGCGGATGGCAGGGCTGATATTTGGGCCGTGGGCATCATTCTCTACCTGCTGCTCACGGGGCGGTTGCCATTTCCCAGCGACGATCCAGCAACTCTTTACAAGGTGATCCACGAACCGCATGACCCGCTGTCGAGTGTGCTGACCGGTTATCCGCCAGCCCTTGACCATTTGCTTGATCATGCGCTCGCAAAAGATCCGGTCGATCGATATGAGACAGCCGAGGAAATGGCCGCGGATATTGAGGCGATCAACTACGAACTCAAGCGCGAACATGTGGGTGAAGTGCTGGGTAGCGTAAAGCACCTGATGGATCAGGAGAAGTGGACGAGCGTCAGACCGGTATTGCTCGACCTGCAACGTATTAATCCACAGAATGCAGAAGTAAAGAAGCTGCTCCGCGAAGTGCAGGAGAAGCTTTCACGACAACAGAAGACGGGGCAGCTTCGGCAACTGTTGGAGGAAGCTGAAGAGGCGGTCCTTTCGCAGCGTTATGCCGATGCGCTCGAGCTCTATAAGCAGGCGGAAGGAGTGGATCGGGGAAATTCTGAGCTTACCCAAAAAATCGAACACGTTCGCGGATTGAAGGAGAAGGGCGATAAGGTTGCCTCTCTTCTGGGGCAGGCACGGGAAGCTCGCACCCGCAGCAACTTCGGTGCTGCGAGTGAACTGATCGACAAGGCGCTTCAACTCGATGAGCGCAATACGGACCTGCGCAACGAGCGCGCGAGGATCCTTCAGGAGGCGGAGCGGGCATCCAAGGCGCGCACACGCCGGGAGTTCAGCGATGCCGCGCGAGGGCAACTTGCTGCCCAGCAGTATACAGAAGCTATCAAGAATTTGCGCGCGGCGCTGGAGATTGACCCGACAGACGCCGAAACTCAGCAGCTATACCAGGACGCCGTCGATCGCCAGGAAGAACAGCGACGGCGCAAGATCATCGACCAAATCGCCGTCGAGATTTTGGAGTGCATTTCATCGGATGAGCTGGAGCGGGCACTGGTGCTGATTCAACGTGCACAGGAACGTCTCCCCGGAGAGGCGGTGCTGCTGCAGTTGAAAGTCGATGCGGAAACGAGGCAACGGGAACAGGCCGCGAAGAAGTTGGTGGAGACGACATCGCTGCAGGTTTACGATCTTTTCCCAACCAACCCTCAGGAGGCTCTCGCCGCCGTTCGCCAGGCACTCGAACAGATGCCAGGCGAGCCTCGGTTGATTGCCCTGGAGGAAAAGGCCGTCGAGCAGCTCAGGAAAGCGAGCACCGGGGAGCGGAAAGCTCAGTACCTGAAGCAGGCACAAGCGTCCATCGACGCGAGACAGTTTGGCGAGGCTATCCAGGTTCTTGAATCCGCGGCGATTGAGTGCGGCGAAAACCAGGATATCGCATCCCTGCTTAATTATGCGCGAGAACAGAAACGAAAGGTTGAACTTCGTCAGGCAGCGGCGAATTCCACGCGGGAAGCGCAGGCACTGATCGCGGCCGGTAAGCTCGAAGATGCGATCGCTCTTCTGCAACCCGTGGCCTTGGAAACTGGAGATGCATCTGTCGAGCAGTTGCTGCGGCAGGCGATCGGCAGCCTGACCGACCTGACCCGCCGCATCGATGCAGTCGTGAGCCGCGCACAGGCACTGGGCGAAAAAAACATTGAACAAGCATCGCAGCTTCTCACTAGCCAACCGCAGGATGTTCAGCAGCATTCACGCGTGCGTGAATTGCAGGCCAGGCTGGACGCCGCCAGGGAGAATGAAGCTAAGGTCAAACAGGCCGGGGCGGCCATTCCAATGCAGGAAGCGCCCAGTACGCAAGTTGCAATTCGGCATGAAATGCCAGGCTTTGAGCCGGTGAAAGCCCGGCGCGGCTCACGGGTTCCGCTTTTGATTGGATGCATTGCCGTGATCGTGCTCGGAGCGGCTGGCGCAGCATACTGGTTCCTGCGTCCCGCGCCTGCCGCGCCAATGGGCGTCCTCGAACTCAACGCCACACCCTTTGCTGAGGTGGTGAGCGTGACCTCCGACAAAGGCAAGGTCATACCCCTTCCTGCCGGAGATCATTGGACTCCGTTGCGCCTCGATGAGATTCCGGCCGGCAGATATGACGTGAGCTTCAAGGGACCCGACGGAAGCACACAGAGTCAACAATGCGATGTGGGTCAGTCCCCTCAGGTATGCAATATCGAATTGAAGCCTATCGACACTACTGCGATCGAAAAAATCATCGGGGGGGCAAAATGATCCGGTGGCTAACTATTTTCATTTTCTGCCTCATCCTTGGCGCAGTGCCGGCGCAGGCGCTGCATGCCGAGGACAATCCAAAGAAACAGGCAAAAGACCTGGCTGAAAAAGCGAAAGGCGAAGGCAGCGACCGCGCGAGGCAGGTTCAGGATTTTTGCGCGGCGGCGCAGTTGGACCCCAAAGAGAAAAAGTACGCAGACACCTGCTATAGCTACCGCAACGGTCTCATCGAGGACGACACAGCGGCGCTGGTTATCGCCCTTTCGGCATACAAGAGTCATGATCTGGACAAGGCGGAATCCCAGGCAAGGCTTGTTACAGATTACGACCCGAAGTTATCCGGCCAAGCCAGGTTCCTGCTGGACCGAATCAAGAACGAGAAACTCCTCAAACAGATACAGGCCGCCTGGGCCAAAGGCGACTTCCAGGCTGTCAACACACTGGCGCAAGGCATCACAAATTCCGACATTAAAGCGACTGCGAATACCTACGTCAACAACGTAAACCTTTACAAAGGGTACATCGATCAGGCCCAGAAGGTGGAGCAGAGCAATCAGCAAGAAGCAATCAGACAATTGACGATGGCCAAAGAACTGAACCCCAATGGGCCTAATAATCCGGCGGGAATGATTGCCGACTTGCAGAGAGCGATGCAGGCAAAAAACACTCCGCCTCCGCCGGTTTCCACGCCCAGGCCCACAGTCAATTCAAATGCGGATATTCCCAAAAAAGTGAACAAACTGCTCGACGATGCGCGGAACGCGGAGAAACAGAACAATCAGCAAGATGCGCTCAGCGATTACGCAATGGTACTGAAACTTCAGCCGGGCAACCAGGACGCGCAAAGCAATACTGTCAGAATTGAGCAGGCGATCCAGAACGATCCGGCGGCTGCAAAGAATGAGCTGACATCAGCAATCCAGTATTTTTACCATTCGCAGTTCGACGATGCGCGGAGAGCGCTCATGAACTATCTGGAGTCACCGCAGACCGCCCGGAACCCAGGCGCGGCCGACTTCTACCTGGGAGCAACCCTGATCGAACGGTCCATGCTGCAAACCCCGCGAACACTGTGGAAGGGGCCGTCCGCGGACGCACTGTCGGCATTCCAACAGGCCCGAAATGCCAATTACAATCCGGTGAGAGAGTACATTTCTCCCGCTTTATTGAAGATATGGGACTCTACCGGTCAATAAACTAAACTGCGGCTGCATGAACAGATGCCTTTCAAGGCAGAGTTACACCACTCGCCATCAATCCAGCCACGACCCCGCCCAAGCCGCCAGCGCCGGGCGATGGCGTTCCAACCTCACCAATGATGCATGTCGGAGAGCCCATCACAATCACTCCGCCATGCACCGTCATGTCTCCCATGCGGGCGGCAGGAAGAAAATTGATCATCACCCCCATCGATCCCAGGACGATCATATCCGGAGGGCCCACGCAGGTCGCCATGGTAGTTACAGTCGCGGCCGGAAGGAAGTCGATGAGCACCGTAGGTGCGCCAGGGGGCAGGATCGGACCGCCCACATGAGGCACAACGCCAGTCACCATTGGACAGACGTGCATGTCGGTCACTCTGGCTGCTGGCGGCATCGGCATTTCTCCACAATCAGTGTCAACTTGCTAATTCCTCACTGCCGGCTCGTTTGCCCGTTCTGCTCTAATATGCAAGCCCTTCACAAATGCCTCGTAGTCCGCTCGTACTGCCCCCAGTTGTCCTTCCAACGCCGTCAGGGTAACAATGCCCAGCCAAAGGCCCAATCGCACATAAGTCTGGGCATGCAACATGCTCCCGGCTGACGCCACATTGTGGCGAACAAAGAGCAGGTGAGCTTCATCCGCGCCCGTAAAAGCGATCGCTTGCGGTCCTGCGAATTTCGCTGCTTTCAGGCGGCTCCCAATCAGTTTCTTTTGATTCTCGATATACTCCGGGAGGCCGCTCTCAACATTGAGCGTGTCTTGACCCACCCCAACACTTGCGGCTATCGTTCCCGCGGCCATGATCATCTGTCGTATCCCAAAATCCGCAACATAGATCCATCCACCCGGCATCGCGGTAACACTCCATCTTCCAATCGAGGGAAACTGGGCGACTGCGCCGGGTTGTGCCAATGTTTGCATCAAGCGTCCTCAATCATTCCTTGAATCGATCTCGACTCGATTTGCTGACTCGCAAGGGCGTGAACGCCTAACTGTTCATCTTCCCGCCCTTGGTGCCATCGTCTGCAGTGTCTGGAGTAGCTGGCGTTGCAGCGCTGTTGACCGCCCCAGGGCTGCCGGAACCGGGAGCCCCGCCGCTATTGATCAGCACCATTGTTCCTGAGATCGCAACTCCCGTAGGTCCGATCGTGATAAAGTTCCCGGAGGCTATCAGGCTAAGTTCCATTCCCGCCTCAATCACCACACTCATACCCCCATTGATATAGACCGTATTGTTGGCAACGATGGAATAAGCCGAACCTACTTGTATGCTCTGGTTGGAACTTACATTGAGAAAGTGATTCCCTCCCACCTGTTCCGTTTGATTGCCGCTAATGGCAAGGTCGGAATTCCCGCCGATCTGCTCCACCGAATTCGACTTGATTTGCCTGTTGTAGTCAGAACCGATCTGCTCGCTCTGCACACCCGTAACAATCAACGAGTCATTGTTCCCCACAGAGATGCGCCGGTCGTGCTCGATCGAAACATCGAGGTCCTTCTCGGCATGAAGGTAGACCTGCTCGCTTCCCATCTTGTCTTCAAAGCGCAACTCGTTCGCATTCTGCGCAGAACCGCCCTTGCTGCTACGCGTAACCAGTCCGGAACGAGTGCTATTGTCAGGCAGGGCGTATTTGGGCGTATTCACGCCGTTATAAACCGAACCTGTGATCACCGGGTTATCCGGATCCCCATTCAGAAACTGAATCACCACTTCGTCGTTCACGCGCGGCCAGTAATATGCTCCCCATCCATTTCCAGCCCAGCTCTGCGCAACGCGCACCCAGGTGGTGTCCACTGTCGATTTCCGCGGATTCTGCTTATCCCAGAAGAACTGGACCTTTGCGCGCCCCAGCGCGTCAAGATAAATCTCCTCGCCCGAGGGCCCGACAACCAGGGCAGTCTGCGGACCGTAGATCCTGGGCTTCGTGAACGTCGGCGCGGGTTTGAAGACGATATCCGAGGAAACCGCCGCGAATCGATTGCTGTATTCCGATGCTTGACGCGTGTCGCTCGTTCGATAGGGTGGAACCTGGCCCGCCTGGAGGGTCACCGCGGTTAGCAGGTACTTCCGGTTCCACGCATCGCGGGGGTTTTTGGTGAGGCTAAAGGTATAACCCGCACAAAAAGAGCGCGCATTCGAGCCCCCGCGAAAAACCTCCGACATGGAATCGGCGGCCAGCGCCCGCGTCTCCAGGTACAACGACTCAAGATCCTTGCTCACTTGCGTCGCGTCGTTCGCGTAGCCTTCTCCTCCCGCGGGATAAAGATACTCGCTAAACGCATTTTTCCCGAATGGACTGGCGCTATTCTTGTCCGGCACATCGGCCCGGACAAAGTCGCGGTAGTTATAATCCGCCGTCGAGTGCTTGCCTGAAACCATGGTTGCCATGGCGCTGAATTCGATAACTCTTGCCCCGTATGCTCCCTCGGCTCCTTCCCCACTCAGGGCATAGGGAATTGAAGCCGACAACGGGCAGTCCCGATAGGCATTTCGTCCGTCTCCCAATATGATTTTGTTGTCCTGGTCAGTATGCTCGAAATAATAAAAGATACCGCTCTCTTCCAATATCCGTGAGACAAACTGGAAATCCGACTCGGAGTACTGCGTGCAGTATTCAAGCTGCTTGTAGGTTGTGTGGGTCTGATCCGACAAGGACAATCCATACTCGCCGATTACCGCTTTGGCAATATCCAGAACTGTCTTGTCCTGGAAAACGCGGCAGTTGGAGCTTAAGGTGAGCTGCCACATGGATGGCACAATCCGCGCCCGGTAAACATCGAACTCCTTATCGCCCGCGCACTGCTCAAACGACGCAACAATGCCATTGATCCACTTTGATCCCTGCGCATCGTTCAGGCTGATCGCAACCGTCACCTTGGAGCCGATGATCGACTTGGGATCGATCTTGGTATCCAAGGTTGCGAGCAATTCGACATGATACTCAAAAAGGCGCGAAATTCCTTCCGCGCCTTCGAGCGACTCAATCAGCAGCACGTCCTTGCCGAGAGGGCTTGAAAACTGCATCAACCGGTCTGCCTGTTTGAAAGTTGCCATGTCAACCCCGCCTGTTCCTTACCTAAATCCCCCAGAAGACAATTTGGTACAACCCGGACAGAACGCAGCCTACGCTAGTGCGCAACACCCCAGGCGTAAGTCAGCGCGCCGTCCTTAACTGAGATGCTTACCTTGTCCGCGGCTGCCCCTTCGGCAATCCGCGACAGAATTTGGCGCGATAGATCGGGCAGCATTGTGTTCGACAGGATGTTATCGACGTTCCTGGCTCCGCTCTCGACTTCGGTGCAGCGCCCGGCCACTTCGTTCAAAAGAATGTCGTCGTACTCAAGAGCGATCTTGTGCGTCTCCATCAGGCGCCGTTGAATCTTACCAAGCTTAAGTCGAATGATCTGCTTGAGGGCTTCGTCCCGCACCGGGTAATACGGCACGATCAACAGCCTGCCAAGAAACGCTGGTTTGAATATCTTGTTTAACTCTGGCTTGAGGGCTTGTAACATGCCCTGACTGTCGGGCATTGTCTCCGGGTCGGCGCAAAGCTTCATGAACGTATCCGTGGCTGCGTTGCTGGTCAGCAGAATAATCGTGTTCCGAAAGTCGATCTCGCGGCCCTCTCCATCTTCCATCCTGCCTTTGTCAAACACCTGGAAGAACAGTTCCAGCACATCGGGGTGCGCCTTCTCAACTTCGTCCAGCAGCACAACCGAATATGGCCTGCGCCTGACTGCTTCGGTCAGCACGCCGCCCTCGCCGTAGCCGACATAGCCCGGGGGTGATCCCTTCAAGGTTGAAACTGTATGGGCTTCCTGAAATTCCGACATGTTGATGGTGATCATATTGCGTTCGCCACCGTACAGAACGTCGGAAAGCGCGATGGCTGTCTCCGTTTTTCCAACTCCGCTTGGCCCAATCAGGAGAAAAACCCCGACCGGCTTCACCGGATCGTCCAGGTTGGCTCGCGAGGTGAGTATTCTCTGGGCGATGGCGGAAAGCGCATGATCCTGACCGATCACGCGCTTCTTCAAATGTTCATCGAGCGTGAGCACCGTCTCGATCTCGTTGCGGACCATCTTGCCAAGAGGGATTCCCGTCCAGGCCGAAATGACTTCGCCGACAATCTGCGCATCCACAGAGACGCGCATCATGCCCTGCTCGCCCTGCAATGTGGCAAGCTCAGCTTCAAGCTGGGCGAGTTCCGCCCGTACATCGCTCTCTTTCGCCGATGCCTTAGATTTCTTCTTCTCAGGCGACTCCAAGCTCCCCTGCAGACCGCGAATTTTTTCTGTCAGGGTCTTTTCTTTTTCCCACTGCTCCTTGAGAATATCTCGCTCATGTTTCGCGGCGGCGACCTGAGCCTCTATCTCGGTTAATCTTTCCGCGTGGTCGGCGCCTATCTTCGTCTCCCGCTCGAGTATCCGCTTTTGCACTTCGAGCGCGTCGATCTGCCGCAGAGTATCTTCCAACCGGGGAGGAGTCGAGTTCTGCCCCAAAGAGAGCCGCGCACACGCCGTATCAAGGACACTCACAGCCTTGTCGGGCAGTTGCCGGCCGGCGATATAGCGATGCGACAACTTAACTGTCGCTGTAATTGCTTCATCGAGGATTCTCAGGTTGTGGTGTTTCTCGAGCGACGCCGCAATGCCCCGCAGCATGGTGCAGGCAACCTCTTCAGTAGGCTCTTCAACCTTGACCACCTGAAACCTTCTGGCCAGTGCCGGATCCTTCTCGAAATACTTCTTGTACTCCGACCAGGTGGTTGCGGCGATGGTCCGCAGTTCACCGCGGGCAAGCGCGGGTTTCAGCAGATTGGCCGCATCGCCCTGTCCCGCCTGTCCGCCCGCGCCAATCATCGTGTGCGCTTCATCAATGAATAGAATGATTTTTTCGGTTGAAGACTTCACCTCGTTGATCAGTCCCTTCAGCCGGTTTTCGAATTCTCCTTTAACTCCCGCGCCCGCCTGCAACAGCGCCAGGTCGAGACTGTGCAGATGAACGCCCATCAATGCCGGCGGCACATCGCCGCTGACAAGGCGATTGGCAAAACCCTCCACCACTGCCGTTTTACCCACGCCGGCTTCTCCGGTCAGAATCGGATTGTTCTGACGCCGCCGCATGAGAATGTCGATCATTTGACGAATCTCCTGGTCGCGCCCCAGCACTGGGTCAATCTTCCCAGCCGCGGCATTCGCAGTCAGGTTCACCGTGTATTGATCCAGATGCGGCGTCTTGCCCTTCGAAGCTGGAGCAGCGCCGTCCCCTCCACCGGTGCGTTCCTCTTTTCCGTCAGCCGCGGCGGTCAGGCTTGTCTGCGTCTCCTTGGATTTGGCTACAATGTCATAGAAGGCGCCCCGCAGGCCGTCCACATCAATGGCCTGTAACTCCTTACTGATATCCTTCACGATCCGGGCAAGCTCATCGTGGCCCAACAGCGCAAGCAGGGTGAACCCTGTGCGGATATTCGCTGCGTTGAAGTCGATGCTGGCAACCGTCCACGCTTCGGAGAGCATCTTGACCACGGCAGGGCTGAAAGCCGGTGAGCGCGCATTGCCGCTCTTCAGAGAATCCAGGCTGCGCTCAAGCTCCGCGGTCAATCGTGAGCGGTCAACTCCAAAGTGCTTGAGGATCGCGGCAATGTCGTTGTCGCTGCCATCGAGCGCCTTCAGGAGATAGTGTTCGATCTCGATGTCATAATGCGTCCGCGCCACGCACAGGCCGGCCGCAGATTCAAGTGCCCGCCGCGTGGTATCGTTCAACTTGTCGATGAGTGCTTTCAGATTTGTGCTCATAGACTTTCATAACCTCGGACTCAAGATTCTCTCACTGCACCAGATAAGTCGCATCGGCGGGATCGCGATCGAGCGGCTTGGTTTTCAACCAGCTCACCAGCCCCAGTTGTGGACGCTTTTCCCCGCCCGACCCCAACTCGCACGGCGGAGCATCTTCCCGCGCCAGGACCAGTTGCACCTCGGTCTCGTAACTCCCATTTGAGTAAAACTTCAACCATGCAACAAGCTCGTGATAAGCGTCCTGTCCCGGCAGGAACTTCAGGTACTTCTCGAAGCGCATCGGGCCCAATGAAATGCGGATGCGGCCATGATGATCCCAAACTTCGTCCCCGGCCACGACCCCCACACCCAGACGTTCGCTTGCCCCACCGAACCCAGTGAAACAGGTCTGATTCTCAGGATCGAGCTTGCGCCACGCGCCGGCAAACTGCTGGATGTGAACCTGAACGCCGAAGTAGTCCTCGAGAATCTGCTGGAGCGAAGCTGCTGAGCGCACATGACGCGCGAGGAGGCCGACGTAGTTCAGATATGCGTCATCCGGAACTCCGCCTCGCCCGCGCAGCCCCTCAGTGCCAAGGCCCAGCAGATCGAGAAGGCGGCCGGAAAGACGATCCTCCCCCGATTTCTCATATTCGATGAAAAAGCGATACTTTTCCCAGCCCCGGTAGAAGAATGAGATCATGCGATGGTTGAAGATGTTCAAAAAATCCTCCATTGCGTGGTCCTTCTCCCGAGCTCGCGCAATGAGGAACTCCGTATAGGTCGCCGGCATGACAGAGATTGCGGCGCAGAGACCCATGAACTCCACGGTCATGCTCATCTGGCCGTTCTCCGCGCGCCGCAATTCGTAAATCTCGCTGGGTGGAAACGCCAGCGAAGTGCGCGACGAAAACCGGATCGTCTCTCCCTGAGGCATTATGAAATACCCGACCGGTTTGCGATCCTGCTCCATTCTCTGAAGCATGCGCACAGCCTGAAAGAAGTGCACTCGAAACGGTTCTTCGTCCAACATGCTGCGAAGATTCCGAAATTCGGGCCTATCATCTTTTCCACTTTCCTGCGCGCTTACAGCAGCGCTTGAGTCCCAGCTCTCGGCGGCCATTTCCCCATCGCCTCCTTTCGTAGAGTGCTCCGTGCCGTAAGTTGCGAAAAACTATTCATTGAAGCGTAACTGGCAAGAAACCTATCGAGAACAGCCGTAAACAGATACAATCCGCTGCCGGCAAACTGCTGTTCGTCAAACTCCATTTCCACTTGTGTTCCCCGTGCGGGGATAAGTCCATAGGCTGAGTCGACCAACGCAAAACCGGGCGAAGACTTCATCTTCAATATCGACCCCACCTGGTTCTCGCTGGCCGCGGAGTCGGACATGTTATGCAGCCGCAGGATCTCTTGCATAGCCGTCCGGCCCTCTTCGTTGAGAGACAGATAGTTCAAAGAGAGCAGGGAGATCAGCCGCCAGAAATGTTCTTTCCCTCCGGTTGGACTGACGCTCGCCGTGGGGCGTCGCAACGCAGTTACAGTCTTGGCCGCCGCGTACCCAACTGCTTCAAAGTCGCCGCCTTCAGATCCAAACTGGAAGCGGGAAGGCAAATCGAAATTTGTGCAAAGGGTCCGCACCATCAGCACGTCCGCCTCGGGTTCTGTGAAATTGCCCGTCAGGTCAACCACGGAGATGGTCATCGTCGATGGTTCCCGCTCGCCAAATTCGTTCACGTGCCGGGTTGCTACCCAGAATGCAAGATCCTCGCGGTTGCGCGTTTGATGCCGGTACGCATGCATGGGCTCCAGCACGACCGATTGCCGCAATCTCGGATTGGTTGCGATCACCTCTTCGATGCTGAATATCTCCATCACCGCGGAATGGCGGTTATCCGGAACGACAGTGTAATCATGCCGCGTCTGACTCAGGAGGATGGGCTCGGCGCTCTGCGGGAAAAGATTGATTGCCGGAGTGCATCCGAGCCGGAATGTCTGCTCGTTGACTCCAAGCTCTAGAACCTGTTGCCGTTCGGCGCGTTCAAAGCTCGAAAACAGGAAAACGATCTCGGCCTCTTCTCCAAAGCCGGCCTGTGCCAGTGGCTCCAGGCCCTCGAGGTCGAAAAACAGGAACTTCTCAGGGAGGGCAAAGTACTCCTGGAGAAGCCGGTGCCCATCCATCGAGCGCCGTACAAAGGGTAGGAGGCTTTCCTCAGTATCGAACCCCACCGTGCGAAGCCGCGATGGCTCCAGGCTGATCAGCCTTTTCTCATCCTTCGGATCGCGAAGCTGAATCTCAATGCATTTTTCAGAAAGAAGCTCATACAGCGAATACACGACGCTCGCATCTCCGGTCAGATGAAAGCGCAGACGGGAAAGCGGAAGCCCGGAGAAAACCACATCCCTCTGGCAACGAAGCCGCAAACGAGCCGCCGCTGCTGCCTGTACTCCCACAGACGCACGGGGCGGCCGCTGCATCCGCTCCGGTTGACGCCACTCCGCTGCCGCGACCGAAAACGGCCAAAGTTCCACGTCATGCGCAGTAAGAAAGCGGCAAGGCAGCCCCTCGACCTGAGTTTTTGTCACCAGCGGCGTCCCTCGCGGAATGCGCATTCCTGCCGTCTTCTTCCCCTGGGCCGGGTCTGGCTGACACTCAACGATGGTCATCGAAGGTATGGGACGGAGATAGCCCGGATGGATGATTCTGGTGAGGGATTCACTGATCTCGGGAAAATCGTCGTCGATCCTGCGATGCACACGGGCGGCAAGAAACGCGAAGCCTTCAAGGAGACGATTCACGTGCGGATCGTCGCAGCGATCCGGATCGAGCAAAAGCCTGCCCGCGACCTTGGGATATTTGCGCGCAAACTCGCCACCCATCTGGCGCAGATAGGTCAGTTCGCGTTCATAGTATTCCAGCAGTTCCTCGCGCATGCCTTTATTTCACCTCATACTCGCCGCTGATCAACTCCAGCACGGTGTCAAATTTGATCTCTTCATTCATGTTCTCGTAGAAGACCTGGCCCTCGATATGAAATTTCAGACTCCGGCTTAACTGATCCGAGCGGGTTAGATAAACACGAGGCTGACTGATCCTGGGCTCAAACGTTCGAATACACTTCTCCAGGGCAACAGTGAGGGCATTTTGCTCTTTCCCTGTGGAGCCATCGAAACTATGAATGTCCGGCAACCCATAATTCAATACCGAAGCGGCGGTGGCGGGAAAGGACTCCAACTCCTGTATCACCGGCTGCCTGGTATTCAACAGCCACTCAAGATCCCGCTTGATCGACTCGCGATACATACTGATAGATGCAGCGCGCGTTTCCGGCCACTGCCCATGATCGACCAGGCGATCGATCAACGACTGTGTGATCAGAATTTCTGACTTGGTTCTGGCCAACTCATCCTCCCGCAATCGCTGCAAATGCGCTATTGCAGAACGGTTGCATCCAGCCACTGCTGCGTCTCAGGGTTCGCCGCTCCGGTGTCGTCTTCCAGAGTCCATTGTCGCAACTCGGGTCGAACGGCAAGAAGACTCTTCACGGTTCCAACTACAGCGTCCGAGATTGCCTCCGCCCCGGTCTCCTGCCCGGCTTGCCATATGTAGCGATGTAGATCGAGCCACGCCCTGGCACATTCGCTGGCCAGAATCGGGAGGGAAACACGCAGCAACTCATTCCACGCACCCTTCGTAGCCAGCGCCCGCAGAGATTGCCTTATCTCCGCACCCGGCCCCACAGCAAAGCCCGGCGCCGGCGACGATCCCTGCATGCGAGTCTCGCCCAGCCGCAAGCCGGCACATACAAGATACGGTATGGGAGACTTGGGATCCTTTTCAAAAAGAAACTCCGCGCTCTCGACAACCAGCGCGTAAGCATCAGCTATCCGGCCCAACTGGCCAGAGGTGAAAGACCCGCGCCGAACTGGCTTTTCAGACGGTTCCCCATCTGCTTCCTGTCCCGCCCGACCACCTTCTTCCGGCGCCGGCACATCCGCCACTGGCACTGGATCCGGCTCGGTCTTGCGCCGCTCGTTGAGCAGCAATTCCGCTATCTGATGAACTTCCGCCAGCCCATCCCGCAGCTTCAACAGATTGGGGGCGCTGTCTCCGTAAGTCTCCCGTTGGAATTGATCGAGACGCTCTGTAGCCTGGAGCGATTCTGCCAGCGCTGCTTCCGCTTCCACGTACAGGCTCTTTGGACTTGCCGCAAACGCCTGGTCAAAATCCTCGGCGGTCAGCTTGCCGTGTTCGATGGCGTCCTTGCGCGCTTCCTGCTTTGCATCCGTGGTTGCGTCCTTCTCAGAGCCGACGGCACGAGACTCGAGATAATCTACCAGGCTCAGGCCGCTTCGGGTGAGCGGTGCTTTGCGCACGGCAGCGGTGATCAGCCCCCCGGCTGCTTCCACCGCAAGCATCCGCAGTTCGAGGTCTTCGCCTTCCTCGATCAGCGGATAGAGCGTAGGCCAGAAGGTCTCCTGGAGTGCGCGAAGCAACTCGATACTGGGCGCCAGTACCGGAAACCCTTCAACCCTCAACTGCGATTCCACAAGCCAGCCTGCTAACCGGAGGTCCTTGCTCCTCTTGGCCAGCGCATCGCCCGCCAGCTTGATGACCGCGCGATGGTCTGCTTTCTTTTTCTGGGCCAGGACCATGTCCCCTTCCGGCAGACTCTCGTCGTCTTCTCTACGCGCTTCCTTGATCTCACCGAAGACCTTGTCATAGTAAAGGTCAGCGCCCGCTGGGTTCTCTCCTGCAATCGGCGCAAGCAAATCCTCACGCAGAGGCATCTTGAGACTCCTTCTCCTGGGCAGACCAGACAACGCTGCGAATCTCCAGCAACGGAACTTCGACCCCATCGACGAGCATCATTTTCGCTCCGTACGGGATTTCGCCATAGACATCGTCCGGCCCCCAGGCCGATTCGCGGCCTAAGTGAACGGATTCATCTGCATGACGGGAAGAGAGGGGAGAAAGAACAGGAAGCAGCACTTCGCCCAGCTCCTGCAGCCGAAAGTCTGCGCTTGTCTCCACGCGCGCCCGCGCCCACATAAGGTCACGCAGATTGACGGGAGACTCAATTTCGAGCCTGCGGAGATAATGAATGGGAATCCAGGTGTAACTGCCGGCCAGGAACACCTCGAGGTTGGCGCCGATCCGCGGGTCCGCATCGCTGATCTTGCCGAACGGGGTTCCATTCCAAACTCCGCTGTGAACCGCATCTTGCCGGAGAGGAGGCGTCTCGCGGTTGGCGAACATGGACTGGCGGGCGCGCTCTGCGTGCAGCGCACTTCTATAAAGCAGAGTCCCTGCGGCAGCCCCGGCATTCGCCCCCGCCAGAAAATCCAGCTGCTTCTCTGCCCGGTCATACTCGCCGGCAAATACCAGAAGCTCGAACAGGAACGTGCGGCGCCTGGCGTCGAGAGGATTCGATCTTAACTCGTCGCCAAGCGCTTTGATGGCCTCCCGCAGCTTACCGTCGCGGTAAAGCGCAAGTGGTGTCATGGTTCCTCAGGAAACCTTATTGGTCCCAACGTTGTACGTATGCGACGCCGTAGGCGTAAGTGTCCCCTTCTCATTCTGCGTGCTGTATTCGATCTTGATTTGCTTGTAACTGAAGGAGACGCTCTCAGCCGGAAGTTCATCCGACGCGGAAACATGTTGCGAGGTTACAAACAGTTCCTCGAAAGTGAGTTTGAGGAACGCCTTGCCGCTTGCGCCCGCCTTCACCGCGCTCAAAACAGCGGTTCCGCTGTGCGTTCCTGAGACCAGCGCTTTGAACAACTGCGGGCTTGACTTGTCAAAGTGCTTCGTGACGCTGAAGTCCGAGAGCTCGACCTTTCCCGCTCCGGAGCCGGCCGTTCGCGTACCTGCAGAACTGACCTGGCTTCCACCCCAGGAGAAGGAAAGAAGGTTGATCTGATCCTTGAAGTCCTGGTCCGTCGCCTCACCCTGAATGCCATCGATTTTCAGATAGTAATCAACTGCCATGTCGCAATCCTTTCGAGTTAGGCCTTGCTCGAAGGCCGGTTGGGGATTTCCGGTTCAAGAGGCAGGGAGCAGTCGTGCTACTTGCCCGCGGGTTGGGGCAAATCTGCTACAAGCCTCAGAGACACTGTGAGTTCATCCAATTGGAAGTGGGGACGCAGGAAGGCCACGGCGCGCAGCGCCCCAGGCTTCCCCGGGATTTCCATGACCTCAATTCGCGCCTCGCGCAAGGGGTGTTCAGCCTTGGCGGAGGGAGACGCATTATCGTCAGCGATCACATAATTCGCGATCCACTGGTTCAGGTAAAGATCAGCCTGGGAGCGGCTCATGGTGCTGCCTAGCTTGTCCCGCATCATCGCTTTCAGATAATGCGCGAAACGAGACATGGCCAGCATATACGGCAACTGGGCCGAAAGCCGCGCGTTAGCGTTGGCCTCGGCCTTGTCATAGACCTTGGGCTTGTTAGCCGTCTGCACGCTGAAAAATGCGGCGTAGTCCGTCCCCTTGCAATGAACCAGCGGCACAAAGCCCTGGTCGGCAAGCTCCTTCTCGCGGCGATCGGTAATGCTGACTTCCGTGGGGCATTTCAGCGCCAGGTCGCCTTCATCGGTGCGGAAGTTGTGCGTGGCCATCGACTCCACCAGGCCACCGCCCTCCACGCCCCGTATCGCGGCGCACCAGCCGTATCTGGCAAAGGAATCGGTCAGCCGCGCAGCCAGAGAATAGGCCGCATTGCCCCACAGATACTTCGAGTGATCCCGGCCGTCGACTCCCTCCTCGAAGGCGAACTCGTCGATCTGCTTCGTATCTTTGCCGTACGGTTCGCGCATCAGGACATGAGGCAGGGTAAGAGCAACGTAACGGGAGTCATCGGTAGCCCGGAAGCCCTTCCAGCGCGCATATTCCGTGCTGTCGAAGACCTTTGAGACATCGCGAATTCCCGTCATCTGGGAGAATTCTGTCAGGTTGATCATCTCCGGCGCGGCTGCGGAAAGGAAGGGCGCATGAGCTGCCGCGGCAACCTGCGCCACCTTCTCCAGCAACTCGATGTCTTCTCCGCCCCGGCCGAATTCGTAGTCGCCCACCAGCGCCCCGAAGGGAGCGCCGCCGAATACTCCGAACTCCTCTTCATAGACCTTCTTGAAGAAGGCGCTCTGATCGAAATCCAGCGCGCGCTGCAAATCCCTGAGAAGATCCCGCTTGGGAACATTCAGCAACTTGATCTTGAGCATGTCGCTGGTTTCGCTCTTGTTCACCAGGTGCCAGATTCCGCGCCAAGTGGCCTCCAGCTTCTGGAAGGCGGGATTATGCAGAACCTCGTTCAGTTGCAGCGACACCAGCCGGTCAATCTCGGCGATGCGCGCTGAGATCGTCGCCTCAGCATCGCGGCTGAGGGTCATCTTCCCATCAAGAACCTGGTTGATGAACTCCCGCACCATGTCCTTGCCGCGCTCCTGGGCAATGGTGTCCGTGCCAAATCGCCCCTGGGAGACGATCTGATCCAGCAGCGATACCTCAGTCGTCTGGGGCTCGGCGGATTTTGCCGCCAACGGATTCGCCTTGCTGCTCATTGTTTATCCCCCTCTGGCTTGCCGCCAAGCTCGGCGCGCAGCTTGTTCAACTCATCGGTCTTTGAAACCGCGTCGAAGAGCGCCTGATCGAGTTGATCGTTGCCCTGCAGGCTGCCCCGCAGGTTGGAGAGCCGGGTCCGCAGATCCAGCAATTCCTTGATGGGACCCACCTGCTCGGCCACTTTGGCGGGCGAAAAGTCTTCGTAACTTTCAAAGTGCAGATCGACGCCGACCTGCCCAGCTTTGGGATCGGAACTCAGCTTGTTCTCCACTGAGAACTTCAGATGGGGCGCCATCCCCTTGAGCACGTTGTCGAAGTTGTCCGGGTTGATCTCAACGAACTTGCGATCTTTCAGAGCCGCGAGCGGCGCCTCGGGCTGTCCGGTAAGATCGCCCAAAACACCCATCACGAAAGGTAGTTCCTTCAACTCGATGGCGTTTCCAACTTCTACATCGTAGGTAATCTGCACCCGGGGAGCCCGGACGCGACTCAGTTTCTGCTGTGTACTCTCTCTAGCCATAACGCTCCTGAAGTGCGGGGAAATTCGGGAAACCGTTAGTCCCAAAATAAGCACAAAACAGTGGGTGCTGTCCATAGGTATTTTTGACAGGCGGATAGTTCCGCTACCCAGATCCGGCCATGGCGACGCAAAAATACTTTTCCAAGACATAACGGACTTGTGCGAGGATGATGTTATCAAATTGGGATTTTCTCTATTATTTGCCGTTTCCTGGCCCGCAAACCCGGAACCGCACTTACTTTGCCAACAATCCTTAATTATCGGATCCCGTCCGAGATCTCATTTTTCTTCGACACCGTTTCGATTCAACCGGTAATATGACATACTCAGCCGAGGTGGCTGAAGAAAATGCGACAACTTCAACCCGTTATCTGGTCCAAAGGTACGTTTCTCTCGCCCCAGCACTTGCAGGCGCAGGAGCGCTTCGTTGAAGACAGCGCTCGATTTTACCTGGACTCCCTGAATGCCCGCTCCTGGGGCTTCCGTGAGATTCAGATCGATACCAAAGCCTTGTCGGAGGGCAGGCTGGCCATAACCCTCGCTTCCGGTATCTTTCCCGATGCGCTTCCCCTCGACATTCCGGCCTCGGAATATCCACCGCCAGCCCGGATTCTTGACGAATGCTTCCAGGATGGACGCCAGAGCTGCACCTTCTACCTTGCCGTGCCGGAGTACCTGCATGGGGGCATGAACGTCTCAGTAGATCGCGGGCGAGTCAGCACGCGCTTTTTGGCTCAACTGCTGATGGTCCGCGACGAGAATACCGGGAGCGGTGAAAAGCCCGTCCAGGTAGCGCGTAAAAACCTTCAGATTCTCGCAGAAGGCGAAAACCGTGAGGGATCGGTCATTCTTGGTTTCATTCGCATTCTCCGGTCCGAGACCGGCATCTACCAGGTCGACCCAACCTACATTCCACCCCTCATCGATATACACGCGCACCCCACCTTGAAGCGCATCCTCAGCAATATGGTCGAACTGCTGGTGGCGCGGAGCAGTCAGCTTTCCGGCAGCCGCCGCCAGAAGAATCAGTCGTTGGCCGACTTTACCGCCTCAGACGTCGCCAATTTCTGGCTTCTCTATACCGTCAACAGCCATCTCCCCGTGCTCCGCCACTTCCTCGAATCGACCAATATTCAGCCCGAACTGCTATTCAATGAACTCTCCGATCTGGCGGGGGCCTTAACCGCTTTTTCCAGCAAGATCGCCCCAAAGGATCTGCCCTCTTACAATCACGAGCAGCTTGGCTCATGCTTTGGAGGCCTCGACCGGCTGATCCGCGTCATGCTGGAGACGGTGATCCCCAGCAACTTCGTCGCGCTCCCGCTCAAAATGGTTCGGGATACCGTCTACGCAACCTCGATCGACAAGGATGCTTACTTCGAGGGTTCCCGCTTCTACCTCGCCATCTCGGCCGATATTCGCGACGCGGAGCTGATCGACCGCACCCCAAAACTCCTCAAGGCCTGCTCCGCAACCCAGCTCGAAACCCTCATTCGAAACGCGCTGCCCGGATTGCGCCTGCAGCACGTTGCAACACCACCCCGCTCCATCCCAGTCAAACTGCGCCACCAATACTTCGCCATCGAGCAGGGCGGGCCTGTCTGGGAATCGGTCCAGCGTGCACGCAACTTCGCCGTCTACGCGCCGGCTGAACTCCTCAACCCGCAGATGGAGCTCATCATCCTGCTGGCGCAGACGGCGTGATGCTCCTTGTGCGTCAAAGGCGCCGCACGCCTGCAACGCCGCATGAACTGGAGGACTTTCCGGGGCCCGATCTCCTTAATGCTTCATCAGGAAGACGACCGTCACCAGGATCGCCACCAGCAAAACGATAATCACAACACCCATCACGAGCAGATACTGCTGCGTTTTTCCCATCCCTGGTTCGGCCGCCTTCACCGGCGGGGCTTGTGGAGCAATGGGAATCGGTGGCGCCGGAACATACATTCCAGGCGGCTGCGGCACGCTTCCACCTGCCGCCGGGATCGATCCGGCGGGTGACTTATAAATCATCGGATAAGCGGGTACCTGCGGCACTGCTGGAGGGTACACGGCTGGAGGCGCGGAGATCGGATAGCTCGGGAACGGTACAGGCGGAGAAGTCGGTGCACTCCCTTGCGGTGGGCGCGCAGCTACGGCATTCTCCGCAGCCGGAACCTGCTCGCCCTTCATGGCCAACTCGCGCATCCGCGATGCATCGAGAATCCGGGTAAACTCACTTGGCCCGGACGCCACGGAAGCTGTCGGAGGAGGAGTCACTGCGGGCGCAACAGGCGCCTGGGTCGGAGTCAAATCCGGCGCCTTTGCCGCCGGCGCGGGAGGCTCACTGGGAGTGGCCAACGAGGCGAAGGTCCGCGTCCAGACCCCCGGTTCTGTCCCCCCCGGTGGGCTCACGGGCGCAACTTCCACGCGCGGAGCTGGCGCATTTGAAGGCTCATCCAGCATTCGAATAAGGCGCGTAATGCCGGGTCCGCCCGCTGGCGGCCTGCTTTGGAAAGTTTGCGCATCCGGCAGCGGTGATGGAGAAAATGGATCGCGGCTCGCCTCCGCCGGTCTCGCCGTTTGCGGAGTCAATTCAAAATCGAGGCTTCTCGCTGAAGGCTTTCGCTCTTCGCGATATGCTGGCTCGGCGGGAGTAGATTGCTGTTCAAGCGATAGCATCCGCGTGAAAGAAACTTCGCTCCCCCGGGACAATTCCCCTGCTCCCCGGTCGATCGACGCCGGAGAAGGCGGACTTGTCTCTGCACCGTCGAAGGTACCGAACAACTGTGTGAATTCTCCCGGCTTGTTCTCAAGTGGGGCCGCTCCGGCAGCCGGCGCATCACCCTGGCCCGGAGCCTGGGCCTGAGGGCCGCCAATCTCGGGGCCTTCCGCTGGCGCTGCTCGCAGCAATTCTGTAAATCCACCTGGCGCCGGAACTGCGGGTGCTTTCCGCGGCTCTTCTGGAATGGATTGGAAAGCAGGCTGCGCCGTCTTCGTGGGATCTTCAGACGGAGTCGCTTCCGCTTCCTGCGAATTCAGCGTTCGGAGCAAAGACGTGAATCCGGAATCCTGTGCCGGACGCGGCATCTCCGGCGCTTGCTCGGCAGTCGGTACGGACGCATCGCTTCCCAGGGTGCGCAACAGCTGCGTGAATCCTGCGCTGCCCTTTCCGTCTTGCCCAGGGAGAGGCGGTTTCTCCGCAATGGGTGCTCTTCCCGCGGACGCCATCCGCAGCCGGTCGAGCAGATCCGGCGAGCTCTCTGCGGCGCCACCACCGAACTCCACCCTGTGTACAACCGGCTCTGCAAAGGCCTTCGGCGCCGGCACTGGCTGGGGAACTGGCTGTGGTTTTGCCGCCTCTGGCGCCCGATTGCCCTTGGCGTCAGGTCCCGCTCCGGAGCCCAATGCTAGCTCCTCCACCGGCTCGGGTGCCTTCACCACCCCAAAAACGCCCGTTGCCCCGAAGTCCCGCTCAGAACCGGAATCCTCCGGCGCTGAAGAATTAGGCGCGTTGGGTCCAGCTGAAGTCGTCGGTTTGTCCATACAATCAGACCTCCGGTGCGATGCAGGTAGCATAAATCATTCGTTGCTCTCGATTTGCCTATTTATTCAAAAAGAATTTGGTTAGAATGCGATTGCGCCCTACCATACCGGACGAATAGACTCATCGCTGAATGCTCCTGAATCGCCCGGGTAGGCAGCATGTACCTTTGATGAAGCTCAAGCCGCAGTCACTGGAGATTCGCATTGCACCGATCTGCAAACCAATCTGATCCCAAACTCTCTCACATGGTGGTCTCCATACTATGAAGTTCCTGTCACGGGTCGTCTGGTCGGAAGGAATGCATCTCGGTCCCCACCACTTCCAGACGCAGAGCCGGTATTTCGAAGACACACTCTGGTTCCTCAGTTCCAATCTGCGCCGGGATCCATGGGGATTTCTCCATTTTTCCCTCGATACGGAGGCCCTCCGAAACGGCCTCGCCATACTCAGCTTCGCATCCGGCATCCTGCCCGACGGCCTCATCTTCGATCTCCCCGACTGCGACTCGGTTCCCGAGCCAGCGCAACTGAGCGATCTGTTCGCTTCCACTGACAGTGAAATCATCCTCCACCTCGCCATCCCGCCCCGTTTGGATCAAGGCCTCGACTGCGATCTGGGAGGAGGCGCCAGCGCGAGGTACGGCGCCGTTCAACGAACGCTCCGGGACGATTCCGTTGGCCAGGGAGAAAACAGCGTCTCCTTTGCCCGCAAGAATCTCGTTCTCCTGAGCCAGGCTCAGCTCTCCAGCGACACAGTCTCCTTTCCCATAGCCCGCATTTTCCGCGACGGCAAGGGAGGATTTGCCAGCGACCCGGACTTTATTCCGCCCTGCCTGCGCATCAGCGCGTGCGAAGGCCTGGTCCTGCTCCTCCACCGGCTGGCCCAGGCCATCGATGAAAAAATCACTTCCACCCGTAGCATGAGGCTCAGCACCGATCGCTTTGAACTGGGCACATCCGCTCTCGACGTCGCCAACTACTGGTTCCTTCACGCACTCTGTTCGACGCTTCCCGCATTGCACTATCATCTCCAGGACCGCCGCAGTCACCCGGAAGAGGTTTACCGGGATATTGCCCGCCTGGCCGGCGCCCTCGGTACGTTTTCCCTCGAGGCCACCAGGGATGAGATTCCGCCCTACCGGCATCTCGACCTGACGTCTACTTTCAGAGAGTTGGATGCTCTGATCCGGCGTTACCTGGAGATTGTGGCCCCGTCCAACACCGTCACTCTCCAGTTCCGCAAGGCGGACAGTTACATCTACGCGGCTGAGGTAAAGGACGAGCGCTGCCTGCGGCGTTCGCGATGGATCCTGGGCATCCGCTCCTCGATCACCGATTCGCTCCTCCTGCGCCAGACGCCGGTGCTGGTCAAAGTCTGCTCCGCCGAGGGTGTCGCCAAGCTTGTCCAGCGCGCCCTTCCCGGCCTGGAGCTCATGCACCTTCCGGTCCCGCCCGCCGCGCTCCACGCCCAGGCGGACATGCACTACTTCTCCATCTCTCTCAGCGGCGCCTGCTGGCAGCATATTCTCCAGACCAAACAGGTGGGAGTCTATCTGCCAGGCGAGCTCGGCGACGCAACCTTCGACCTCACCATCATCATGGAGACTTCCGAATGACTTCTCCTCCAGCTTCTGCTCCTCAAGAGATGATGAAGACCAGCAATCTGGCCATGGCCTTCCAGGAAGTTTTCACCGTCATCCTGCGTACCCGCTTTTTCGTGCAGCGCGTTGAAAACGCCGACTCCTTCCGCGCCACCCTGCGCAAGATGATCTCTGCGGCGGTAAAGGATGCTTCTGCCATGGGTTACAGCGATGAAGCCTCCAAGATGGCCATCTACGCCATGATCGGATTCCTCGATGAAAGCGTCTTGAATTCCAAGGACCCTACCTTCGCTGACTGGGCCCGGCGTCCGCTACAGGAAGAGATGTTCGGAGGACACGTCGCGGGTGAATTGTTCTTTCGCAACGTCACCGAACTGCTCAATCGCCCCGAATCCGCCGAGGTTGCCGATGTGCTCGAACTGCACGCCCTTTGCCTTCTGCTGGGCTATCGGGGCCGCTTCGCATACGGAGACGCCTCGGAGATTCATTCCATTCTCCACCGCATCCGCGAAAAGATCGCCCGTATCCGCGGTGCTTATGCGCTCTTCCGTCCAGCGGAAACACCGGCCGCGCCACCGGCCGCCAAGCGCGACCCCTGGGTCCGCCGCCTGGCGCTCACTGCCATCCTCCTCGCTGTCTTCACCCTTTTGGCCTATATCGGATACGTGCTGATCCTCGGCCAGTCGATGCCCACGAGCGCGCGGAACAGCGGGCAATCTCCCACTGCTTTGGCCTTTCACCGGGCAACCAGCCTTCCGGAGAGTTCCCTATGAAACGCGTCCTGATTGGGATACTGATCTTTGTTCTCTATCTGGCCTTGGTCATTGTGGGGGCATTTGCGCTGCACTTTGATGGCACAAAGTTGGTGCTCTTTTGCGCCATCCTCGGTCTGTTGGGCGCTTTGGCCACTGTCTTCGTTCTTTGGTATCTGCATAAGATGAGCAGCGCCGCCGCGCAAACAGCCGGGCCCGACACACCCGACGCGGTCAATCTGAACACTCTGCTCCGCGATGCGGATGCCAGAGTTCGCCAGGCCGGTCGCGCTGGCGCCAAATCCCTGGCGGCCATGCCGCTCATCTACGTTATTGGAGATGAAAACTCCGCCAAGACCCAAACCGTGCTCCAGTCCGGCCTCGATCCAGAGTTGCTCGCGGGAAACGTCTATCGGGACGGACTCATCGTTCCCACCCAACTCGCCAATTTCTGGCTGGCCGGCAATTGCGTCCTGGTTGAAGCCGGAGGGGCGCTCCTGCGTCAACCCCCTCTCTGGGTGAGACTCATCAAAGCCACCATCCCCGCCCGCCTCGGCTCGGTCTTCTCCAAGGACAGCCGCCTCCCCGCGCGGTCCGTGGTCGTGTGCGTCAGTATCGATCGCATCCTGGCCCCCAATACCTCAGAGCAGATTCGCGCGCTGGCTCAAACCCTGAACGAGCGTCTTCGCCAGCTCTCTCAAACACTGGGCATCTCGCTCCCCATCTACGTGCTCTTCACTAAACTGGACAACATCGCGCCCTTTGCCGACTATGTCAGCCGGCTCTCGGAAGAGGAAGTCAAGCTCCCTATCGGGTCTCTGCTCTCTTCCCTTTCTTCCGGCTCCGGCCTCTATACGGAGCAGGCCACGGCCCTGATCGGCGCTCGATTTGACCAGCTTCTCTACGCCCTCGCCGAGTTCCGTCTTGACATTCTCTCCCGCGGCGGCGAACTCCAGGAGCTGGCCAGAGCCTATGAATTTCCCCGCGACCTGCGCAAGCTGCGCGCGGGCATCGTTTCCTTCCTCGCCGAGGTTGCGCGTCCCAGCCAAATAGGCGTCAACCCGTTCATGCGCGGATTCTTCTTCGCCGGCATGCGCGCCCACCAGGTCGAGGACGTTCTCGAAATCGGACCGGCCCAATCGCAAGCCGCCGCTCCCATCAACGCCGGAGCAACCCGCATCTTTTCCCTCGCCGCCGCCCAACAGCAGCAGCCGGCCCCGCAAACCAGGCGAGGCGGCACACGCAAGGTGCCGCAGTGGGTCTTCCTTCCGCACTTGTTCTCGAAGATCCTACTCGCCGACAAGTCGGCACTTGAGACAAGCCGCGCAAGCACCAGGACCAGCTTTCTCAAGCGCGCGCTGCTGGTAACCGTCAGCGCGGTCATTCTGCTCCTCTTGTTACTCACGACTATCTCGTTCTTTAAGAATCGCGCTCTCGAACACCGCGTAGCCGCAGCCGCGGCCACACCCATTTTCCCAGTCGCTTCAGGTGGGTTCGCTTCGCAGGGCGACCTGGAAACCCTCGACAAGCTCAGAACTATCCTGGATGAACTCGGGCGCTATCGCAAAGACGGCCCGCCCCTCATGGCTCGCATGGGCCTATACCACGGCGATGCTCTCTACCCCGTTGCCTGCCGGGCCTACTCGAACAGATTCCGCAGTCTTCTGCTGGCTCCAACGCAGGAAGGTATTCTCACCAAGCTCCGTGCCGTGCCTATAACTCCTGCCCCTGATGCCGACTACAGCGCAACCTACAGGCCACTGAAGGCTTACCTGATCACAGTCTCCAACCCCGACCCCGATTCCGCGCAGGACACGATCGATTTTCTTCCCGCTGCCCTTCTCGCGGAATGGGCCGGCAACGCAACACCCGATCCCGGCCTCTCCCATCTCGCCCAGACTCAGTTTGAGTTCTATGCCAACCTTCTTCCCGAAGCATCCTCCTGCATGGCCAATGCCGGCGGCGACAGTAACAACATCGTAGTCGCCCATGCCCGCTTCTACCTCAATGGCTTCCAGGGATTCCAGCACGTCTACCAAAGCATGCTCGCTGCCGCCAACCACAAATTCCCGGCCTTCAATTTCAATGGCAAATTCCCCGGCTCCGCGCAATTCATCTTCGACAACTATTCCGTGCAAGGCGCCTTCAGCAAGGATGGCTTCGCCTTCATGCAGGATGCAATCCTGCACCCTGACCCTTACTTCCGTGGTGAAGAATGGGTTCTCGGCCCCTCGTCCGGGCCCCCTATTGACCGCGCTGCTCTCTCTGACCAGTTGAGAAAGTCCTACATCGCCGACTACATCCAAACCTGGCGAACTTACCTCACCAAAGCGCAATTCATTCCCTTCCGGAACTTTGCCGACGCAGGCAACAAGCTCAGCGCGCTGGATTCCAATACCTCCGCCCTGCTTGAGCTCTTCTCCCTCATTTCTCTCCACACCGGCGTTGCCGCATCAGAAATCTCGTCCGCCTTTCAGGCGCCCCAGTCCGTCGTTCCGCCTTCCAATCCCGACAACCGCTTCCTTGCCCCTTCCAATCAGGCCTACATCCAGTCTCTGCAGTCCATCGAAGCAGCCGTTAAAAATCTGACTCTCAACACCACCAACGCCAACGACCCCGCCGCCGCCGCCCCCGTGATCCAGGCAGCCGTTACCGCCGAACAATCCGCGGAAAACCTCCGCAATAGCTTTCTCCCAGACCCCTCCGGCAACATGGATAAGACCAGCTTCGCTCTCCTCGAAGCCCCCATCCAGTCCGCCAAGAACCTGGCTGCCCAGGCGCCTGCCAACGCCGCCGGCGGCGGGGCAAAGGCTTTCTGCGCCCAGATTGCGCCCGTGCTTTCCAAGTTTCCCTTCAACCCCCAGTCTCCCACGGAGGCTTCTACCGACGAGGTCGCCCAGGTCTTCGCGCCCGGATCCGGATCATTTGCCCAGTTCAGCTCATCCCTGCGCGCGCTCGTAGTCCAGCAGGGCACTCAGTACGTCCCTGCCCCTGGCTCCACTGTCCGCATCAACCCCTCTTTCCTGGCTTTTCTATCCAGCGCCCAGAAAATCTCTTCCACCCTCTTTTCCGCCGGCGGAAACCAGCCTTCGCTCGACTTCACCCTCAATGAGGTCAAGTCGGCCGGCGTTTCCGATGCGGTCCTCAACATCGATGGAAAGCAAATCAAGGAGGGCGGTCAAACAGCCACATTCCATTGGGTATCTCAACCGTCAAGCAGCATCACCCTGGCAACCAAAAAGAACACTGCGCCGCCCATGACCGGCCCATGGTCGGTCTTCCACTTTGGCTTCGCCGCTCCGCAAGTCTCCCCCAACCGTCTGAAATTCTTCTTCAGTTTCAACAATCAGACCCCCGAGGTCGTCCTGTTCGACGCCTCGGGCCCCGGAGCGAGTTTGCTCAATCCGGAATTCATGAAAACATTCCACTGTGTTTCGAATGTAGCTCGCTAACATTTGCCCGATTCGAGCGGATACCATGAGCGAAGAATTCACAAATGAACTTTCTCGCTCCGGCATACCCTCCGGTCAGTTGGCTGATCCAGCGGCCTCGCGCCTTCGAATCGCCGTCTCGGCACTCAGCGATGTGGGCTGCGTAAGAACCAACAACGAAGACGCCTTCGGTTACGACGAAGCGCTTGGCATCTATGTCGCCTGCGACGGCATGGGGGGAATGGCCAGTGGTGAAGTCGCCAGTGCCCGTGCGGTGGCGGCAATTCTCAACAGCTTTGCCGCATCTGCCGCTTCAGAGCTCCCAGTAAGCACCAGGCTTCTGCACGCCATCAACACCGCCAATCTGGATGTTTGGGAGAATGGACAAATCCCCGAAAACAGAGGCATGGGATCCACCGCTGTTGTTGCCGCACTCGATGGCGACAGGCTAATCCTTGGTAACGTCGGCGACAGCCGCGCCTATATCCTGCAGGACGACCAGTGCGTGCAACTCACCGTCGATCATTCCTATATCAACGAGCTCATCCGCAACGGCATACTGACCATCGAGAACGCACAGAACGCAGACCTGCGGGGCATGGAGTCCGTCATTACCCGCGCAATCGGCGCGGCCGCCGAGGTTCAACCCGACTTCTTCTCGGTCGATCTCAAGCCCGGCATCGGCGTGCTTTTGGCCACGGACGGCCTCACCCGCTACTTCGTCCAGGATGATGTCGCCTCAATTCTCGCGGCCTCGACGTTTGAGACTGCTTGCTCCAATCTCATCCACATGGCCAAGCAACGCGGCGGCCAGGACAACATCACCTGCATCCTTCTCCTCGCTCTGCCTGCTTGATCTTTTCGAACTCTCTTGCCGGCAATACCAATCGAACCACGCTAGGCGAGCTTGCGATCATGGACGCTTTGCGCTGCCCTTCTGGATCTGGATTTCATTTTTGGGGCTACCATAATCGGTCCCGCTGAGCATCCAGATATTGCTTGCCCCACGTGTAATTGTCATGGTACAGTCCGCCTCATGAGTCGCCCCGATCATCGAGAGAGGTGGGGAATTCGAAAGGAGGATCGCGATGTCAGTTGGGAAATTCTTGTTGACCATGACGGGGACCAAACAAGGCAAGATAAGAGGTTCCAACACAAAGAAAGAGGGCGACTTAGATTTCTCGCAAGGCGTGGAATGTCACGGCTTCAGCTATGGCGTTGAGGTGCCGATCGACTCTCAGTCCGGACTTTCCACAGGCAAACGCAAGCACACGCCGATCACGATTGTAAGAGAGAGCGATTCGGCATCGCCCTTGCTGCTGCAAGGCTTTGTTACAGGCGAAGTCTTCAAGACTGTGAAACTTCAATTCAGTAAGACGCACTCTGGAGGAAAGTACCTCCCGTTTCGCACCATTGAACTAATCAACGGCGCCATCGTAAACATCCGGCAGGCGCCAAGTTCCAGCGGAAAAAGGTGTGAGTACGTAACCCTGGTCTACGAGGATCTGCTGGTCAACGATATCCCCCACGCCGCTATCCCCCATTTTTCCTGATCCGGTTTGCGGATCGGACGGGCCGCGCCGGTATCATTGCGGGATCGTCGCGTAGTTGACCTTCTAATAAGAACCCGAGGGGAACCAACCTGCAGAAATCCCGGACCTGGCTCAAATGCCGGGTCCATTTCATTGCACTTATGTCCGGACCGAAGTCCGTACCCTTCAAGAATTGATGCGACTCTTGCTCCTTCGCGTGATTTGCTTGACAACCCCAGAGCCTTGATTTAAGTTTTTGGGGTCTGACAAGGATTCCCCGCAACCCAGGAAATGGGAATGGCATATGACTCAAGTGCAGAGGTTCTGCGCATTCGGAGTTGCTGCTTTGGCGGCGACATTCAGCAATGGGATGGCGGCCCGGGCGGGCGATCCGGGAGCGACTCAACAGAAACTGGCTTCTCAAATCAATGGGAACCAGGTCCGATATTACGGGGAGATCAGGTTTCCGTTTCAGAAGGGCGCCGTTCCGCCTGTGGACGATCTCGTGAAGACGGTCTCCGCAGTGATCGGGGTGCAGCCCGCGGACAATGCTGACCAGGGCGGGCAAGGAGACCAAGGCGGTCAACCGGCAGCGGCAGCTCCTGCTCCTGCGCCCATGCCTGAGATTGCGCCTCCGCCTCCTCCGGTCGATACCCCTCCCCCGACCATCGCTCTTGGCCAAACCGTGGACCAGGTAACCGCTTCCTTCGGGCAGCCGACGAGAGTCGCCAAGCTGGGAGCGAAGACAATTTACTTCGACAAGGATATGAAGGTAACCTTTACCAGCGGTAAAGTCAGCAACGTTCAACAGCGCGTTCACGCTTCCGGCGGGGAGCGCGGACCTGGATAAGGAAAGAGGATCCGATGACGAAGTTTAATGATCGTAGAGCCATGAAAAATGTCTCCGCAGCCGCGGTTCTTGCCCTGCTCCTGGGTTTGTGCGGCTTAGCCAGCGCGGGCGCCACTCAAAAATCCGCTCCGGCACCGAAGCCTGCTACTCACACCAACGCTACTTCGCACGTGTCGCCACCCAAGGGTGGAGGCGGTAGCACAAAGGGAATTCACGGACCAACCACCGGAGGGTCTTCTTTCCATGGGCCAACTACGGGCGGTAGCCACAACACGACTACGACTGGTTCGCATACCACTACCACAACTGGTTCGCATACCACCACCACAACTGGTTCGCATGCCACTACGACGACCGGCACGCACACCACCAACTTCGGCCACACGGCGACCGGAGGCACCGCGCCCAAGGGAAGCAATACGCACGTCACCAAGAGTGGAAGCTCGGTGACCACCCGCGCCAACGGCAAGGTGAGCGATGTGCATGACCCCAAGCGGGGAATGGATGTTCATAACAACCTGGGCGGCGGACGGAGAGTCTCGACCCAGCGTCATGACGGCAGCCGCGTTGTTGCCGAGCGGGGCCGCCGCGGATATGTGGAACGAGGCTATCATTACCACGGCCACGATTTTGGCCGGCGGTCTTACTACTACCATGGCCGGGAATATGACCGTTTCTACCGCGGCTATGGGTACCGTGGGCTGTCTCTGAGCGTTTATGCTCCTGGCTTCTACTTTGCTCCTGGCTTTTACGGATGGGCATACAATCCGTGGGCGGCGCCGATCGCCTTCGGATGGGGATGGGCAGGCAATCCCTGGTTTGGACACTTCGGTTACTATTTCCAGCCGTATCCGGTGTACCCCTCGGCCGCGTTTTGGTTGACCGACTATATCATCTCGCAGGATTTGCAGGCCGCTTACGCAGCCAATCAGGAGGCAGGTGAGGCCGACGGTACTGCTCCCGCCGCGGCTGGCGGGGAGCCGGTACTTACCCCCGAGGTGAAGCAGTTGGTCGCCGATGAAGTGAAAAGCCAGTTGGCGCTGGAAAACTCCGAGGCGCAACAAAACGCTCAGCAGCAGGATGTGGACCCCGGCTCCAGCGGGATTGCGCGCCTGTTGAGCGACGGCCGTCCGCATGTATTCGTGGCTGGCGGCAATTTGGACGTGACGGATACAGCAGGGCAGGAATGCGTCGTCAGCGATGGCGACACGTTGCAATTGAGGACTGCGCCTCCTAACGACGCAACCACGGCGAATCTCGTGGTTCTGTCCAGCAAGGGAATCCCAGAGTGCCAAATATCCCTCACTGTTCAGGTGCAGTTGACCGACTTGCAGGAGATGCAGAACCATATGCGTGAGACCATCGACCAGGGCCTCAAGGACCTGCAGGACAAGCAGGGCAAGGATGGGTTGCCGGCGGCTCCGCCGTCAGCCCAAGCCCAACCGGTTCCCGCGCAGTATGCCGCGGTTGCGCCTCCGCCCGAAGCGAACCTGGCTGCTGATATTCAGCAGCAGGACCAGCAGGCCAACCAAGCGGTGACGGACAGCGGCGCGCCGGCAGGCGCTGCTGCCGCTGCTCCGGCTGCGCCCGCATCCATAGAGGTGGGCCAGACCACCGACCAGGTGCAATCGGCTCTTGGCGCACCCGCGAGGGTGGCGAATCTGGGACCCAAGGTCATTTATTACTACAACGACATGAAGGTCACCTTCAAAGATGGCAAGGTGACCAACGTGCAGTAACCGGCGGCTCGTGTGGGAGGGGATCGGCGATTACCCCTTGAGTACCAGGCAAATTCAGTGCGAGTTGACTTGATACAGATCATGAAGGGAGAGCATTTGATTCCAGCGATTTGGCTGCCTTCGAGTCATGCCACGATTGCCACGCGAAACGGCCAATGATCGGTCCTAAATAGGATTCGAATCCCTGTATCACGGAAATGAAATTCCCTGATACAGGCGTGATATTTCCCTGTTAGGTTTGGCATGAAAGCACCAAGCCCCCGGGCATAAACTGCATACTCAGCATAATCGAGGACAGACAAGCTAAAATCTAAGTGTAAATCTGCGAAACTTCCCTGTATTTTTCCCCTTTTTTGCAGGGAATTTGGTTCAGAGAGCGGTTCGCACGGGACTCAGTCCGCCGCCACAAATATCCACATCTCGTTAATTGTAGCCGTAAAGAACTAATAATAAATATGTTACATCAAATTACTTCTTTCACGTCTGTCACCTGAATACCTCTTTATGGCCCTGATTCTGGCAAAAAACAATAGCACGAGCAAATCACCATAGCACGGAATTTGCCACCGCAGAAGCGACCTTGAAGTGGTGGTCCAAGTATCGCAAGGGCGACCCGAATGCTACACCGCAGCATCGGTCTTTCTCCGCGTTGTGAAGATCGATCGACTCTGATTTCAGCCTGCGAACCCTGCCAGCTCAATCGACCGCCGATAAGGTAGGATCGCAGCAGCCACATCCCCTTACAGGTATACAGAGGGCCACACGAACAGCGATAAACAGACGGCTGGGACACCAGCAGGTGCAATGGATGCGACACAGGACGTGGCCTGATTCATGATGGAGAACATCGCAAAAAATGTGAGGAGAATGACAAGACCTTGCGAGAGCTCCGAAGACGGTCTTGAACACAGATTGGCTTCACACGGTTACTCGCCCGTAGTCGCGACGATTCTCATCGCGTGTCGCGCATCGCCGCGATTTCTCACGCGTCGATATGGCTGCGGAAGAATTCCTCCATTGCCGCCTTTTGCTCTCCGGCAATCGAGTCCGATACCCGGCGCATCTCGACTTTAGGCAGTGGCGAAAAGTTCATTGCAAGTTCGGCGTTCCGTTCCAGATGCTCGCGTTTTGGCATTCCAATGACCGCCGCGCTTACCGGGAGCGACATGGAGTAATAGATCAGCTTCTCAAGCGGAGCTTTACCCTGTAGCCAGTCCTGCCCGAGGACCTTCATGGCAATTACGCCAAGCCTCTTGCGGTTGGCCACAGGCAACGCCACCGTTTCGAAGCTGCCCCGCGGCATCGGGATCGCTCCGTGCAACCCGAACAGCACCGAACCCGCATTCAAGGCCATCTGAGTGCAATCGAAGTCGTGCCGCTCAAGCGCCACGACCAATGTGTGCGGATCGGTATGGCTGGTTACACCCACGAAGCGCGTCATCTTCTGGTCGCGCGCCCAGTAGAGCGCTTTCAACAAACCATCCGGGGCTTCAACCGCAGCAAGGTCGTCAGCGCCTTCCAGACCATGAATATGAAGCACATCCACGTGGTCAGTCTGCAACCGTTGAAGGCTGATCTCAATCATCCGCTTGGCGTCGTCGGCTTTGCGGCTGTGGATTTTCGTTGCCAGCAGTACCTCCTTGCGTCGCGTCTTCATCACCTCGCCAATCCGCATTTCGCTCTCGCCATGCTGGCCATACTCGTGGGCTGTATCGATATAGGTTATACCGAGATCGATAGCGTGGTTCAGCACTGCAATTGCCTCGCCTTCGTCCTGATACATCAGGTAGCGGCTGCCCCCGCCGAAAGCGAGGATGGGGACCTTTTCGCCGGTCTTGCCAAACGCGCGCACCGGCATCTTTTTGGTTTCAGCGAAAGACGGGCCAGAGAGCAAAGCTGCCGCGCAGCCCAATGCGGATTTCTCGACGAACTGTCGACGCGAGATCTTCATGATTCCCTCCAACACATGTATCTTCGCACAATTGACGACACCTCGAACTGAGTCCTGTCGCTCGGGTCCGAGCAGGAGATTGCAATCGCGGTAAGCGATTCGTTGGGGAGTTGAGATTGTATAAAGAGCCTGTCGGTGGCGATGGCGCACTGATGGGGGCGAATCACATTCTGTTGCCTCGAATAAATGGCGGAAAGGCATCTTTTGCCTCGGTAGAGACTTCCGCCCGCGTTTGCGACCCCTCGCGGGCCTTTTTTTACTTGTACTCCCACCCCTGAGCGGCGTAATATCCCAGCCATCGAAGTCCCCAGCGCACGGTGCTGATCTCCAGCCGCGAATGGACACCCCATGAAAATCTCCTCTCCCTTTTTTGGCGCTGCGATCCTCGCCTTCGCAGTTGTGTCATTTACTGCTCCAAAATCGTCTCACGCCGACACTTACCGGATTTTCCTTCTCGTCGGTGAAAGCGGCTTTCCTGAAGTGTTCCAGTACCCTGTCGGAATAACAGCTTCTGGCACCCTGGTTGTTTGGGTTGACCCCACCGACTGTGGCGGCATACCTGGCCATTGCTATGAAACCTTTGATAACGGGGTCATGGTCAGCCAATCGCGTACAGCGCCGAATTTCACCTATGACAACGGCTCCGATTGCACCCCTGATGCATCCTTCAGCGCCGTTTTCACCGTCTCCGTCTGCAACAATGGGCACGAGCTTTATTCGACGAGTATCATCTCAGCCGACTACGGCAACGAGATCTTCACCGGGCCGGATCCTATTGCGGATTTTTTTGCCCCCGGTGAGTTAGCAAATGCCCTTCTGAACTCTTCCGGGGACTTTGTTTATGACGTTGATGAAGGGCCGGACGGGAATGGAGCAATTATCGAAGCGATCGACCTCACCCCCAGGCCAGCCCCCGAACCGGGCAGCGTCTTCCTCCTCGGTACCGGAATCCTCGCAGCTCTAAGCTTTCCGCGCCGCCGCCAACAGCACAATTAACTCGCGCACGATCGTACCGAGCCACTCTTCCCATCCCGAGCGCCAAGGAAATAACCGGCCGTTCGCCGTGGCGCGAATCAAGCGCAGCAGCGGCAACTGGCGGTATACTGTCGCCGCTGGGAAAGCAAAATGAAAATTCCGGGTTCTAGGTCTATGGCCGTGTGAAAAGGTATTTGTAGAGCGACACACGGGTGCGGGTGCCGTAGGGCTCGATTCTGAAACTAGGAAATTCTCGGACCCACATAAAAATCGCGCGGTCAGAGAGCTAGCAAATTAAATGACCGGTTTCGTAGCCGGTGAAAATTCCTTCAGGTGGACGTTTCAAATGATACAGACCAGAAAGACACCGTATAAGATCTCCTTCTTCGCCTGCTGCATTCTGGCCGGGATTCTTTTCACTTCTCGCGCATTCGCAACCGACCTGCGGCTGGGCATTATCGGCACCGATACCTCCCATGTAGTGGAATTCACCAAACTCCTGAACGACGCTTCCAACCCGGATCATGTGCCCGGTGCTCGCGTAGTCGCAGCCTTCAAAGGCGGCAGCCTGGACATGCCCATTAGCCGGGATCGGGTCGAAGGGTTTAGCGCAGAACTCAAAGACCAATGGCACGTCCAGCTCGTCAGCCAGATTCGCGACCTTTGTCCGCTGGTTGATGGAATTCTGCTTGAGAGCGTGGATGGCCGAGTTCACCTCGACCAGTTCCGGCAAGCCGCGGCCTGCGGGAAACCTGTATTCGTCGATAAACCGCTCGCCTCCACGTTCGCCGACGTACAGGAGATCGCCCAAATTGCGGAAACTCAAAAAGTTCCATGGTTTAGCGCCTCGTCCTTGCGCTTTGGAGCGGTCCCGGCAATGCGCACTCCAGATATCTCCGGAGCCTCTGTTTGGGGACCGGGGCCACTTGAAGAGCACCAGCAGCTCGATCTTTCGTGGTACGCGATTCATGCCATCGAGATGCTCTTCACCATCATGGGGCCCGGTGTGGAGCAGGTAACGCGCACCTCTACCCCCGATGCCGATGTGGTGACCGGAGTCTGGAAGGATGGCCGTATCGGAACGGTCCGCGCCATACGACCTCACAGCACAGTCGGCGCAGTCGTTTTCCATCACAATGGGCTGCCAACCGTCTACAACGATGTGTCCAACGCCTATCCTCCATTGGTAAGGCAAATTGTGAAGTTCTTCCAAACGGGAGTTCCACCTGTCCCCAACCAAGAGACATTGGAGATTTATGCTTTTATGAAAGCAGCCCAGCAAAGTCTCAATGACGGCGGGATTGCGGTGAAGATCGCGAAGTGATGGTTGTAGAAAACTACTTTTGCGATGCAGAAGGTGGGCACAAAACCGGGCACGGTGACCCCCTGGCATACTCGACTCCATATCGATGCCCCCTACCTGCTGACCATGGAAAATCTCCATAATTCCTCGCCACTGTTTACTGAAACATAACTGACGAATTGGCGACCATACAACCGCAACTCCACTTCTGAGAAGCTAAAGGGCTGTTAAGGAAGTTTGTTATGCTCGCTGAATTTATGACACTAGGCGTTCTCGACGTGCTGGATGAGTTGAGCCGGCTCAACATCGAGTGCGTCAGCTTCCGTGAGCAGATCGATACCGGCGGTCCGCTAGGCCGGGCCATCGTGGTCATCATCGGAGCCATCGCCGAACTCGAACGCAACCTTATTATCGAGCGCGTCCGCGCCGGCATGCGGCGCGCCCGCCTCGAAGGCCGGCACATCGGTCGCAATCCACTGGAACTGTACGATGTCGCGATCCACCGTGACCGCTGCCAGGGAAAGAGCCTGAGGCGGTTCGCCAAGGGCCACCGCATTTCGACAGCAACCGTTCAGCGTGTACTGCGGAAGAATCAGGCGCAGGCAGCATGAACAAGGCCTATTCGCCCTGTGACAAGAGAGGCTCAAAAACTCACCCACTAACCTCAACAAAACAATCGGCCGGATCTGAACGATCCGGCCGTGTCCAAGGGTGTGGGTTTGGAGAGGGCTGACACCGAAGAAAAACAGAGAAAGATCGCGTTCGAAGAATAATCCGGCCGGTCAAACTAAGAATGGACGATCCTGAAGTCCCAGGTCCAAAGACCTGGCCACGGTAGTTATTCAGTCTTACCGATTCACGGCAGCTGTTTACAAATTCCAGTCCCCGAACAGAAGAAGCGATTGAATCGCTCTAGGATTGAGGTCAGAGGAGAAAGCACATTCGATGAGCGATGGGAGCCTGACTGAAAGAGAAGTCTGTTCATTCCCGCCTTGTTGACTGCTGGCGATGGGGCCGCACAAGGGCAATCTTAATCGGAAAGCGATCCTCTTCGTGTTGGCACTTCCCGGGTGGGGTGAGCGATTGCCATATTACTCGCGAATCGCGAAACGGAGGTCGCAACGATCACTCCGCGAATAAAGTCACCTCAATTAATCGCCATCGCTCCAGTTACTCATCAAATGTTCTTCCGCGCACGGATTACTCGACATAATTAAGATCGCAGCACGGCACGTCAAGGAACAGGCTCACCTTAAAAATGAGCGTGAATTGCAGTCTCGCATCACTTCAGTTCGTCTTTGACAAACTTCTCCTGGTAGTCCATTTCGTCAGGTTTTCCCGGCGCGGTCACGTTTATAGTCATTTGGCCGGTCATTAGACCAGGCGAGTACGCCGAAATCACAGCCTGGCCCGAGCGCGAAGTGGCACGGAACGCCGCGCGCGTCCTGCCGTCGACGGCATTCCAGGTGTATCCGGTACCGTGACCTAGCCATGACTGTTTCAAAAGTTGACCCGGGCCGTAGGAGGTGAAGGTAATTGCCGAGTGATCACCTGGAACGATCACGCCGTTCTCATCCGTCACCGAGGCAGTCAGGTAAGCAAGGCTGTCTAAATCTCCCGAGATAAGATGGTCAGTATCTGCAGTTAGAACAATCTTGTAAGCAGGCCCTGCCGTTTGCCTGCTGTCCTCAATCTTTTGAGACTCAATGGTTGCAATCGCACGCAAGGCACCCGGCTCATACCGGACCTGCCAGGTAAAGGGGGCATGACGCAAGCCCGTGTCATCTCTCCTCATTCCAGCGCCTAGCGGCTTCCCATTCAAAAGTAACTCAACGTTTTCAACATTGCTATAAACTCTTACCTCACGCATCTTTCCTTCCTGGCCGGGCCAGGTCCAGTGGCCCACGATATGCATCATCGGCTTCTCGGTCCATTGGCTCTGATAGAAGTAGTACACCTCTTTAGGAATCCGCCAAATATCTTCCATCCCAAAGGAAACAATGTGGGGGATAACGGGGTCATAGGTTTCTCCATCATTGTCGACCTGGTCCCAGATGCAGCCGCCCGCCTTCCATGGTTGTCGATTCAATTCGCCCAGGTATTTTTCGTGGCGTTCGAGTCCCCGTTCTTCGCTTTGCGGACCTGATCCGTAGATACCGCGACCGATCAGCGCGGCGCTGTACTCTGCGTCGAGATAGGGCCGGTTGGGATGTTGCAGATGCTCTGCATCCGTGCCTCCTCCGACAATATCGACGAGCTCCTCAATCTCTTCACCCCGCGGAGCATGCATGCCGACGGGCCGTGTGGGATCCATTGTGCGATAGTCATCAGCCACCGTTTTTATCACTTTCTTGACGACGGAGAGGGGCGCATTGATTTCTCCCGCAATCCCCCATACAAACACCGAAGGATGGTTGCGGTCTCGCTGAATCATCTCCCGGGCCATATTCAAGACATTCTGTGTGTAGGCGTCCACGTCTCCAATCTCTTTGTTGATCGGTAGTTCCTCCCACACCATCAAACCCAGTCGATCGGACGCATCCATTGTGGAAACATCGTGCGGATAGTGAGACGTTCGCCAGAAGTTAACTCCCATATCGTGCATGGCTTCAATATCCTTGGTCTGTCGCGACTTTGGCATTGCATTGCCCATGCCGGGATAGGATTGATGCCAGTTAGTTCCTTGAACCTGTATGCGCTTGCCGTTGAGAATAAGGCCGCGCTGCGGGTCGAACTTGTACCACCGGATGCCCAGCGGAGTATCCAGATCATCGACCTTTCGCTGCCCTTCAGTGAGCAAGGTGCGTATCCGGTAGAGATTTGGCGTTGCCGGCGACCAGAGCTTCGGTTCCTTGAGTGAGCTACACCTTTGGGTGATAACCTTTGTCTCGCCGGGGCCGAGAGAGATAGGCGTGTCTACTGATGCGGCCAACTTGTTATCCGGGTCTAAAATCTGCTGATTCAGATTCAGGCTTATAACACGGGATCTCTGGTTTGTAACCTGGCTGTGAAGCTCCACATCGGCCTCGGTCTGACTTACCGCTGGAGTTGTCCAGTACATCTCAGATACATATGTAGGATCGGTGATAAGTAGCGTGACAGACCTATAAATGCCGCCGTAAAAACTGTAGTCGGTCTTTACGGTTGGCGGCACGGTGCTGTCGAACAAATTGTTCACTTCCACCGTAAGGACGTTGTCCTCGCCGAAGCGAGGGGAGATCTCGAAGGAAAAGCCGGTGTAGCCACCCTTATGTGTGCCTTCAAATGTTCCGTTCAGCCAGACGTTGGCTGTTTGGTTGACTCCCTCGAATTCAAGAACGATCCTCTTGCCGGCGAATTTGTTGTCGACGCGAAAGTGTCTTCTATACCAGCCGATACCCCGCCAGTAGCCAGGCTCTTCGTCACTAACGTCATATGCATTCCAGGTGTGCGGCAGATCGATGGTATCCCATGTGGAGTCGTCATACTCCGGCATTGGCGCTCCGGCAAATCTGGGCTCAATTGTTGCGCCGTCCGTGTTGTCGCGATCAAACGATCCCAAAGCTCCACTGCCGTGAACCTGCCGCTCAAATTGCCAACCTGCATTCAGGTTTTCACGGATCCTGACGGACGAGTTCTGAGCGCACGCGAATGAAGCTATCAGGCCAATGACAATTAGCGCGATTAGACAGCGCACTGCCAGGCCAGGTTTGCGGCTCAAGAATTTTGTTGCGGGTAAGGCTTTATTCACGGTCTGCTCCAAAGGGTATTTGGATTCGATATCTCCGAGGCCATTCAAAAAGGACACAGATATCTTATAGGAACAGAAAAATGTCTGCGGGAGGTGTTTTGACACACCTTGCAGAGTTGTACTGGCGCCCTTAGAGCGGCTGATTTAGCGCCCAAAGGGCTTTGAATTGAAAAATCGCAGGTTTCATATCAGGGCGGGTGCAATTTTGTGCTTATTCCGAGCATGCTATCGATCGACTTTCGACTATTCTCAAGAGAGGAGGACGAATGAATCGCAGACAATTTTTTCAGACCGGTACCGTAGCTGCGTCGGCTTTGCTTCTGCTCAAGCCCGAAACTACATTCGGCTATCGGGCTAACTCCGCCGTGCGGATCGGCTTGCTTGGTTGCGGAGGCAGGGGCACTTATGTGGCTGAATCATTCTCACAAAACACTTCTGCCCAGGTTGTGGCGCTCGCTGATCTCTTCCCCGATCAGCTGGCGGCCGCGCGGAGCCACTTTGACAAGCTCAATTCAGGCTTGGGCCACCAGCCCATCGACAGCAAGCTTCTTTTTCATGGCCCGGAGGCCTTCAGGCAAATCGTTGCATCACCAGAGATTGACCTGATTCAAATTTCTACGCCGCCTTTTTTCCATGTGCAGCATTTGGAAGCGGCGGTCGCGTCTGGAAAGCACGTCTACTGCGAGAAGCCGGTGGCAATCGACGTCCACCAGGCAGATCAGTCGATGGAGATTGCCAAGCGCGTCAAGCCGGATCAAAGCGTCGACATCGGATTTCAATGCCGCAGCGGGCCGCCGATCGCCGCCATTGCAAAAAAAATCCAGGCTGGAGCGCTGGGCAAGATCGCTAGCGTGGTTGGCTGCTTCTGCACGTCGGCTCTTCCTGAAAAAGTGCCCATGGGCGCTTCGGCTGTCGAATATCGCCTTCGTAATTGGTGCTGGGATCGCGCGCTCTCCGGCGATATCCTGGTGGAACAAAATGTCCACATCATCGATCTCTGCAATTGGATTCTTGGCGCTCATCCGCTGAAGGCGACCGCGACCGGCGCACGTTCCATTCTGACCCACGCCGGCGACTGCTGGGACAATTTCCAGGTGGACTTCACCTATCCCGGCGGCGTTCACCTTGCCTTCTCCTCCACCCAGTTTGGCAACTACGACGCACCCGATCCCAGTCTGCGCTTCTACGGCTCTGACGGTTATGCATTTGTTGGTTACACCGGCCCGATTTTGATTAAGGGCGCGCAGGCCTGGGAGTGGCAGGATCCGTCCGGCGCCGATCAGGAACCGGATCAAGATAATTTGACCTTTGCCGATCGCGACAAGGAACGCGCCTTTATCGATAGCATTACATCCGGTCCCAGGCGCAACGAGATTGCTTCCGGCGCCGAGAGCGCGCTCAGTTGCATGCTGGGCCGCATGGCCGCATACCGGCAACGCGAAGTGACATGGGAGGACCTGCTGGCACACGGCGAAACATACCAACTGGGATTCAACCTGAACCAGTTCGCCTGAGCAACGCAGGAGCACGGTAGATTGAACGGTTCGGCAAGTGCAAAAAGGACACCATGGCTCATCGATCCCAGGAAAGGGAGATGAGCCATGGAGTATGATTCCGCGAGCGATTCGGCCGCCCCTCACCGCAGGGCGAATGACCGAAAGTGGTCTCTATGCCGTTGAGATTCCTACCAGAGCAGCTTCAACGCGAGCTGAAGCTGACGCCCGTCTCCACCCTCATTTCCAACTGGTCCTGGCTGTGTTGATCCAATCTGACCGAATCCGCCGCCCAGGATAGAATTCGGGGTGGCAAGATTCACCTGGTTGAAAACATTAAACGCATCCGCCCTAAACTGAAGCTTAAAAGGATTGTGCAGCGTGAAGTTCTTCAATAACGATGCGTCTGTTTCCGCAAAGGCAGGGCCATAGAGTATTCCTCTGCTTGCATTGCCATATTGTCCTGGCGCCGCGAGGCCGAAAGCGTGTGGATTAAAGAACTCGGCTACCTCGGCTGCTCTGTTGGGATGGCTTACTGCGATGGGTTCCCCGGTTAGCTCCGCGAATTGCGATTCCCCCGTTCCGTCGAGAGCCACGTCCTGGCCGGCGAAAAAGCTGATCGGAAGTCCAGTCTCCAGAGTGTGGATGGCTGAAATTGTCCAGCCGCCGACAAGATTATTCGCCAGCTTATTGGATAAATGGATGGGAGGAGTGTACATCCACGATGCCGACAAGGAGTCTCTCCGGTCGAAATCTGAGGGGCCGAAGCCTCGTCCCAAATCGTACGGATCAGGAATGTTGGCGTTATTGTTATTGGTGGAATTCATGTCCAGCGACTTTGCCCGGGTATAGTTGCCAAGGACAGTTAAGCCGTGACTCAAGCGTTTGGTCACCTGAATTTGCAAAGAATTGTAGTCGCTATGTGCAAAGTTTTTCATGATCGTATTGGTCGGGTCAATGATGCCCGGCTCATAGATCACGCGATCGTCGTCGTTGCTCGGAGAAGGCGGTAGGCCCGTAATTGGGTCCGTTTCATATTGGGCTGGATTGAAAGGGACGCGCCCATGAATTTTGTATCCGTGATTTCCTACATACGCCAATTCGACCATAATTGTAGGTGTTATTTGCCTCTGAATTGAAAGGTCGTATTCCTCGTAATAAGGCAAGCGAAATTTTGTGCTTATGGCGAGCTCTCCATCGAGCGGCAGCGGGAAAAGTGAACAGCTGATATACGGAAATGTTCCAGTTGGTGCGCACCCGAATTTGCCGGTAACAGTAGTGGGTGGAGCAGTAGTTCCCGTGGTTCCAAACGGATTGGATATGTTGCCGTCGTCATTCGAGAACGACCCTTCGTAGGGCGCGTTTGATATCGCAAGTTCGTTGGCATTGACGGAGTTGTAGAATACTCCGAAACCACCACGAACGCTTGTTTTCCCATTCCCGAATACATCCCAAGCAAAGCCCACCCGTGGCGCAAAGTTGCTCTTATTCGCGGGTGCGATGCCTTTGGAAATGCCTTTATCGCCAATGAACAGGACACCCGGAGGCGCGGTTGGGTCTACCGTCGATTGCATGTTTGGAATGATGGTATTCAGTTCTCCATGCCCATCCTTCCACTGTAGAAACGGCTCATAGCGCAACCCGTAGTTGATAATCAGGCGCGGCACGACTCTGAAATCGTCCTGAGCGTAGAACGAGTTGTAGGCCGTATAGTCGTCGTTGGTAATAATTCCGAAGTTGCCATTGAACCCCGCCGAGCTGCCAAGGGCGCCCAACATGAAGTCGGCCATCGCATCACCGGTGCGCGACCCATCGAAGTTAGCAGTGGTATAACCAATATACTGTTGAAGAAAGTGAAGCTTCAGCAACTCGTAGCCGAATTTGAGGCTATGCTTTCCCTTGATCCACGACAGATCATCGGATATTTGGTAATTGACCCCATTAAAAGTGATCGGGACTCCGGACCCCAGATCGAAATAGCCACCAACATACACATTGATGGAACCCGTGGAGACATATTGCGGCACACCGGTGATGCCCAAGGAAGCGTTGCTGTATGTTGCCGTGTTGTTCTCGTAGGTGGTGCTATTCAAAACGTTAAAGGTCGCTCGATTGATAATTTTTGGCGTGAATGTGTAGATGTCGTTAACGACGCCGTCGTATACCCCGATCTGGACCGCGGTGCCTACATATCCAGGAATGTTGGCTCCGTCATAACCGGCCAAAGGCGATGTATTCTTTGTGTTTTCCTGGAAATAGTGGCCGAAGATCAGATTTTTCGCACTCTGATTCCAGTCCATGCGGATGTTATAGGTGTTCACCGAAAACGGGCTTGGAGCCGGAGTAACCAGAGGTCCAAATGTGTCGGTCGGCACCGGTGGTGAAGGAATAAATTTCAGAAAATTGACGGCAACCGGACTGATGCAGCCGGGGGAGATGACGTTGGCCACTACGCACGGCTGACTGGTAGTTGGGTCGGTGTAAGGAGTGCTTGTGAGAGGATTAATAGGGTCTACAAGCGTAACGGAGTCTGCCGTAAAGTTTCCGCTTCTCTCATCCGCGCCGGGAACGAATGCCTCGCTAGGCACCACAGCGTAGTGATTCGTTAATCCCTGATAGGAACCGAAAAAGAACAGCTTGTCCTTGATAATGGGGCCGCCGATTGCCCCGCCGAACTGGTTTTGATTTTCAAATGTCGCACTCGGGGCGAAGTAGTCTTTTGCATTCATGTCGCTGTTGCGCCAGAACTCCCACGCCGCGCCGTGAAAATGGTTGGTGCCCGCCCTGGAAACAACATCAACTTGCGCGCCTGAACTATGACCGTATTCTGCGGGGAAATTGGTGGTAAGCATGCGGAACTGGCCAACTGCATCCGGGGGCGGAAGGTTCATACCTGTATTGCGGGATGGATTCTCAAAATATGCGCCATCGAAGGTATAGACCGTTGCGTTGGGCAAGCTGCCATTCACGCTCATTTCAGGGCCTTGACGCGAATCTGACAACATTTCCGGTGCTGAGACGTTGGTCACGCCGGGCACAAGTTCGGCCAGGCCCATCACGTTGCGGCCATTCAAAGGCAAGTCGACCACGCGATCATCATCAATCAAGGTGGACAATGCGCTCGACGTCGTATCGACGATCGTCCCCGCGCTTACGACACTCACCTGAGTTTGCACCTGACCGACCTTCAGTTGCGCGTCGAGACGCAGGTTTTGTGAGACCGTCAATTCAACGTTGGTAATCGATTCCGTTTCAAATCCCGGAGCCGCAACGGTGACGGTGTAATGCCCGGGGGGCATATTGATGAAGTTGAAATAACCATCCGAGCCTGTCTCTCCGGTGCGTTTAACATGCTGTTCGCTCATCTCCGCGGTAACGGATGCACCTTTTACGGACGCGCCCGCGGAGTCGCGGACATACCCGGAGATAGCGCCCGTTCCCTGTGCGAAGGTTATCGGGACAAGCGCTAGAACCATTCCGAGCAGGAGTGTTACCGTTGCCAGCGATGAGCACAGGAAATTTAAACCGGTGCCGAGTCTCTTGCGAAATGCCTGAAACTTGCTGCTGATCATTTGCGCCTCCTAAGGGTCTTTGGGAAAATTTTTTGGGCTGCTCTCTTCGGGTTCACAAATAGCCTGGTTCATGGGGTTAATCGTTTCACCATCCCTGTGATATACTCCGGATGTTGATCGTTTGTCAAGCAATTTCCCCGGCATCCATGACCATTAAGGTACAAATTGCCCTGACTTCCGAAGCATATTTGCCCTTGAATTTCGTCCTCTTCATTCGCTCTTACTTTCTTGGCCGGCGTATATGATGTGGGGAATAAATATATCCATTTTGAGATCAACAGGCTACCTGCGCGGGCAAAAGAATCGGTGCAGCATTGTAAGGCGCAGGACCGGTGTTGGGGGCAAGAAAACGTGGTAACGATTCGCGACGTCGCCAAGAAAACCGGATTTTCCGTTGCCACCGTTTCCATGGTTCTCAACAAGGCAGAGCACCGGATTCCGCCTGCCACGCAGCGCCTGGTTGAAGAGGCTGCGAGGAAACTGGGCTATTTCCCCAACTTTCAGGCACGCGCCCTGCGCAGCAAACGAACGCGCAGCGTGGGCCTGCTGATGTTCGATGTGACTGATCCGTACTGCACCTCAATCTTTCGCGGCATAGAAAACTCTCTCGGCAACGTCGGATATATGTCGGTGCTGGCTGACCTGCAAAATACCCCGCAACGCCTTCGGCAATGCGCGCAGATGCTGATGGAGCGCCGCGTGGAGGGCCTGATCGCAATTGCCAATCCGAGGCGCCTTGGGACCGAGCTTTCGACGGTGATCCAGGGGTTCAACATTCCCGCAGTCATTATCGGTAGCAAATCCGCAAACAGTCGCTACGCATCGGTGGTGGTGGATAACCGGGCGGGAACATGGGCGGCTGTCGAACACCTTTACGATTTAGGCCATCGCAATATCGCCGTCATCAAAGGCCCGAAAACGATGAGCGACAGTTCGCCACGCTGGGATGGAATTCAGAAATGCGCCGCCGCCAAGGGTATTCCCATCGATCGATCGCTACTGGTTGAGATCCAGGGCCGGAACTCCACCTACGAGGAGGGATACCAACTCACGGAAGTTCTGTTGCGCAACGGGAAGCGATTCAGCGCGTTGATCGTCTTCGATGATTTGACAGCATTCGCAGCAATCGGCGCGCTCAGCAATGCAGGGCTCCGCGTGCCGGAGGATTGTTCGGTAATCGGATTCGACGATATTCCGGGAGCGGCATTTTTTAATCCTCCCCTCACGACGGTTAATCAGTACATGGAAAAACAAGGCACGATCGGCGCCGAAATGATGTGCAATCTCCTAACCGCCGAGCCCGGGGGGAAGCACAGGAAGATGCACGAAATTGTAGAGCCGCATCTGGTGATTCGGAAGAGTACCACCCGCGCGCCGGCTGACTGAGTATTTAAGCCTCCCGAAACAAGATCGCCCCGATCTTGCCCCCTCTAAAAAGGCAATTGCTCATTTTGAAAGATTTTCCGCGGTCATTCAGCTACGCAAAATGTTGAGTGCCCCAAGGCCTCCCCTAAGCTTGCCGAAGAGTCTCGTGTGGTCGTCGTTGGATGCGGTCCGGCCGTACGCAACGTCTGGGCAGCAAACTCCGCTCATTTATCACGAAAGCCACCTGCAATGCTGTTGAAACGCTACAAGTGAAGAGAAAATGCCTTAGTGGCCAGCGGGATCAATCGTATCGCTGCGCAATTCAAATCGCGGCGCAATGTAGTCCAGTTCGATCTTCACCGCTTGGGATACCAGTTCGCGATCCTTCGCGGGATTACCGTTATAACCCGCGATCAAGCCACGTAAATAATGTGCCCTGGCATTAGAAAGAGGTTCGTTCGATCCTTGCCGCGATTCGGCAACTGCCTGGAACCGTTTCGCCAAATCGGCAGCTTCCGGATGCCGGCCCAGACGTTCCAGCGACAGAACCACAAAAAGTTGTCCGCGAGATCAGGGGGACAAACATGCGGCCTTGCAGCAACTGGCAAAGGTGGAAGACATCGATCCAGCGGATCGCTTGGTTCAGGCGGAGAAGTATTTTCTCACGGGAGATGAGACAGCCAAGAACAAGCTTATCGAACTGATGGGGGCGCAAAGCGGGAGTACCATCGAGGTTTCGATTTTCTACAGTACTTTGACTCGTTGGAAGGAAGCGGCAGCAATTCTGAAAATGGTAGAACCGCCGCACAACCAAGACCCGTGGGGCACGCCGCCAATCTACTACTACACGTTGGCTTATGCCTTGAATCAGGCGGGAGATGCGCAGTCTGCAGCGGAATATCGCAAGAAAACGCAGGCCGCCCCTTTCAATCCTAATTCCTTACGCGCAGTTTACTTCTCTTTATCGATAATCAACAATCAACCATTCCTCCGAGGTTATGTCGAGCTCGGTGATGGCCAGATTGCCATCATTTAGCAGTTGGGTGCAAGCACTTCCGAGCTTTATTTTGCCGCCAGCCATCACGCTTGCATTCTCGTGTTTAAGTTCAGGGCCGCCCGGCAGACACGGTTTTTAGGTATTTCCATGTCCGTCTTTTTCGCCAGGTGTTTAGAGAGTCGAATTCAATTAGAGTCTCACTTGTCGCCCTCTTCAGGCTTTTTAGGCCTCACAGCTGATGGGCTGCATCTTTCTCTGATTTTCTTCGGTGTCAGCCGTCTCTAAACCCACACCTTTTGACACGGCCGGATCGTGCAGATCCGGCCGATTGCTTTGTCGAGGTTAGTGGGTGGGTTTTCGAGCCCTTTTGTCACAGGGCGAAAAGGCCTTGTCCAGGCCGATTTATCGATTGCATGCGGCACTTGTGCTTGGCTTGGGTATCTCGATAATTCATGCCGGTGTGAAGGGTTCAACCCAGTAGAGCGTGCCCAATCCTCTTTCCCGACGACTGCCACCTTCTCACAACCTCGTAAACAATCACCGTTGCGTAAGTGACGGCAATCCAGACGCACACTTCTTCAATCGGCAGGCGGTTCCATGCTGTGATGCGCAGGCCGATCATAGCGCTGTCCTTGAAACCCCACCACCCATAAGGCACAGCCAGCGTAACCTCCCAAAGCAGGCTGATAAGCAGAATGATGAATACCGCCAAACTAAGTGCACGCCAATTGATCACTGGCATGGCTGCAGGAAGCAGCACCGCTGATGGGCCGAGTGCACCGAGCACAAGGAACGTGAAATACCTCGGAAACCCCACATCCTGCACGAAGGTTTTCCGGTAAGCGATGGCCGCCGCAATCAGGACCACAGCCCACACCAGCGAAGCAGGGTGGAAGCGCAGCAAGCGTTGGAACTGCGCTCTTTCTGGCGCATCCGCTCGGACGCCATACGCTGCCAGCCAATACTCATCAAGCCAGATGTACAAGAGCAACACCGCCACGAACCCCGTGAAGTAGAAAACATACTCCTCAAATGGGACCCCACCACCCAGCGCAGGAGCGGTGATTCCCAACGTAGCGCCGGGATTGGGGTATGTGAAGAATGACCTCGCGAAGAAAAAATCCAGGCCAGCGCCCACGGGAAAAAGAATTGCAACGGTGCGAGCGAAGGAGTCTTTGGAAACTTTCACGCCTTCCGACGGCAAAAACCACAGACCAATGACTACGATCGGCACGACGAACAGAAGCAGACTGACGGTATATCCATAAGGAGACGAATTGGCCGTCAGTGCGTTCAGGGGCGGCGTAGTTCGCACCATGCGAAGGGTCAGTGCAGCGGGAAGAGCGACCATTCCGAGCATGGCCAGAACCAGCCGAAAGCTGGAGCGCGGTGTAGGGGGACGCGGAGAATCCTCTTTGAAAGATGTCATTAAAGCCTCGCTGTGACCGGCTCTAGCCAAACCCCAACGCCCTCCCTAAGGTCGTTCCGTGGAGGTCACCGCCTGCAAGCGCAGCGGTTCGAGGACTCGAAGGCGACTGTCCAGGCGATCACCGCCAAGACAAGCGCGCGCACAACGTTGCGGGCGGCAACACAGTCAGCCGCCGGCATAACGCGCTTTGGACTCGCGTACGTCATTGGAGCAAGCACTCCCCGCCCTTTTTTCCCGAAACATCCGCAATCGCCTGCGGCGCTCAGACCGGCAAGAGATCTTCGGAAATACTCGAATCCGAGCACGATCGAGAAGGACACCAGCAGCGCGAAACTTATGAAGGCCGCTTGGCGCACCCAGAAGCGAACCACCAGACCGGCGCCCAACGCAATTTCAACCAACGGCAACGCGCGCGCGGTCAGGATGGACACCCACGTTGGCACGTTCTTCGCCTTGCATGCATCCTCGAAAGCTTTCGGCGAGCGTAATTTCTGCGCACCGGCCCACAGCCACATGACGCCGAGCCCGAAAGCCAGGCCGCCCAGGACGGCTTGACGAATTGTCGTCACAGGCATTTCGAAGGCTCGCAATTGGCGTAGACCATGATCTGTATCAGTTGATTATTGATATACAACCACCCAACCCACGTGGCGAGCCCAGCAATGCCGCAAGCCACTCCATCTGAAAATCCGGCTGCGGTTATGGCCGGGCCCAGTACCGTGACGATCCAATAGAGCAGGCACTGCACAGTGCGCATTACACTGCAGGATGTGAATGCGGCACAAAATATGGCCCAAATCACGAACGAAGCTACTCCGATCCCTGCCAATATGCCGCCCACCCAGTCAACCCAAACAGCTCCCGTGCAAACGCCAACTACCGTAATAAGACCACCGATCACGATCGCTGAAATGGCAAATATCAGCAATTGCGCGCACCCCAAGCTAGCCGAGGAGGAGCTCGAACTGCTCGAGCTGGACGAACTTGAGCTGCCCGAAGTGCTTGGGCAGGTCATGGGTTTGGTCCAAACCCCTGGGCTGCATTGCCCGCTCGGGCTGGAACAAGTTGCCACGATCCGGGCCCCCTCGCCGCACTTAAGGCCGGGGCCAGGAACGTTTTGAATCAGCGCGTTCCAATTCCCGCTTGAAACCGGCACGCCTGTGGCGACCACGTGTGCATTGAATGCGATATCCACGCTGCTGCAACCGTTGGCGGTTCCCAGAACAATTACATCGGTGGGTGGATTGTTCGAATCGGAACCGGTAATGGCGAGGATCGTCACGGAGCACCCCGGGGAAGAACTGCTCGACGAACTCGACGAGGGGCAATGGAGTATGAACTTGCCGACGATTGAGCATGTTCCGCCCTCAACGCAGCTAACGATGACGCTGTACTCTTTGCCGCAAGGGATGGAACCGCCCGCGGTCGACGAAAAGCTCAGCGTCAGCGTCCACATTCCACTGGCTACAGTGGCCACCTGCCCGCCTGGCCCTGTCGATGACCAGACAACCTGCGTCCCTTGATAAAGGGTGATGTCGAGGGCTTGGCAACTGCCTGTAACGGTCCCCGTGAGGGTCAACGATTGGATCTCTGTCTGACTTCCAGAGACATACTGGATCGACTGCACGGTCGGGCTGCCTAGGGAGCAACTCATCGTCTCTTACCTCCATCGTTTGGGCTTGTTTCCACGTGGCGTGGGATGCAAAAGCGCCTCATAACCTGGTTACAGCGAGTTCCCGTGGGGAGACGGATGCGGTCGGCCGAACCGAGCAGCGTAGCCTGGGTACAAAATTACCTTGAAGACTTCGGTCCAGCTTTGCTGCGAGGCAGCGGCACCTGCGAGTGGCTCTACGCGATCTCTGGCGCGGCAGGCCATCTCCGCGCGCAGGTGCGGCTCATAGGCCATCTTGCTCGCGTAGTAAATGAAGTCTCTCTCATGGTCGCACAGCCATCCTGTTACGCCATGCTCTATTTGTCTACGCCAGCCACCGCGATTGTCAACAATTAAAATCGAGCCGCTCGCCATAGCCTCCAGACCGACCCTGGGCCAGTTCTCAGTCGTGTCCGAGGGCTGGAGAACGATCTCACAGTGGCGATAGAAGTCCTGTTGGCTGCATTCATTCTGGTCCGCGGCGGTCCTGATCCACGCGTAGGGCTTGCCGATCTTTTGCTCGGACCTCTGGTCGAAGCCGAGAAAGAGCCCGCGCTTGAATTTAGGGGCGACGAAGTACTCGTAAATGTGGAGCGTGTTGCGCGCGAACTTATCCGCGTCCTGCCGGGAGATGCGCCCACAACCGAAAAACTCGCTGGTTCGTTGCTCGACGAACGGAAAGCGCAACGCATCGAAGTAGGGCACGAAAGTGAGGAAGTTTACCTCGGCCGTTGGGTTCAGGGCTTTGAGCACAGCACTTTGGGCGACGCGCACATCATCGTTCTGATAGAGGAAGGTGCGAATCTTCCCTTCCGCCATTCGCTTTTTCTCCATTTCGAATAGCCAGGTCATGCAGTTGGCGAAGACGGTGTTTGTAGAATACTCGCGGATTGCGTCGATGTTCTCAAGAAACTCTGAGTTACAGAAGCCGAAGACAGGCGCATCGCGGTCGATGGAAGAAAACCCGTTGTGCTCGTGTACGACCACCCCGCTAGCCAGCATTTCGGGGTAGAGCGGCTCGTGCTTGTAGCCCGAATTGGTGGGAATGATGTGGACCCTCATTCCCATACTCCGCCAGATAGCAATCTGATCATTGAGTTCAGTGCCGGCTCCGCCGTAGAGCGACGGGAATCCATAGACGTAAAGCGTCCGTCGTTCGGGGTGAATTCCGAGTGTGGCCGGCATGTTGTCGATCACTGGCAATCACCTCGAGGGAGTTTTGCTGCGAGAAGGACTTATCCGGCCAGACGCCGGTTTCCTTTTCAAGTGTCGCGACCGCCCCGTAGACGTTTGACCGTTGACTTGAATAAATCGTCCGCAGTTGAGGGTGGGGAACGCAGCGCCGACTCTGAATGAACAAGACATTACACCAATATGGAGTTTATTGCAGCGTTTTTTACGACTTTTTTGAGTTCTCATGAGCCACCACGAGCGCTTTGTCCGTCTAGGCAGAAATTCTTTTTGATGTTGAAAATATGTCCTGAATTGGATTAAACTACCGGGAGCCTCTGGGAACCCAGAGGGGATGCATCGGAACTGAAAGCGCAGCTTGAACTCCCCTGGTTCCGGTGCAGTCAATGCGAGAATCAGGCAGATTTGTCATTGTTTCTCACTGTCGGCCAGGCCACATCTGAAATATGAAAGTCCTGGAATAGTCGGGCGATAAGCCGGCCTGGACAAATGTGCTTGTGACGCCTGCTTGCCGGAACATGGAGAGAGTTGGTGATAGACTTCGGCCCATCGACCCGAGCGGCCGGTTCTAGCTTTTCCCCAAAGTGCACGACCCCTTTTTTGAACGTGGAATACAGCACTGGCAAAGGAGTTCTATGAGGTCATCTCCGCTGCTTGCGTTCATATCGATAGGTTTTTTGGCAGGTTGCAGTGCGACTTTGAAACCAAAGATCAGAGTTGACTCGGCCACCGCTCCAGACCGTCTGCTGGTGACTGGTTCCGGATTTAGCCCGACCGCGTCTTGTGCCACCTTGTCTGTGTGGGGAATGCCTTCAGGCCCTCCCGGTGCCAAGATGGGAGCGCCTACGGCCTGTACGTCCGGTGGGTTTAGAGGATTTACTTGGAAATACGAATATGTGAGCGGCTGCAACGCTACTACTCCACAGCCGGTGACCGTAATCGCGATCGACAATCCGACATTGGACCCCGCCGCTGCCAGCACGTCCATTCTTTGGGGACCAAACTGCGCATTCGCTGGAACCTGTGGGGACCTCGGGCAATACCCGTGTCCTGCCGGTTGTCTGCAAGGTTCTGTTTCAAATACAACCGGACAATGCTCATGTGGAGCTCAGGGTCAGCTCGAATGTACCTCAGGAACGAAATGCCAGTCTGGTTTAACCCCGGTTAGACAGGGATCGAGTTCAGTCTGCCAGCCATGCGGTGGTGGTGGCCAACCTGTTTGCGACAGCGGAAACAAATGTCAATCCAATTTGACTTCTCAGCAGGGTACCTGTGTCCCGTGCGGTCAGCAGGGTCAACCCGTTTGCGATAGCGGAGACAAGTGTCAATCGAATTTGACTTCTCAACAGGGTACTTGTGTTCCGTGTGGGCAGCAGGGTCAGCCCGTTTGTGCCAGCGGCAATCAATGTCAACCTAATCTGACTCCGATTCAGCAGGGATCAAGTACCAAATGCCAGCCTTGCGGCGGGGAGCAACAACCGTTGTGCGCCGCGGGAGATGCGTGCCAGACAGGATTGCATTCCCAGTTGGAAGGCGCCAACAATCTTGTATGCGAAGTAAGCTGCGGTTATGGTGCAGGGGTCCCTTGCACCCCTGCCATGGTTGCTGCCGGCATGGGTGTATGCGCCGGAGCTCCCCCAGTCGTCGAAAGTCCCCAAATGCCCTGCATCACTGAAAAGAATGGCCAATCGCTTTACAGATGTTTCGATTCCACGATTGCCCCGAATTGTATTTGCCAGCAAGGTAATTCCTGCAAAGAGTCTGCTTCCCTGGGGTCGTGTTCGGTACCAGGTGTGTGCACCAACTGAAATGGAGGCTGGCTCCCTGGAGGCTTCGCTCCCCTGAGCCGTTTTCCCGGGTAAGTGCCTTCTGCCGAAACAACGCAACCAGCACTTCGCAAAGGATGGTTATGAGAATAACTCTTGTGATTGCTCTCTCAGCGACAGGGCTTTTGACGGGATGCAACCCGATGCTCAAGCCGAAAATCACGGCCAACACGGCTACTGCCCCCGCACGCCTCGTGGTGGTCGGCACCGGATTCAGCACAACGCCGAAATGTGCCAGCGTATCTGTTTTAGGAATGCCTTCAGGGCCACCAGTGGCTCACATTGCCGACCCGAGTTGCACGGGCGGTTCATTCAAGGTCGACTGGGATTACAGCTACGTCTCGGGATGCTCTCCCAATGGATCCCAAACGATCTCTGTACTTGCCGTTGACAATCCGTCTTTAGACCCCGCAGCGGCTAGCACTTCGGTCGCCTGGGGACCGAATTGCGCATTTGCCGGAACCTGTGGCAAGATCGGCCAGTACCCTTGTCCATCGGGATGCCTGGAAGGTTCTGTGGTCGCGGGCCCGCTCTGCTCATGCGGCAATCAGGGCCAGGTGGCATGTACCAGCGGAACAGCATGCCAACCCAATCTAACGCCTGTGCAACAGGGATCCAGTTCCATATGCCAGCCTTGCGGCGGAGAACAGCAACCGCTATGCTCCACTGGAACTGCGTGCCAAACGGGATTGCATTCCCAGTTGGAAGGCGCCAACAACCTTGTGTGCGAAGCGAGCTGCGGTTATGGCGCAGGCGTTCCTTGCACCCCCGCTATGGTTGCCGCCGGCATGGGTATATGCGCCGGAGCTCCACCGGTAGTCGAAACTCCACAGATGCCCTGTGTAACGGACAAAGATGGCCAAACGCTCTACAGATGTTTCGATTCCACGATTGCCGAGAATTGTGTCTGCCAGCAAAGCAATAGCTGCCAGGAGTCCGCTTCCCTGGGGCAGTGCACGGTACCGGGCGATTGCACGAATTGAAATGGAGACCGAGCCTCCGCCGCTTTTCTGGTGAGTGATTCGCTTAACGCAAGAGCTAAGCCGGGCAAAGGAGCAACGGCAAAAGTGTCTACTCGCTCACCGGAGTCAGTCGTATTCCTATTAGGTTCATTGCCGCTTCCCCGGGCATGCTGAGAATACGGACATTGAGCTGGTGCTGCCCCTCACTGAGGTTTATTTTTCCAAGCCACTGCCAGCTTGAGAAGATGGTCCAGTCTCCCGTGCTTACAGTGGTACCGCAAACAGATTCGCCGCTGCTCAATTCGACGAGGAAAGTGCCTCCGGCGCAATTCCGCGGGCAAGCGTAGCGAATTGCGACCATATAACGCTGCTCGCTCTCAATAGTGAACTCCCACGATACGTAATCGTCCGGATTTGTCCAGTAACCGATGTTATCGAGCAAGTACGTTTGCTCATATCGCGCTTCCACCCCATGTACTTCTGCCTCGCGAGCCTCTAAAGTTACGGTTCCCGCCGGTGCAACGGTTCCGCCATTGCCCACTGCCGCACTTTGAAAACATTCGGGCCATTCCCGAAACCACGAGTACACCCCCGGCATGACGGGATAAAGAGTCCGGTTCCAGGAGTACGGGCCGTCCTGCACCTCAGGGAATTCACAGCGCTTGAAGGGCACGTGCTGCGGATCCCAGTCGCTATAGCAGTAAAGAAACTTTGATTGTTTTTTCCTGAAACCGCGTGCGCGTTGAATGAGAGATGTGAAGCTGCTGAAGGGAGTTCCGACAAAACACTGCGCTTCTTCAGCCACCAGTTGCGTGATCAGCGCCAGCACCGTGTCGTCATGAAAAGGCAGCGCGCGGAACTCGGCCGCCCAGGGATCATGCAGAAGAAGCTGATCAAGGAAAACTACGTGGCGGAAGTATTTGAGAAGTGGCGCGAACCAGTCCGCAGAAGAGACGTCTGTACAAACCACCAGCCGGTCGTTGCGAGAAAAGCGACTCGCGAGGTTCTTGGTCACTTCGCCGCCGGTGACGCGATTGGCACGCAGACTGATACCTGAATAGAGAAAATCACCCCGTCGGATGTGTACTGCATTGAAGGGGGCCAGGGACTTTGCGATTCGCATGGCCAGTTCGCGGTAAGGAGTCTCTGGGCGTATGCGCCGAAGCAGCTCCCGCAATTCCGCCAGCTTCTCTGGGGCACCGTAAAAGAAGTGCGAGTAAAATCCCAGCGTCTCATTGTCTACGAGCATGTTTTCATCGTCCGACGGCGCGTGGGATAAATACCATACAAAATGCCTACGGTTACGGAAAGCCACAAAATCTTCACTGTCAGGGCACAATTCCTCATCAATTATGAGAGCGGAGTCATAAACACCACCGGTCCATGGGCGGTTTGCGTGCTCCTCATCAATCTCCGTCACCCGTTGGTGCCCATAATCAACACCCACCGGCAGCTGAAAGAGGTCGAGCACCGTTGCGCAATGTGTCGTGTCCTTCTGAGTGCCGAGGAGCGGATGGCTGCTCCATGGAGCTCTCACACCGTAAGGCACGAGCGTCCGTCCCGTCAGATGCGCCAGTCCGACTCCAATGTCCAGCGACATCCGGCAGTTGCTCATGCCCGCGTGATAGAGCTTGAAAAAGAGACCACCCATTCGCACCGACCGGCCTTTATGTCAAATTTCGAAAGTGTGCGAAAAACCACTCGTCTGAGTACTTCCGCATTGCCCACAGCGCCCTGCGCCGCGCTATTGCATCAGACATTGCCACGCGGGCTGAGGCCGACGGGAAGAGGGGGTCGGAAGCCAGTTCTCTGGCGAAATCATCTCTCCGCTTAACACCGAAGTGAACTGAGGCGAGGCGAAGCATGTTGTAGAGCTGGTCGCACCAATAATCACTGGCGCGAATCGCGCCGGCAGCAAACGCGTTCATCCACAGGACCTCGAATTCAGGCACAACGACGCATTGAAATCCGTGAGTCCAGAATCGGAAGCAGAGCTCGAGGTCATCGCCCATGACGCCTTGCATGCCGGCATCCAATCCCCCTACGCACTCAAAAGCCGTTCGTCTTACGGCGAGGAAGACACGCGGCAGAAATGGTACGGGATACGGCATGTCGCCGCGGCGGGGCAGCCAGTCGGTGCTCAGTCCGGCATCCGCCCATTTGATGCCGTAGCCCTTGAATTCCCGGTCATAAAGATCAACGATCGCAGGTCCAGCGGCTGCTACTTCCGGATCGTCAAAGGATGGCAAAAGCAATTCAAGCCACCGTTGCGGGGCCTGAATGTTGGAGTCCGTGAAGATGAGAATATCCTGGCTTGAATTCCGGGCGATTCGATCACGTGCGGCGATGCAGCTTTCGCCAGAACGTGGCTCAGCATACTTGATCCGCTTGAATTCCCGCTGACAGGAAGGCGACCCATTTGAACCCGCGCCGCTGCTGAGCACCACCAGTTCATCGCCGGCAAGAATGCCCGCGGAAAGATTGCGCACCGTTTCCGCGGCTTCATCGCCAGTCGCTTCGCCCTGAGAAACAATCACGCAGACACTGAGCGCACGGCTGCGGAAAAGCTTTGGTGCTCTCTTCGTCTGCTTGAAAAGCAAAGGCCGCAACTCGCGATCCCATACTTGCGGGAAGCTGCCGTTGACCGAGGTGAGATCAGGAAAGCGAACTTTGTCACATTCGAGTTTTACTGTCGCACTGGAGAGCACGTCCTCTTCGATCTCCGGCGACGAAGCCGGCTGAATATCCGGGGATTCAGGAGCAATCAGGCGGCAGGAGACGGTTGTCTTGCTGTTAATCAGCCGCGCGATCGTGCGCAGGTTCTTCGTTGGGCGCGAGTTGGAAAACAGGCACACTCTCTTGGCTGGCCGCGACCACGAGCGGCTTATCGCGCTCTGTTGTAGAGCGAAGAACGCATCCGGGCTGAGGCGCGGAAACGCATTCAGCCTGCTTTCAGCACTCAGGTTGAATACCTTCACTCCCCGCTCCAGTAGCGTGCTGCCAAGCCGGTAGAATCTCGCATTGATTCCCGCGAGGCCCTTGGAAAGTTTGTGTTCGCCATCGGCAGAGAAGAAATGGCCATCAACAAAATCAACGCCGATCAGACCTATGGCTTTTGCCCCCATTTGGGCGGCCAGACAAATTGCGAGGAATGGCGAAGTTGGGGGCCGGCCAATCATGTATAGAGTTTCCGGGTCATCGAAACGCGCGGTGAGGCTCTGGCGGATAGATAATTTGACGATGTTGGGTTTATCCAAGCCAAGATCCTGGTCGGTAAAAATATAGGAGGCATGCGATTCCCTGATGAATTGGAAACGCTCCGGGCCGAAGCTCTTGGGCGTATCCATCACAAACAGATAGGTCGGAGTGAAAGCACGGCCGATGTCGTTGACACCGATGGTGCGAAACCTCTCTGGATTGCGAAAGGAACGAATGGACCTGCCGAGGCCGCACACCACCATCGCTTCCCCGTAGTGTGCTCCCGTGAATTCGCTAAGTTGAGGCATCGTGGAAAAGATCATGCATCGCGACGGATTTCCGGTTGACGCCACTCATAGTCGTTGGGAAAAACAAAATTGGTAAACGATACTGAGATGCTTGTCTCCAGGGAGCGGACGTGATGCCACCAGCCAACTGGCAAAAACAGTATCTCTCCGGGATTCATCTCGACTTCGATGCGGTCCACATGCTGATAGAGCGGATGGACTTCGAAATCGGGATTCTCAAAGTCTACTTCGCTGAAAACCCCTAACTCGTTATAGAGCCACGGGCTCTCATCGGGTGAAATGAGCGAAACCAGCTTTCTGCCGTATACCTGGCAGAAGAGAATGTTCATGGTGTCGTGGTGAAGCGGCGTGACCGTTCCGGCAGGCCCGAACCACATGTAGGTGTGTGGAGCTCTTTTTTTTCGCGTCAAGAATCCAGGAAGTGGTCCGATATCGGCCAGCAAACCCTTCATGCCTGGCTGCTCAAAGAATCGGTTATTCGCCACCAGGTAGGAGTCGTTGCCCTCCCCGGCTTCAACGCGGTCAATAAAATCAGCAAACCTCATTTGGGTGCGGTGATCATCGAGATTGATTTCGTATCTCGGGTCCGCATCTCGTCCAGAGGTTATCTCGACAATCTCTTCGCCGTAGTTATCCCGGAAATACTCAGGGCTCCACTTCTGCATTGCGGGCCAGTCGTCCACCATACCCAAAATCTTTAGTGGCTTATTCAGCGCGTAATATTTCTCGCGAAACGTCGATGCTGGCAATCGGTGCCGAGACGGAACACATGCGTTGGTCTTGTTCTGGCGGAAAGCTTCCACGCGGATGCGCATAAGTGACTCCAGCTTGTTCACGCGCTGCATCACCCAGCGGCCGCCTTCGATGTAAGGGCTCCCTTGCGCCCTTTTGAGTTCCTCACGAACCAGGGAGCGATTCATGCCCGCGGCGACAGCGTCGTTTTCAATCTGCTCCGGGTCGGCTTCCAGCAGGATGTTCTCCGCAACCCAGCTTCGCCAACGCTCCGGGAGTCTTTGTTGAGCCGCCATACAGCGTTCTTTTTCCTTTCCGGTTAGATCTGATGGAGATTGGTTTGGGGGTTGCCTTAGCACGCGGCTTTGGAGGGGCAACTCCAAGAGCAACATCATGAAACGGCCAGCCCGAAGGATGCCCCCGGCCCGAGGATTGGGCCGGGGGTATCGACATCATCTGTGTGACTTCTTCTTGTGTGCTGCCTTGCTCGGTGTTTTTGCAGCGCTTCGCGAATTCGACAGTCTGCTCTGCGTTTTTGCAGCACTTCGCGTATTCGACCGCCTCGCCGAGAAGCGTTTGGGAAGAGCAGCAGCCCCTGATCCGGGTCCTGATCCGGGTCCTGATCCAGGCCCCGATCCAGGCCCCGATCCAGATCCAGGTCCTGATCCCGATCCGGGTCCCGATCCTGACCCGGGTCCTGATCCTGATCCAGGACCACTGCCGGAGCCGCCACTGCCACCGGAGCCACCGCTGCCACCGCTGCCACCGGAGCCGCCGCTGCCACCGGAGCCGCCGGAGCCGCCGCTGCCACCGGAGCCGCTGCCGCCGGAACCGCTACCGGAGCCGCTGCCAGATCCGCTACTCGGCTTCGACGTTGGCGTAGGCGTCGGCTTCGACGTTGGCGTAGGCGTCGGTTTCGACGTTGGTGTAGGCGTCGGTTTCGACGTCGGCGTGGGTGTCGGCTTGGACGTCGGTGTAGGCGTCGGTTTCGACGTCGGCGTAGGCGTCGGTTTCGACGTCGGCGTGGGTGTCGGCTTGGACGTCGGTGTAGGCGTGGGTTTGGACGTCGGTGTAGGTGTCGGCTTGGACGTCGGTGTAGGCGTCGGCTTCGACGTGGGTGTCGGGGTCGTTCCCGGACCCGTGCCCGGCCCAGTGCCTGGTGTACCCGGACCTGTGCCCGGCCCAGTGCCTGGTGTGCCTGGACCCGTGCCCGGCCCAGTGCCTGGCGTGCCCGGACCCGTGCCCGGCCCAGTGCCTGGTGTGCCTGGACCCGTGCCCGGCCCAGTGCCTGGTGTGCCTGGACCTGTGCCCGGCCCAGTGCCTGGCGTACCCGGACCTGTGCCTGGTGTGCCCGGGCCTGTCCCGGGTCCCCACGGACATGGGTATGGTCCCGGTCCGGGATAGTAACCCATCCCCGGCCCACACGGTGCCGGATACGGCGTCGGGCAAGGCGCAGGACATGGACACGGCGCCGGTTCCGGTTCCGCGGGATACGGAGGATATGGGGGGTATGGAGGATACGGTGGGTAAGGGGGATACGGAGGATATGGGCTTCCACCACCACCGCCGCCTACGGGAGGATAGGGGGGATTAGGTGGGTTAGGAGTCAATGGAGGATACGGCGGGGGGGATTGCGGCATACTTAGACCTCTCAATGTGGGGAATTACATCGAACATGTCTAGCGAAACCGAGCCCAGAGACTTGAAATATAGCAAAGGATTGTATTCCGCGCAAGAAAAAATCTTGTGATTATTCTTTGGTAAACCTTCCCTATTTGCAGCTTGCGGCCAAACGAGCATGCATTATTTTGCAGAGTGAATTTGGTTCTAACCGCCCATATAGAAAGCATTGAGCCGCGTGCCCCTTTAGAGCCAGCTTTCACCGGTCACGTCGAGAACCATGATCTTGCCGTTCGGACTGCCCTCCGCGAGTCGATAAATGCCATCTGCCACGGACTCGGTACTAATGAGCCTGGGAAAGCTGGTGGGTGCGATTGCGTTGGCGCGGATTCCGGCGATGCTAAACTCCTCCGCCATGTGCATGGTCAGGTAGTTGAGCGCGGCCTTCGATGCGCTGTATACGCTTTGCCCCTGGTCGCGGTAAATATAAACTCCCGCGGTACTCGACACGTTGACGATGGAGCGGTTGTAGTACCGGTTTTCGTCGAGGCGGTTCTTCCAGAATTTTTCCACCACCAAGGAGCTCAGCCTCAGCGGAACAAAGGCGTTCAGTTCAAACTGATCAAGAAAACTCTCGTAGAGGCGATCGCCGTCGAACATGGATGCCCAGTATGCACAACCCGCCGCATTCACGAGAAGATCGATCCTTCCGAATTTCGCCAGCGTTACTTCAACGACGCGCTGCCGGTCTTCCTCCTGTAGGAGGTCGGCCTTGATGGCAAAAACTGCCTGCCGGTTTTCAGGCAGGGCGGCAGCGGGCGACAACGGATCAACGAGTTTGATGATCTGCGACGGCACTTTGGGCTGGTGTTCGTTGTAGACCAGAGCGATGTCGTAATGGGCAGCATACATTTGGCAAAAGGTTATGCCGAGCGTGCCGCTGCCGCCGGTTAACAGACAGACTTTCTTGCCAGATTGGTTGGTCATGATTTTGAATTCTTAGGTCCGTTTTTCCATTGCTTGATCGACTTTTCGCCCCATCGGCCCAACACATCTTCCACCGGCCGGTGCAGCCACATGATGATGGAGTTTCGCGGTGAGGTCCGGTTAGTCAGAAAACTGTGATAGGAGTTTGGACGGCACTCGAAGAGAAGCAGTGAGTTGTTGATCGGGGGAATTGTTTTGTCCGGATTGAGGACCGGCTGTGCTTGATGAGAGTAGAGGCCTGTCTCGCCGCCTTCGGCGCCGGTCCAGGGTGGATTGTGCAGATAGAACAACACGGCGATAGCCCGGATCGCCTGGTGCACTTGCAGGCCCTCGACACCGGTCTTTCCGCTCGTGTATACGCATAAATCGTTCTGTGCAACATTCACCTGGGTCGGATCGGAAGAATCAATAAACCAGCCCGGATTCAGGTCGTTATGCACCTGGCCGCTCTTGCTTCCCGCCGAGTGATGATGGAAGCCGCCATTGACGTCGCCTGTGGTACCGATGCCCACCAGATTGGCGAGCATATCATGCCAGGGCCTGGAGATAAACACGTTGAACGGCGCGGGTGTATCTGGGGACAAGCCTATCGAGTACACGTCATAATTGGAAATATTGCGTGAAAACTGGCCCTTCGCCGGCGTTTCTGACAGCCCCAATGCCAGCAGATTGCCATAAGCGCTGTCGAGCCATGAGTAGAAATCAGGTGTGAAGACCTCATATGCCACCATGTGGGGAAACGGCTCCTGGCAGGCCTGCCACCTGCGCTGATAGAGCACATGTGAAAGAGGAATTTTCCACGGTTCGCCAGACATCTGGGTACCTCGTTACCGCACGGGGATTGTGCCGCACCATTGTCGCCGAAGTCTTGCTCGACCATTGTCACCGAAGTCTCACTCGATGGCAAGCAAAAGCTATCGCCTGATTCGTAATTTTTAAGGAAGCGCAGACCGGCATCAGGCACGCTGGATACCGTCTCGTTTGGCGAGAGCTCCGGCGAGTCCAATCAGCTGTTCGCAGGAACGTTGAACGAAGCCCGCTTCCGCAACCACCTCGCACGTTCCCGCATCTCGTGCTGAATCTCGTCACACTTTGCGTTCACGTATCCTGGACCTTCAAAGCAAACTCCTTGTGCATGACGCCCCATCGCTTCGACTGCAGCGACCATTGTCTTTGCAGGTTGGCCCGAAACTTGAACAGGCAGAAACGGAATGGCATGGATGGCGGCGAAGATGCAGCCGTGAAAGCTGCTGGAGATCACGAATCGCGATGAGGCGATCATGCGGAACGACTCTTCCGCCGACCCGGATTTAGCAGTCTTCTTTCCGGAAAAGCGCGGATAAAAATCATTAGACAGCACGATACGCGAACATTTCAACTCGCGCGCCCAACGTCTAACCACGGAGTCCTCGGGCGGCTTGAGCCCGGAGCAAACCAGGAGCTGGTTCCTTCGCGCCGCCTGTGCTGGGGCCGATAGAAAACTGCAATCCGCCGCGAGACGAGCTGAAATACCGTGCTGTGCAAGGTAGCCGAAGCTGGCGACGTCACGCACCGCAATGAAGTCGGCGTATTTGTACATCTCGATCAGCTCATCGCAATTCCAGCAGCCGTGGTTCACAATCCAGACACGAACGTTTCGCTCCCGCGCCATCTTGAGGGAATTAAGTAGAGCAACGGCTGTAGGCGTTCCGGAATGAACGCTGCCCTCTCCATTGATGACCAGCATGCCGGCTTTTTCGATGCGCTTCCACACCGCTTCGACCGGCTTGAGCCGTCCGAGCGGCAGACGATCGGCGATGGTAAGGCCAACGCGTGAGAGGAGCTGTTCCAGATTCGTTGTAGTCAGCCAGGAGCCCCAATGCTCTCCCCGCACAGATCCGCGCGTATCGTTTGCGAGCAGGAAATTCATAGCGTGGCGTACCTGGTATCCGGATGAAGATTGACCGGTGGAATGTCGAATTGCCCGGTCAGTCGAGCATAGTAAGAAAACCAGCTATTGTTATAGATCAGTGAGTTGCAGTGGGCGAGCAAATACATCTCCACCAAGGCATTCCGCGCGTTCTCCAGCCCCAGATCTCTCCGATGCAATCGCCCGCCGCCCGCCTCGTGAAACGCCTTGGGCCGGGTAAACAGGCTCGATAACAGCAGCTTCAATTGCTGCTCTGCCTCTTGAGAGTCCGTGGCAAGGAAGATGCGAAACCGGCCTCTGAGGGTGGGTTTCATCACTTTGTACATTTGTCTGCATGCCGCGGCGATTTGGATGCATGATTCGTGGAGACCCGCGTCCGGCCGGAACCCCAGATACTCTCCGTTGCCGTGACGAAAATGGACCCCGAGTACGGTTGCGTCGGCAAATTCTTTGTGCCTGAACTCGTCAATCTCCTGTTGTACATCGTCGTGTAATTGCAATCTTGAGTAGAATCTCTTTTGCGCTTCGAGCTCAGGAAAGATATGCATCGGCCTTCTGCACAGAAGCGTAGGTGCCGGCAGATCCGTGCCTGCGGTCAGCAATGCATCATATTCGCAGCCTTCCATTCGATGAAGGAAGACGACAGGCTTGGGAAATTTTAACCTGCGCAATGAGTCGTCGCAAATGAGTTTAACGCCGTCGATTTCCTCAGGTTTCCGGAACAGGTAGGGAAAGGCATTCGCTTTCCGGTCGGCAAGGTAAAGAGAGCTTCGCCAGTCGACAACGAGGGTCCTCGAGGTCCGGTGGGCATAGTACCAGGCGCCAAGCATGGTCGCCATGTCTGATCCCAGACCGGTCTTCTTCTTCGAGATCAGGAATCGCTCGTCCATTTTTATTCTTCTCGTCCCTCCCAGCAGTGAACTCCTGGAAGGAGTCAACCTTGAAGTACAGGAGCCAAAATATAACACAACATGCAGCGATCGCAGTAACTGGTTCCCAGGAAAGTCTAGACGCTTGAACAGCACATTATTGGATGCACATCGAAGTGCTTTTCGAGTAATATGAGTACCTCCAGATTCCTCGTGCCCTTCGCACTGCCGGCGCGCGAGAACAATCTTACCGCCATTCCGCAACCAGAATGCAGAAAAGAGAGTTTTCCTCATGGCGACAAATATCGGATCAGTATTGAAAAAACCGGCAAGAATCCCTATCACCAACATCTATATGGACGGCGATTACACCGGAGAAGTCATTGTGGGATCGCAGGGAAAGATTGCAAACGTGAATCTCGATACCGGCAGCAGCACCCTGGCATTCGATGGCCAGTTCTACAATCCGAGCCAGGATACCAGCGCTCAATTGACCAACATCGCGCAGGAAGTCATATACGGCCGCGGAAGCTGGGTTGGCGCCGTAGTGAGCTCCGACGTCTGCATCGGTGGCACAACCGTGAAGGAGGTGAACTTTGCGGTCGCCTACGTTGAGTCGAAGGAAATGTTTGGCAAAGCAAACGGGATCATGGGTCTGGCCTACACTCGCCTTAACAGCGCTTTCACATTGCCCGGAAAAACATGGCCGCCTAAATACCATTACAACCAGATACAAAATGGCAGCGTCACGTTTGTGGATCCCTATTTCACGCAATTGGAGAAAAGCGGTATCTTTGCAAACAAATTCGCCTTCTACACGAGGCGCTCAAAGATAAGCCATGCGAAGACAAACCCCTCTGCTGATCCTCTTAACCATGGATACCTGATTCTCGGCGGCGGGGAAGAGAGCACGGATCTGTACGATAGTTCGAAGCCATTTCAAATTGTGCGGGTTTTGGACGATGTTTGGTACAACACCAACTTGAAGGCGATTGTCGTCGGCTCAAGTGACCCGATTACCGTGCCCCCGCCTACCAAGGGAAGCGGCAACCTGACGAACTCGATCATAGATAGCGGGACAAGCAGCATCACTTTGAGTCAAGAACTTTTCGATGCTGTAATCGCCCGGTTATCAAGCGGAGACAACAAGCAGTTTGCTCATGCAATGCGCGCGGGTTATCTTCCCATGGGCAGCCTCAACCGGAAGTTGTGGCCTCAGTTGGATTTCATTCTTGAAGGAGTTGATGGCGATGTCAGGATTGAGGTGTCGCCCCAGAACTATTGGCAGGTGAATTCGCCTGAACGCGGATATGCCACTGCACCACTTCGAGGAGACGGAGAACGGCTGAAAGGGCGATCCATCCTGGGACTCCCACTGATGAACGGCTATTTCACGATATTCGACCGTTCGGAAGACCGGACGGGCGTGGTCAAGTTCTCCCCCCGGCGTTAACGTCACAGCCTTGTGATCATGGTCGGTTCTCCAGAGAGCCCCTCAGGCGCGCGACAAGAGGCTCTAAACGGGATTTGAGCCAGGAGATAGAACGGTCATACAGATTGGCCGATCCTATGCTTGACTTCCCTGCCGGCAATGATCGCCATATCTGGTTTAACGCGGCCATTCGCTGCGTAGGCCGCCGGAAAGTACTTCCACCCAGCGTCGGTCTTCACTCTGCGTACCAGACCCACTTTGATGTCTGCCATGGCGCCCCACTGCCAAAAACAATGGGCACAACCATAGCACGGAGGACAGATGGACGATTTCATTAGGATTTTTATGTATAAGCTGAGACTCCCATTCTCTCCGCCACTGATTTATCCAACTCCACTAAGATCAGATATCTACAATAGAATCAACTGCCTTGCTGCTATTTGTCAGGATCTGTACTGTCTGTAAAGATCCCTGTTTTTCCCAAAAAATCCCTTAATTAGCCGCAGCATGGAGAAAAATCCGTCATTCCTCCCCAAACATTAAAAGAGGCCTTCCCAGAGAATCCTACATCGCTTGACAGACATCCAACAGCGGAGAGTAGGCCACAATCGAACAACGCAGAATAGGGCCACGAATGTAGGATTGCGGTCCCCTCTAATTCTTACTCGCGCGTGTACCCAACCGGCTTCACCGAGGAGGCAATCGTTCGCGGGTGGAGGATGAACGCGATTCCCAAAGCAGCGGCGACGTCATCGCGTCAGTGTTTTTCTGGAATCCGACTATGCCACGATCCCCTTCGTCGTCCTATCGACTGCAACTCCATCGCACGTTCAACTTCGATGATGCCGCGAGAATCGCCCGATACCTCAAGGATCTGGGAATATCGCACGTCTACTGCTCGCCTTATTTGCGTGCGGCAGCAGGTAGTATGCATGGATACGATGTCATAGACCCTCGGGCAGTGAACCCCGAGTTGGGTGGCGAGGATGGCCTCTTGCGATTCAGCAGTGCGCTCGAAACCCTCGATCTGGGCCAGGTCCTCGACATTGTTCCCAACCACATGGCCGCAGGCCAGGAAAACACGTACTGGTGGGACGTGTTGGAAAACGGGCCATCAAGCCGATTCGCTGCGTGGTTCGATATAGATTGGAATTCTGCAGAAGTGAAGCTCCAGAACAAGGTGCTGATCCCTGTTCTGGGCGATCAGTATGGACGGGTCCTGAGCGCCAATCAGATCAAAATCAACTATGACGGTCAATCGTTTCAGTTGCGCTACTTCGACAACTCTTTTCCCTTGGCGCCCCGTTCGCTGGCAATTCCGTTGAGCGTGGCTGCCAAGCATGTGAACGCGCCGACGCTGGGCTTTATTGCCGATAGCCTGGCGCGGCTCCCTTCACCGGATTCATCAGAGGAGGAAGTGCTAACCGCGCGCCATCGCGACAAGACCATTCTCTACGAGCTTTTAGAACGTGTCACAAAAGAGCAACCGGGAGTAGTAGCGGCGATTACGCGCGCGATCGATGATCTGAATGCAAACATCGATGCGCTCGATTCCCTGCTCAATTTGCAAAACTATAGATTGGCGTATTGGCGTACAGCCGATCAGGAGCTTGGTTATCGCCGCTTCTTCGACGTCAATACTCTCATCGGTGTGCGAATCGAACGGCCGCAGGTTTTCGCAGCAACCCACTTTTGGATTATGGAGTGGTTGAGGAAAGGCGTTCTCGATGGAGTGCGGGTCGATCATCCAGACGGTTTGCGAGATCCCCAACTGTATTTTGAGCGGCTGCGCGCCGGCTCGCCCCAGGCCTGGATTGTCGCGGAGAAGATCCTGCGGCCCGAAGAATCATTACGTTCGGGCTGGCCTATCGACGGCACCACAGGATACGACTTCCTGAATGCATGTAATGGCCTTCTTGTTTATGGCGAAGGGCTGAATGAGTTGACGGAAGTTTATACAAACTTCATTCGGCAACCAGTTCAATTCGAATCGATGGTGCATACCAAGAAGCTGAACGTAGAACATGAGGCTTTAGGCAGCGATGTGAACCGGCTGGCGCAAATGTTCGTCGAGATCTGCGAGAATAATCGTGATCGCCGCGATTACACACGTGCCGAGATAAGGCGAGCCATCCGCGAGGTTGCTGCGAGTTTTTCCGTCTACAGAACCTATGTTGCGCCGGTGCGTGACGAGGTTACGGAGGAGGATATAAAACAAATCTCCAGTGCGGTAGCCTTCGCGAAAACACAAAGATCTGATATTTACCCTGATCTTTACGATTTCATTTGCGATGTGCTTACAATGCGCGCGCGCGGCAAGCTTGAAACAGAGTTTCTGCTTCGCTTTCAGCAGTTCACATCTGCCGTAATGGCGAAGGGTCTTGAGGACGCAGCATTCTATTGCTACAACCGAATGATCGGACTCAACGAGGTGGGTGGCGCGCCAGAGCGTAGCGGAATCACTCTCGATGAATTCCACTCATATTGCGCGCGAGCGCACGCCGATCATCCGCAAACGATGAACACTCTTACAACACACGACACCAAGAGATCAGAAGATGTGCGTGCGCGATTGGCAGTGCTGACCGAAATGCCCGGAAACTGGCGTTCGGCCCTGCACCGCTGGTCGCGACGGAACCAGCAATTTAAAACCAAAACATTCCCTGATCGCAATACTGAATACTTTCTCTACCAGACGCTGATCGGCGCGTGGCCAATTACGGTCGAACGCATTCAAGGCTACATGGAAAAGGCCGTCCGGGAAGCTAAGGAGCAAACGAGCTGGACACAACCGAATCAAGAGTTTGAGGATGCACTGAAACTCTTTATCGAACGGATCCTGGCATCAACTGATTTCGTTTCCGAGCTCGAATCATTTGTCGGGAAGGTCCTGCTTCCTGGGCGAGTCAACAGCCTGACGCAAACACTTCTTAAATGCACGGCGCCCGGAGTTCCAGACACATACCAAGGCAGCGAATTATGGGATTTGCGACTCGTCGATCCAGACAATCGCGGGCCAGTTGATTATGAAACAAGAAGGGCAATGCTCGCGGAACTCGATGCCGGCATCAGCGTCGACGAGATTATGAAGCGCATGGACAGCGGAATGCCAAAGCTATGGATTCTCTATAAAGCGCTGCATCTGCGGCGGGAAAACCCTGAGTGGCTCGGCAAGAATGCCGCATATATTCCGCTTCCAGTAGAAGGGCCTAAGTGGGCGCATTTGATCGCATTTTCTCGAGGCGATTCAGTCGCTGTGATAGCTCCTCGCTGGAATGTCAAGCTCGGCAGCGGGTTTGGTTCCATGACTGTCGATCTGCCGCCGGGAGACTGGACCAACCTCTTCACCGGAGAAGCAAGAAGCGGTGGACGTGTGCGCGCACAACAATTGTTTGGAAAGTTTCCGGTAGCGCTCCTTGTACGTGACAGAGGTGCAGGCGATGTATCGGTTTAGAGTTTGGGCGCCGCTTGCGCGGAACGTCTCGGTCAAGTCCGGCGGCGTCGCATACGCGACGCAAGGCCCTGATGACCGCGGCTGGTGGGAGCAGCAGGTTGAAGAGGCAGGACCTGGAACGGACTACGGCTACCTTCTCGATGACGATCCGAAGCCCTATCCCGATCCGCGCTCTGAGTGGCAACCTAACGGTGTGCACGGGCTATCGCGTATCTACGATCAATCAGCTTTTGAATGGAGCGATGCGCGTTTTCAGGCGCCTCCGCTGCCAAGCGCGATCATCTATGAATTGCATATCGGAACTTTCACGCCGGAGGGCACGTTCGATGCTGCGGCTGGCAAGCTCGCATACCTGGCCGAGCTTGGCGTGACGCACGTCGAACTGATGCCTGTGAATGCTTTTGAAGGGCAACACGGCTGGGGCTATGACGGTGTAGCGCTCTTCTCCGTTCATAAACCATACGGAGGTCCGGACGGTCTTAAGCGATTTGTGAATGCGGCGCATCAGGCGAGGCTCGCCGTGCTGCTCGATGTGGTGTACAACCACTTTGGGCCGAGCGGAAACTACACCGGTAAATTCGGACCGTATACTGTCCCGTCGCATCGGACGCCCTGGGGCGGCGCAGTGAATCTTGAGGATGCAGGGTCCACTGAGGTTCGTCGGTTTTTTTGCGACAACGCGATGATGTGGCTTCGCGACTTCCACGTCGATGGACTGCGCATCGATGCGGTACATGCGTTCGTCGATCGCTCCGCCATTCACTTTCTGGAGCAGCTGGCCGTTGAAGTAGATGCATTGGAGGCAATCCTCGCGCGCCGGCTTGTTCTCATCGCCGAAAGCGATCTAAACGATCCTCGCGTAGTGACGCCGCATGAAGCGGGAGGATTCGGTATCGATGCACAGTGGAACGATGACTTTCATCATGCGCTTTCCACCGTACTGAACGCGAACGAGAGGCAAGGCTATTACGCGGACTTCGGCACATTTGAGCAGCTGGCAAAATCGCTTGAGCGGACTTTCGTGTATGACGGCATCTACTCCCGTTATCGACAACGCATCCATGGCCGCCCAACCTACGCGCTCCCGCAGCACCGCTTTCTCGGTTACATTCAAACGCACGACCAGATAGGCAATCGCGCAGTGGGTGACCGGATCGGTCATATTGCAGGCCTGGAGCGCGTGAAAATCGCGGCCGCGCTGTACCTGCTCAGCCCATTTATTCCAATGCTTTTTCAGGGAGAAGAGTGGGCAGCATCAACTCCGTTTCTCTACTTCGCCGACCACGATGATCCGGAATTAGCGCAGGCAGTATCCGAGGGGAGAAAGAAAGAGTTTGTCGCGTTCGGATGGGATCCCGCTTCCATTCCCGATCCTGAAAGTCCGGGGACCTTTGAAGCTTCAAAACTGAAATGGGAGGAACTCGAGGTCGGCCACCATGCCCAAATGCTGTCGTGGTATCAGGCATTGATTCACATGCGCCGGTCCACGCCATGTCTCAATGATGGAAGCATCGGCAATGTGCATGTAACATTCGATGAACAAAAAAAGTGGCTGCGAATGAGACGCGGAACCATAACGGTAATCTGCAATCTCGGCGAGCTGGAACAGATCTTCGACGTTCTCCAGGAAAGCCGCGTCGTCCTCGCATCACGGAGCGCAATCCAAGTTAGTCGGGGCAAGCTGAGCATGCCGCCTGATTCCATTGCTGTCGTGAGCGAATTCCCTTCTAAAAATGCCTGATTGATTGGCTCGCAGTTGTAGCTTCGTCCGGCATGTGCGTCCGCTCACCGGTGTGCTCGACGTGACTCTCCAGAGAGCGGCTGACGAGATCGCGCAAGCCGAGGCCAACCGCGAGAGCAAGTGTAAGAACAATACCGCCGAACAAGATTCCAAACGCGAGTTCGACGATATTCCCGCCTACCTGCAAATGGTCGAGGACCATGGCCCCTGTCAGAACAAGAACAAGCCACTTCACGCCCAGGGACAGAATTCTCGCGTATTGCAACTGTGCGTTCACGGCGCTGATCAGGACCGAGCGGGCAAGAAATCTGGCGATCACAATACCCGCAATCAGCAGAAGGGCGGCACCAACGGCATGAGTCAGATAGGGCAACAACGAAATGGGCAGAGCTACGCCGGTTGCGTACGACGTATCGAAGGCCGAAACACCAATGACGAGACCAAGCAACACGCAGATCCAGAATGAGGCGCGGGCCGCGATCTCGCTCGGTGAGCTGGCCGGCGCCCAATCTGTACCGCTCTTGCGGGCGACGCGAAGGTCGAATTTTGCCCATGTAAGACACCGGCGCAATATCCAGGAAATCAGCATGCCAGCCAAAGCGAAGACCAGGAGCGAAAGAAAGAACGCAAGAATCCCGGGTAGCACGGCAATAAGCAGAGTGAGCACGCGGTAAAGCGACTGGTGCAAAGCATCAGACATGTGATGCCAGATCGACACGTCTTCGCTGTACAGCGGTGATGCGGTGATGTTTCGAGTTGCCTGTTGAATCGTGTTATCGACCAGGTTTTGCATCGGATTCCCTCCTTATTGGCGCACCAGATTGACGCCCAGCCCTTGGCGTGAAGAATGATTACGAATTGAACCGGTCTGGCCAACGCCACCGCGCGACCAGGTATGGCTTGTCCGCTTCGAACGAGGCGGCAACAGCTTCAATGTGTCGCTCTGCTGGAATTCCGGATGCCGTCACGTTGATATGACCTGCGACCCAGGCCAGATAAAGTGGGATCAGTGCTCCTAAGAGGTGCCCGCGGTTGATCGTGCGCAGGCGGTAAGCGATGAGAAAGTCATAAACAATGCGTGCCCAAAGGCCGTCCGGCATGCGGAAGGCGGCGGGATCAAGCGTCGAGCAACGTTTAAGTCCAAGCAAGGAATTGGGCGGCAAGACAAGCGACCAGATCTCCTGCAGGTTCGCGTTGGCTAGTTGAAATGCCGCAACCATGCGCGCAACATTCGCGGTTCCGTCGCTCAGTTCAGCCTCAACAATCGGCCGGCGTATCGGCGGCGCCCTGCGAGGCCGCTGCCAAAGAGCCGCTTTCGCTTCGAGATCCGCAAAAAGCGATCCAGTTATCAAGGAAAGAATTGAATTGATGTCGGGATCAGAGGGTTGGGGCATTGCACGCGATCCCACATCAACTTCATCCGCCGCGAAGCCGGCCGCAATAGCTTCGTTCACCGGCCACACAAGAACTTCACCTTGGTTGACAGCAGAAACTCGTTCAGCAGCCAAGCTAAGTTGCTCTGCCATTCTCAGCGACATGCCAAGATCAATTGACAACGGAAAGCGGACACGCGAAGCAAAGATCGCTCGTGTCAGAGGGTAAAGAATGGCTGAGTTGATCAGGCCGGCATTCGATGGCAGAGAATAATGTGGAACAGCCAGGTCAATGGACGCTTTTGAAACAGCATCGTTCAGGCCGCGCAGCGCGAGCGGGCTAAGCGAATCGGCTTCTGGCCCGAGAATCAGAATTACCTGCGCTCCATGCTTGCGACCGAACTGCGCTGCATTCACAAAGTCGACCGGTTTAATCGACCATGCCGCATTTGACTGCGGCGTTGCGACGATTCGAAGGCTCGAGGGAACATCGGCAGGCAATTCATTCTGCGTCGCCACAATAAAGTTTTCGGGAGAGAATGCGGATGCGAGGTTCGCCAGAACTCCATTGAAATGCTCGGGAGCCATGGCCGTCACCAGCACGAGAAGCTCGGCCACCGTGTTGTCTGTAGCCAGCGTGTTATCGGGAATTGGATTCGCCGTTGCCATTATTCTCCGGAGGAAGCCGCAAGGAATTAAGTTCCCTCACTAGTAAAATTACTTTGTTGCAAAACCCTATAAAGCCAGAACGCCATCGAGCGGAATGCAGACCCAGGAGGGTCGGTTATTCAACTCGTACAGCAACTCATACAAAGCCTTTTCAAGCAGGTAGGCGTCGAGCAGAATTTGGGCTTCTCTTGGCGGCGGCAACAGATCCGGATTCGCCGCGATGCCCTCGCGGTATGAAGAAAGGAAATAAGAGGTCGCCGAATCTTGCCAAAGCTGCGCCCACCCCATGAGCGTGGCGCGATCGATCAGGTGTTTCCCGCCTCCCTCGCCTGCAATACAAAGATCAACCGCGGCAAATGCGGCGTAAGCAAAGGATCGCATCATGCCGACAACGTCTTTCAACGGTGACTGTTTTCTTCGTCGTTCTTCAATTGACCGTGCAGGCTCACCTTCGAAGTCGATGATAACGAAATCTCCCTTTTGATTCTTCTCGGCAATAGAGCCGCCGCTGGTGCCAGCGATTCGCAATGTCTGCCCTAAATGATAGTCGCCGTGAATTCGGATCCGCTGCCCGGCAGCTGCAACTGTCTGAATCGTACGTGCCAGCTGAATGAGTTCGGGCCGACGGGATATAAGCAAGCCCGCACGATCAGAGGTCGCATCATCCAGCTCGGGGAGCTTGAATTTAAGCGCTTCGACGGTGGACTTTATTTGTAGCTCGATGCGTTCTGCGTCGTGGGCAAGCTCGTCACTTGTAAGTGGCTCGGGAACGAACGCTGCGAGCGTCGAACTGCTCGAAAGTGCGAGGTGGAGTTCGGCAGTGCGCCTACCCAAGAGTGCTGCCGCCTCGAGCGTCGATCGAATCGGTTCCAGAGGTTCCAAGATCGGCTCGCGCTCGCTCAGCCAGCTGGGAGCAGTTGATCGTGGAGGGGCCACGTGCTCCCCAGCGGCGGAAAGCCAGCCGGCAAGTTCGTCAAGGTACCACTGCCATCCATTGCCCTGGTTGGCAACCATCCCCTGGAGCAGAGCGACCGTCGTTTTTGCCGCACTGTCTGAACTGATGGAGATTTCGCCGAGAAAAGGCGGAATTCTGTTGAAGTGAGCAACCTCCGTCAAAAAACGGCCAACTTCAACATCAGGATTTTCCCCCGGTTGCAGTCGGCGATAAATCTTGAGAAATAGTCGCTTGCCGAAGAGAATGGACGTGTTTGATTGCTCGGCAGAGCCGACGTGAGAAGGTAACCGCTGAGCGGCCAGGACGGATGGAAATGCGCCGGAAGGACGCGCATGAAGCCGGCCGCCCTCATAAAACGAGTCCCCTGCAGAAGGAGACTCGCGCGGCTCGAATCTTGACGCTCCAGCTGACTGGTTTGACGGGATGTCAGTTCGTGGCGGCATTGCTGTGTCGCCGGGCTGAGCGCTGAGTGGAGCTGGCGTGACCGCAGCGCCGACCGAGACCGCTTGCGCTTCATCGCCGATCGACGACGGCTGATTGAAGCCGCTCTCCGCCGCTTTCGTTGACTCTGTGCTTTCAAAAACAGGCAGGGTCGCGTCGCTCGCAATCAAGCTCAGGAGTTCATGCTGAAAATCCTCGCTGACAGTCGCGTCATGCAGAATTGCGGGCCCAGCACTCGTAGTCAGTTTGGCAACGATGCTATCGGGCTGACCTTCGACGATTTCCTCAAGAAGAGCGCCCGTCGTCACTGCGAGCGGGATCTGATAGACATCCGGCGAACCATCGAAATACGTCACCTCAAAGAAGAACAGTGCACTTGGAACGGCCACCGGCTCTGATACGTTGTTCGTTGAAAGACCTTCAGGCTTCGCATCGGGCGCAAGTTCCACCCAGTTGCGGACACGCACGGACTCGATTTTGTGCGTCTTGGCGCCAAACCATCGCTTGCGCGGCAACCAGTCAAGGAGCGCCTGCTCACAAATTGCGGCGCCGCCGCCAGCGATGAATTGCGTCCATCCATTCGCAAAGACCGGTTGAACAGTCTCGGCTTCCTCTTGCACAGACTCTTGTGTGACCACTTCAACATCGGGCGGCATCTCCTCGACCTCACTGGCAGCCTGCAGTTCAAGCCAGATAAAGGAATACGGAGCCAGTGTGAGCGAGTATGGTTCGGGCGTGACGGCGGGAAACCGAACGTAGCCTAGCATCTCGACCGGTTCGTAGCCTGCATAGCTTGCGAGATCGAGCGAAACCGGCTGGGCAAATCGGCTGAGGTTGGCGACGCAGAGCACCGTTTCACAGAATCCGTCCCCATGGTCCAGTTCGCGAAGGTAAGCAAGAATCTTGCGATTCGATGGATTTAGAAACGCGAGTGTTCCGCGGCCAAATACCTGAAAGAGCTTTCGCAGCGCAATCATGTTACGCGTCCAGTGCAGAAGGCTCGATTGATCGTCGAGCTGTGCTTCCACATTCACAACCTGGTAGCCATAAATGGGGTCCATGACTACCGGCAAATAGAGCCGCGCCGGATCGCATTTGGAAAAGCCCGCATTCCGATCCGACGTCCATTGCATCGGCGTCCGAACGCCATTGCGATCGCCGAGATAGATGTTGTCGCCCATCCCGATCTCATCGCCGTAATACAAAATTGGCGTGCCGGGGAAACTGAACAAAAGTGACTTCAATAGTTCAATACGGCGGCGATTATTGTCGACCAGCGGAGCCAGCCTGCGCCGTATGCCAACATTGATGCGCATCCGCGGGTCGGCCGAATAGGCGAAATACATATAGTCGCGCTCATCATCGGTGACCATCTCGAGCGTCAGTTCGTCGTGATTCCGCAGAAAGAGCCCCCACTGGCAGTTTTCGGGAATTGGCGGCGTCTGTGCCATGATGTCGGTGATCGGGAGCCGGTCTTCCTGGCGAAGTGCCATGTAGATGCGCGGCATGAGCGGAAAATGAAACGCCATGTGACACTCGTCGCCGTCGCCAAAATACGGACGCACGTCCGCAGGCCACTGATTGGCTTCCGCAAGAATTAGACGATTTGCATACTCCGCATCAATCGCTGCGCGCAGAGTTTTTACTACTGCATGAGTCTCGGGCAGGTTTTCGCATGAAGTTCCATCCCGCTCGCAAAGATATGGAATCGCATCCATGCGAAGCCCATCGACCCCCATATCAAGCCAAAATCGCATTGCCTTCAGCACTTCTTCCATCACCAGCGGGCTGTCGTAGTTGAGGTCCGGCTGGTGCGAAAAAAAACGATGCCAATAGTAGGCCTTCGCCGCTTCGTCCCAGGTCCAGTTTGATTTTTCTGTGTCAGTGAAGATGATGCGCGCATCCTCATACCGTTCTTCATTGTCCGACCAGACGTACATATCTCGTTCCGCCGAACCCGCAGGAGACTGGCGCGCTGCCTTGAACCATGGATGTTGATCGCTGGTGTGATTCACGACCAATTCGATCATCACCTGCAGGCCGCGGTGATGAGCAGCGTCAAGAAACGCCTTGAAATCGCTCAGTGTTCCATACGACGGGTTGACGTCGATGTAATTGGAGATGTCGTACCCATCGTCGCGCATTGGCGACGGGAAAAATGGCAAGAGCCAGATGCAGGTGATTCCAAGATCCTTCAAATAATCAAGATGCGACATCAGGCCCGGAAAATCACCGATACCGTCGTTATTCGAATCCGCAAACGCGCGAACGTGCAGTTCATAGATGATCGCGTCTTTATACCAGAGGGGATCTGTTGTGCTTGCGATCTTCTTCACGCTTTCACTCTCCCAAAAACCTCGGCCCTTGCTGCATCATTGGATTCGGTTCACGCGAAAAATGTGTGCCGGTTGAACCCCCGGCCGCAGCGCCACATAATTGCGGACACGCCACGTGTACTGCACCCCGTTCAGCAGGTCGTCGACAAGAAAGCTCTCATCTGCGGAACAGCCGATCGCGTCCAGATCAAGATTCGTCCAGCCGGTCTGTTCGTTGAATGAATCGAGATTCACCACAACCAGAATCGTGTTATCGAATCCAGGCGTCGCTTTCGAATAGCAAATCAACTGCGGGTTGTCGATCGAGTGAAAATGCAGCGATGCGTTCGATTGAAGCGCGCGATTCGCATGACGAATACGATTGAGCTGCGTAATGAGTGGCACGAGTGAATCCGGCGCGTTGCGGTCGCGCTGCCGGATCTCGTATTTCTCGCTGCTGAGATACTCCTCTGACTCAATTTTGCCGGTAGGCGGCGCGGCCGGAGCATTTTCTGCAAGTTCGTACGCCGGACCATAGATGCCGTAGCTCGAACTCAGGGTCGCGGCAAGAATCAAACGATACATGAACGCCGGACGCCCGCCTTCCTGAAGAGTTTTGTGCAGTATGTCAGGCGTATTCGGCCAGAAATTCGGCTGAAAGAATTCGCTCACCGGCGGACGAGTCAGCTCTTCGAGATAGCTTTGCAACTCGATCTTCGAGTTACGCCACGTAAAGTACGTGTACGATTGCGTGAAGCCCCGCTTGGCCAGGGCGTACATTACGTGCGGCCGCGTAAATGCTTCGGCAAGGAAAATAGTGTCAGGATAACTCGCTCGCAAGGCACCGAGGCACCACTCCCAGAAAGGCAGCGCTTTTGTGTGCGGATTGTCGACGCGAAACACGCGCACGCCCCGGTGAATCCAGAATTCGAACACTGAATACAGCTCGTCCCAGAGGGCGCGCCAGTCAGGCGATTCAAGATTCAGCGGATAAATATCCTGGTATTTCTTGGGAGGATTCTCCGCATATTGAATCGATCCGTCAGGCCGGATAACAAACCAATCTGGATGTTCTGTGACCCATGGATGATCGGGCGAACACTGAAATGCAATGTCCAGAGCAATTTCAACACCCTGCGACTTGGCCGCGGCAACCATGTTTTCAAAATCTGCGAACGTGCCGAGTTGCGGGTGAATCGATTTGTGGCCGCCCAAATCTCCAGCAGCCTGCGCACCCAGCGCCGAGCTCGCGATGGCCGCCCTGTCGCCGATCGCCCACGGACTCCCAGGCGCATTTGGCGGAGCATAGGTCGCGTTGTTTGGTCCTTTGCGGAACGAGCGTCCTATGGGATGAATCGGCGGCAGATAAACAATGTCAAACCCCATCGCCGAGATCTCGGGCAGTTGCATTTCGACATCGCGGAATGTCCCGTGCTGGCCCGGAATCGGCGACGCAGACCGAGGAAAGAGCTCGTACCACGATGAAAATCCTGCGCGTTCCCGATTCACCCAAACCGGCAACTCGGTCTCGTATCGCGTAGCGTTTGTCAGATCGGGATAATTCCTCATCAATTGAAGAAGTTCTTCATCGCATGGGTTGTCATAGTTCGATCGATTCTCGACCGCAAGGTTTTCGAAGCTCTGTGCTATTTCGTGCAACCGCTTCGCGTCATTCGATCGCGCCCGCCGCGCGCCTTCGTGGATGAGCGCCGCTCCCGAGCGAAGCGCAAGCGCAACATCCTGCGCGCTGAAATCAAATCTAACGTTCAGCTTCGCATCCCTACCTGACACTTTACCCGGTGCCGTGCCCGTAATTTCAGGCTCCTTTTGTGCGGCGATCCGTTTCGCCAATTCGCCGGCCCATGTGGCGAAGTGATCCACCCAACCGAGAAGAGTGAAGCGCCAGTCACCGAGCTTGTCAACAACGAACGTGCCATTCCAGACATCATTGCCCATTGCGCGCATCGGCAGAAACGACCACCGGCGGTCGTTCGAATGACGATAAAGTAACCGCGCAGCCAGGTCATCCTTGCCGTCGGCAAAGACTGCTGCCGTAACGACAACTTCATCACCCGCAACCCGGCAGACAGGATGACGGCCCGCATCAATCTGAGGATTGACGTCCTCGATGACAACGCGTCTGCGACCATTAGAGGGTTTCAATGGCATGCGGGTCCTCAATAGAGAGCACCGCTGCCACGGGATCGGTCGAAGGAAAGCCGAAGTTGGCCGCACACCGAACGCCAAGCCGAGGGGATCGCCAATTGAGCAGCAGCAACCTTAAAGATGCTCCAGAAGGGAAGCAGGATGCTCGGCCCCCAAACCGAACACTCTTAAGCACCTCACCTTTTGGGGATTTCGCGCAAAACAAATCGTTGTTATCCCGGTTGGGATGAACACGCGCAACTCAGATTTAGGTCGTCTTCTTGCTGAATGCTGACCGTCTCTATCGTGTTATATCGGGCAAGGAGCCTCGGAATTCACGGAATCCTATTCCAACCTTGCCATCGTGCTTTCTGCAACTTACAGGATTGAAAAGGGAGAAGAAAGAACGAATCAAACCCTACTTGGCATGAAGCGAAATATGCTTTTCGCCACTCCTGGGTTGCGTCAAATCATGAAAACTGACTCATATCAATGTTTAGCTCGTATTTTTCGCCGTGCTCCAGCATTTCTTCCCAGGTAACTTCGCGACCCAGGCGACCAGCCATTCGACCTAGCACCGCGCTCAAAGCGGCTTCAACGCCGGCGGCGGCCTGGTTGTGGTAGTTCCCCGAGGTAATGCTATCAATGAAGCCGCGATCTTTCTCCCGGTCGGCCTGGGCCAGATTGTCACTGAACGCTCCATTGGCTGCAAAGGAAGCTTGAGTTGTCTCGCCCCCGGTGCCTTTATCGACCCAGGTCCATGGTTTCTGGCTCACGATTCGCAATGGGCCGGAGTACAGAGCCTCTGCAAGTCCGTCCGAGCCAAAGACGCTCACCCCAACGTTGAACCAGTCGTGGGGCCCGAACTGTGTTGATGAGAAGCTCAAGTGAACGTTTTCAGGATAAATAAATAGAACCTGGTAATTGTCCCACATATCGCCGGGATGGGTGATTACGTTTCTTCCGCCGGTAGCTATTGCCTTGATGGGATGCGACTGAAGAATCCAGTTGCAGATATCGATCACGTGAATATTCTGCTCCACGATGATATCGCCCGATAGCGCGAGATCCCAGAGCCAACGGCGAATTCGAAGTTCGTCGGCGGATACACCCGGCAGCGGAGGATAATTAACCCCCGGAGCGTTGTAATTTGCCGCGATGCTGGCAATCTTGCCCAGCGCGCCCTCGTGGATACGCTGAACGATCTCAACGTATGGCGGCGCGCTGCGAATCTGAAAACCGACATCGAGGCTTACACGCCCCTGTGCCCGCTTCCCAATCTCCAGAACCTGTTGCGCCTGGGCCACATCGACTCCTACCGGCTTTTCGCAGTACGCGTGCTTGCCCGCCTTGACGGCGGCGTCGAGATGCTGAACGTGAAACCACGGCGGAGTTGAAATCTGCACGGCGTCAACGCCCTGAGACGCGGCGATTTCCTCGAAGGCCTTATAGCCGCGAAACATCATCTTGGGATCCATGCGCGCGTAGCCCAGCTTATCCGCGATCTGATCGAAATGCGCCTTACCCGCCTCCAATTTGTCGGGAAACAGATCTGCGAGCGCAACAAAGCGCGCGCTGGTGTTGTTCGCAAAGGATGTCGCAACTGCGGTTCCACGTCCACCGCAACCCAATAACGCTAGCTGCACAGCCGAGTTAGCTTCGTAACCAAATGCAGTTTGTTGCCTCAACAGCATCAGTCCTGAAACCGCGGCCGAGCCTTCTACAAATAGCCTTCTATTCACAGCAAAACCTCCGTCGATTACTTGTTGCCGGCCATTACCTGGCTGAGAATTCGCTCAAGATATACCTTCTCGTTTTTTACATCCTCAATCTGCTGGGGGCCTGAGGTCTCGCGTTCAATCGTGATCGCTCCTTTATATCCAAGCTGATAAAGCCTGGTGAACACCTTGAGAAAATCGACGCGACCCGTGCCGATCAATACTTCCTGTCCCAGCCGCATCGGGTCGGTGGGCCACATTCCATCCTTTGCATGGACACTCTTGACGTACTGCCCGATGATTTCAACCGCGTCCACCGGGTTAGCTTTCCCATAGAGAATCAGGTTCGCCGTATCCAATCCCACGCCGAGGTTTGGCTGCTTGACGTCCAAAATCGTCCGCTTGATCGTCGTGGGCGTCTCCTGCCCTGTCTCCATCAAAAAGTCCTGGCCGTTGGCCCCGCAATGCATAGCGACCTCGCGGATTGCGAGAACCGTTTCCTCATAAAGCGGGTTCGCTGGATCCTCAGGAATAAAGCCACAATGCGTCTGGACGCTCGGCACGCCCAGCAATCTTGCGAAATCCGAGGTTTGTTTCAGTGCGTCCATTCTGGCTGTTCGTGTGGCGCGAGGCACCAGGCCGATGGTTGACGGGCCTTCAGCAAAATCCCAAACCAGGCGTCCCGGTCCGACAACCTCGACGCAGGTTGCCGTCACCCCATACTTCTCAAAAAGAGCATTCAGTTTCTGAGCGCCTGATTCGCCGAACCTGCCTATCCAATCGTCGAAGCTAGGAAAGCAATTGGTCATTCCCAGCTCTTTAACGCGGGCGATTGCACTTTCCGGATTGTCATAGGAAGGCCCAATCTTCAACCCAATGGCCATCGGACGGACTAACTTTTGTCTATCCGCTACGTCTTGCGCTTCAACAATCGACGCGGCCAAGGCCGCCGGGGCGGCCGAAAGCACGCCGGATTGAATCACCGCCGTTCCAATCGCTTTACCGAGGAATTCTCTCCGACGCATGTACTCCCCTTTCGCACTTGGAGGTGGTCAGATTGCCAGCCTCCTGCTCTGTGACAGCTGAATTGCTAGTGTAGCGCGGCAGGCAAAAGGAAAGCTCCCGTTGCAGTGGGCTGGATGTGAATAAGAAGAAAGCGGGCTTCGTAGAAAAGGCTGCTAAAATGCGAATGATCTTCCACCCGAGCAGAAAAGAGTGATAATGCCAAAAATGAAGCCCACAAGAAGATCATTCATCGGTAGCGCCGCAGTCGTTGGCGCTACAACCGTTTCACAAGCTGCCCTGGGAGGATTGTCGTCTTCCGGCCAAAGTGCAATTGGAGGACCCAATTCAGCAAGTTCATCGAGCGATGAACAGCCGCTCCCTGTGACAATTCGAGTGGCGGCCGGGAGACCAATCCACACAATGCGTGGCGGGATGGGAGCGTCCTTTCATGCAATTTCTGCTACGCTGCCCGGGATGAGACCAGGTGGCGGCTCATATTCCGGCAGTGCCTGGGGGGGCAATCCTGATGCCGGAGACGACAAGCACTGGCAGGAAATATTCAAACATGCGGAGTGGCTCGGATTGGATTGGTGCCGTGTCGAAATCGAGCAGCGCATCTATGAGTCCGACCGGCGCGTCTTCGACTGGGACAATGACGAGATGAAGGTTTTGTATCGCATTCTCGACTGGGCAGAGCGACGGAACGTGGACGTCTTTTTGCAGCAGATGTGGAGCGACGTCGCGTGGAACGCTTACCCCGGCAATGCCGATGATCCCATCAGTCGTCTGCGCAGCGCACCGTACTCGATACCGGAATGGGCCTTCGGACTCGGGGAACTCCTCAATCACCTGACTCAAGTCAAGGGGTACAAATGTATCCGGTGGGTTTCGATTTCGAACGAGCCAGGTCACGACGATTTCTCCTGGTGGCAGGATTCTAAAATGAAGGCGCTTCCCATCACACCTGGGTTGAAGGCGGCGCGGGAGGAGTTCGACCGTCGCGGACTGGCCGTACCCATCTCCGGACCTGATTGGACCGATCTGCCGGAACTCAACCCTTCCCAAGTTGATTTCGACGCTTACATCGGAGCGTACGATCTGCACTCCTACAGCGCGGTATTTGATTCGATGGGCGGGGGCACCAAGCTCACTGCATCAGAGAAGATCCTGAGCCAATGGGCTGAGTGGGCGCACGCAAGAAACAAGCCCCTCTTCCTCTCCGAGTTCGGAACCATGGCCTACGGATGGGGCCACATCGATGCAGCCCCGGCCTGCTATCAGTCCGGGCTCCAAAATGCCTCTCTCGTCGTTCGCGCCATCAACGCCGGTGTAGACGGCTTCAATCGCTGGAGCTTTACCAATCGCGGCGATCTCGATGGACAATGGCAACTGCTCCGCACATGGGACGTTGACCACGACAGATTGCTCGAATCCTTCTCACCCCAGCCCAATGCCTACTATCAATACGCAATGTTCACGCGCTATCTGCCCAAGTACTCTGACGTGCTTGCCACGCAGGTGGAGGGGCCGTATCTCGCATGCGATCGGAAGTTGGTAGCCGCCGCTCTCCGCACTCCGAAAGGAAACTACACTCTTTTATTGGTGAATGAAAGCCATCGCGCCGCCGACGTCCGTTTCGAGTTCAAGGATCTTCCCGCAGCGCTGCGCTTGCACAGGTATTCATTGACCAAAGAGACTGAGGACCGTAGCAAAGTGGATCTTCGCTCGGACCGGGCCTTAGATGTGAGCGAATCGTTCACTGACCGCGTTCCGCCCATGAGCATCGTCGTCTACTCGACCTACGATTTAATCGCCGACGAGCCAGGCATCATCGCCGAATAGACTCCGCTTCAATGAACAAGTCGGCAATCTGCAAATTCGTCCGCAGTTCACTTCTTTTCAATGGTGCCCAGAGGGGGACTTGAACCCCCACGACCTTGCGGTCTGCGGATTTTAAGTCCGCTGCGTCTGCCAATTTCGCCATCCGGGCTTGGAAGCACTGCCTCCTCATTATGGTAACTGAAGCAGCGACCTGGTTACCCGCAATTCCGTCCCCGCTTGACCGGCGGAAAGATAGCGACAGCCACCGCCAATATTTGCTCACGCAATTGGCGTTCCCTACCAGGCCGGTAAAGACTCTTGTTGAAGTGCTTTTATTGAACCTTGCGGAAGCAAATATCCTCGCCGTCCAACCGGTACTCGGCTGAACAAACATCGCCGCCGCAGATCATCGTTTCTCCGCCGCACAGTTGCCGGCGCGTAATGAGTCCCAAAGTCCCGCAGCGGGGGCAGGACATTACGGCCACAAACGGGTTTTGCGCCTGGCCCAGTTTTTCCTGGTTTTCCAGCACAAAAACCGTTCCTGGGTCCATCTTTTCGGGAATCCATTCTTCAAGAAACTGCAAGTCGGCTGACATCGTGCCCTCCAATGGGTTGATGTAACCGAGCCGCGCCCTTTTTATACTGGCCGGCTCCCTCGAACGAACAACTGCAGGCTGTGAATGGCATACGCGGAGGCTTGGATTCCTCCGGTCAAACTTATTGTCCTCCATGTTCCGGGGTGCGCGCCCCGGTGTCAACTATGAATCTGATGAGGGGAGTATCGAAAGGGATTCCCCGACCCACAGAGAGAAACCACCTCCTCATTGGGAGGTTCCCGTTGACGCCCTGCCCTGAGGACCGGCCGAGGCATCGATCGCTTTGTAGGTCTCCTCGTTGCGAAGTATCCCCTGAACGTATTCACGGGTCTCGGTAAATGGAATGGATTCCACAAATTCATCGATGCCGTGATAAGGTCCGGCGGCCTGCCAGTCGAAAACGCGATCGTCGCCGGCGTTATAAGCTGCCAGTGCATACTCCACAACTCCGCCGAACTTATCCATGGTCTTGCGCAGGTCACGGGTGCCCAGGCGGATATTGGTCTCCGGGTCGAGCAGTTGATAGGTTTCGAAGTGGCTGATTCCCTCTTCACGCGCCATTGCTTTGCCCGTTGAAGGCAGCAGTTGCATCAGGCCGTAGGCATTAGCCTTGGAGATGGCCGAAGGATTGAACTCCGACTCCTGTCGGATCAGCGAGGCAACCAGGTACGGGTCGAGATTGTTTTTAGCCGACTCAGCCTTGATCGTCTCCCACCACGGCTCGGGAAACAGAATCTGCCAGTAGATTAGCGGAATGGATTTGATGGAGGCCGAAGCTGCCGTGGGCAACGCGCGCTTGAGTGCACGCATGGCGCGGTAGTGTTCTCCATAGGTCGAATAGATCTGCGCCTCGGCCAGCGCGCTCCACGAAGAGGCGTCTGGATCGGCGGCAATCTCCTGGGAGATGTAGTCGTTCAAGCCTGCATTGGCCAGCAATCGGGCCTTGGCCAGGTGGGGACTGTCGGCGGGAAAGCTGTCTTCGAGCTGCGGTACCGGAGGAGCTTGAATGAGGTCCAGTTGCGGCTCCGCAGATGGCGACTCATTTGAAGCAGATACACCCAGCGCCGGGGTCCCCGGCAAGCGGTCTGTGCTTGCTGGGGTGGACAGTGCCGCCAGCCGTTGACGCGCCAGTTGGGCATAAAAGAAGTGCTGGTATGCGCGTACGATGGTGCGATAGCTAACCGCCGCCTGGGCGGGGTTGTGGTCCTGCAACTCGTAGAGGCGCCCCCGCCAGTAAATTGCGGCGACCGTCTCGGTGGCGCTGGGATAAAGCCGTATCTGCTCGACGAACAGCCGCTCCGCATCCGCATAAAGACCCTGCCGGTAACTGAGCCAGCCGGCACGCCAGTGTGCCGCGGCGGCATTTTTACTGGTCGGGAAGTGAGTGGCCAGGTAGCTGTAGTACTCGACTGCCGTGGCATACTCGCGGCGCAGCAGATACATATTGCCGCTGGAGTAGAGCGCCTCGGCCAGCCACTGGCTCTGAGGGAATCGTGACTCCATCTCTGCGACGATCTGCTTCTGCTCGTCCAGATCGGTGCGGTTGCGTGCCAGTTCCATCAGCAGGTCGAGCCGCCGTGCGCCATTTTCGTCCTGCGTGTCGGGCAGAGCTTCAGCCTCAGCCCTGGTCAGACGTTTCAGTTTCAGGTCGCAGGCCGCCGCGGCCACGGCAAAACCGTTGCCGCTTTGGGCATCGAGACCGGACTCACGGGCGAGCGCGCGATATTGTTCCGCAGCCTCTGCGTAGCGCCCTCCGTTGTAGTAGGCATCGCCCAGGCTGCGTAACTCTGCCGTCGTCAGGCTGGTCTCGGCGCCCATCGCAGTCAGTTTGGCGCGCGCAGTCTCCGCCTCAGAACTCAGCGGATGGCCCAGCAACAGCTGCTTGAAGATCTGCTCTGCCGTCCGCGTCTCTCCCTGCGCGAGCGCAACCTGCCCCTGCGCAAGCTGGAAGCCGGCGCGATTCGCAGCCGCAGTTCCTGCAGCTTGAGCCAACACTCGTTGCGCGCTCGCCGTCTCGTTCATGGCCAGCAGCACACTGGCCTCCAGTTCCGGCGCCTGACCATTGAAGATGCTGTCGGGATAGCGGTCGGAATAGCCATGCAACATGTCCTCGGCAGCGGAGTCATTGCCGGCCTCATGATTGGCATGTGCGCCTAGAAAATCTGCGTAGTCGGCCAGCACGTCTCCCGCCTGGCGAGCGAGTCGGAAATTGACCGCAGCATCGGAGTAGCGCTTATCGAGAAGATTGGCGTGCCCCAGGGCCAAGTAAGCCGCCGCGGCAGCCTCACCGCTGTGCGCGTGCGCATAATTGGTTACTCCCGCATAGGCCGCAGGTGTGCGCAGCGTGGCCAGCTGCTGGGCCATCGGCCTCAGCTCGGTTGAAGCCACAAAGGCCAGCTTGATGCGGGCTGTCCGCGCCGTTCGTTTCTTTCGGCTTCCGATCTTCTTGCCCTTCTTGCTGGCCTTGGCGGAAGCCTTTGTGGTCTTCGACCGGGACGAAGACGCGCCAGAGTTCCTGGCTGCTCCAATGTCCGCAGTCTGCCCCGTTGCCGAAGCTGCAACGATCAGCAGAGACAACGAGACGGCCAGGAGTTGCCGCGACAGATTCAGTTTGAAAACCGGGGAATTTCCGACCCGCATATCTCTACTTTATGCTGATTTGGCGCCGCCGTGGCCACAGGGAACCAGCGTTGTTACGAATGGTTTTTCCCAATTGTCCCATTCTCCATGCCTGCGAACGAGACTGGCCCGGTTTGGTCCCGGGCGCCTGCGTCCTTTACACTCATCTTCTAGGACCTGTGGCGAATGCCATTGGCCTGTCTCAAACGATTTCTCGCATCCAACCCCCATGGCCATCATCCAACCAATTGCAGGAGAACTCGAACCGCATCCCGACGTCGCCCTGGTCGCCAGGGTACGCGGCGGGGACGTTTCGGCGTACGACACGCTGGTCCGAAAGTATGACCGGCAGATCTTCAGAATTGCGCAGCACATTACGCAAAACCGTGAAGATGCCGAAGACGTGATGCAGGACGCGTTTCTCAAGGCGTACGAGAAGCTCGATCAGTTCCAGGGGAATTCGAAATTCTACACATGGTTGGTGCGAATTGCAGTCAACGAAAGCCTGATGCGGCTGCGCAAGCGGCGCACAGGCAAGATGGTCTCGATCGACGAGGAGATCGAGACCGACGAGGGCAGCGTCCCACGCGACCTGGCCGATTGGGCGCCCGACCCGGAGCAGAACTACAACCAGGCAGAACTTGCCGAAATCCTGAGAAAGACAATTCAGGGGCTGCCGCAAGGCTTTCGTATCGTTTTTGTCCTGCGGGACGTAGAGGGTCTTTCCACCGAAGAAACTGCGGAAACGCTGAATCTCAGCATTCCCGCCGTAAAGTCGCGCCTGTTGCGCGCCAGGCTGCAACTGCGCGAACGCCTGAGCCGTTACTTCCACCGGAAAAGAGGAAGTGAGAAGTGAAATGCTCTGAGTTTCTCGCCCTGCTCGACGATCTGATCGACGACTCGCTCACGCCCGAGGTGCGCGCCGACTTCGAACAGCACCTGCGCGGCTGCAGCCACTGCGAGGTCATCCTCAACACCACCAAGAAGACCATCGAAATCTACCGGTCTCACGAAATCTACGACCTCCCCAACGGCCTCCGCGAACGCCTTCACGCCGCCATCATGGCCCGCTGTAAAAAAGGCTGCTGAGCGCGTCCCAGAAGCACTGCCGCAATGATCCTCGACTGATGGAATTCGCCCACACAACTTTGTAACCTATGCTGGGTTCCAACCATTGGGAAGCCCGCGCCGTACTCGCACCCCGGCCACCTTCCGTAGGAGCGCTATTCATGAAACGCTTCAGAGGAATCCTGGCCATACTTGTCTGCGCCAGCCTTTCGATCTCTTCCTCGCCCATGCTGGGGGAAACGGCTCCATCACCAGCCGATCAATCCACAAGTCAGGGTTCTGCCAGGCCGTCCAACCAATCCGCCCAAATCCAGGGCGACGCCCGCATCTTGCACGCCCTCAACCGCTTTACCTTCGGACCGCGGCCGGGTGATCTCGAAGCTGTGCGAGCGATGGGCCTGGAAAAGTGGTTCAACCGGCAGTTGCACCCCGAAACCCTCGACCAGACTAATCTTGATGCCCGCCTCGCCCAGTTCCCCGCCATGCAAGGTAACCCGCAGGACCTGCTCTATCGTCTACCCAGCAACGCCGTCATTCGCCAGATAGCCGACGGCAAAGCATCGATCCCAGAAGGTCAGGGGCTGCGCCCAATCTATGACGACGAGCTTGCTCGCGTGGAATTGCGGAGACAGCAGCGAGAGCAGAAGAAGCAGGAACAGACTTCTATCGCCGCCAGCGGCGCAATGGACTCACAGGCTATGAACGGCTCAGCCATGAAGGATGGCGCCGGAGTGGCTACGGAACCAACGCAACCCCCTCAAGACCAGATGAGCATGAACTCCTCCATGAGCAAACCCGATCAACCGCCCTTTGACCCATCTCGAGTCCCCGGCATTCTCGCCCTAACCGCCCAACAGCGCATGAACCGTCTGGCAGCTATGACGCAGCCCGAGTTCGACGGTTTCCGCAATGCACTCAAGCCGAAGCAGCGCACCGCTCTGACCTCAGACCTAAGCCCCACGCAAAGAGAGTTTGTAGCAGCGCTCGAAAACCCTCAGCGAGTGATCATCGATGAGTTGGACGCCCAGCGCCTCACGCGCGACATCTATTCCAATGCCCAGCTCCAGGAAGTAATGACCGACTTCTGGCTCAACCACTTTAATGTATTTCTTCATAAAAATGAGGCAACTCCTTACTACCTCGTGGGTTATGAGCGGGACGTAATCCGCCCCCACGCTCTGGGCAAGTTCGAGGATCTGCTGGAGGCAACGGCGCACAGCCCGGCGATGCTCCTCTATCTGGACAACTCGAGCAGCATGGGTCCGGATTCTCCCTCTGCCGAGCGCACTAGGGCGCGGGAGCAAATCTCCGCTGTCCGCAACCCCACCGCAGCGAAGAAAGCACCCGAAGGCCTCAACGAAAACTATGCCCGCGAACTGATGGAGTTGCACACCCTCGGCGTCAGCGGCGGCTATACCCAGGCGGACGTGACCCAGGTGGCCCGCATCCTCACCGGCTGGACCGTCGATCGCCCCCAGCGCGGTGGCGGATTTAAATTCGACGAAACCCGCCATGAGCCTGGAATGAAAAAAGTCCTGGGCAAAAAGTTCAAGCAAAACGGCGAAGCGGAGGGCCGCGAGCTTCTGCATATGCTCGCAACTCGGCCGGCGACTGCCCAATTCATCTCCCACAAGCTAGCCGTTCGTTTCGTCGGCGACGATCCGCCGAAGAGCATGGTAGATCGCATGGCCAAGTCCTACCTGAAGAGCGGCGGCGATGTATCCGCAGTCCTCAAGACCCTCTTCCACTCCCCCGAATTCTGGTCGGCAGACGCTTACCGGGCCAAGGTGAAAACTCCAATCGAGTACGTAGTCTCCGCCGCGCGCGCCAGCAACGCGAATTTTGACAACATGCAGCCGCTCGCCAATGCCCTGCGCGCCATGGGCATGCCGCTCTATGAATCGGTTCCTCCCACGGGCTATAGCTGGCAATCCTCCACCTGGGTCAGCACCGGCGCGCTGGTCAACCGCATGAACTTTGCGCTCTCCCTGGCCGCCAACAAGCTTCCCGGCATTACCGTCAACTGGCCGCCGCCCGCGGATTACACGACCGCACAGCTCGATGAGGAAAACGCTGCTCACCAATCCGCTGCGAGCCCCACTCCCGATCCGGCAGCCGAAGAACAGCGCCTTGAATCCCTCCTCGTAGCGGGCGGTGTGAGCGAGACAACCCGGTCGGCCGTCTTACAACAATTGGACCAGCAGGGATCGGGGAATTTGATGCCGACCAAACCGGTAGCGGTAACCACCCGGCGAGTGACACCGGCGCAAGCAGTCGCTGCACTTGAAAAACAAGACCAACTGCTAGCCGGTCTACTGCTCGGCTCTCCGGAGTTTCAGCGCCGATAACGAACCGCGACAGGTCATTGAGGTAAACATGCATACCAACCGCAGATTCTTCCTCCGCAACGGCGCACTGGCAATTGCCGGCACCGCGACCATCCCCAGCTTCCTCGTTCGCTCCGTCATGGCCGAATCTGCAATCAATCCCGGCCGGCGGCTGGTGGTCATCTTCCAGCGCGGCGCGGCAGACGGCCTCAACGTCGTAGTTCCCTACCGCGAGCCGAACTACTACGCCATGCGTCCCGGCATCGCGATACCCGCTGACAAGGTACTCGACCTCGATGGCTTCTTCGGCCTGCATCCTTCGCTGGCAACCTTCAAGCCGCTCTATGACCAGGGGCAACTTGCCGTGGTCCATGCGGCCGGCTCACCGGATATGTCTCGTTCCCACTTCGACGCGCAGGATTACATGGAGTCCGGCACGCCAGGCATCAAGAGCACTGAAGACGGCTGGCTCAACCGCGCGTTGCAATCGGAAGACCTGCGTCACAACCAGGAACATACTGCCTTTCGCGCCCTGGCTCTCGGCTCCGCGGTTCCACGCACGTTGGCCGGCAAGATTCCCGCCATCGCGCTCACCAACGTCAACAACTTCACCGTCGGCGGACGCGGCCCCGCTCCCTCACCCGCCGCCAACGCCTTCGAGGCAATGTACGGTGAGAGCGGCGACAGCATTCTCCACTCCACCGGCGACGAGACCTTTGAAGCCGTCAAGATGCTCCGCGCCGCCAATCCGGCGCAATACAAGCCCGGCCCCGGCGTCGACTATCCCACTTCAGAATTCGGCAACAACATGAAGCAGATTGCTCAACTGCTCAAGGCCAACCTCGGAGTTGAAGCTGCATTCACCGACGTTGGCGGATGGGATACGCATCAGAACCAGGGCGGAGTGAACGGCCAGCTTGCAGACCGCCTGCGCGACTTTTCATCGAGCATCGCCGCCTTCTGGCGCGACCTGGGCGATGGCGCTGAATCCGTCACCCTGGTCACCATGTCAGAATTCGGCCGCACCGCCCGCCAGAACGGCACCGGCGGCACCGACCACGGCCACGCCAACGCAATGTTTGTTCTCGGTGGACAGGTGAAAGGCGGCAAAGTCTACGGCCACTGGCCCGGCCTCGCCAACGAGCAACTGAACGAAGGCCGCGACCTGGCCGTCACCACAGACTTTCGCCAGGTGCTGGGAGAAGCAGTCGCCAAAACCATCGGCGCCAACAATCTTGAACAGGTCTTCCCCGGCGCACGCCTGCGATCCGACCGCTTCCTGCGCCTGATTTAGCGTCAAGCTTCAGTGCTTGCCGTACATCTCCATCGCATCCTTGCGCAGTTCCGCTCGGCTCTCCGCGCGCGTATAGAACATATGCCCGCCTGGATACTCATGCACTGAGACCCGCGTAGGATCGCCCATCACCGGCATCTGATCCACAATCAGGATCGAGCCCATAAACGGGCAGGAGAGATCGTTCCATCCATGCACGATCATCACCCTCAGTTTGGGGTCGGCGGCCACGGCCTCACGCAAATCCGGCACCGAGCCCTTGCGCAAATCTTCGCCGCGATCCCAAAGCCGATTCACTTCTCCTGAGAGCGCGTTATAGCGCGCATCCACCTTCCAACCCACCGTGCGCGTGACAAAATCCACCATCGCCGTGGTCATGGGAGCAATCATGGCGGCCAGAATCGGATCGTTCGCCCTCTGCTCAGGCGAAAACGGAAATGGATCGAAAGAGGTCACGTTGGAGTCGTACACCGAGCCCAGCTTGCCCTGCTCGCGGAAGACCTCGCGCAGATACGCACCCGTCTCCAACCGCCCGCCTGAGTACTTCACAAAGGCCGGGTCCAGCCCGCTAAGCTCAGTCACACGCTGAATCATCTTCTGCGAGGCATCCGGATCGGATCGCCCTTTGAGCAGCGTGGTCGCGTATTCCCCGCGCGTATACGCAATCACATCAGCCATCGCTTGCTGCGTGAGCTTGTTTTCGCGCTCCAGGTGCGCCGCGGTAATCGAGGGCAACGTCAGCATCCACGGCAGCGGCGATAGATCACTGTCTTCCCGGTTCGACGGATTCAGATAGGGCGACACCAGCACCACCCCATTCATGGCCACACCCAGTTGCGACTGCAGGTAGTGCGTCACCCGCGGCCCGCGAAATCCCCCATAACTCTCGCCCACCAGGTACTTCTTCGATCCCAGCCGGTCGTTCTTAACCAGCCAGTCGTAGATAATGCGCGAAAGATACTCAATATCAGGGGTAGTGGAGTAGAAGAGCTTCTTGGCGTCGGCCTCCGGCACTTCGGCCCGGCTAAAGCCCGTACCCACGGGATCAATAAAAACCAGGTCAGTAAAATCCAGCCAGGTCCCAGGATTGTCGGTCAGCACCGCAGGGTCCGACGGACTGTCGCCTTCGTTGCCGGCCTGCAAGTGCTTGGGTCCGATAGCGCCAAAGTTCAAATAGACTGAAGCAGCGCCCGGTCCGCCATTCATGGCAAAGGTCACCGGCCGATTCTCACCCTCGACGGTATAGGCGGTCAGAACCACCTCGCCGGCTGTCTTGCCGTCCTTATCGCGCACCGGCAACGCGCCCACCGTGACGGTATAGTGCAGCGTCTTGCCGTTAATCTCCATTGATTGCTGCACGTACGCTGGAGCAGGCAGCGGGGGCAGCGCGGACTTGTCAGCGGCCGCCTTATCAGTTCCCGCGGTCTTGTCAGCAGTCGCGGATTTGTCAGCGGCCGCCGGTTCCTTCTCTGCCTGCGCCCGAGCTTGCGCGGCAAAAATTCCGACGCAGAAAATCGCGCACAAGGCCGGGGCCAAGTGCCTTAAAGAGAGCTGAATCCGAGCAATCCTCATTCCGATAAGATACTACCTTCAGATGACGCTCTCCACCCCAGCGACCAGGACCTGTCGCTGGGGACCCCGGGGCTCTGGCACCCTACCCGTCCTTTGATTTACCCTCAAACACGTTATGAAACTCCAACCTATTCTTCTCTATTCTGCCCTGGCCGTGGCCGTTGCCGCGTTTGCCTTTGCCCAAACCTCCAACCTGCCCGACTCGCCCGGCGCCACTGCTACGAATCTTCCCAATGGCCCCACCGTCATTATGGATACCTCCATGGGCCCCATCACCTGCCAGTTCTATCAGCGGCAAGCGCCCAAGGCTGTGGCCAACTTCATCGCCCTGGCTGAAGGCACAAAAGACTGGACTGACCCGGCCACCAGGACCGTGCAGCATCACAAGACTTTCTTCAACGGCACCACATTCCATCGCGTGATTCCCAACTTCATGATCCAGGGCGGCGACCCTACCGGAACCGGCATGGGAGATCCCGGCTACAAATTCGCGGATGAGTTCGATGCCAATCTAAACTTTGACAGGCCGGGCAAACTGGCCATGGCCAACTCCGGCCCCAACACGAACGGCAGCCAATTCTTTATCACCGAGGTACCCACTCCGTTTCTCAACCAGCACTACACGCTCTTCGGCCAGTGCGACGACGCCAGCGTCGAGGTGGTTAAGGCCATCGCCCGCGTTCCCCGCAACAGCAGCGACAAGCCGAACACTCCGGTGGTGCTCAAGAAGGTCACCATCGTCCGCAACGGCCAGCCCAAACAATAATTCCGACTTAACAAATCAGAATGTCCCCGGGTGCCCCAGGTCTCGCTTTTGAGACCTGGGAATCCACAAACCCCAATCGAACACAGGAGCATCCATGGCACTCGCAGCAGGAACCTACGCCGTCTTATCCACCACCGAAGGCAAGATCACCGTCCGCCTCTTTGAGGCCGAAGCGCCCATCACCGTAAAGAATTTTATCGAACTGGCCGAGGGCGCCAAAGAGTGGACCCACCCCACCAGCCGCGCAAAATCCAGCGAAAAGCTCTACGACGGCACCATCTTCCACCGCGTCATTCCCGACTTCATGATCCAGGGCGGCGATCCGGCCGGCAATGGTATGGGAGGCCCCGGCTATCGCTTCGCAGATGAAGCCAAGGGCTCACCGCACAAGTTCGACAAGCCCGGCAAGCTGGCCATGGCCAACTCCGGCCCCAATACCAACGGCAGTCAGTTCTTCATCACCGTCGCTCCCACTGACTGGCTCACCGGCAAGCACACCATCTTCGGCGAAGTGGTCGAAGGCATGGATATTGTAAAAAAAATCTCCCTCGTCTCTCGCAACTCGCTCGACAAACCCCACAAGCCCGTAGTGCTTGAGTCGGTTGTGATCGAGCGCGTTGCCTAAGGAAGCTCAGATCAAATTGCAGTTTTGAAAGGGCGCGACCTGGCACACACTGGGTCGCGTGCCGCATGCGCAACAAGACAATTGTGGGCTTTAGCTGTAAGGTTTCAACACGTTGTTTACTCTTTCAGGCGTTGTTTTGAAAGGGCACGGCTTCAGCCGCGCCGATGAACGCCCCACGGTGCCTTGAAGGCCAAAACGCTTTTGAGGCTCGGGCAAGAGGAGAGCAAAGCAAGCTGTTCAGGGTTGTTTTTTGGCATTAAAGCGAAAATCCCGCAATCTTATTCCCATCGCGGGTCGGATTGCGGGTTGAACTTTATCCTACTACTGATGTCACATCCATAAACCACTAATTCCTATTGGTTTATGGCGGGGACGACGGGGCTCGAACCCGCGACCTCTGCCGTGACAGGGCAGCGCTCTAACCAACTGAGCTACGTCCCCGGATGTACTCGATACTTTAATCACTATCGCAAGCCAATGAAACTGTATCCCCAACAGCAGGAAACGTCAGTTTTCATCTGCTCACCGTTCTCAGCCGTATCCAAATCCGGCTGAGAGACTTTTATTTGTGGCCCATGAAAGAGTGTATCAGAAGCATCGAGACTTCGGGCCGGTCCTGACCAGTTTACGTTCTCTTGTTTTCAAAAAATCTGCGGCGTGCAGCAACAAGTTCCATCCGGTTTGAAGACCCCTACGCCGACCAGGTAGCGCTCCTGCCACGCCCAAGTGAGCTGTACCCCATATCCGCCGAAATGCCCCTTACACACTGCAGGAGATGATTCGCGATCGAAGGTAGCTTCTGCGCCGTCACCCGAAACGACGGACCGGAAACGCTTACCGCCGCCACCGGCAGGCGTTGCGCATCCAGCAGCGGCACTGCGATGCAGCGCAACCCTTCTTCGTACTCCTCGTCGTCCACAGCGTAACCACGGCGGCGAGTCTTCTCCATCTCCGTGCGCAGCGCCTCGGGAGTAGTGATCGTATGGTTGGTGAAACGCTCAAAGCGCAGGCGTCCCACAATATCCGTAGCCCGCTCCTCAGGCAAAAAAGCCAGAATCGCCTTTCCCACCGAGGTGCAATGCACCGGGTTACTGGCACCGATCCGCGTGATCATGCGAACCGAGCGAGCTGGCTCGATCTTGTCGATATAGATGACGCGCGCGGCTTCCAAGATGCACAGGTGCGCCGTCTCCTCGGTCTCCGCAACCAGGCGGCGAAGGTGGGGCTGAGCGCGGTCGCGCAGATCGTATTGCTCGATTGCCCGATTGCCAAAGTCGAATAGTCGCAGCCCCAGCCGGAACTTGCCCGCACCGGTGCGTTCTACCATCCGATGACGCTCCAGTACCATCAGAAATCGGTGCGCGGTACTCTTGTGCAGTTGCAGAGACGACGCAACCTGCGCCAATCCCAGCGGCGTATCGCTTTCTCCAAGCAGATCAAGTACAGCAAACGCCCGATCCAGGGCCTGAACTTTATAGCTTCCTTGCGGGGCTGTGTCTCGCATATTGGTCCTTTATTCCGCTTCGTGGCTCATATCCCAGTTTGAAGGGAATGGGACTTCATGTCAAGCTCTGATACCTGATTTCTCGCTGCGGGACACAAACACGGCCTGACGCTATCCAAGCCATGATCCCGAAACTGTTCCCCATCAAAGCGTTGACGAATTGTCTATCTCCTGCGACAAATGAAGGTACGCGGGCAAAATACTGAAACGGATAGGAAACACGTATGCGTCAGGCAAAATTGGCATTTGCGCTTCTGGCGCTTTCGGCCACTGGCCTTTGGGCTCAGAATGCAACTTCCCTCTTTCAGCAGGTTCACCAGGCATCTGACAACGATGGCGTTTACTATACGGGCCCCGAAGTCACCGCGCCCAAAATGGTAAGCACCTTCTCGGTCCCGTACCCATCCGATGGATCGGATAAAGGAGCTCAGGGCATGACCGTGCTTGCCATGGTCATTGGCGCCGACGGCGTCCCCGCGAACATTCAGATTGTGCACACTCATGGCGACTCCTATGATCAGGCCTCCATCGCGGCTGTGAAGCAGTCAAGCTTCGAGCCCGGCAAGCTGGGATCGAAGCCCGTCCCCGTCTGGATTGATGTACGGGTAGTCTTCCACGCCGACCGCAGCCAGGCCGTTCCCCAGATCCTCATCGCCGAGCGTGATTTGCCTCCTCCCGATCAATCAAAGTTGGAGGACAAACATCACAACCCTCGCTCCTACACGCCTCCCTACCCCATCCACACCGTAGATGCGGATTTCGTAGATCCGTTTGCCGTCCACCCCTATGTGCAGATCGCCGTGGTCTCGGTGTTGGTAGGCGTTGACGGTCTGCCCAAAGAAGTTCGCATCCGCCGCGGTCTCGGCTTTGGAATGGATCAGAAGGCAGTCGCAGCAGTCCAGCACTACAGGTTTCTGCCCGCTACCAGCAAGGGCAAACCTATTGAGGCGCGCAGAGAGATCCAGGTCCCCTTTGTCAAGTTTTGATTTCGAGGAATGCCCGATCAGGCTTCAGACTCCGTCTCCACCACGTCCCCTTCGCCCGGCGCAAGAAACAGATTCGCTTCCAGCCCATGCTGGCGCGTATAGAGGTCGTAGTAGCGCCCGCCCATCGCGAACAGTTCCGCGTGAGTGCCGCGCTCCACGATAAGCCCCTGCTCCACCACTAAAATCTGATCGGCGCGGCGGATGGTCGAGAGCCGGTGGGCAATCACAAACGTCGTCCGTCCCTGCATGAGTTGGACCAGCCCCGCCTGAATCATGGATTCAGACTCTGAATCGAGTGAACTCGTAGCCTCATCAAGGATCAGAATGCGTGGCTCGGCCAGCAGCGCACGCGCAATCGAGAGTCGTTGCCGCTGCCCTCCTGAGAGCTTCACGCCCCGCTCGCCCACAATCGTGTCGTATGCATCCGGATAGCGCTCGGCAAACTCATCCACGCGCGCCGTGCGGCAGGCAGAAAGGAACTGTTCCTCGCTGGCATCCGGCCGCGAAAACATGATGTTCTCCCGAATCGTCCCGTCAAACAGAAACGATTCCTGCAGCACCACGCCCAACTGCGAACGGTAGGTATTCAGATCAACATGTGCAAGATCAATATCGTCCACCAGCACGCGTCCCCTGGTCGGCGTGTGAAATGCGCACAGCAGGCTGATGATCGTTGACTTCCCCGATCCCGACGATCCCACCAGCGCGCTCACCGTTCCCGGCTGGGCAAGAAAACTAATACCGTGCAGTACCGGTTTGTCAGCCTCGTAGGCAAACTCCACATCGTCGAAGCGGACCCTGCCCTGGATAGGCGGCATCTTCACCGTGCGCTCGGGGCTCTTGTTTTCCTCAAGCTCCGACATAATCTCATTCGTGCGGTCCAGTCCCGCGAAAGCCTCTGTCAACTGTGTCCCGATATTCACGATCTGAAAGACAGGCGCGATCATCAAAGCAAGAAACATGTTGTATTGAAAATACGAACCTACCGTCCAGGTGTTGTTTAACACCAGATGGCCGCCTAGCCACATCACCAAAGCAGACACAATGCCCAGTACCGTCGTGGAAGCGGAGCCAAGCACGCTGGTCATGGTCAACGACTTCATCACATTGGCTAGCAGCCTGTCCACGCCGACGCCAAAAACCCGGGACTCGCGTTCCTCTGCGTGATAACCTTTGATGACCCGCACGCCGCCTAGTGACTCTGTAAGCCTCCCTGTAACTTCGGCGTTGATCTTACCCCGTTCGCGGAAGATGGGGCGAATCCTCTTGAAGCCAAATTGCAGCACAAAAACAAATACACCAACCACGGCAAAGACAGTGAGCGTGACCGTAGCGCTGCGATGGAGCAAAAAGAAGAAAACCATAAAAGCAGTCAGCATGCCGCCCACAAAATCTACCAGCCCGGTGCCCACCAGGTTACGCACGCCTTCCACATCGGTCATAATTCGCGCCACCAGTGTGCCGGTGCGGTTCTGATCATAGTAGGCGACGGACAACAGCCCCACGTGCCGCTGCACCTGCCGCCGCATTTCGGCAATCAGCCGCTGGCCCTCCTTCGAGAGCAATTGCGTGAGAGAGAAAGAGGTGATGGCCTGCAGAATCGTAGCCAAAAGAACAATCGCAATGATGCGGGGCAGCAGATCGGCACGTGGATGTTGCGGAGAAAGTACCGTGTCCAGAAGCGGCTTAGAAATAAGAGGCAATATCAAGCCTGCAAGGCGGTTGATCGCCATCAGGAACAGCCCGATCAACAGCAGCCCTTTACGTGGCGCCACCAGCGACCACACCTGCGGCCACAGTTTTTTCAAATCCGGTTTGCGCTTGGGAAGATCCGTTTGCCCCGCTCGCGCACCGCGCCCCTGCGGCGTGCGCTCGGCGCGCATACCCATCCCCATTCCACCGCCGCGAAAGCCTCCCAAGCTCTAGACCTTCCCCGTTCGTCGCGCGGCAACAAACGACCGAACGCACAAGAGAATGTAAATAATTAAAATCAGAGCCAACGATTGCTTTGAGTACATCGCGATAGGGTCCGCCGACTTGCCCACCGCATGCGCGGCCATGACGCTGCGAGTGATTTCAACGCACGTGCCGATCCAACCCAGCAGCGCAATCGTCACATTGATGTGCATGAACACTTTGCGCCGGCGTTCGTCGGGACTGATCGCCAAAAATCCGAAGATCCCCAGTGCCAGCCCGATCCATGTAGGAATCAGAGCTGTCGGATGCACACTGCCCGTGCTGATGTATCCAAGCAGACCCAACGCAACCAGGAGAAGCGCAAATATCAGTGATATCTTTGCCATGCGAGACCTCCGTCTCTGCTTATGGCAAGGATATCAGGTGCCCGCACCCGCATCCCCATGCTGCGCGCCGGCGTCGTTCACTGTTCGAAATCCTATTTTTTCGTTATCTGGTAGTTAGAAAAAGTAAGCTTCACCGCAAACGGTGTGCCGCCGTAAGTTCCGCTCAGGTTCAGCGTCTTGGGCACTTGCAACCCCTGCACCTGCTGGTACTCCATATTCACCGTCAGAACCGTCTTTTCAGCCGCATTCTGCGAAGTATAAGTTGCGTCGTATGCGGTAAGAACATAGCCCGACCTGTCCTTATTGAAGGTTGGCTGGATCGCGCTGTCGTAGTCTTTTGTCGTCACCTGCAAGTTAGTGATGGAGTAGTCGTGGCCCATGGAGGTGGCAACATCGGCGCCGCTCTCCTTATAGGTGAGCCGGTAACGCTGCCCGAGGTTTTCCACTTGATAGTCGCTGTCGACAGCCGGGAACGGCGTGTTCAGCATGAACAGCTTCCACGTATCGAAGAAACCTGAAGTCATCTGTTCCATGCCGCCGTAAATCTGGCTCAGAGCGTTCATCATCTCCTGGCTCTGCCCGGTGAGCTCATTGTGAGAGAGCTTGACGCTGTCGTCGGCAGCTAGATTCACAGTAAAGCGCAGTTGATTCAGCAACTGAATCGCGGTATCGGCAGCCGCCGGATTCTGTTTGCGCTGATCCTGCAACAGCAAATTCCAGTCCGGCGTTATATCGCACTGGTAGCTAACCAGCCCCTGGTTACGCAGATTGTAATAGGACTTAGTGGCCGCCCCAAGAACGTTTTTCCGATTGGTTACCCCAAAAGTTGGTTTGGTCGTTTGTGCTTGAGCAACAGCACAAACAACAGCACAGCAAAGAAGGATGGGAATACACTTCCGTTGTACAGATGCTCTTGTCATCAGGGGCGAACCTCTGCTCTGCGAAGATGCACCAGCATAGCACAACTGAAAAACTGGTGTAACACGGCGGCCCGCCTTAAAATCACGGGTCGCCTGGCCAATGCATCGCAATCAATCAAAGATTCGCTAATCGCTGTGCCTACCGCTGGATCCGCGCCGATCCGCCTTTGGCAAAAGCCCGCACCTGATCCACAGTGGCCATGGTCGTGTCGCCCGGATAGGTCGTCAGCAGTGCGCCATGCGCCCAACCCAGCTTCACCGCTTCCTCCGGCGATTCCCCGTTCAGCAGCCCATAAATAAAACCGGCCGCAAAGCCATCCCCCCCGCCTACGCGATCCACCACGTCCAGCTCAGCCGTCGGCGCGGTATACGTCTTTCCATCCACCCAAGCAACCGCGCTCCAGCTGTGATGGTTCGTGGAGTGGACCTCGCGCAGCGTAGTCGCCACGACTTTCGCTTGCGGAAGCTTCTTCACCACCTGGTCGATCATGCCGAAAAATACGCTGGGATCCAGTTTCGATTTGGCCTTAAGCTCCGGTCCCGGAATGCCCAGCCCCATCTGCAGATCCTCTTCGTTACCCACCAGCACATCCACGTTCTCCACAATCTTGCCAATAGTTTCAATAGCCTCGGTATTGCCGCCCTGAATGTTCCACAGCTTTTCGCGGTAATTCAGATCGTACGAAGTCACCGCCCCCGCAGCCTTGGCTTCTTTCATCATCTCCGCGGCCAGCGCGGCCGTAGTAGGCGAGAGCGATGCGAAAAGTCCGCCGCAGTGCACCCAGCGAACGCCCCCGGCAAAGATCGCCTTCCAGTCAAAATCCCCCGGCTTCAGTTGCGCTCCCGCTTCATTGCAACGGTTATAGAAAACGACGGGAGGCCGCACGCCGTGCCCGCGGTCGCTATACACCGCCGCCATATTCGGCCCGGTCACGCCGTTGTGTTTGAAGTGCTTGTAGATCGGCTTCACGCCCATGGCGCGAACTCGCTCGGCGATCAGATCTCCAATGGGATAGTCAACCATGGCCGAGACGATTGCCGTCCTCATTCCAAAGCAGTCCGAGAGGTTGGCAGACACATTAAACTCGCCGCCGCTGACGTGAATTTTGCACTCTGTCGCCTTCCGGAACGGAATAATCCCCGGATCAAGCCTGTGCACCAACGCTCCCAACGACAGAAAATCCAGCTCGCCATCCTTGCGGATATTCAAACCATCACTCATCGGCAGTTATCCTCGTCCTCTATAGAAATTGAAATGAAAGAAATTCGAAGCTCGAACTATCTCACTATTTATCTTACCGCGCTCAGACCGCCTGTCGGCCCCGGCAAGCATCGGTAGCGCTGGCCTCCTGGCCGGCTGTAGCGTGGACCCCCGGTCCACGCTCAATCTACGCCTTCAGGAGAACACTAATCTATCCCCAGTGAAAGCGATCCTTTCAAGCTGGTCTACTACCCATTCAACTGCTTCACATCCGCCAGAATCTGCTCCGCCGTCCACTCGTTGCCGGGATAGAAGCGCACAACTTTGCCGTCCGGCCCAATCAACGTGGTTGAAAGCGTGTGCGTAATCGTCTCGTCCGCTCCGTACGTAATACCCACATCAAAGAACTTCGCCATTTCCAGCAGCTCAGCCTTGCCCGCCACGGCAAAATCCCAGTGCGCAAAAGCACGGCTCGCATCGCCGCCGATATAGGTAGCCCCATAGGCCCGCAACCTCTCCGGCGTATCGTGTTCCGGATCGAAGCTGATGCAAATCAGGTGCGTCTTCCCATAGAGGGCCGGAGTGGCCGCCAGCTCCTTGTCGATCACCGCAAAGTTCCGCGTCACACGTGGACAGAAATCAGGCAACGGGCAATGAGTATAGATAAAAGTAATCAGCACCGCCTTGCCCTTGAACTGCCCCAGGTGGATCGCCCGCCCGTCTTGATTCCTCAGCTTGAAATCCGGCACCACATCTCCCGCTGCCGGCACATGATAGCTGACTACTGGCCGATAATCCGCCCTGGCCTGCCCCACCACAACAATATGATCCAGAAGATAGTCCGCATTCGGGTCCGGCGAAACCAGCACGTCCGCCGTAATTACGTCCCCCGGATGCAGTTCACTCAGAATGCTCGCGTCCTTCAATTTGTAAGGCATAGTCATCGCGTCCATGAAGCCTGGAATGGCTTCATGATTCAGCGTAACCTCGCCTCTGGCGGAATCTGTTGAAACCACCTTGCCGCGAAGTTTATATACCTTGAAATTCTGCCCGGCGGCTGACTGTGTAGCCGCATTTTGTCCCGAACGGCACCCCGCAAGCGCAACCAACGCAAGCAACGAAATTGCAAAAATCCAGCGAATCACGAGTCCAGTGTACAACCTGTGAATAGACCAATGCCGGAGAAGCGGGTGCCCCAGGTCCCTCGCTTTTGGGGACCTGGGAAACCACAAACTGCGCGGTCACGCTTCTAGCAATAAACCTCCGGAATAAAATTCTGCTCGCTCTTGGGCGGCCTTACGTACTTCGATTTTTCCAGCTTGGGCAGAACCAGATGCTCCGGCGTCAGATCGCGATAAGGAATCATCGACAGCAAATGACGAATCACGTTGAGCCGTGCGCACTTTTTATTCTCGGCATCCACCACATACCACGGTGCCTGCTTGGTGTCAGTTACCGCCAGCATCTCGTCCTTGGCGCGCGAGTACTCCGCCCAATGCTTGCGCGACTCCAAATCCATGGGGCTCAGCTTCCATCGCTTGGTCGGCTTATCCATCCGATCCTGAAAGCGCCGTTCCTGCTCCGCATCGCTCACTGAGAACCAATACTTGAGCAGAATAATTCCCGATCGCAGCAGCATGCGCTCGAACTCCGGGCAGCTCTGCATAAACTCCAGATACTGCTTATCGGTGCAAAATCCCATCACGTGCTCTACCCCGGCGCGGTTATACCAACTGCGATCGAAGAGCACCATCTCGCCCGCCGCCGGCAGATGCGCAACATATCTCTGAAAATACCACTGCGTCTTTTCGCGCTCGGTCGGCGTGGTGAGCGCGACGACCCGGCAGACGCGCGGGTTGAGCGATTCGGTGATCCGTTTGATAGCCCCGCCCTTGCCAGCCGCATCCCGCCCTTCAAAAAGCACCACCACGCGCAGATTCTCGTGCCGAACCCATTCCTGGAGCTTCACCAGCTCCACCTGCAGGCGGCGCAGTTCGCGCTCGTAGTCGCAGTCTTTGCCCAAATGCAAAATCGTGCCCTTGGTTGACCCCGGTAATTTGGTAGCGTGATGATCTCCCTTTAAAGGGTGTCCTGACTCTTCCGCGCGATGGTGGTTCTGTCTGTTCTTGCCGCCCACTTGCCTGCCTCCACTCCTGAATCAATTGATTAGAACGAATTCGCAATAACCATAGCCCCTGAAAACTCGGAGCTAACATATTGATATTTAAGGAAATCAACACCTCAGGGCTGTGACTTTGGATACAACGCGTGAATGGGCCACCGGCTAAGAAACCGCGCCCAACTCCATCATCCGTAGCACACACCCGCCAGTCTGCCATCTCACATATCGGCAAAATTCAAATCTTTATTACAATAAATGCGGCAACTTATACTCTGACGAGGAGTTAGCTAACCAGCTGGTTATTTGAAATCTTCTTTTTAGAACGTCGGAAGAACGAGGCGTTTAATTAAAAATCTCGTTCTAACGGATTGAAGTGCGGAACTGTCCGCCGCTTCGTTCAATGAAATCAATCATCCTGGGATGTCCATAGAAATCTAAATAAGTCGATGCTACTCTACGTGGTATAGGGCGCAGATCCCCTTGCAAGCGAACCGGACCCAACCTGAGACCGACCCCCATCAAAGGAGGAACCATGGTTCGTAAATCAGTTTTATTTTCCCTCGCAATCGTCGCGCTTGGGATCGTGACCATCTATTCCCAGGCGCAGTCCGTGCTCACTCATCACGTCCGTGAAGCGACGCGCAACGGCCGGGCAAAGTCGCTCAGGCGCCTTCCGGCGGATCAGGTTTTGCAGTTGAACATTGTGCTCCCGCTCAGCGATCAAGCCGGCCTGGATGCCTTCCTGAAAGATGTGTACAACCCCTCCAGCCCTCACTACCGGCATTTCCTCACCGTGGCGGAGTTCACCTCCCGCTTTGGTCCAAGCCAAAAGAACTATAAGGCCGTGCTTCATTTCGCGAAAAACAGCAACCTCACGGTCGTTGGCGGATCCCGCGATGCCATGGACGTGCAGGTCAAAGGCACGGTTTCGGCCATTGAGAAGGCGTTCCACGTGAAAATGCGCACCTACCAGCACCCCACCGAGAACCGCACCTTCTACGCCCCGGACCGCGAACCCACTACAAACCTGAAATTCTCGCTCTGGCACATCTCCGGCCTTGACAACGACTCCATCCCCCATCCTCTTTTCGTCAAGAGGAGCGACTACGCCAAGGCCCACAACCTGAAGCCGGCCGACGTCGTCACCCATGCCACCACTGGCTCCGGCCCCTCAGCTTCGTTCCTGGGCAGCGATATGCGCGCGGCCTACTATGGTGGAACCGCACTCACCGGCGCCGGCCAGAACCTCGGATTATTCGAGTACGCGGGCACCGACCTGGCAGACCTGTCCAGCTACTTCAGCAGCATCGGCCAAACCAACAATGTTCCCGTCACCCTCTACTCCGTGGACGGCACCAGCACCGCCTGCGAGGATTCGAGCGCCGGCGGCAGCTGCGACGACACTGAGCAAACCCTTGACATGACCCAGGCCATCGGCATGGCTCCCGACCTGGCCAGCCTGGTCATGTACGTCGGCGCCACCGATACGGCCATCATCGGCGCCATGACCACCCACAGCCCTCTGCCCACCACCATCGGTTGTTCGTGGGGCTGGACGCCGGCCGATAACACCACCCTTGACCCCTACTTCCAAAAGATGGCCGCCCAGGGCCAAAATTTCTTTGCAGCCTCCGGAGATAACTCCAACTGGTCGGCGAGCAATGAGGCGTGGCCGGCCGACGATGCCAATGTCGTTTCTGTCGGCGGCACGGACTTGGTCACCGCCAGCGCGGCCGGCCCCTGGAAGTCGGAAACCGCATGGTCCGATAGCGGCGGCGGCATCTCTCCTGACCAAATCCCCATCCCCGCCTGGCAGCAGCTCCCGGACGTCATCAACTCCAGCAACCAGGGTTCCACAACTCTGCGCAACGGTCCCGACGTTTCGGCCAATGCGGATTTCACCTTCTATACCTGCGCCGACCAGACCGCCTGCCAGGCAAATCAGTACGGCGGCACCAGCTTTGCCGCGCCCATGTGGGCCGGTTACATTGCGCTCGTCAACCAGCAGTTGGCGAACCTCGGCCAGCCGCCCATCGGCTTCCTCAACCCCACCATCTACGCGCAAAATGTGACGTCGGCTTACAAAGCCGACTTCCACGACATCACCAGCGGCACATCCGGCAGCTATTCCGCAGTCACCGGCTACGATCTGGTCACCGGATGGGGCAGTCCGAACGGCGCCGCCCTGATCAACGCCCTTGCGCCACAACCCGCAACATCGCCCACCTTTGGCTTCCTCGCCTCGCCCGGATCCAGCTCTGGGACAGAGGGGAGCAATGGAGAATCCACCAATACCACAACGGAGACGAGCGGCTCAGGCCCGGCGGTGGACTGAAGAGTCCGGGCCCTTTTCGTTGTCAACGCTGAAATCCAGATGCATCAATTGTGAACAGCAGGCAACTTCGCTTCTACCGGTTCCACGCGAACTTTAGCAATGCGTCGGCCTTCCATTTCGACCACGGTAAGTCGCCGTCCGTCGTAGACGATGTTCTCGCCCGGCTCTGGGATGTGACCCAATCGCATCAGGACGAAACCGGCCAGAGTCTCCACCCCTCCGTCGCGGGGCAGGCTCCATTGCATCTGCGTTTCCAGATCGCGCAGGTTCACGCCTCCGTCCATCAGCAGCGCACCGCTCGCAGTGGTAAGAACAGGGACGGCAGGCGAGTCAAACTCATCTTCCAGCTCCCCGGTGAGCTGCTCGATTGCGTCCTCGGCCGTCACCAGGCCGACGGTCGAGCCGTATTCGTCCACCACAATGGCCAAATGGCGCCGTCGCTGTTGAAAGTCGCCGATCAGGTCAAGGACAGACTTGGTCTCCGGTACAACCATCACGTCGCGCATCACCTGGTTGAGTTTCAATTCCACAAAGGACGGAGCGGCAGGCAGCGCCGTGGATCGGAAGTACATAAGCCGCGCCAGGTCCTTGGAATAAACAACTCCGACAATGTGCTCCGGACCGCGAGTCTCGTCGTAGACCGGCACTCGGGAGTGTTTGCGCTCAATCACTTTGGCGCTGGCTTCTTCAACCAGCATGTTAGAAGGCAGAGAAAAAATCTTCTGCCGCGGGGTCATGATCTCGCGAATGGAAACATCTTCCAGTTCCAGCGCGCGATGGATAAGCGTCTCCTGAAAACGAGGCAGCAGCCCCATACGGCGGGCTGAGGTGGCAATCAACTTGAGTTCCTCAGGAGAGTGCACAGTGCCCTTCTGCGTCATGGGAATATCAAACCCGCGCAGGATCACCGCGGCCGATCCACTGAGGAAGCGAACAGCGGGTCGAGCCAGCGTCATGAAGACCAGCATAGGCTGGGCAACGGCGACCGCCAGAGCCTCCGCCCTCCGCAGGGCCAGCGACTTGGGCACCAGTTCGCCCACCACCACGTGGAAGTAAGTGATAACAGCAAAGCCCAGTGTGATGGCAACAATGTGGGCGTAGATGCGCACATAAGCCTGGCTCAGCGGCAGAACTCCCATCCAGCCCATCAGAACTGAAGCGGCCAATGGTTCGCCCAGCCAGCCGAGGGCCAGCGAGCAAAGGGTAACGCCGAGTTGGACGGCAGGCAGAAAGTCGCCCAGATCCTGTTGCAGGCGGCGGACGGCGCGCGCGCCAGGAACTCGGTTGGTGAGCATCTGTTCAATGCGGGTATCGCGAATGGAAACCAGCGCGAACTCCGCCGCAACAAAAAACGCGTTGGCCAGGATGAGCATGGCCACGGCAACAAATTGCATCAGGGGCAGACCGTGCATCTCGATCTGCAGAATAGCATTGAATAGGGCTCAGAGATCAGAATCGGTTTAGCCCTCGCCAGCCCCATGGAACCAAAACGCGCCGGTTTTCGTACGATGGAACAGGAGTAGAGGCGATGACCAGGATCAACCAACTTTGGATTGCAGCAACAGCCGCTTTGGCCCTGGCTGCGATTCCGGCACTGGCCTCAGAGGCCACCTTCGAGCGCAACCTGACTGTGAATGGCCGTGTCGAGCTTTCGGTCGCGACCGGCTCCGGCTATATCCACTTGACCCATGGCTCGGGCAATCAGGTGCATGTGGTCGGCCATGTAAAGTCCGGCTGGGGCGCGAGCGATGAGCAGGTCAAGCAGATCGCGGCCAACCCCCCGATCGATCAGACGGGCAATATCATCCGCATCGGCGCTCGCCACCAGAACCTGCACAATATCAGCATCGACTATGAAATCCAAGCACCGGCCGACGCCTACCTGGATGCCGGAACCGGCTCAGGCGACGTGAACGATGACGGCGTAGGAGAAAATGCCAAACTGAATACCGGCTCGGGAAGTATTCACGCCACGGGGCTGCACGGTGGAATTCAGGTGGAGACAGGCTCCGGCGACATCTACGCCGAGCAGACCGGGCAGGGTAACGTGAAGGCCAGTACTGGTTCCGGCAGCATCGAGTTGCGCAACCTCAACGGCGGCCTGAAAGCAGAGACGGGCTCAGGCAGCATCAAACTGGGCGGAGTGCCAACCGCATCCTGGAACATTCAAACGGGCTCCGGCAGCGTGGACTACTGGCCCGGCAACGCCGCGCTCACTCTGGACGCAGAAACCGGATCGGGCAGCGTTCACTCCGACCATGAAGTCACAACCCAAGGCGATTCGGACCGGCATCACTTGACCGGTAAGTTGAACGGTGGCGGCCCGACCGTGCACATCGAAACCGGCTCCGGCAACATTCGGATTTACTAGAAGCCGTTTCATAGCCTGCTCTTGAAAGAGCACGGCTTCAGCCGTGCCACCACAGAGAGGGATAATCGCGGGCTTTAGCCCCTGAGGGAAAAAACTTAAATATCAGAACTGTCATCCTGAGCGAAGCCTTTCGCAGCTTCATCGCGAGAGGCGCAGTCGAAGGACCTGCTTTTGCTTTTTCCGCCGCCGATTCCCTTCCTCTACTCGTCGCTTGCCCGGCTAACAATAGCAACTCGAAAATACGGCTTTGTCTTTTCCACCGGGTCCGCCGCAAACTCCTGTTCAGTCTTCGCAGCATCGTAATCGCGCCACAGCCAGATCATCGACTCAGGAAATTCCGCCGCCCCCTGCGCGCCGTTGTGCGTCCCTCTGCCGAACGCAAAGTGAAAATCGTAATCCTTGGTCTTCAGAGAGTTGGCCATGCGAATGTTAGCCAGCGGCCAGCTCCCCCAGCGCGGATTCTCCATATCCTCCGCCCCATCCTGCAACCACACGCGAATATTGCGCTTCGGCTCGCGCAGAATCTTGTCGGGATAATCCTGTCCGCCGTCATGAATCGCCGGATTTTCCTTCCATTGAATATTGGTAAAGCTGCCGATCAGCGAGAGAACGCGGCTGAAATAATCCGGCATCTGCCAGGCCGCGTTGAAACTGCAAATCCCGCCTGAAGAAGCGCCCGTAATGGCGTGGCTGTAAGCGTCCTGGCGCAAATTGTATTTGGCGCCCACCTCCGCCAGCACCTCCTCGCGTAGGAAGTGTGCGTACCGGTTGCTCACCGTGTCGTAAAGCGTACTGCGCATGGCATCCTTGAGTGTGCGCCCCCACCTATCCGCATGGCCTTTCACAAAGTCATAGGTAGGCGTGCCCGGCGAACCGGAAATATCTCCGGGATTGATAAATACGCAGATCATCACCGGAATTTTCTTTTGCGCGATCAGATTGTCGATCACATTCAGTGCGGGGTTGTCTCCATCGCGGTGAATGGAACCGCCTCCATCCTGAAAAACCATCACGGCGGCGGGAACCTTCGGATCGTATTGCGCAGGCACATAGATCCAATACTCGCTTTTCATTCCGTCGTAGATCTTGCTGGTGTGGATGAGCTTCTCAGAAAGCTTGCCTGAAGGAACCCCGGGCTGAAGATACGAGAGCGGCCCGAAGACCGGCAAATCGAGCGATCCGCCAAACTTCGCCCCATCCACCAGAAAATAAAACTGGTGCGCTCTGCCCACCTGATCGATGTGCGCGGTTGCATACCAGAGAGCCGGACCCGCCGCTGAATTCTCCGCCGCAACCTGCTGCATCGCCGAAGTCATGTTTGCATCGATGATCAGCGTCGGCGCAGTAGCCGCCTCAACAGCAAAAAAGAACGCCGGCCCTTGCCCAGCCCATGCCGTGCCATTCTTCAAATCCTTCGCATCAAAGTTGCCCTCAATCGCCGCGCGCAGACCAGGATTGTGTGTTTGAGACAGCGCAATCAGTTCCGACGCTGACAACTTGCCCACAGTTTGGCTGTCCGCCACACAGGCGGCCAAAGTAAGCATCAGACCAAGCACTAACAAGAATGATTTACTCATGCTGCTGATGGTATACGGCAGGGAATAAAGCTGTCACCCTGAGCGTCAACGAAAGCCTGTCATCCTGAGCGCCAGTTAAAGCCTGTCATCCTGAGCGACCCTGAGCACAGCGAAGGGGAGTCGAAGGATCTGCGGTTGCTTTTCTCTGCCTCAGTCTCACCCTTTCATGTCTGATCAATAATCTGATCATTTCAGTCGTTTGCCGCCAGCCAAGTTGCCTAGCCCTACTCATCGCTATCCCGATTGATAATCGCTACCCTGAACAAAGGTTTACCCTTCTCCTCCGGGTCCGGCTTGAACTCATCGGAGGTCTTCGCCGGATCGTAGTCCCGCCAAAGCCAGATCATCTCCTTGGGAAATTCCGCCGCTCCCTGCGCCCAACTGTGCACGCCTTTGCCAAAGCTGAAGTGAAAGTCATAATCTCTGGTCTTCAGCGCATTGGCCACGCGAATATTGTTCAGCGGCAAGCTGCCCCAGTGCTCGTTCTCCAAATCATCTGATGCATCGCGCAGCCAAATGCGCAGGTTACGCTTTGGCTCGCGCAAAATCTTGTCGGGATAATCCTGCCCGCCGTCGGGAAACGCCAGATTCTCCTTCCATTCCCGGCTGGCGAAGGCGGGCACTAGCGCAATCACCCGGCTGAACGTATCCGGCAGTTGCCAGGCCGCATTGAAGCTGCAAATGCCGCCTGAAGAAGCCCCGGTGATGGCGTGGCTATAAGCATCTTTGCGCAGGTTGTATTTGGCGCCCACCTCTACCAGCACCTCATCCCGCAGGAAGCGCGCATACCGGTCGCTCACCGTGTCGTAAAGCATGCTGCGCGTGGCGTCCTTCACAGGACCGCCCCACCGATCTGCTTGGCCTTTCACAAGGTCATAGGTAGGCGTGCCCGGCGATCCGGAAATATCGCCAGGGTCGATGAATACGCAAATCATCACCGGGATTTTCTTCTGCGCAATCAGATTGTCGATCACGTTCAGCGTGTTGTTGTTCCCCTGGCGGCTCAAATAATCGCCCCCATCCTGAAAAACCATCACGGCCGCGGGGACCTTCGGATCGTATTCCGCGGGAACATAAATCCAGTAATTGCTCTTCATCTCATCGTAAATTTTGCTGGTATGGACGATCGTTTCAGAAAGCTTGCCCGTGGGAACGCCTGGCAGCCGATAAGAGAGCGGGCCGAATACCGGCAGGTTCGGATGCTCACCGAGCTTCACCCCGTTCACCAGAAAGTAAAACTGGTGCAGCCTACCGACCGGCTCAACATGCGCAATGGCATACCAGAGCGATGGCTCCTTCGCCGAGCCCTGAGCCGCCAGCATCGGCCGCCGCGCCCCTTCATCGATCACCAGCAACGGCGCCGTAGCCGCCTCGACGGCAAAAAAGAACTCCGGCCCTTCGCCCACCCACGCCGTACCATCCTTCAAAGACTGCGTGCCAAAACAGAATTCGATCGAAGAGCGCAACTTGGGACTGTGCGCCTGAGCCAGCGCAATCATCTCCGGCGCCGGAATCTTCCCCACAGGCGGGTTGTCTGCCGCACAAGGCAGGGCGAAGGTCACAACGATCAGAAATAAAAGCGACTTTTTCATGAGGCCCATGGTAAACGGCAGATGAACCGCGCGGCAATCCGCACCCATTACACTGGAATCATGATTCGCGTATTTCGACCCCTGCCCCATGAACGGCTCAAGCTGCTAGTCTTCGACCTCGACGGCACTCTGATCGACTCCGCGCAGGATTTGTGCAACAGTATCAACGCCGCGCTCGCCCATGTCGACTACGAGCCGCTTCCTGACCCCGTGATCTCCGGATTCGTCGGCAACGGCGTGCCGATGATGGTGCGCCGCTCACTGGCCTATAAAGATGGCGGCAATCTTGACCGATTAGACGAATCGTTGGTCGCCAAAATGCAGGCATTTTTCCTGGATTTCTACCGCGAGCACAAGCTCGACTTCACTTACGCCTACGAAGGAGTTCTCGAGTCGCTCAAAGCCCTGCGCGATCTGCACGATTCGCCCGGAGGAAATCCGAGAATCATGGCGGTTCTTACCAACAAACCCGTTCGCCCGTCCAGGGGCATCTGCGAAGGCCTCGGTCTGGCCGATTACTTCCTGCACATCTATGGAGGCGACAGCTTCCAGACCAAAAAGCCTGACCCGCTCGGACTCCGCACCCTCATGAGCGAAGCCGGTGCGCTGCCGGAAGAAACAGTGATGATCGGTGACAGCAAAGTGGATGTGCAAACCGCGCGCAATGCGGGAGCGTGGTCGATTGGCTGCGCCTTCGGATTCGGCCCGCAGAACCTGATGGAGACCCCACCCGACGTGCTGGTGGATTCTCCGGCGGAATGGGCTGCCGCGCTCACCTCCGCATAGTTTCCTTCTCCCTTCATCGAAACGCAGTACCCTGAACTCATGGAGATTGTCCCTGCGATAAGTCAGCGAGCCCTGCGCATCGTCCTCCCCGGCGGCAGCGGGCAGATTGGTCAGTTTCTGGCGCGGCATTTTCAGGAGCGCGGCCACCACGTGACCGTGTTGACTCGCGGACCCTACACCGCACCCTGGCAGACAGTTCACTGGGACAGCGATAAAGACGGCCCGTGGATAGAATCCCTGGAAGGCGCCGACGTTTGCATTAATCTCTCCGGCCGCAGCGTGAACTGCCGTTATCACGCCGGCAATCGTGCCGCAATCTACAACTCACGCATTCGCACCACACAACTGCTCAATCAAGTGTTCACATCACTCGCCAATCCGCCGCGAGTGTGGCTGAATGCATCGGCGGCGTCCATCTATCAGCGCTCCCTTGATGCGCACGGAATCGATCTGCCTCTCGATGAAGTCGCTGGAAAATTGGCCTGCAACGAATCGCCTGTCAAATCGAAGCCGTTCGAAGAACGATGGGCCGACCGCCGTGACTTTATCTCCCGCGTAGCCAGAGATTGGGAAGCCGCTTTTTTTGAAACCGAAACCCCGCGAACCCGCAAGATAGCCTTGCGCAGCGGCATTGTTCTCAGCCCCGCGCCCGGCGCCGTCTTCGCCGTGCTCTCAAATCTGGTAAGGCTGGGGTTGGGCGGCACGCAAGGCAGTGGACGGCAATTCGTCTCCTGGATTCACGAATCTGACTTTGCCCGCGCCGTCGAATTCCTAATCGAGCAAGAGGAGATCAATGGACCGGTAAATATGGTCGCCCCCAATCCGCTCCCCAACCGCGAATTCATGGCCTCGTTGCGCTGGGCGTGGGACGTCCCCAACGGCCTTCCCGCTCCCTCGCTGCTCATCAAGCTAGGCGCATTCTTTCTCCGCACCGAACCCGAACTCGTTCTCCAAAGTAGCCGCATAGTTCCGCGCCGCCTTCTCGATGCCGGATTCGAATTCGAATTTCCCCAATGGCCAGAAGCCGCAGAGGATCTGGTGCGGCAATGGAAAAACAGGGACTAACGGATTAGGGAATAGGGAATAGGGAATAGGGGAACAGCTAGAATGCGGGCCTTCGCGCTAGAGTTGGTCGAACCGATATCGATCTTAGTTCCTTGGTCCCCGCCTCTCACTTCGCAGGAGTAATATCAGTAACCGGCAAATCCCAGTGGCCCAGGAGAATCTCAAACCGCCGCTGTTCTTCTTTCTTATATCTCTCTTGGTCCGGCCACAACTCTTTGATGAGTGCCTCTTCGTCGGGATTCGAGGTAGTGGCGACCGTCGAGTTCTTATAGCGAATCGTTACGCGATAGTCCCAGCGCCCGTCTTCCGTAGTGTGGTAGGCCGGTGACTCGATCTTCAATGAGAGTATGCGCCCCGTAGCCTGAATCTTCTCAAGAAGCGGGTAATGGTTCTTGAGAAAGAGTTGCAAAAACTCCTGCTGATGGCCCCACTGACACTTGTAGTAGTACTCGACGGTATAGGGCTGGTCAGCCCCACCCTGCGGCGGCGCTCCCTGAGCCAGCAGAGGAGCAACCAGCGAAGCGGCAAAGCCTGCGGCGAGAACAGCGAAAAGAATCCTGCGCATTGTGCCTCCATTCAGCGATTGAATGCATTGTACCGCGAAGGTCATCTGTTCATTCAACTTGAGAATCCAAAAATAGGTTTTGTGTTTCTCATCGGGCTGTTGTATTCTCATCCCATGAATCAGTCGCATCATGCCGCTAGGCATCTCGCTTGCATCTGTTGTCGTTGATGCGTTCCACCTCCTGCGACTGATCATCCACGCTGCTACAGAAAATTCAATGTAGATAGTTGCCTGTGTCTCCGCGTCTCGCGGAGGTCAAGGTGCCCCGCGCGTATTACTGCCGCAGGAGGGATGCATCCGCCGCACGATTTTTCCTTCTTTTTAACCCCGGTACCAAGGAGAAAATCTTTATGCGCGTATTTGCTTCTATTTTCCATTCGCCAGTCTCAATGAAAAACTGGGCCGCAATCGCCCTGATCCTCGCTCTTTCCCTTGCCGCACGCGCCACGCAGGCACAGAGCCTGGGCTGGGAAGGCCCCACCGGCGTATTCGTCACGCCGCTGGCTCAGGTCTCCGCCTCGCCCGCCAAGGGCCTGGGCGAGCCCTCCGTCTCCTATCACTTCCTCGCCGGCGGCCCGATCATCGGCGACTGGAGCACCGTCTCCGTCACTGAAGGCTTCGCCAAACGCTTCGAGTTCGGCTACACCCATGAAATCCACAGCGAGGAAGGCGGCAGCAAGGCCCCGCTCGGACCTGCCCTAACACCGCTGTGGAACTCCGGCATCGACGTCGTGCATGGCAAAGTAAACCTCATCCCTGACGGTTTCGGGAAGCAGAAGTGGGTTCCGGCTATCTCCGTAGGCGGAATCTACCGCTCCGGCGACAACATCGGCGTTAACATCAACAATCTCGCCACAAAGTTGCTCTATAGCGACTACTACACCGGAGATGGCGATGGTGTGACTCCCATCAAAGGTATTCAGAAGACCACCAACGGCGACGTCTACGTGGTAGCCACCAAACTCATCACCCAGATCAAGAATCTTCCCATCCTGGCAAGCGCCGGGATCCGCGGCACCAATGCCTCGCTGTGGGGCCTGGGCGGCAACGCTCCCGGATTCGAGGGCAAAGCCTTCGGTTCTACGGCCTTTGTCATCAAGGGACCCTACAAAAGCACCATCATTCCAGCCTTCGAAATCTCCGAGCAGCCCCAGCACATCTCCCTGGCCACGGCCACCAATACCGTGGACTCCTCCAGGGCGGCCACGCTCTTCGATATTCCCACCTCTGAGGTTTACGCCGTCCGCATTGTGCCGCTAGCCAAACGCAAGCTGAACCTCGACGCCGGCGTTCTGCACGCGGGCGGCTACATTGACAATCCGCTGCTGAACGAGGTCATCACCGACAACTTCAGCGGTCCCACGGCTGCCGGCAAGGTAAACCTGAACATTCGCGCCCGCGTTGCCTTTGGCGTCTCCTACGGGTTCTAAGAACAGGGGTCAGAGATCAGCTATCAGTCTTCGGTGTTCAGATGAATTGCGTCGTTCAAGCGGCGCTCTTTCTGATCCCTGACCCCTAACCCCTGCTTCCCGAGCGTATCATTTCCCTTCCGCGTCTGAAAGTTGTAGCATTCTCTCGGGCAGGCCTGTCACCTCCGGCCTGCTCCTTCGAGGCACTGGAAACCATGAATCACAATTCTTCACTCTGTCGCGGCCGCCGCGGCGCCCGTAACGGAAGGCAGCCCAACGGCTTCACGCTGATGGAACTGCTGATCGTCATTGCCATCATCCTGATCCTCATGCTCATGGCCATCCCCACCATCGGCAGCTTGAAGAAAAAGGCCAACGAGACCTCGGCGATCAACTCCGTCCAGGTCATCTCCAAGGCGGAGCTGCAGTACGAATCGACTTACCCCATGAACGGCTACTCCTGCACGCTTGCAGGCCTGGGCGGCGATCCCAACTCCGGCGCCGCCCCATCGGCTGCCAGCGCCCAGATCCTGCAGAGCGACCTCTCCGGGGGCTACAAGTCCGGCTATATCTTCAGCATCGCCAACTGCTCCAAGGTAACCGTCAACAGCGTCGACCGCTATACCGGTTACAAGATCACTGCCGTTCCGCAAACTGTCCACACAACTGGAGATCGCGGCTTCTGCAGTGACCAGTTCGGCGCCATCAGTTTCGATCCCGCCGGCGGCACAAACTGCACTCAGCCCCTCAGCCAATGAGCCCGGGTACCTTCTTCAGACGCGGCGGTCCCATTGCGGCCGCCGCATTGCTGATCTGTGCGTTCCTGGCAAATGCCCAGCCTGCCGCTTCGCCGGATGCAGCGCACCGCCTCGCGCGCAAGGTCGACCAACATTACAACGAGCTGCATTCGCTTCAGGCTGGCTTTACTGAGAGTTATGAAGGGCTGGGAATCAGGCGTTCCGAGAGTGGAACACTCCAATTGCTCAAGCCCGGCCGCATGAGGTGGGATTACAACTCCCCGGCCGGCAAGCTCTGCCTCATCGACGGCAGATACGCTTGGTTCTACTCGCGCGGCGACTCTCAAGTCCAGCGCATCCCGGCCAGTCAGCTCGACGACCTGCGTTCCCCGCTGCGTTTCCTACTGGGTCGCACAAAACTTGAAAAGGAAATGAACAATCTGGCGCTGGCTCCCGCCCCTGGCGGCCTCTTCACCCTCACCGGCCAGCCCAAAGGCCAGGAAAAGCGCGTCGCGCGCCTCACTCTCACCGTAACGGCCGAAGGAATCATCACTGGAATAGAAATCGAAGAAACCGACGGCGCTCTAACCCGTTTCACCTTCACCGGCGAAGTGCCCAACAAGCCGATTCCGCCCCAGACTTTCCACTTCACCCCACCCCTCGGCGTGCCAGTGGTAGACGCACTACCCCCCGTCTAAACAATAGAACGAATGCGCGAGAAACCTATTTTGTATATGAGAGTGGATCGCTTCCTTTTCGTCACAAAAGCGGAAAAAGCAGCACCAGTCAGCTGACTCGCTGACTTGCAAACCCGTCAAACCCCAATCTAGTTCACACTTGCTTCTGGCACCACATTCTCCGCAGGAGCTGCATTCTGCGTGGGCACCACATTCTCCGCAGGAGCCACATTCTCCGCCGGAACTAGATCCAGAGGTTCAGTCAGCGTAAACAGCAGCGGTGCTCCCTCTTCCAGCGTAGCCTGCGGATGGTCCACCATCAGGTGTACCGTAATCGCCCCAGCGCCAATCAAACCGCCGGTAACAGCGCCCGCCGGTCCGCCGAGAACAGCCCCGGTAACCACGCCCGCGCCCACTGCGCCGCCGTATTCCACCTCGTCTTTCCTCACCCGCGATCCAGGGTTAATTCCGCCCTCGTCGCCAATTCGGGTATGCGATCCGGGAGTTCCACTGATCTCGGCATGCAGATTGTAGCGCGTGCCGTCGGGCAGAATCACGACCTCTGGATTCAGATGCATGGTGCCGTGACCGCCAAGGTGGCCGGTTGAAACCTGCGTCACCCGCCCGTCAATCTCCGCTCCGGCAGGAATCAGCACTTGCCCATCCTGCAACACATCGGAGGCTACCTTGGTACGGAACTTCTCACCCACCTCGCTGTCTGAGGTCGAAAGCCGTTCCTGCAGCCGCACGCGAATGCTCGTTCCCTCAACAATCTCTCCCGGCCGCCGCGCATGCAAATGCACAATATCTCCGTCCGGATCGTTCGCATAGGCCCGATTCTGCAACGCTCGCTCAGAGGGAACACCCACCACGCCGGAGTCTGGGTCCGGGTTGTTGGAAGAAGGATTCACAAAAGCAGGCCGCGGCTGGATCTGCACTTGAGCAGGCGCAACCGGTTGACTATAAGCAGGTTTCCCTGCCGGCGGCTTCTGAGAAGGTGCATCGCTGGTCGTAATCTGGTCATCCGAGGGGGGATTCGAAGTCCCCTGAAAGGCGTTCGACTGGCTTGCCTCCTGTGCTCCCACGACCATAGCGGCTGCAGTAAACATCGCGCATATAAAAATTGGACGATTCATCCAGGACTCCTTTTCGCGGACACACATCCCCACTAAGTTAGACCCCGGCAAGGCCAAAGAGTTTCGTTTGAACTGCCGCTTACCGGCTGTGCCCACTCTTCCAATTTAAGGTTAGCGCGAATCGGAAACTGAGATCGCGCCTCCCGCCCGCCAGGTGCCTCCCACGGCACGAATCAAAACAGGAAACACTGGAGCCCTGGTTGCTTCATATTTGCGATGCTTTCGCCCCAGTGCCCGCCACCACACGTACGCAGTCGCCTGGTTTGTTAGAATTTGTAGCGTATAACAGCACATGTGAGCGCTGTGTGAAGTGGAGATTCCAATCGTGCAGGAGCTTCTGAGTACCATTCAAAGCGCCGCCGGTGAAACTCTTGCCGTGGATCGCCGTCCCCTACTGAATGACCGGCTGCAGCACCGTATTGCGAGGACTGATATGACTGAGATTGTTGCCATCCGCGCCCGCGAGGTTCTTGACTCGCGCGGCAATCCCACCGTGGAAGCTGACGTAATCCTTGAAAGCGGCGCTTTAGGCCGCGCCATTGTGCCTTCGGGCGCCTCCACCGGAGAGCTCGAAGCCGTGGAATTGCGCGACGGCGATAAAACCCACTTTGGCGGCAAGGGTGTCCTCCAGGCCGTTGAAAATGTGGAATCCATCCTCGCCCCTGAGCTCGAAGGCATGGACGCAGCCAATCAGCGCCTCCTTGACCAGACCATGATCGCCCTCGACGGCACACCCAACAAATCCAAGCTAGGCGCCAACGCCATTCTCGCCGTCTCCATGGCCGCCACCCGCGCCGTGGCCCAGACCCTCGAGATTCCCCTCTACCGCTATCTTGGCGGCGTCAATGCCAGCATTCTTCCTACCCCCATGCTCAACGTCCTCAACGGCGGAGCACACGCCGACTCCAACGTTGACTTCCAGGAGTTCATGATCATGCCGGTCGGCGCCGAGCGTTTCTCTGAGGCTCTCCGCTGGGCCACTGAGACCTTCCATTCCCTCAAGGGCGTGCTCAAGAAGAAGGGCTACAACACCGCCGTAGGCGATGAAGGCGGCTTTGCACCCTCCCTCAAGTCCAACGCTGAAGCCATCGAACTCATCCTCGAAGCCATTGAAGCTGCCGGATACAAGCCCGGCGAGCAGATCTCGATCGCCCTCGATCCCGCGTCCAGTGAATTTTATGACGCGGAAAAGAAGAAGTACGTTTTCAAGAAGGGCGACAAAAGTGAACTGTCCAGCGAAGAGATGGTCGCATTCTACGATAACTGGATTCGTCAGTACCCAATCGTTTCTCTCGAGGATGGTCTGGCCGAGGGCGACTGGGCAGGCTGGAAGATCCTCACCGACAAGCTCGGCAGCCGCATTCAACTGGTCGGCGACGACATCTTCTGCACCAATATCAAGCTATTGCAGCGCGGGATCGAGGAAGGCGTAGCCAACTCCATCCTCATCAAGCTCAACCAGATCGGCACCGTCACTGAAACCCTCGAAGCCATCGACCTGGCCCGTCGTTACGGCTACACCTCGGTCATCAGCCATCGTTCCGGCGAAACGGAAGATACCTTCATCGCCGACCTGGCCGTGGCCACAGGCGTAGGCCAGATCAAAACCGGCTCGGCAAGCCGCACCGACCGCATCGCCAAGTACAACCAGCTACTCCGCATCGAAGAAGAACTAGGCTCCGGCGCGGTCTACCTCGGCCTCGAAAGCCTCAACTACGACGTCTAAAGACCGGGACAGTCGTCGTGAACAAACTATGGGTGGCCCAGGTTCGGGTCCCCACGGACAGGTCTTAGTCCGTGGGGTGGAGATCTCGCTTTTGAGACCTGGGCCACCAAAAACTCCACAACATGCGTTCTTCATGCATTTTTTCTTCATTCACAACACCGAAACCCACGAAAGAGAGTATTGAAATGTACAAAGTCGTTTTGATTCGCCACGGAGAGAGCATCTGGAATAAGGAAAACCTGTTTACCGGTTGGACGGATGTTGACCTCTCAGAGAAAGGCCGTGAAGAGGCCACGCAGGCTGGCCGGATGCTGAAGGAGCAGGAATTCCACTTCGATCTCGCCTACACATCGGTGTTGAAGCGCGCGATTCGCACTCTGTGGACTGTGCTGGACGAGATGGACCAGATGTGGATTCCCGTCGCGCGCGACTGGCGGTTGAACGAACGTCATTATGGGGCGCTCCAAGGCCTCAACAAGGCTGAAACCACCGCAAAGTATGGGGCGGAACAGGTGAAGATCTGGCGCCGCAGTTACGACGTTCCCCCTCCGGCACTGGAAGAATCAGACCCGCGTTATCCGGGCAAGGACCCGCGCTATCACAGCCTCACGAAACAACAGCTTCCCCTGACCGAATGCCTTAAGGACACCGTAGTCCGCGTTCTGCCGTGCTGGCACAATGTGATCGCTCCCCAAATCCGGTCAGGCAAGCAGGTGTTGATCGCGGCCCATGGCAACAGCCTGCGCGCACTGGTGAAGTACCTCGAAGACGTGCCCGACGATAAGATTGTCGATCTCAACATTCCCACCGGCGTGCCGATGGTGCAAGAACTCGATGAGAACCTGAAATCGATTCGTCATTATTATCTGGGAGACGCCGCGCAAATCGAAGCGGCAGTGAATAAAGCTGCGAGCACGGGCGCAGCGAGTCACTAATGGACCAATAGAACGCGTGTTCTTCGGTTCAACTTCGCCAATGCCGGCAACGCAAGGCCTGATCTGGAAAAGTGTCTCTACTCGATACGGAGTTGGGTAAAAAGGGGAATCTTTGCCACATCCAGAACCACACCGAACGCGATGGCAGCCGCAAATTCACATGCAATAAGCGCAATCGGCAATGGCGCCATGGCGATTCCCAGCGTCGCAAGAGTAGAAATGATCAGCACGTCGGCCACTGAAGAGAGCACCAGCAAGGCGCTGGGGCGCAATCCCCACAAGTGTTGGCGCCCGCGAATTACGTACGTCGTAACCTGGCTGCCAAACACAATACTGACTACGGTGAGGGTTTGGAGCGCCTCAATGCCGAGATGCAATTGAAATTTGCCCACCGCCAGAATCGTCGTGGAGAATGCAAGAAAGCAGAATCCAAGAATAACTCCGGCGCTCGTGATTCGGCCGATTTGCCATGTGTTGGGCATCTTTGATGGACGCACCCTGTCGGTGGTCAACGACATGGCCAGAAAGTCCCCGGTGATCATAACGATGACCATCAGCATGGGCGTAAGCACGGCATGACCGGTCATAACCAGGCCCACCGCCAGCAGAAGCACCTGAAAGATCTTCTTTTCAACCGAGTTGAGCGTGTAAGTGAGAATACGTTGAAATGTGACTCTGCCTTCTTTGACAGCCGCCACGATCCCACCAAGACCAGCTTTAGTCAAAACTACACCGGCAGCCGATTTCGCTACATCGGTCGCTGTCGAGACCGCAATTCCAATCTGCGCCTGGCGAAGCGCAGGCGCGTCATTGGCGCCATCGCCGCACATTCCCACGGTATGCCCGTTCTTCTGAAAAGCCTTGACCAGGTCATACTTGCCTTCCGGCAAAATGCCTGCGAAAACGGCGTAAGTCTCAGGTTCAATTCCCGCGGGCAGCCTTCCAGACGGGCAAACGGACCCGGTCAACCCGACGTCGTGAGCGACGATTGCCGCCGTGGCCGGAGCATCCCCCGTCACCATGACCGTGCGCACGCCGAGACTCCTCAATTCCGTGATAAGTGAGATCGAGTCCGTCCGCGGAGGATCGCTGAGCGCGATCAACCCAATGATCTGCATCGATGCCGCTGGTCCCATGCCAACCGCCAAAACTCTATAGCCCTTCCTCTCGAGTTCATCAGCGATAGCAGCAGCGGCCGCAGAGGGAGAGGTTCGAGCGACAACCGCGGTGAATGCGCCTTTGATGATTTGCCCTGGCGCACCCTTTCCATCTGTCGTGGTTGCTTCCGATGTCTTCTTCGCTGGGTCGAACGGCACAAACGTCACCAGCTTTGGCAAGTCCTGCGCAGGCTTGTGCGAGGCCGCGGAACGAATCGCCGCATCCACAGAGTCCTCGCCTCCATCAGAACTCGCCAGCGATGCCATCCCCAGAACGTGTGCTTCGTCAAACCCGGGCAATGGTCGAACACTGGTGACTGAAAGCGCATTGAGGGTTAGAGTTCCGGTTTTATCTGAGCACAAAACATCAATCGATGCTGCTTCGTCCACGGCGGAAAGCCGCGTCGGCAGCACGCTCAACTTCGCAAGCGCACGAGCTCCAACCGCCGCAGCAAGCGTGAATGTTGCCGGCAATGCCACGGGGATGACGGCAAGAACCGATGTCAGTAATAAGGGAACAATTTCGCTCCACGGCATCACATGAGAATAAGCATAGAAGCCCATGGCCAGAATCACGGCGCTATTGAAGATGGCCAGATTACGCACGATCTTGAGCACAGCCTTCTGCTGCGTGCTTTCAACGCGCGCGGTACGAACAAGTTCCGCCGTGCGACCAAATTTAGTACGGGCGCCGGTAGCTGTTACGACTGCCGTAGCTTCACCGCGCTGAACGAGAGCTCCTGCGTAGGTGTCCACACCCGCACCGGCCTCAATAGGCAAGGATTCGCCCGTGAGCATCGATTGATCGAGCTGCACCGAGCCATCAGACAGATGCACATCGGCGGCAACCACGCCGCCCAGTGACAGCTTCACCAGGTCTCCACGTACCAACTCTGCCGCCGGAACAGTCTTCCACACGCCGTCGCGTTGGACACAGGCATTGAGGGCGAGACGCGACTTCAGGGCCGCCAGGGTTGCCTGGGCGCGGCTCTCCTGAAAGTAGGCAAGCGCGGCATTGAAGACCAGCAAAGCCGCGATGACCAATGCCTCATAATACTTATGCAGTGCAAGCTCGAGCACAATGGAAGCTTCGAGCAGCCACGGAACCGGCGCCCAGAACTTGGCCAATGCGTTGCGCAGCGGATGCGCGGAGATATCCGGCATTGAATTGGGCCCGTCTTTTTCAAGGCGAGCGCGCGCCTCATCGCTCGTAAGCCCTTTCGAAGCGATTTCTTCGACCGGTTTTGTCAGCTGATTGGCCGAGGCGGGAGCGATAGCAACCGTTGCAATCATAACGTTCCCTCTGAAACGCTGATCTCGCTACCACCACTCCGATGCGCGAGCGGATGGAGTCTTCGCGCCGGTCTCAGCCTTGGCTGAGCGAAGAAGCAAAAGCGGGCATTGAGCCAGCTTCACTACCTTCTCGGCGATCGATCCGAAGACCAGCGGACGCCAGCCGGAGATGCCGTGCGTGGAGATTACGATCAGGTCGATATGTTCGCGATCGACCACCTCCATGATGTTCCCTACTACGTCATTGCCAACTTCGACCAGAGAAGTTGACTTCACCCCCCTGTTAGCAAGAACCGCATGGCACTTCGCCAATTGGCCCTCTGCAAATGCTTGTGTCTCTTGAATGAATTCGTTTTCGGGAGCCAGATCAGGAAGAGTCGTGGTGGGAAATATCGGGATCACGTTCACAAGCAAAAGTTCGGCATGAAAATGCTCAGCTAGATCGGCTGCCATATCCAGAGCCGCTTGGGAGGACGAGCTGAAGTCGATGGGCAACAGTATCTTCGTAGGAATGGAAGCAGTAGCTAGATCTTTAGACAAGACGTTCTCCTCGCCGAGTAATGCAAGCGGCTGTGATTTATCTTCCTCTGCTCGCAAGAGCAAAAGCTGTGCACTTTTGGTCATGAGCCGGAAGGTCTGGCATGGGTTTTCTAATCAGAACGAAAGCTGCTGCGGAACTGTCGTAAATTGGCTAGGTTCCGTTCGCACAGAGAACAACTACATCAAATACACAAGGGCCTCCCGAGTAGGGAGGCCCTGAGATTTGAAACACTAAACCCTGCTTACCGCAGTCGCATCGCCTTGATAGCCGCGGGCAGCCGCTCCTCGATCAGCTTAGCGCGCTCAACCGCAATGCCGCCCAGGTACGATGGAACAGGCGTAGCCGTAAGCACCAGCACAAAGGCGATCACTGAGAAGCAAAGCCCTGCAATGCCGGCTGAAACGAACATGTGGTACATGTCGAAGACGTCCAGCCCGAAGACCTTGAAGGCCACGTGCTCCAGCGCCTTGATATGATGAAGCACCGCCAGCGCAAAGAGAAAGAAGAAGACCGCCAACGAAGTAAGAACAGCCAGGGTTACATCGAGGCCGCGGTGAAACTTCTGCCGGCCTCGGCAGTGTGCGCATTCGACAAAATGCTGCTCGTAGTCCTTGCGCATCTCCGGGTAGATCCCTGAGATGTCATAACGCCAGCTTGCCAGAATGGCGCCTACGACTCTGTCTGTACAATTTGTTCTTGCCATATACGTAAAGACTCACTTTGCGAAGGATTTGCTGTTCCGCCCTATCTGATGCGGTTCATGTTGCAACAGTAAGCAAGAGATTTTCAAGGTGCTCCACCGTCCTTTATCTTGTTTCGGTGGATCTTCGCCTTGCCGCGCCTAAATGATATCGGCGCTCCCTGCCAATCTACCTACAGAGTGATGCCCGTACATCCATTGTAGTTCAATTTTCTTAAAACTGAATGCCTGATAGGCCCTCGTACTGCATCGCCAGCAGCAGCCGGTTGGCCAGCAGGCTGGCCCGTCCGCTCAGCGCGCGTTCAGCTGTCACCCTCGCCAAATCTGGAAGGTTATTGCTTTCAGAGAGATGCGCCAGAATCACATAGGCAGCCTGGCCGTCGTAACCCTCCTCAAGGAACGCCGCCGCAGCCTCGTTCGATAAGTGCCCCACCCTGGAAAGTACCCTTTGTTTCACCTGCCAGGGGTAGGGTCCGTCGCGCAGCATCTCTAGGTCGTGGTTCGATTCCAGCATCAACAAGTCCACGCCCTTCAGTTGCTCCTTGACATTCGGCGGTATATATCCCAGGTCGGTCGCGTAGCCCATCCTCACCCCCTCAGCCTGGAAAACAAAACCCACCGGGTCGGCCGCATCGTGTGGGATCGTAAACGGGCTGATTGCGATGTCGCCAATCTCAAATGGCTTTCCAGCCTCAAAGTACTCCACCGTCGGCAGCCAGGTGGGATCTTCTTTCCGCGACGGCGTCGCTGGTTGAGTATCCAACTCTGGTTCAGAGCTCGACTCCAGCTTCGGTTCTGAGCTCGAGTCCAGCCCTGGTTCAGAACTCGACTCCAGCTTTGTGTCAGGGCACGACTTTAGTCGTGCCGTAGATGCTGTTTGATCGACTCGGGCTTTAGCCCCTGCGGCATGTTCTTCGCCCAGTTCACCCACAGCCTCCACCAGATCGCTTTCGTCCGGCTCACACTCCAGACCCGCAGCATCGGTCTCCGCCTGCCGCTCCGCCGCCTGCTTCCTGCATTGTTCCAGCCACTGCGCATAGGTCATCTGCCGCCGAGGAGTCAGCCATCGCATCCAGGCGCGATGCGTGCCCTCGGTAAAGTACACCGGAATCCCCAGCTTCCGCGCCGTCACCGCCAGCCCGTTCACGTGGTCAGAATGCTCGTGGGTAATGATGACCGCATCCAGCGTCTCCGGCTCCTCGCCGGCCAGCCGCATGCGCCGGAACAGCTCCCTGCAGCTCAGCCCGGCATCCAGAAGAATCCGCGTCCGCCCGCCGGAGATAACCGTGCAGTTGCCCTTGGAGCCCGAAGCCAGCACTGTGAAGCGCACCATAGTTTGAGAATACAGCCAAGGGCTGTGCATATCGGGACGCTTTGGAAGGGCGCGGCTTTAGACGCGCCACTTGATAGGCAATAGAATCGTGGGGCTTTAGCCCCGGAGGGGTATCCTATCGACAATTTGCCGGGTGCCCCACCCTCGCGACGCTTTTGTTTTTGTCGCTAGGGTGGGATACCACAAAACTCAACCATCGAAGCATGGAAGGCGCGGCTTTAAAACCCGCTCCCCCTGCGGCTAGGGCATACCATTTCAAAACCTTGATCTCTTCGATTTTCCTCTAAACCGCATCCGGCAGATGCGTCGGAATCTCGATTGAAACCAGCGTCCCCCGCCCCGGATTGCTGACCACGCTGAACCGCATCTGGCTGCCATAGAGCACTTCCAGCCGCTCCTGCACGTTCTTCATGCCATGCCGGCGCCAAGACCAGGAACGCAGCTTCTCATGGTGGTATCCAGGCTTATCGCACTATAGGATGAAATGATCCCGTGCAAACACGGAAGGTGGAAGTTATGAGCAAGATTTCAATTAAGGGTGTGTTGATTGGCGCGATCACCAACGAAGTTGGAGGAATGACCTTCTATGTTCTAGTATCTTTGCTTCTTATCCTGCCTGCCTCTCTGGATGGTTCTTTAGCTACCAAAGGTTGGATAGATATTCTAATGACGATGGCTTACCCCGCTTTTGCATTGCTTGGCGGATTCGTTGCAGCCCGGATTGCTAAGCGCAACGAAATGATCAATGGCGCTCTATCTTCTTTCATCGGTGTTGCGCTTTGTGTATTAACCCTGGTCCGCGGCCAGAGCGGCAACCCGAGTTTTCAGATGGCACTTATTGTGATCTTGCCTTTGTTTGGGTTTCTGGGTGGTTTGCTGGAATTTGGTCTTTTCAGCCGGGGCAGGAAGACGAACGAAGCCGCGATCGACCTTCCTATTTCTGCCGTCGTCAGCACAGCCAACACGACCACCTTCACAACGCCCATCACTACCGCCGTCGTTACTGGCATTGTCGATGACGAAGAGGCGTGGCTCCATTATCTCGCCCATCGAGACTCCTCATCCCGGAATCCCGGAACCACCGTCAAAGACGAATACGATCAATTTATGGCCGCCCGTGCCAAGAACCGGCCCACCGTTTCATAAAATCGGAAATTCGTCTACTGCTCCGCCGGCAAATGCGTCGGGATCTCGATTGAAACCCGCGTCCCCCGCCCAGGATTGCTGACCACGCTGAACCGCATCTGGTTGCCATAGAGCACTTCCAGCCGCTCCCGCACATTTTTCATCCCAATACCGGCCCCGGTGCGGCGCAGTGCCGAGGCCGGCCGATTGCCCATGCCCACCCCGTCGTCGGCCACCTCGATCAGCACATGATCTCCGTTGAGCTGGCTGCGCAGCGTCACAGTACCGCCGTTCAGCCGCGGCTCCAGCCCGTGCTTGATGCTGTTTTCAATCAGCGGCTGCAGCAGGATGCTGGGCACCAGAACCTCCAGCGTCCGCGGATCGATCTCTTTCCGCACTTTCAGCTTTTCCGCTCCAAAGCGCACCACTTCGATATCGAGATAGTCGTCGGTGAAACTCAGCTCTTCGCGCAATGGAACATACGTATCGTGATCTTTGAGCAGCGCCCGCAGAATATTGGCCAGCTTCACCGTCATCTCCCGCGCCAATTCAGGTTTCATGCGCACCAGCGAGGCAATGGAGTTGAGCGTATTGAAAAGAAAATGCGGATTGATCTGGCGCTGCAAAGCGTCCAGCCGCGCCTCCAGCAGCAGCCTCTTCTGTTCTTCAAGTTTTATCTCAATACGCAGCGCATTCCAAACCTTCAGCGCGATGCCCACCCCGATTGGCGCGCTCAGCCACACCAGCACCTGCAGCCACGGTTGACTGGCCAGCAGCGCAAAGAGCCGGTGCGGAAAGGCGCGGGCCAGCCAGTCCCGACAGGCCTCCGCCGCCACAATCAGAAACAGCATCAGAAACTGCCGGTCGATCCGCGGCTTGATCAAGTTGCGGCGCACCCATCGGTAAAGGCTCAGGTCGATGAACGGCGTGAACGACCAGATCTCTTCCGGCTCCACGAACCGTCCCAACAGTCCCGCGCCCACTCCCAGCAGCACGTTGAATGGCAGTGCCAGGAACTCGTGGTGCAGCACCGCCGGGACCGACAGCACTGCGCCTCCCAGCATCGCCCATCCCGGCCCCAACAGCAGCCCCACCAGGATCACCGCCTCGAACGAAATATCCGCAGCCAGAAACGCGTTGTTGGGCACCCGGAACCGTAGCCACACCCCCATCGTCAGCGGTACCACAATGAACGCCAGCAACGCCAGTGTTTGTCGATGACGGCGCTGATCGGCAAAGAACAGTCTCCGGAATGTGCTCACCCGCGCAAGCACGCTGGCCACCGAGGCAACCACCCCCATCTTCACCAGCAGCGTAATCAGAATCAGCTTGTCCGTCACCCTTTCAATGTACCGCACGGCAGAGATCAGGGACGCCTGATCCCCGCACTCTGTAAAATGGAGGTATGCCATTGACAAGCGTGAACAAGATCGCCGAGGCCGGCTTCCCCACCCGCTGGGGAGACTTCCGCATTCTGGGCTTCGAAGGCCAGCCGCAGGCCGGCGGCGAAGTCGAGGGTTTGGTCGCGCTGGTGATGGGCGACATTCACTCCGCGCCCCCGCTGGTCCGCATCCACTCCCAATGCATGACCGGCGACGTCTTCGGCTCGCTGCGTTGCGACTGCCGTCTTCAGCTGGAACTGGCCCTGGGCAAAATTTCCGAAGCCGGCGCCGGCATCCTGCTCTACGAGCAGCAGGAGGGCCGCGGCATAGGCCTGATGGCCAAGTTGAAGGCTTACGAGCTTCAGGATCAGGGCATGGATACCGTCGAAGCCAACGTAAAGCTGGGCTACGCCGCCGACTATCGCGAGTACGAGCTGCCCGCCGAAGTCCTCAAACTGCTTGGCGTCTCCAAGGTCCGTCTCATTACCAACAATCCCGAGAAAGTCGCCGCCCTTGAATCCGCCGGCATCGCCGTTGTCGAGCGAGTTTCCGCCGAGGTCGAATCTCAGGAGACCTTCGAGCGCTACGTCCGCACCAAACAGGAAAAAATGGGCCACATCCAGGACTCGCTGATTACTTAAGACCGTGATATTTAGATGTCCCAGCCCTGTGATGCGCGCCCTATCCACGAAACTCAAGAATGGTTTACTCTACTCAGTTCGCTAAACCAGGTGCATTCATGAATTCAAAAACATCTCGCCGCGATTTTCTGTCCACAGGACTTTCTGCCGGATTCACGCTACCGGTTATGGCTGCCGGTTCCCGCATGGGGCTTTGGCCCCGAGAATCCGCCGATAAGACTGCCGGCTCCCCAGCCAAACTCGACTTCAGAACCCTGGGCCGCACGGGCCTGAAGGTCACCACTCTCGGATTCGGATGCATGATCACCTCGGATCCAAGCGTGATCGAGCGCGCCGTCGATATCGGCATCAACTACTTCGATACCGCCCGCGGATATCAGCACGGCAACAATGAACGCATGGTGGGCGCTGCCCTTGGCGCTAGGCGGAAGCAGGTCATCCTCTCCACCAAGTCGGGCGCTGAAAACAAGGCGGGGTTGCTGAAGGATCTCGAGACCAGCCTCCGCGAACTCAACACCGACTATGTTGATATCTGGTATCTCCATGAAAGGGGCGGCCCGTCTGATATTCGCGACGACATGATCGAAGCGCAACAGCTTGCAAAGAAGCAAGGCAAGATTCGCTTCCCCGGCGTCAGCACGCACGGCGGCCAAAAGGAACTGCTGCCCTGGCTGGCGCAGAAGGGCGTCTTCGACGTTGTCCTGACGGCCTATAACTTCTCCATGGATTCCGCCATGGATCAGGCCATCTCCGTGGCCGCCAAGTCCGGCATGGGAGTAGTCGCGATGAAGGTGATGGCCGGAGGATTTCGCGACATCAAGCCCGACAATCCCCTCTACACAAAACTGAAGCAGGACGGCGCCATGCTGGCCGCGTTGAAGTGGGTCATCAACAAGTCCACCATCTCCACCACCATTCCCAGCATGACGGACATGGACCAATTGGATGAGAACCTCCAGGCCATGGCGCATCCATTCGCACCCAGCGACGTAAAGCTGCTGGCCGCGCACCTCGATAAAATCAGCCCGCTCTATTGCCGCATGTGCGGCGAGTGCGATGGCGACTGCCAAAAGGGCCTGCCGGTCGCCGATGTGCTGCGCTTCCTCACATACGCTGACGGTTATAGACAGTTCGCACTCGGGCGGGAGAGATTCTTGCAGTTGACCGCCGAGCAAATTGCCGTCCGCTGCGGCGACTGCGCCGATTGCACGGTGAAGTGTCCTCATGGCGTCCAGGTTCAAAGCCGGATGGCGCGTGCACAGGAATTGTTTGCGTGAAAGCTGCCGGATTATTTCTGATCATCCTGCTTACGTCCGGCATGGCGCACGCACAGGACTTTCTTAGCTGCCAATTCGCGCCCGGCTGGGAAAAGTCCGGCCTCAAACGCCAGTACGCAGCCGACAATCTCTTCGACTACAAAGACGGCGGCGCCGAAGGTTATCTGATCTTCGGCTTCGTTCGAATGCAGGGAATCGACTGCAAGTCGGGCGAAGACACGCTGACCATCGATGTATCCGAGATGAACGACGCCGACTCGGCTTATGGCCTCTTCTTAGCCAATCGCGATTCCAGCCTGCCCGTCACCGCCATCGGTATGGGCGGCCAGGTGCAGCCGCAAAGCGCCAGCTTCGCCAAGGGCAAGTACTACGTCGAAATGACCGTAATCGCCGCCCGCCCAGACAGCGACCATACGCCGACTTTGAAGTTATTTTTAACCGCGATCGAACAGCGCCTTGAGGGCCGGGTCACCATACCGGAGGCGTTGCAGTGGTTTCCTAAAGAAAACCTCACCGCCACCCGCATGGTTCCTGAAAGCGTACTCGGACTGCGATTGCTCAAGCGCGGTTATGTCGCAACCTATAAGCAGGGGCAGGCGTTTGTCGTGCTTGAGGATTCTCCGGCATCCGCCGCCGTGGTAATGAAGAAGCTCCGCGAACATTTTGACGGCGCGTCCTCCGTGCAGATTGGCGACGAAGCATTCCAGGCCAAGGCGCCGTACTTGGGCGGAATCTGTATCTTTCGCCAGGGGCGAATCCTGGCGGGATACGCGAACCTGCCTGATTCCCAGCAAGCTGCATCCCAGGCCGCTCAGCTTGCCGCGCGCATTCCTTAAGAGTTGCCTACCAGTGTAATCCAGCCGTGGAAGTACAAAACTACCTCCAGCGATACCGCCGCCAACTCGCCAACCTGCCATCTCCGCATAAGCGTGGGCTATGGAGGCCTGTATAAATAATGCCCGCGCAAACGCGCCGGAGGCGCAGAGTTTGTTAGCCCCGCGCTTAAGCGTGGGGAAAGGGAGGATTCCATAAGTTAGTTACGGAGTCCCATAGGGACGGCGCAAGGACGTTATTTGTGCAGGAATCAATAAATTGCTGCATTTATCTATACAAGCCGTTTTCTGTTTGCATTGTTCCCGCTTGCCGAACAAACGAAATCTTGTATCTCTTAGACTGAAAGTAGCAAGAGTGGCTCTCCTTTTGGTGTAGAGCGGTTTTGAAAGGGCACGTCTTTAGACGTGCCATAAATGCCGCGGTTTTTAGTTGGGCTTTAGCCCCTGAGGGGATGCTTCTGCATCTATATCATCGGGAGAATTCATCTAAGCCCTGAGCACATCAAGCTTCCTGAGCAGCGGCGATCTCTCCGTCTCCGGGAGTCGCGTCCCCAGAAACGCGGTCACCTCATCCAGCGTAGGCAGCGCATCCCATCCCCGTCGCTTTCCGCCGTCGGCCATAGCCTTCAGCGCAGCCGCCGCCGAAGCAAACACCACCGCATCCGCCGCCGCCAGATTCCGCGCGATCGCCAGCGCAAAAGCTCCGTGAAAAGTATCCCCGCATCCGTTGGTATCGAAGCTGTTCACCTTGAAGGCCGGGAAGCGCCGCACCGCAGGCTCGGCCTTTGTGCTGAGGTAGCAACCTTCGGCGCCATCGGTCACAACTGTTGCCAGTCGTCGCGTGGATGCCAGGAATGCACAGGCGTCCCGCGGGTCCGCAGCACCGCTGGCCCATGTGGCCCAAGCCCTGGGAACCACCAGGTAATCGGTCAATCCCGCCAGAATCCTCGCCGACTCGGTTTGGCCTTCAATATCCCCCGATACCCTCACTCCCAGCTTGCGAGCTTTTTCGGCCACCGCGGCCAGAGATGGCTCGGTAATATGGTCCAGGTGTAGTAGTTCTGCCGAAAGAACCAACGAGTCCGGCATATCTTCCGCCCCAACCACCTTGTAGAGTGCCGGGTCGTAAAACACATTTCGATCTCCCGCTCCATCCACCACAATGATGCTATGGTAAGGACCGCCCGCCGGGTCACACACAATATGCGAACAATCGACGCCTCTTGCCTGGAGCGCGAACTCGATAAATCTGGAAAGGTCGTTATCTCCAAATCGTGCTACGTAAGCCGCCCGCCCACCCAGCGACCCAACCGCGGCCATCGCCGTGCAGGCCGGCCCTCCGCCATGACGAGCGCTGCCGTGAACCGGAATCTTGCAATCAACTTGCGGATACTCCGAAACGTAAATCAGATCGTCGACCGCCGCGATCCCCGCTCCCACTACGTCATATAATTTTTTCATTGAATCCCTAACTGCTCCCGTAATTCGAGGAGGTAGAACTCAATTCCATATCCTTCACCAAACTAAGACGCGGCGCAATTCCCAAATCCTGCAAAGCCCCGTGATAAGCCTTCACCGCCTCCGCCGGCAGCATCTCGTCATCCGCCACCAAACGCAAAAACTTCACAAACGAAAGCTGATGCTCAGCCGCTTTGATCTTTCTGCCAAACAGCGCGACCCGCGCGCCGTAACGCTTAACCTCATACACCAGCTCAAACGCATCGTGCGTCGTCCCCGCCGATCCTCCCAATACCCCCACCACCAGCGAAGAATCGTACCCGCACAACTCTTCCAGCGCCTCAGGCCCAGCATAGGGAATCTTCAGAAACCGCGGCCTTCCCGCCGAAGTCACCCCCGCCAGCAGCCGCGCAATATGATCGTTGACGAAGTGAGGAATCTCCTCGGCCGCAAGACCGTGAACCTCAGCCGGCACATTGGGATGAAATACCTCAAGAAAATGGCTGAAATGCTTGATCTCCGCTTCCAGACGGAAGGCCTTGTATGCCTCCATCACCCTCAGGTCGCGTTTCGGATCGTTGTTGAACGTAACCGAATAGAGCCCCAGCTGCGCACCCATCCGCCGCTCTTCATCAGTACAAGGGCTCTTGCCCGCCTGAATATGATCCAACGTAGCCGTGGCAAAGGGTTGCGAATAGGCCAGCGGATAGCATCCCCCGCGAACAATGTGCACATCCGTCGTATCGTTCGCGCGCACCGCCGGAGTTACACCCGAGGAGTCGAAGATGCGTTCCTGAATTGTCAGAATTTCTGAAGTACTGGCCGACATCAGCATGATGTCAACCAACCCCTGGGAGACAATCTCCCGCATCTGATCGCGATAATCAGCCAGCGATCGAATGCTTCCATCGAGATTCCGCCCCGGCGCAGATATCCCAAAGGCCATATCTGCATCCTTGGCATCCGCCAGGATAAAAACCCGGCTGCCGGGATCTCTTTTCAGCGCGGCCAGCTTAATGTCGAGTGACTTTTCCATGCACGATCATCATACCCAATCGCGCACTGCTTTCCTTTAGGAAAGTTGTCCTTTACCCAGCGTTCTTAACCCGCACCACCGTAATCTTCGCAAACCCCTCTTCAAAAACCGGCGGCTTCAGCTTCTCTGACATTTTCCTCATCACGTCCGCGCTCACCGATCGATCCCGCTTGCTGTTACGCTCCAGGCAAACCTCCAGCGGCACATCAAAGAAAACCGCCTGCACTTCGTACCCAAAGCTTTTCGCCATCTTGATCCACTGTCGCCGCTCGTGAATGGAGAGATTCGTCGCATCCACATAGTTCAACGGCATCCGCGCAATCAGTCGCGCCCGCAGCAGCGACCGCAGCGTCGAGAAGACCAGCCCCTGGTAGCGCTGTTCCTCCACGTCGTCAAAAAGAATATTCCGCAGCAGGTCGCTCGAAAGCGGAGTAACCCCCCGCCGCCTGAACCAGGTCGTCTTGCCCGATCCCGGCAACCCGATCGCCAGCACTACATGCCCCTTTGGCTCCTGCGTCGAACGCTCCGCCGCCTCGGGCTCCGGTGGAGGCCCTTGAGACAGCTCCGGCTGCGTCTCCAGCTCAAATCGCCCGGATTCAGCCGGCTCACTCCATTCCTGCTTCGCAGGCCGAGCCTGAGCCGCAGGCCGGTGCGCCGCCGCGGGTCGTGTTTCCTGGGTCCTCTGAACTCGGGGCTGATGCTGTGCCGGAGCCTCGTCGGAGTAGAACGGAACCAGCGGAGCTGGTTGATTCGATGGAAGTTCCTGGCCAATCTTGCCGGTCGATTCCGATGTATTCGGGGTGTGTCTTGAACGTCTTCTCATGCCGCCTTCGATTAGTACCTACTGATACGGGAATACCACATTACCCAAGGCACCATCAATGCTGTGCACTCCGTCACATCCTGTCCCGTACCAGAAAAGGCACACTATTCGGGAAGGGGTTCCGCGAAGAATGCGGCGGCGATCCTGTGTCAATCTCGCCCTGTCCCCCGAAGTGTTACGATCAAGAGTTTGGTAGAATGGCTTTCTGCTCCCCTATAAGGCGCCAAAGCACCCAAACTCAAAAACCACGGGCTTACCCACAACCAAGGAGAAAAATCACACATGGCAGTTAAGGTTGGCATCAACGGCTTCGGCCGCATTGGCCGCAACGTTTTGCGCGCCGCACTCGGAAACAAGGAAATCGATTTTGTTGCCGTCAATGACCTCACCAGCCCGGCAACGCTGGCTCACCTGCTCAAGTACGACTCGATCCTCGGCAACCTCAAGAACGAAGTCACCTCCGGCGATGGCTTCATCTCCATCGACGGCAAGAAGATCAAAGTCTTCTCCGAACGCGATCCTGCCAAGCTGGATTGGGCTTCCGTAGGCGCGCAGGTTGTGGTCGAGTCCACCGGCTTCTTTACGGACGCGGAAAAGGCGAATGCTCACCTCGGCGCTACCGTCAAGAAGGTCATCATCTCGGCTCCCGCCAAGAACGAGGATCTGACCATCGTCCTCGGCGTCAACCAGGACAAGTACGAAGCGGCCAAGCACAACATCATCTCCAACGCCAGCTGCACCACCAACTGCCTGGCGCCCGTCGTCAAGGTCATCCTCGAAACATGCGGCATCGTCAGCGGCATCATGACTACCATCCATAGCTACACCAACGACCAGGTCATTCTCGACACGCCGCACAAGGACCTGCGCCGCGCACGCGCCGCTGCTCTCAGCATGATTCCCACCTCCACCGGCGCCGCCAAGGCCCTCAAGCTGGTCATCCCCGAGAGTTCGGGCAAGCTGGACGGCTTCGCAATCCGCGTCCCCACACCCAACGTCTCCATCGTTGACCTGACCTTCATCTCTGAGAAGCCCGTCACCGCCGAAGCGCTCAACGCCGCCTTCAAGAAAGCAGCCGAAGGCGAGCTCAAGGGCATTCTGGGCGTCGATGCAAACCTGCTGGTCAGCTCTGACTTCAAGGGCAACCCGCTCTCCTCCATCGTCGACACCCCGCTGACCAAGGTAGTCGGAAACAGCGTCAAGGTGCTCAGTTGGTACGACAACGAGTGGGGCTACTCCAGCCGCGTAGTCGACCTGATCGGCTTCCTGGCCAAAAAAGGCCTGTAAAACACAGGGATCAGGGGTCAGGGTTCAGGGATCAGTTTTTCCGATCTCCAAAACTCTGATCCCTGACCTCCGATTCTCCAGCCCTGAACCATGACCCCTGAACCCTGACCCCTCTTAAGGAACTCCCATGCCCAAGCTCTCCATTCGCGACATCGATCTGGCCAACAAGCGGGTCTTCATCCGCGTCGATTTCAACGTGCCGCTCACTGAAGACGGCTCGACCATCACCGACGACACCCGCATCGTGGCCACGCTGCCCACCATCGTCTACGCCCTCCAGCACAAGGCCAAGGTCATCCTGGCCTCGCATCTCGGCCGTCCCAAGGGCAAACCGAATCCCAAGTACTCGCTCCGCCCGGTAGCTGACCGTCTTCGCGAGCTGCTCGACAAAGCCCTCGGCACAAAGGTCAACGTAGCCTTCGCCCCTGACTGCATCGGCGAAGTCGCCTCCGACCTTTCCAGCAAGCTCGAGTCCGGCCAGGTACTGCTGCTTGAAAACCTGCGTTACCACCCCGAAGAAGAAGCCAACGATCCGGCCTTCTCCAAGGCCCTCGCCTCGCTGGCCGACGTCTACGTCAACGACGCCTTCGGCTCCGCCCATCGCGCCCACGCTTCCACGGAAGGCATCACCCATTTCCTCAAGCCCGCCGTCGCAGGCCTGCTGATGGAGAAGGAGATCACCTACCTCGGCAAGGCCCTCGAATCGCCTGAAAAGCCCTTCGTCGCCATCATCGGCGGCTCCAAAATCTCCGGCAAAATCGACGTCATCAGCAACCTCCTCGACAAAGTCGATACGCTGGTCGTCGTCGGCGGCATGGCCTACACCTTCGACCGCGCTCTCGGCGTCACCACCGGCAAGTCCCTCGTTGAAGAGGACAAGATCGATATGGCCAAAGCCGCTCTCGACAAGGCCAAAGCCAAAGGCGTCCAGCTTCTTCTTCCCATCGACAACGTCCTCGCCGACAGCTTCTCTGAGGACGCCAAAACCCAGCTCTGGGACTCGACCGTCAACTTCCCTGCCGACTGGCAGGGCCTGGACATCGGCCCCAAATCCATCGCCGCCATTGAAGCCGTGGTGGCGAAGGCCAAAACCATCGTCTGGAACGGCCCCGCCGGCGTCTTCGAGTTCCCCAAATTTGCCGTGGGAACCAACGCCATCGCCAAAGCCGTAGCCGCCAACAAATCGGCCATCTCCATCATCGGCGGCGGCGACTCAGTCTCCGCCATCAACAAGACCGGCCTCGCCGATCAGATCACCCACATCAGCACCGGCGGCGGCGCCAGCCTCGAGTTCCTGGAAGGCAAAAAGCTTCCCGGCGTAGAAGCGCTGACGGACAAGTAACGCAGAGAACAGTAGTCAAAGATCATCCGGGTGCCCCACCCTCGCCGCGTTTTTGTTTTTGCGGCTAGGGTGGGATAACCGCAGACCCCTAGTCCGAAATCCAACACCCAAACAAAACTGTCATCCTGAGCGAAGCGCAGCGAAGTCGAAGGACCTGCGTTTGCTTTTGCAGTTGCATCACTCACCCTCTCGACAGCCCCACGTTTTTTTGCTCTGATCACAATACAAGAACTCCCGAAGGAGAATGTAAGTGTCCCATTACACCAGGGTCCTTTCAAAAGACGAAGACTTTCCTCCCTTCGATGAACTCGCGCAGTTCATTAGCGACGAGCACCCTGACTTCAAACTGACCCTCGAAGAAGGAACAGAGGAAGAATGGCAAAGTCTGCTCCTCTCCGGGATCGACGAAATGGAGGTCGCGGTAATCGAACGCCTTCCGGTCTTCGATGGTTCGCTCGGTCAGGACGATATCGCCGATTTCATCGAGGATATCCAGGATTGCCAGCCGGAAAGTGGCGTCGCATGGCTGACCGAATATCTTGGTGAGGTCAAAACCATCTACGCGTTCCAGCACCTGCAAGGAGACTCGACCGAAGAAGGCAGCAGCGTTCTCCATGCGTTGCGCTCAAAAATATGGGAGCGCGGCGATTCCATCATCCAGGCCGATCTCGAAGGATTCACCAATGAGGACGGCTACCACATCGTCTGGCAATTCTCTGACTCGGTCTCGGGCCCATGGAACATGGGCATTCTGCAGGATGAAACCTGGTATCACTTCGTAATGGATCTGGGCGACACCGAGCACCGAGAGGCCTTCCTGAGCGGCGAAATACCTTCCGATTTATCCGCCATCCGCGTATCCGGCCCGCAAATCTAGCCCCACCCAACTAGAATCTCCACGTCACTTTGCAGAAGATTTCGATCTTCAGATGCAGAATGGGTTCATGAGCGTTCACGCACTTCCGGACTGAGTGCCCCTCAGACCCGAGAAGTCGACCGTCGGCATCACCCGAATGGGGCGAATTTACAAGAAAAGCCCCGTAACTCCTTTGTTCTCTGGAATTTTTGAATTAACTTCGTTAAAACAAAGAAGTTACAGTAGAACCCTGGCTCCATCTCTTTGAAAGCAGGGAATTTCCCACAAAGTACCGGGTGGGGGGTGGGGGTAAGGAGTTGCCGGCAAGGCTGGTACCGCACCACACCCTCAACAGGAGCACGTCGAGTCTTGAGAACCGCTCGAGGATCATCGCCGCCGCTGTGTTCAAGATCACCCCGTCGGCCAAGATCGGTCCGATAAAATCATCTTGAGGATCCCATACAAATGTCACGCAAGAAGCTGATCGCCGCCAATTGGAAGATGTACAAAACCCCTGCTGAAGCCAAGGCCTTTGTCGATGCCTTCTTACCCCTCGTTGCCGGCCACACCCGCGACGAGATCGCCCTCTTTCCCTCGCCCGTCCTGTTGCCAACCGTAATTCCAGCCGCCAAGGGTTCGAACGTACTGGTTGGCGCGCAGAACATCCACTTTGCCGAGGAAGGCGCCTACACCGGCGAAACCTCGGTCCTCCAACTTCTGGCCGTGGGTGGAACACACACCCTCATCGGCCACTCCGAGCGCCGCCAGTACTTTGCTGAAACCGACGAGATCGTCAACAAGAAGCTGCACACTGCGCTCAAACACGGCGTCGTTCCCATAGTCTGCGTAGGCGAAGTTCTGGCCGAACGCGAAGCCGGCAAAACCGCCCACGTGCTCAAGACCCAGATCGCCGGAGCCTTTGCCGGCATCACCGCCGAGGCCGCCGCACCCATCGTGATTGCCTACGAACCCGTCTGGGCCATCGGCACCGGCAAAACCGCAACGCCCGAGATCGCCGTCGACGCGCACAAGATCATCCGCGCTGAAGTGGCCAGGCTGCTGGGTCCGGCCGTTGCAGCGGCCATCCGCATTCTCTACGGCGGCAGTGTCAAGCCCGACAACGCCACAACCCTCCTCGGCCAGGAAGAGATCGACGGCGCACTGGTCGGCGGAGCCAGTCTCAAACCCGACTCCTTCACCGCCATCGTCAAGTACTAATCGCCCTCAACGCAAAACGGCCGCGAATTTGATTCGCGGCCGCTCTCATTCTGCCTCGTAATATACACGTCAACCTAAAACGACCCCCTACTTCCGCCGCATAACTCCACCGCGTGCCCCATGGCTTTCGTCACGCGGTTAGCCGTGTCTTCATTGAAAAAGTAGAAATAGAACTTCAGATTCCCCTTCCCTTGCACGATAAGGATGAAGTGGGGCGGATCGGCCTTCGCGCTCCATGTTGGGCGTCCGGCGGCCACATCGTTTTTATCCTGGTGCTCGTCGCCCGTGGTCTGCGTTATGTCCTGCACATCGCGCATGTCAAGCGAGGCATCGCGGTCGAACTTTTGAACGCCGTCAATTGTGATCTTGTAGTGATAGGCGATGGTGCAGGCCGAGGCATCGGCAACGACTTTGCTCACCTCGAAAATGTAATCGTAGATCCAATTCGTATTATCGGCGCTGTCATGATAATGCGTGGTCCAGCTCATCTTGCCTTGTTCGTTTAACTTTTCCTGGAGGAGCTGCATCGTTTCCGCCAGGGACGGCCCGCTCCCGGCGGGATTGGGAGCAGGGTCGGCGTGACGTTGTCCTGATGCGCCAACGGTGAAAATCCCGCAGGCAAGAATGGCTGTGATCCAAAACTTCATCTTCATGCTTCGATCCTTTCCAGTATTCACCGAATATCGCCTTGTGAACTTTAACTCCCTAATTCAAGGGGCACCACCGTCAAACGGTAATCCGGCGGGCTATCCCAATTTCCAGCAGTGAACACAAAAACTTTGCCGGCAGTTTGGAACTTCGGGCACACCTGCGGAGAATAGTGGGGAAAGCAGAATCCGCGAATTTATTACGGAGTCCCGTAGGGACGGCGCAACGGCATTATTTTCTCCGGAGACAATGCCTAGAACGACCCTCTGCTGCCGCCGCACAATTCCACCGCGTGCCCCAAGGCTTTCGTAGCACGGTTGGCCACATCCCCATCGAAAAAGAAGAAGTAGAACTCCGCATTCTCCTTCGCTTTCACAATCAAGTCGAAAACAGGCGGATCAACCTTCGCGTTCCAGGTTGGGTGCCCTGCGGCCACATCATTCTTGTTCTGGCGCTCATCGCCCGTGATCAGCGTCAGGTCCTGCACATCGTGAAGGTTGAATGTAGCGTCGCTATCGGAGATTTGTTTGCCATCCCGGATGATCGTGTAGTGATAGGCAATAGTGCAGGCCGCCGCATCGGCAACCACTTTGTTGGCTTCGAAAACGAATTGATAGATCCAATCCGTATTATCGGCGCTGTCATGATAATGCGTAGTCCAACTCATCTTGCCTTGTTCGTTTAGCTTTTCCTGGACGAGCTGCATCGTTACCGCCAGGGACGGCCCGCTATTGGCGGGCTTGGGAGCGGGGTTAGCCTGCTGTTGTCCTGATGCGGCGATGGTGAAAATCCCGCAGGCTAGAATAGCTATAATCCAGAGCTTCATTTTCATGTGTATTTTCCTTTTCAAGTACATAATCGACGTTCGTTTTAGATCTAACTCCCGATTTCAAGCGGTACTACCGTCAATCGGTAGTCCGGTGGGCTGTCCCAATCTCCAGCAGTGAACACAAAAACTTTGTCGGCAGTTTGAAACTTGGGGCACACCTGCGGTGAATAGTAGCCCGAAGGCTGAGAATCATAGGAGAGGATGCGGGTCCATGGACCCCAGGGCTGCGGCGACTCATAGAAATCCCAAACCGTATGCGTCTTCGCCCCAACCATCTTCCCGCCGCCGGCAGGATAATACCAGCCGATCATGAAATACCGCTGGTGAGAGCTCAAATAAACAGCGCCACCCATGCCAAATTTGCGTTCTCCTTCAAGCACCGGCTTGGCATCGCTCATATTTTTCGACCAGAAGATTTTCAGTGCGCCGTTTCCGCCGGTGAAGTACTGCCAGTCAGAGCCATTCAGCAGGCCGATTTTGGATCGTTCCACACGGCCCAGAACCATGTCGTCGCCGCAATCCCAAAAACCATTGTTTGAAAGGGCATAAATGTAGTCGCCGACGTTTGCTTTACTCGATCCTTCACGCCCGAATTCAATAAAGTAAGGCGTGGCAAAACGCCTCCCCGGAAACATCGGGGCCTGATAATTCACCTCCGCCGGACGCGTCCACGTTTTCCCGTAGTCGGTGCTCTTGATGATGCTTGCATTGTGTGCCGGCTGTCTCCGGTAAGGGTCTCCGCTGGTTTCTCCATACTCATGCCGGGCAACAACCCAATACAAAACGCCGTCGATGAATGTGCAGCCGCTCGATTTCCACGTGCATCCGTCCGCCTTTTTTTCGCCGCCCTTGCCATATTCCGTCATGCTGTTCACCGTTACGCCGCCCAGGCGCAACGGATCGCTTCCATCGATGCGATTGAAACTGATATTCGAGTTGGCTTGTTGATGAAACCCTCCCGTATCGTTCGAGGGCGAGTAGAGGTTATCGTCGTCGGCCCACGCCGCAACCCATGTATCGCCGCTGTTATCCGCAACTGGAAGAGGAGTTCCAATCCCCACAATGCGCAAGCGCCGATTTTCGACGCCAGATGTAAATGCCGGAAGCAAACCCGCTGCTTTCACTTTGAGCGACGCCGATAACGCCGCTGCCAACGAACCACTTATTAGTTCTCGCCGTTTCATATCTTTCCTTGCTTACTCTATTTGATGCTAAGCTAGCTCGCTCAAAGAATAATCACCGCGGAATATCCCGGTGCACAGCCTTCGCCTGGTAACCGGCCTTCTTCAGCCGCTTGCACATCTCCTCGGCCATCATCACGCTGCGATGCTGCCCGCCGGTGCATCCGAAGGCCACTGTCAGGTAGCTCTTTCCTTCCTGCACATAATGCGGAAGCAAGTAAAGCATCAGTTCCGTAACGCGTTCCAGAAACTCTTTGCTCTGCGGAAACCCGCGCACGTAGGCCGCCACTTTACTGTCCCGGCCAGTGAGCTTGCGAAACTCCGGCACAAAATGCGGATTGGGAAGGAAGCGCACATCGAAGACCATATCCGCATCCAGTGGCACGCCATTTTTAAAGCCAAAGCTGAGGCATGTGACCAGCAGTTGCTTGCTCTGGTCCTGCTGCCCAAACCGTGACTGTATATGGGCACGCAATTCGTGCACGTTGAAGTTCGAAGTGTCGATCAGCGTATCCGCCAGGTTGCGAACCGGGTCCAGCAGTTGCCGCTCCTCTGCAATGGAACGCCACACCGTCTCTGACCGGCGCAGCGGATGCGGCCGTCGGGTCTCAGAGTACCGCCGCACTAGCACCGCGTCCTGCGCGTCCAGAAAAATCACCTGCGTCGGCAACAGTTTTTTTACCCACTTGAGAATATCCGGAAGCTGGTCCAGAGTCTGCCCTTCGCGAACATCCACCACGATCACGGCGCGTTCAATCTCGTTGGACCTCCGCACCAAGCCGGCAAAATCCGGCAGCAGTTCCAGAGGCAGATTGTCCACGGCATGATAACCCAGGTCTTCAAAGTCCTTGAGCGCAGAAGCCTTCCCGGCACCGGAGATTCCAGTCACAATCACCAGTTCCTTGTCCGGTTTCGCTTGTTTCGGTTTGGAGGCGTGCCCCTGCCTTGCGCCGTGCTTAGCGCCTTTGGCAACCGCTCGCGCCTGGGTTTTTCGGGGCGACGGCTTCGAGGTCGTCATGCGCCCATCCTACACCGCGGGACCCGATTCAGCCACCGGAAGCGGTCGGCCGCTACCCTGCACGATAAGCTTCGTCGCTCGGTCCGGTTCCAGCGCATACGCGAGCAGCGGTCCCTGGCCTAATTCGCAACCCATGCGGCATAGCGCATCCAGTTGTGCCGCAGTCTCGATTCCTTGCGCAACCACCTGCATGCCCAGCGTGTGGCCCAGGTGAATCAGCGACTCCAGCACCGCCTGCTGGCGCCCTGCAAAGACCGCCGCCGCGGTCAGCTGCGGAGCCAGCTTCACCACGTCGATGGGCATCCGCACCAAGTGAGTGAGAGGCGCAAAGCTGGAGCCAAAATTGCCCACCGCAAGGCGCACGTTGCAGTCCACCATGCGTTGCAGAATGGCTACCGCCGCATCTGGATTCTCGTTCAGTGTAGTCTCCGCAATCTCAAATAAAAGGCGCGATGCATCCACCGCGTTCGTTTCCAGCGCCCTTTTCAGCAGCAAAATTAAATCAGGATGATAAAACTGCCGGTGAGTCAGATTGATGCTCACCAACAGCTCTTCCTGCGGCAACTCATCGCTCCAGGCCCGCAACTGCCTGCATACGGTATCGACCGTCTCCCGGCCGAGAGTAATGGAGAGCCCGGTGTTTTCCGCCACGCGCAGCAGATCGAAGAAATTGTCGGCCGTGCCGTCAAGCCGCCGCCAGCGCAGCACCGACTCGAACCCCTCCAGCTTGCCGTTCGCCAAACGGTAGATGGGCTGGTACCAGACCTCGAACTGCCGGTTATCGAGCACCTGGCGTAGTTCCTGCTCCCGCTCTTTGTGACTGGTGACGTTCACTTCCAGTCGCTTGTCGAAGATCTCCATCCGCCCGCCGCCCTCCTGCTTGGCGCGGTACATAGCGAAGTCCGCGTCCCGGATCAACATCTCGGGGGTGGTGTGGTCCGGCCCGGCCAGCGCCATGCCGATGCTGGCGCTTACCTGGACGAGTTGGCCGAAGATTTCAAACGGCCGCTCCATCTCGCGCAGAATGCGGCTGGCTACCACGTTCAGATCACTGGCTTCCAGAATGTTATCCACCAGAACGGCAAATTCGTCGCCGCCCAGCCGGCAAGCCGAGTCCTGCGGACGCAGCGCCGCGCGCAATCGATCAGCAATCGAAACCAGCAAAACATCGCCCGCCGCATGTCCCCGCGTGTCGTTGATCTCCTTGAAGCGGTCCATATCAAAAAAAAGCACGCCGCAGCTTTGATCCCTCCGCCGCGATCGCCGTGAGAGCGCCAGGGTCAGCCGATCCAGAAATAGCGCGCGATTCGGCAACCCCGTCAGCATGTCGTGCAAGGCATCGTGCTGCAGCTTCGCCTCAGTCTGCTTGCGTTCTCCAATGTCGCGGAAAGTTAGCACGTAGCCGATTTTTGATTCGTCCACCACCAGCGGCGCCGCCTGCAAAACCACGTCCAGCAGCACGCCATTCTTATTCACACGCACCGTCTCGATGGTTGCGCGTCCATGCTGATTGAGCGCCAGTTCCAGCATCTCCTGTTCATGGCGCCGCGTATCCGGCACAATCAGCTCCGGCAGGCAGGCGCCGCTGGCCTCTTCGACTGAGTAACCGAACATGCGCGTAAATGCCGGGTTGGTATAGAGCACGTGGTTGTCATGCACGATCACCACGGCCTCGGGGATGCTGGCCAGCACATCCTCCATCAGCCGCGACTTCGGTGCCCGCTCCCGCCCGCTGGGATGGGCGACTATGACAGCCTCGCGTAACTCCGCATTAAGAATGTTATAAATGCCTTCGACCGGCACCAGACGGCCATTTCTACCCGGCAGCGTGGCGCGGAACGGGTTGCCTGGCTTGCTCTCCAGGGGCAGAATCTGCGGCTCGTTCGGAATCGGAACCAGGCCCCACAGCACGTCCACCACCGGCCGCGCAACCCACTCTACATCGGTAAGGCCAAGCATTTGGCGCGCCTGAAGATTGGCAAATACAACTCTGCCGTCACGCTCCAGAAAAACCAGCACCGGCAGCCCGTCAAGTATCTCCCGCTGCTGTGCGGAGTCCGAGTTTTCCGGAAGATTCACGTTCATAGTCTCCCAGGGAAGTTCGGCCGCCGCAGTCTCTGCACAATTTCCCTCTGGCCCTTGTCCGGTCTCTTCACTGGATGCGGCCACTTCAAAATCGTATGCCGAGTGCAGTCCGGTCTCTATCCCCTAAACCGGTTACCGCGTGTCACGTCGGTTCTCAATGGCTCCCACCTGCATGCTAACTCCCATGATTTGTGATGAGCACGGAAATTCCGCGATCGCGTTAGGGTATCTCCACCAGTTCCATCTGCCCATCGCGGCGGCGATGAAGCACAAACATATCGCCCGCGGAGTTATGGAAGATCAGCAGGTCGCGGTCGCGAAACTCCGCTTCCTTCACCGCCTCCTCAATGGTCATCGCTCTCAGAGCAATGGCTTCGCCGCTCTTGAGAATGTGCGGCTCCACCACCGTCGCGCGGCTGGGATACGAGTGTACGGCGATCGAAGCGCGGGCCTTCCCACGCGCAGGTTTGCTCTCCCCTGCCGCGGCATCCGTCTGGGCCGCCCGGACCTTGGGTCTGGCCACCGGGGGTGCGGTGAGTTCCTTCTCTTCTTTGGGTAGGCGCTTGCCTTCCAAGCGCCGGTCCCGGTACCGCCGCGCCTGATTCTCAGCGTGATCGATCGCCTGCCGAAGCGCCGCATCCAGGGTAACGGCCTTGCCCGTAGAAACGATTGTCTGGTGCCTCGCCTGCACGGTCAATTCCACGATCTGCACATGCCTCTGCGAGCCGGTCGTGAAGCTGACGCGAATGCTCTTGCCCAGCATCCGAGTTATGCCTTCCAATCCCTCCTCGGCCTGTGTGCGCAACGCTTTGGAGATCTTTCCTTGCCTGGCGGTAAACTCCACTTCCATGATCAGCCTCCAATCCTCGTTCCCCCCATGCAGCTTTTCGGCTGGAGAGACCTGGTTTCATCATTCGCTCTTCAACTTCATTGAAATGAGCACTGCCGTCCACTCTGCCTTGGATACCCGCTCGTCAAGCCGAATCTCAGACACGAGGTAGAGAAGGTCAGTATATGCTGTGAGCCAACTTGCTCAAAGTCAATCGGAAAATGGAGTCTCAAATTCCCTTCCCGATAACTTCAAATACGGAATGCGCCGCCGAGATGGGCCTGGGGAATTGAAGAAAGCGGCATGCCAAAAAACTCCTTGAGTGCGTTCATGCTCCCTGTTGTGCTTCATTTTACTGCCGCCGCCGGCATCTGCAGAAGAGTAGTGGAAAAGCGATAATTGCCTGAGCCCAGCCTTAGAACAAGCCCATACGAGCCTTGCTTCATCTCGATCAAGCCGGAAACATTGCCAGGTCTCTTTCCGCTCTCAAGCCAGCGCGTCCCTTCGGGCAGGCGAAGAACCGCCTCGGCTCCGGGTGGCACGCTCGCCTCAACCAGGGCCCCTTTGCCCGTCCGCAGCCAGCTTATGCGCACCAGTCCCATCGGCGAAAGGTACGACGCGGACGCCGAGCCCACTCCGGGCAGCAGAGACGGAGCCAGCGTAATTGCATCTTCGGGCCCGCGCGACAGATCGAAAGTCAGCCCGGCCAATCCGCGATAAAACCACTCCTCGCCGTGGCCCAGCATAAAGTGATTTTGGGAACTGTCGGGATTTGTGTCCCAGGCCTCGGTCAAAGTGGTTGCCCCGCGCGCCAGTTGATAGCCATAGCTGGGTGAATCGGTGCGTGAGAGCATTGCAGCCAGCGCATCGGAGCGGCCGTAATCGGTTAGCGCTCGCACCACGTAGTGGAATCCAATATCACCAGCGGTCACATGATCGTCGTGAGCGTGAATATCGGCTACCAGATGATCCAAAACAGCCTGTCCGTGACCGGCGGGCGCCATGCCCAGCGCCAGCGGCAGCGCATTCGCGGTCTGGCTGCCACGGTCGTATTCATTTGTCTCGTAATTGAAGAGCCTGGCGTTGAATGCATCCTTTACCTGGGCTGCCTTGCTCGCATAGTCTGCGGCCTCCTGCGCGTGGCCGAGTAGCTTCGCGATCCGTCCCAAAACCTCAAGGTCCGCATAGTAAGTTCCGGTAGCGGTGACTAACTTGCCGGTAAGTTGGGAAGGCCCTGGAGGACCAGGTCCTATGTCGTACCAGTCTCCCAGTCCGTAGTCCAGCAAATCGCCCTCCGCGCGGCTTCCAAGATAGTCCACATAACGTCGCATGGACTCATAACTTTCGCGCAACGGACGCTCATCCCCGGTCAGTTGATAGAGAGCCCACGGACTGAGCACCACGGCGCTGCCCCACTCCGGCGAATCGCGAAATGCGGTATTCTCGCCTGCCTCGTTCACAAAGGCAACGTACTCAGGCGCAATGGCAGGCACCAATCCATTTGCCAGTTGCGCATCGCTCATGTCGCGGCTCATTTTTTCGTAAATGCCGCTCACGCCGTAGTTGAGCAAAATAGTCGACGCATTCAGGTAAGTCTGTTCCAGCCAGCCAAGCTTTTCGCGCGAAGGGCAATCCGTGATCACGCTGGCCAGGTTGCTGAGAACCGCGCGGTCGATGAGCGTGTGAATACCGTCAAACAATGAATCGGAACTGGAAAACTGTCCCACTTGAGGCGCGCGGGCATGAACAAACTCACCTGTGAGTGAAAGAATCTGCGGCGGGTTTCCTTGAGGCCTGGCCGACTGCGCGGTGACTTCAACGTAGCGAAAGCTAGTGTAAGCAAATCGTGGCCGCCAGCTCTCCGCGCCCTCGCTGCCACGCAAAGTGTAGTTGAAAAGCACGGCAGCCTTCTCCGATGCATTTGCGCTGTGCTGCGTCACCGTGCCATCTGCCGCCAGCAACTCGCCGGGCCGCAATCGCACCGTCGATCCCGCCGGCCCTCGAACAGTGATTGCCGGCCAGCCGCTCATGTTTTTGCCCAGGTCATATACAGTTACGCCGGGACTGGGATGCGTAACGCGCACGGGCTTATAACTCTCAGCAACGATCAGCGGCGCAGACTCACCGGCAACCAGCTTTCCTCCAGGACTATTCACTTCGAGCGCCTGTTGCCAGCCTCGCTCCCGAAAGCCCGGCTGGTCCCAATCCTCGGCAAGCGCACCAGCCGCAAAGTCTTCGCCTCCATAAGTGGATGAGTAAGTGACTGGCCCGGCGTGTGTAGTCCATGAGTTATCCGAGATTAGTCGCTCCGAACTGCCGTCCGCATAACTCACTTCCAACTGCAGCAGAAGCTTGGGCTGCCCATAACTCCCGACAAATTTGGTATAGCGCCCCTTCATGCCTTCCACGTTATACATTCCATTGCCCAGCAGCACGCCGAATGCATTCGTGCCGGGCCGCAGCAGGCGGCTGACGTCGTAAGTATCGTAAGGAATCGTCTTGCGGTAGTCAGTCCAGCCTGGATTCAGAACCGTGTCGGTCATATTGGCCCCGTTCAGGCGGACCTCGTATTGCCCCAGGCCGCAGACAAAGAGCAGCGCGCTGGCCACCGGCCCCCGCAGCTTGAAGTCGCGTCGAAAAACCGGCAACGGCGGCGGCAGGGCGGAGAGCATCTCTCCACGGTTTTCAAGCGCCTGCCTGGAGGGGCCGCGGTCCGGCTCGGCCGCAATCCATTTTGCGCTCCAGTCGCCGGCGGTGAGCAATCCGGTCGTAAAATGCGCCGCCCTGCTCCACCTCCCCGGCGACGAACCGCCCTCCCACACCTCAACCTGCCAAAAATATTTAGTGTGCGAATTCAACGGTGCGCCTGCATAAGCACGCTGCCAGTAGAGTGGCGAGGAAACCCGGCCGCTGTCCCACACGTCTCCCTCATGACGCGCCAGGAGTTCTGCCGAACTTGCAATCACAATGCGATAACCGCTTTGCCGAAGATTGCGCGCGCCAATCGGGGAGGCTTTGAGATTCCAACCGAAGACCGGTTGCGCCGCATCGATCACCACTGGATCCACGCGCATTTCAGTGGTAAGGTGAACCGGGGTCAGAATCGCATTCTGCGCATACCCCACGTCCAGATGCATCAGAAAAAAAAGACTACCCGCCGCAACAATCCAGGATCTCACTCTTTCATCTTACCCGGCGTGCATCAGGCGTTCCGCCGCCGCCGCTGGTGCGTGGAGGGAATATTCATATCTTCGCGATACTTGGCCACCGTGCGACGGGTCAATTGAATCCCCTGCGCCCCCAGCATCGCGGCAAGCTGGTCGTCGGTTAGCGGGTGGCTTGCGTCCTCATTCTCGATCAGCTTCTTTACCTTGCGCTTGAGCACCAGCAAAGGCGTATCCGCACCCTCCGGCCCGTTCGATCCCTCGGAGAAGAAGAAGCGCAATTCGATGACCCCCTGCGGAGTATGCGCATATTTGTTTGAAACCGCGCGGCTCACCGTCGAGGGATGAACCCCGATCTCCTCGGCCACTTCCTTGATCATCATCGGCCGGAGAGCTTCTACGCCTTGTTCCAGAAATTCCTGCTGTCGGCGTACAATCACTTCGCAAGTCCGCAGAATCGTGCTCTTCCTCTGCGCAATGTTGCGCATCAGTTGCAGCGCGGAACGAAAGCGCTCCTTCACATAATCCTTTACCTCTTTTTCAGTGCCCTCCGATGCCAGCATCCGCCGGTAGCGCGTGCTCAGGCGCAGGCTCGGCATATTCTCCTCGTTCATTGAGACAACCCACTCGCCGCCGCGCTTGATAAAAACCACATCGGGCTCGATCAGGCGAGTCTGTTCGCGGTTATACAGACGTCCCGGCCGCGGATCGAGAGTACGGATGAAATCCACTCCCGCCTGAGCCTCCGCGGGACTAACCTGTGCGGCCCGCGCAAGATCTTTCAGGTCCCGCTTCTGCAGCAGTTGCAGGTGACGGTCCACAATCAGCGTCGCCACTTCCATGCTGCGCCGCCGCTCCTCAAGCCGTTGCTCAGCCTCAGCGCGGAAACTGCGATGCGGGTCCTCTTCCGGCCCTGCTTCCCGCTTCTGGTACAAATGGCCAAACTCTCGCTGTTGTGCGGCGATTTGCAAGAGGAGGCACTCGCGCAGGTCTCTGGCCCCCACCCCTGCCGGGTCAAGCTGCTGCACCTGCTCAATTCCGCGCCGAACCAGTCGAAGAGCCTCAGCCAGCTCCGCCTCAAACAGCTCGGGCGCCAAATGGCCGTTCCCATGGTTCTCCAGCAATTGCTCTGCAGGAGACTGTAGAAAGGCCGCGGCCAATTCTTCTTCACTGGCTGCCAGGTAGCCGTCTTCGTCCAGGTTGCCTATCACGAACTCCGCCGCCTCGCGCGACTCCGGCTCCATCGTCAAAACTCCCAACTGCCACGCCAGATGATCGGTAAGAGTCGTCGGCTGGGAGAGAAAGTTCTCAAACGATGGCTTCTCGCTGTCCTCATATTCCGGCTGTGTGCGGAAGCCGGGATCTAGATATTCCTGGAAGTACGATCCGAAATCAACCTCTTCAAAGGAGTCCTTGGGCGGCGCAGGCGGCTCTTCCACGCTGCGCTCCAACCGTTCCTCGCGCCCCGCAACCTGATCCAGCATCGGAACTGTCTCGTCAATCTCTTCCAGGACGGGATTTTCCACCATCTCGGCATCGATCATCTCTTTCAGTTCCAGCTTGTTCAGCGCAAGAACGCTCACCATCTGCATCAGGCCCGGGGTCAGGACCTGGCGTTGCGAGACTCGGAGGCTCAAATTCGGTTGCAGCAGCGGCATAAAGGGGACTCGTTCCCTGTTCGGGACTCGTGCACGTACTGCAAGTTTAATCTTGCTGGTATAAGGATACTAAGAAAATTGCTTTATAACGCGACAATCGTTCCGGATCAGGCAACATTCATTCCGGGAATCTGTCCCCGGGAAATTCTCTGCCGCCTTGCACGTTTGGCACATTGACAAATCCTGAAATCCGTATTCCGTCCTTTGCACTCTACGAACTAACCCATGTCCACAGCGATTAACATCAGCTTAACGAAAACCCCTCGCCCAGATAAAGCCGCCGTACATCCACATTATTGCCCAGCTCATGCGGGGTTCCAGCAAAAATAATTCGCCCTTCAGCAATGATGTAGGCCCGGTCAGTCACGCTCAGTGTCTCGCGCACGTTGTGGTCGGTTACCAGTACTCCGATCCCGCTGGCCTTCAGATCGAAGATAATCTTCTGCAACTCCAGCACCGCGATAGGATCGATGCCGCTAAAAGGCTCGTCCAGCAAAATAAAATTAGGCTGAATGCACAGCGAGCGCGCGATCTCAACCCGCCGCCGTTCTCCGCCTGAAAGCGCATAGCCCAGCGTGGTGCGGATGTGGCCCAGGTTAAGCTGACTCACCAGCCGCTCGGCTCTCGTTCTCCGCTCGCGGTTGCCCAGCGGCTGCGCCTCTAGCACCGCCAGAATGTTCTCCTCCACCGTAAGCTTGCGAAAGATCGAAGGCTCCTGCGGCAGGTAACTGATACCGAAGTTGCGCGCGCGCAGATACATCGGCACTCGCGTGATCTCTGTATCGTCCACCAGTACCCGTCCGGTATTGGGCTCGATCAGTCCCACGATGATATAGAAGCTGGTAGTCTTGCCGGCGCCGTTCGGCCCCAGCAGTCCTACCACTTCCCCGCGCCTGATCCGCAGGTCGACTCCGCGCACCACCGGCCGTCCCTTGTAGCTCTTGCCGATCCCCTCGGCGATCAGTGTTTCCATTTCCACTTCTGGCTCGCTTTCGCTGCTTATTTCGGCGCCGTGGTCTCTGTGGTGGTTTTGCGTCCGCCGCCTTCCACGCTGACGCTATCATCGCTGCTATGGAAAATCAAAGCCTCCCCGGTCACGGTTCCCCGTTCTGGATCGCTCATCCTGGGTGGCGTGGTTGCGGTTCCAGTCAGCACGTACTCTCCGGTCTCGCCGGTATAAACCAATTGTTCCCCGGTTCCATGCCGTCCTTCGGAGTTAAGCTTCACGTCGCCCCGGGCTGTCATGCGGTCCACGCGCGCCGCTCCGCCGTCTTTTCCGGCATGATTGTCCGCGGGCAGCAGCAGCAGTTCAACTTCGTTCGATACGGAGGTAGCCGTTCCCGTTTCGGCCTCCACGGTACCCAATGCACCGCCATGCATCACCGCCTTATGCTCGGCGTCAGAATATTTCAGATCGCCCCCGCGCACCCGAATCACTGACGGCGCGGCCTGCTTTCCGCTCGAATCCCGGCCCGGCTCATTCCCCGCCGCCTTACCCGATTCCGGGCCGCCATTGCTCAACAGCACCACCTTCACCGGCTCGGCCGCATCCGTGCTGCGCGCAACCATCGTCTGCCGTATTCGGTTCAGAACAATTAGCGGCGCAGTCACCGAGTTTGCCTGCTGCCATAGCCGTGCATGCCCCCTGAAGGTAGCCTCGCCGTTAGCCTGGTGCAGCTGCGCCTCGGCTGAAACCACGTGCGACGGACCCTTCCCGCCAAAACTACCCAAGCTGGAAGGGCCTTTGCTCAGCTCTCCACCCTGAGCAGTAACGGTATCGACATAGGTTGTCTTCACATTCCCATGCGCAAATGCGTCTCCCGATTCGTGGGATACGTCCACCTTATCCGCCGTAAGTTCGAAGCCGCCGTTTACCACCCGTGGATTCACCGTCAGGTGCAACCAATCTCCCGTGCTCTCATAAACAGCGCGGCCTGCAGTAGCCCGAAGCGGCGCCTCCGGTTGCCCGCCCGGTTTTGCCGCCGGCGTCTGTGTCAGCACCACATGCCCATCCAGCACCGCCGATTGCACTTGCGTCGCGCCGACCTGTCCGCTCTTTGCCCCATTCTTTATCTCGCCGGCAGGAGCAAAATGCGCCTGCAGCCGGTCGCCGGTCGAGGTCTGCCGGGTCCCTGTTGCCGTGATCTCTTCAATGCTGGCATGACCTACTCCCGTCATTGCAGTCAAAACCGCCCCCGGCCTCAACTCGCCCGTCATCTCATCGGCCGCCAGCCGCGATGGAACAATCGCTCCCTTGCCGTGCTGGCTTTCGCCCGTCACCACCACTCCCCCTGCCCCATGAATCGTCGCCGGCTCCGCCTGACCCTTCCCGTTATCGCGGAAATACACGTCAGCAACCGGCGAGCTCCACGTTCTGCTCATCCGCACAGGATCTGCCCCGCCCTCGGACGCACTCAGATCTTCGCTGTTGATCCCCACGCCCCGCTCCAGGTGTACGTGGCGCAGCTGGCCCTTTGGCGTGAATTCGAGTTCCGCAGCAGGCGAAGTCCCATGCACCTGCCTGCTGTTGCTCCCATTTTTGCTCACCGAATCCATCTTCACCCCGCCCTCAAGGTGAGCGTGCCGGGGCAGATTGTGCTCATTAAAGTCCATTGATCCAGTGGGAGCGGCAACGTGTCCGCCGCTTTCGGTCGTCAGCGTAAACCCATTCATCGCATCCAGCCGCACCGCAGACCCATCGTCGCGAAACAGAATATTCGCGTCGACCGCCGTTGCTCGTCCCCTGCGGTAATCTGCCGTGGCCAGGTGCATCCTGCACAGCATATCGCCACGCTCAAACTCCGCATGCTCGGCATGCAACACCACCGGCTCTCCGCTGTGCTCGGACTTCAACTCCACCGCGCTATGCAGCACCAGGCGGCCCTGCTGCGAGTCATACGTCGCGCCCGTCGAGACGCCGCTCCCCTGTATCGAGGAAAACTCCACATGCTGGTCGGTCGTAGCCACTCCGCTCTTCTCGTCGAAGACGACCCCGCTGGTGTTCACGTGAATCTCACCGCGCGCTGCCGTCTCGGCAGCCGAGGCCAGCGCGGTGCCTTTCACCTTGCCGTTCGCCAGGTGCTCCGTCGTTGCCTTGGGCGCAATCGCAGGCGCCACTCCAGGCCGCATGACCGTAATCTCCACCGGCCCGGCGGCCGTTGCCTTATACGTCTCCGGGTCGTACTCGAACTCATCCCCCTCGATGCGGTCCACGCGGCTGCCATCGGCGCCATACAGCTCTACCTTTACGTCGTGCAGCATTACGTGGTTGCCCTCCTTCAACTGCACCGCCTTTGACGCGTGCAGCTTGAAGAGCGTATGACCGCCGTGAGCCTGCGTATACGTAACCCCATTGGACTCCTGCTGAATTTCAATGCCCAGGCGCTTGGGCAGATCGCGTTTGTTGAAAGGATTCTTCCACTTGCCCACGGCCAGAAACACCACCAACGCAACCACCAGCAGCCCGCCCGCCACCAGCACCAGCGTCCGCATTCGTTCAATGGTGATTCGCACGCTCAGTTTCGCACCCCGAGCCGTGCCGCCAATCGCTGCGCAAGGCTTTCTCCCAGCTCGCTCCACAAAAGCCGCGCGGTAGCCCCCGAACTTTTCTCGACGGCCGCGGTCAGCTCCACCAATTGGCGCACATTCTCTGCCACATGCCGGGCCGCATCCGAATCGAACTCCAGATCCTCTTCAAGAAACGGCGTATCCGAACCGAAATCCACCCGAATGTGCCCATCCTGCTCGTAAGCCCCTTCGTCAAACAGCGGCCCATAGCCCGTCACTCTCACCAGCCGAGGCTCCCGCACCCAGCGCGCATCCAACTCGCCGCCGGTTTCAAGCTCCCACAAACTCCAGCCAATTTGAAACTCATAAGCGAAATCATCGTGAAGCAGTTCCAGCGCCTCTTCCACTGCAAACTGCGGCTCCGCTCCTCGTTCGCCCCAGCCATAAACCCGCTGGAAAACCGGCGACTCGCTCCAGCTAACCGGCCAAACCGTCGAAGCATAAACCCGCGGCTCTCCTCCATGCGCCTTGAACGCACCCAGCACCGCCGTCAGCTTCTCGGCAAGCGCGGCAATGCGCAGGTTGGGGTACCACAAGCTCAGATAAAGCGTATCGGCCATCTCTAATGATTGTAGACGTGCTGCGCCGGTCTTTCGATGACTGGGCCGCTCCCGAGTTATACTTTTCGCCATGCGGAAAACCCATCATCGATTCCTTCTCGCCATTCTTCTTTCCCTCGCCGCCATCACCGTCCCAGCGCAACAAGCTTCCATGGATGGAAAACAGCAATATGCCGCCCTGGGAACCTGCAATCTTGTCAGCGGTAAGCAGATCATCGGATGCTTCATTGGCTATCGCACCTGGGGCAAGCTCAACGCGCAACACTCCAACGCCATTCTCTTCCCCACCTGGTTCTCCGGCCGCAGCAGCAACATCGCACCCTCGGTCGGTGCGGAAAGCCTGGTCGACCCATCCAAATACTTCCTCATCGTCGTTGATGCTCTCGGCGACGGCGTCTCCTCATCGCCCTCAACCTCGACCACCCAGCACGGGCGTGAGTTCCCCGCCATCACCATCAAAGACATGGTCAACGCCGAGTACCGTCTGGCCCTTGAAGCCCTTCACCTCACCCATCTCCATGCTGTCATGGGCATCTCCATGGGTGGAATGCAAACCTTCGAGTGGATGGTCGATTATCCCGATTTCATGGATGTAGCCATTCCCATCGTCGGCTCGCCACGCCTCACCGGCTACGACCTTCTCCTCTGGTACAACGAGGAAAGCGCGCTCAAGTCCGACCCCGCCTGGCAAGGCGGCCGCTATACAAAATCGCCGCCGCTCGGCGCCGTGCAGGCCATCCACCA
>JBEKUB010000006.1:0-161536 GCA_049515455.1 Occallatibacter sp.
TTGGGAAGCTGACGTTCTGCCACTGAACTACTCCCGCAACCATTGTTTAATCAATAACTTACAGAAAATACTTCACCCACAAAGCCCACAGAACGCATAGTCGCCTCGTTCAGGCTGTACGCAGCGTGGGTGAGAGTGAGGTACGGCATGACTCAAAGATACCAGAGGAGGAGCCTCCGGTGTGAAAAGCGGAGCGGGAAAAGTGACTGCGAAGAGCAACTGCACCAGGAACTCAAATAGCAGCGCGGCGTGTTCAACGAGCTCCACAAGCGCGTCGTCGCTGTTTCAAAAGGCCTTGAAAAAGCACGCCTCATAAACCCAACCAAATCAATGGACGGATCTCCCCAAAATCTGGCCGTTCCAAAACCTGTGGGTTATGGAACGCAGCGATCTTATATAATCCGCAGGTTCTTTGAAATTCGATGTGAATGCGTCAGCAAGGCAGCCGGTATGGCTTCCCGCGGTACATGCCCACCTGCTCCACTAAACGGATGCGGATGACCTGAGCGGTGGTGTTGTCGTTGCCGTCAATCTCGACCGCACGGGCTACAAGTTCGCGGGCAACTTCGTTGAGATTCTTGTTTTGAGAGACAATCTCCGCAATGGCTGCATCTTTCATTTCGTCGTGCAGACCATCGGTGGAGAGAACCAGCACATCATCCGGCTGCAGAGTCACGACGGTGGTATCCGGCGAGACAAACATCTCCGGGCCCAGAGAGCGGAGCAAAACATGACGGGATTCTGACTCGGCAATTTCGTTGGTGGAGATCAGGCCTATCTTGCGCTGTTCGTTGACCCATGTGTGGTCCTGAGTAATCTGTTTGGCCTTTCCGCTTCGAACCAGGTAGCAGCGTGAGTCGCCCACGTGGGAGACGATGGCTTGATCGTGGCGCAGGGCGCATGCAACGAGAGTGGTGGCCATTGTTTTGCCGCGGTAATTCTGCTCTAGAGTGCGATTGTGAACCGAGACGTCGGCATCCTGGATGAGTCGCGGCAGAAGACTAATCAGCATGGCGCCGGCCTGCGCTTTTTCGAACTCCTCAATCAGGACCGATACGGCAGTGGCCGAAGCTACCTCGCCCAGATCGAGACCGCCGACGCCGTCGGCAACAGTAAACAGGTAGCCGTGGGTTCGGGCCTGATTGCGTGAAGCGGCGATGAACGAGCCCATAGCATCTTCATTATTTGTGCGAACTTTGCCAAAATCGCTTGCCTCGCCGAACTGAACACTTAACATATGTACCGCCGCCTGATGCAACAACCGCCTTGACGCTGGGAAGGTTCCCTGCAGAGAGTTTGAAAAATTGACTCAGCGAAAAAACCACTGAGTGGAATCTGCTTTCTGTCCCGATGAAGAGGATTAGAGAAGATTCCACTCAGAAATTGCAGCTTGATTGTTAGAGTTGCCTGGATTCGATCAGAATCGATTTGCCCGTTTTTTTCGATGAGCGAATGAAGTAAATCGCCCCGTAAAGGCCCCAGATACCGGAGATGAGCAGCGCCAGCAGCGGTTCCTTCATAGTTCCCAGGCTGAAGATCGGACCGATCAGGTAGAAGGCCATGCAGGTCAGATTGGCGAGCAGGCCGAATCCCGGGATGATCAGATGCAGGATCGGGTTGTAGTCGGGACGCTTGTGGAAGGCTACGATGCAGAGGAAGCAACTGAGCGCGTAGAGAATGAAGGTTCCGAAGTTGGAGGTGAGGGTGATGGTGAGCAGCGAGTTAGGCAGCGCTGCCAGGGTGTCATGCGGAAGGTAGCCAAAGCTGGAGAAGATGCCGTGCGGCAGCGCGGCAATGGTTGCGTCAGTGGGTGCGCCCGCGTCGCCAAAGACCAGCGTTACGGCGATGACGCCGATGACCGTGGAGATCCAGGCCAGCGTCCAGATGGCCCTGCGCGGCGACAGCGATTTTTCATGCAGCATGCCGAAGTGCTCGGGAACTTCATCATCCTTGCCCATGGCGTAGGTGACGCGGGCGCCGGTATTCATGCAGCTCAACGTTGTTCCGATGAGCGCCAGGAAGACGGTAATGGCTTCAGCGAGCATGAAGTACCTGCCGTGGCCCTGGCCGAGCAGCGCGTCGCCGACGATGATCATCATGTCGCCGATGGGAGCGGCAGAGCCCGTCGCGCTCTGCATGGTATATCCCGAGTTGAGAAAGTAATTGGCAGCGAAATATTCAAAGAGGTAACACAACAGGCCTTGTATCAACAGCGATGCGATGACGGCAATGGGAATATGCTTTGTAGGATTTTTTGCCTCGCCTCCCATCGAGGTGACCGACTCGAATCCGACCAGGATCAAAATGGCGACCGTGGCCTGGATGAATACAAAACTGATCTTGTGAATTCCAATTACCGACGCGGCGTTTGGGTGAGTGAGGAAGTTGCCTGTCGAGTCCGCGGTCGGGTAGGTAACTACATAGGGAACCGGCTTGCCTGAGGAATCGAGCAACGGCGCAGGAATACCGCTTGCATCGCGGATGGGCGTACCGTCCTTGGCCGTAGCGTACTGGTAGGTGTAGGTGGCCATCGATTGCGTGTCGTATTGGAAGGCGGTCGGGCCGGTTGAGCCGGCTGGATGGCTTGCACGATAGCCGAGAGCCAGCACGCTGAATAGAACCAGCGCGGAAATCTGCACCACGTTGATGGCGATGTTGACGGCTGAGGATGCGCCTGCGCCCTTCGATGCAATCCAGGCGATGAAGAAGGAGAAGAGCACCGCGACCAGCGCCATGAAAACCGGCCCGGGGTTGGAGCCGCTCATGACATTCGGATAAAGGAAACCGACTACGTAGCCGACGAAGACGCCGGTCACTGCCACCATCACTCCGGGATAAACCCAGTAGTAAAGATGCGAACCCCAGCCGACGATGAACTTGGCGACGCGGGCGTACTTGAAGGCTTTATCTTTTGAGAGCATGGCCTGCTCTGCGTAGTAATAGCTGGAGCCGGTGCCGGGATAGAGTTTGGAAATTTCAGCGTAGGCAACGGCCGTTGCCAAACAAAGCAGCAAAGAGACGAAGATGCCCAGCCACATAGCTGGCGCAGTTGATGGCTGGCCGGCAACGCCTGTGGTGGCCTGGATAAAGAAGGTAAGCCACAGGAAGGCGCCGGGCGCGATGAGGGCCATTGCGTTTGCAGTTAGCTGGGTGAGGCCCAGGGTGGCTTGCATTTGAGGCGTTTTTTGATCTGCCATGAACATTCTCCTGAAGAGTGAAATTCGGTTGGCTGTTCCCGGCAACTGTCCCCGGGATCTTTGTGCGGTTCGCCCATATCGCGACTGCGGTCCGGGCCGAGAGGGTAAGCTGAATGAATTGGCTGAATGCGAGCTTTATCGCGATAAAGATGAAATGAAGAGGCCGAAGTCAGCTTCCGGCGGTTCCGCTATTTCGCGATTATGTTTTTGCCGAAGATGAAGCCGAATTCAAGTACGGCCCGGAATTGGCTCGCATCCGATCCCGTCGTGCCAAAGACATCTCCCGGCACGTAGCTCGTTGCATGCACCCAGGCAAGATCGCTGCGAAGGTAGGTGCCTCCTTTTTGATAGGTGGGCGTCACGGTGAATGTGGTGCCTGCGCTGCCGGCCCCAAAGCCTAACAGGTTGACCGATCCATCCGTGGCGTTTCCCGAACTCGTTAGATATTCCACACGCGCCGGAAGCGAGAACCCGCTCTTGAAGGCGTAGCTGACGTTGAGAGCACCGCCGGTTACGGATGTGCCCTTGGCAACACCCACCGCCGCATTAGTAGGCAGTTTGCTGTATTGGAAGTACGGAGAGATGATCCACGGGCCCTTGGTGTACGTGTAGATCACCGCGTGCATGTAACTGTTGTTCGCGATCGGCGTAGCTGCGGTCACATGGACGGTCTGCCCGGTGTTCCCCATCCCGTCGTATACCAGGCTGTGAGGCCCCTTGGTTAGGGTCACCGAGCCTGAGAGCCAGGAGTAGCGGTTGGAATAGTACCCGTCGTTCCAGCTGAAGGCAGCGCTGAGGTATTTACCCATGGTTTGATTCACCTGGATGCCGCGATTGATGGCGTTTTCCTGGTTCCAAACGATGCCGCGTTCGATGTTGAAGTTCTGGTAAGTAAACGTAGACTCGGCGCCCATCAGCGTGGGAAGTGAGCCGATAAGGAATTGCGTGTTCTTGGCCGCCTGCAGCTTCAAATAGGCGACCGGAACAGGCCCATAGAAATTGCTCACGGTGTTTTGGGTGTTGATAAACGGCACGCTGAGCGTTGGCATGGTGTAGACGCCCGCCTGAATGAAGTACTGAAGCTTTCCGTCCGCTTTTTGAATGAAAATTTGTCCGTTGCTCAGGGTGGCTTGCGCTGTGCTGTCTCCCGGCACTGGATTGTTCTGGAACTGCGCGAAACCGGTCAGGATTCCGTTGACCGACAGCTTACCCAACGGCCCGGCGTCAAAGGTCGCTGGCGGCAGCCATTGCAGCGGACCAGTGAGAACGAATGTGGAAAGTGGGGTCTCTGCGGGCGGCGTAGAAGGGGCGGCTGCGGGAGCCTGAGCGGCCGGGGTGGGTGTTGGAGCGGGGGTTGCTGCAGGTGCTGGAACCGGCGGAACCGGGGCTTGTGCGCCGGCCAACAAGGCCATTGCAAGAATTCCTCCGGCCATCGTTTGAAGTATGCGATTCGGATACAAGTACATAGGCACTGTCCTCCCAAAAAGGCTTTTGTTGACTAGCAAAGAGCGAGCTCGGAAAAATTGAGACAGAAACCCACCCTGGCCGCTGCAGCTCCGTATGGCTCGAGCCATCAGAACCGCACTGACTGTCGAAACGTTGGAAATCCCTGAAGGATGGTTGACTCGTTCCTGAAGGCCATCCGACTCTTGTGTATTGAGACAAGTAAAGCAAGTGAGACATAAAAAAGAAATGAAGGAAGAGAAAGTACTTTTTTATGTATGTCTATAAGTCCTGTAGATCCAGTCAATGCGTAATGAAAGCATAAAGATATTGTGATATTCTTAGGATGATTTCTTTTATGACTCATATATAGTCCATCTTGTAGATAGGGCTTGGCGCCGCCCTAAGACTGTTTCCCGTAATCTAGAAATGCCGGCAATCACAGGATGCACCACGAGAATTTCATCTGCAGACCGACAATCTTCTCTGACTCTGCCTAAGAGGATGGTGCCGTGTTGGCTATAAACGAAAACTACTTTCCCGCCATTCTTACGACGGAGCGCAAGCACAGCTCTAATGTGCTGGATAGGCTGGCGCAAGCGTACAAAACGCCCTTGACGGCCATTCTTGCGGCCAGCGCAGGCCTGAGTGAGATGGGACACCTTTCGTCAGCACAAGCCGATTTGGTAGCGTTGATCGGTAAACAGGCCAACATGCTCAGCGACTTGACGACACGGCTGTTGGCTGCGGCCCGCATGGACGCGAGCGAGGTTACAGTTCATCAAACGCCGGTGGGCGTAGAGTCCATTATTGATGACGCCGTGACCAGCCAGAGAGGCCGCTCCGCAAACCGAAAAGTTCTTGCCGAAATTGAGGACGACACCATCACGCTGTGTTGCGACCGCTATTTGATCCTCATCCTACTGACGCAATATCTCGATAACGCCAGCAAGTACTCAATCGTTGGAACGACGATTACTATTCGCGCCGTTTACGTCAACTCCAAGGTGCTCTTTTCGGTTCATAATTTTGGCCCGGTGATTCCCGAGGCGGATCGGGAGAGAGTCTTCGATTGCGACTCTGCTGCCTGCTCTTGCCTCAACTATGCATCGGGCGCCGGAGTCGGCCTGTCAGTTGCCAAGCGAATTGCGTCGATTCATGGCGGCAATGTCTGGGTGACAAGCAGTGAGCAGGAGGGGACCACGTTCTTCGCCGCTATCCCAGATCAATCGCAAAGGAGATCTTCCCCATGAACCAGCCGGCCATACGCGTTCTTCTAGTCGACGACGAATCCGCTATTCGCAGGGCGCTGCGTCCACCGCTCATAGAACTCGGCTTTCAGGTTTCCGATGCAGTGCGCGGCGAAGAGGCCCTGCAAATGCTACGCACGGGAAGCTACGATGTGGTCTTGCTGGATATCAGCATGCCGGGCATTGGTGGCATTGAAACGCTACGGCGCATTCGTGCCTTTGCTCCGGGGCTACCGGTTGTCATGCTCACAGTGCGCGACGGGGAAGATGAGAAAGTCGAGGCGCTGGACCTGGGGGCCAGCGACTATGTAACCAAGCCATTCAGTACCCGGGAACTTATCGCCCGCATCCGCGCGGTGGTCCGCCAGGTGAAAACGCCGGGCCGCCTGGATGATGCTCCCATAGAGATAGGGGAGATTCGCCTGGAGCAGGCGAGGCGCGTCGTGACCAAGCGCGGCCAAACGCTGCACCTCACCCGCAAGGAGTTCCATATCTTGTATTGTCTGATGAGCCGCGCGGGACGGGTGGTGAGCAATTCCAAGTTGTTAACCGCCGTATGGGGGCCCAACTGCAGCGAAGAAATCCAGTACCTGCGAACTTATGTCAATCAGTTGCGCAAGAAGATTGAGGACGATCCATCAAATCCGCTTTATCTGCTTACAGTTATTTACACGGGATACAGGTTTGCCGATGCGCAGACCTTCGACGAGAAGGCTACCTGCGCGGCAGAGCAGGCAAGCAGGTCGGAATCGGCGATGAGCGCAGATTATTTGCTCTAGTCCTGCCAGCGGGCGCTTAAGTCGAACAATATCTCATTTATTGAGCAGGCCCAAGTGCAAGGTTAGGGTGCAGAATCCGGCTTGTTGAAGCGATAACCGACACGAGCATCCGTCAACAAATACTGCGGCTCCTGGGGATCGTCTTCAATTTTCTTGCGAAGCGAACGGACGATGGTGCGAAGATATTCGAACTCTTTCCCATACTCCGGTCCCCACACGGACTTCAGTAGTCGCGCATGTGGAATTGGCTCGCCGGCGTGCATCATCAAGTAATGCAGCACCTCAAATTCCTTCGGCGTGAGGCGAATGGCGATTCCACGCTTCTGCACGCGGAACTTCACAGGATCCAACTCGATCTGGTTGTGGCGAATCGGCGCGCTTCTGTTGACATCCTGAGCATTTCTTCTGCGAACCGCCGAGCGCAATCGCGCCGTCAGCTCTCGCAATTGAAATGGTTTGGTGATGTAATCATCGGCGCCGGCATCCAGCGCAAGCACCATATCATCCTCGCTATTCATCACCGTCAACATCAGAATCGGCATACGCGCTATCGCCTGCCGGATGCAACGGCAGGTTTCCACTCCACCCATTCCCGGCATATCAACGTCCAGCAATACCGCATCGAACCAGGTGACGCGAACCAATGCCAACGCCTCTTCCCCGCGAGCCGCTTCAACGATCGTGAAGCCCATACCCGTCAGTGTTATGCTCAGTGCGCGTCGCGTGGAACTGTCGTCGTCCACCACGAGGATGGTGCCTTGTGCTGCGATTGGCGATTCGGTATTCAATTCATCCTCCTTGCGCCAGTCGGCAGGGACAGAAAGAATGTTGTGCCTTCCTTGTCATCGCTGATAACCCACACATGTCCATGATGGGCCTCCGCAGCTTTCCTGACTACGGAGAGTCCAATCCCTGTTCCGGGCACGGAATTCTTAACATTCTGCGCTCTATAAAAGCGGTCGAAAATCCTCTCCCGGTCTTCAATCTGAATCGTCGACCCAAAATTATGTACTGAGATCAACACTTCGGCGTGGCTCATTCGTACTGCAACTCTAATCGGTGTTCTCGGCATTGAATACTTCCGGGCATTGTCGACGTACTGCGTGAGGATCATCGCCAACAGCGCACTGTCCACATTCACAGTCAACGCCGGATCCTCTATATCTAACTCGATCCGATTTCTCAACTCCCCCTCGGGCCGAATGCTCGTCACTTCATCAAGCAGTTGCTTAACATTTACTTCGCTGGTCCGCAAACCTATCTGTTCCGTTTCAAGCTTCGCAGTCAGCAGCAATTGCGTGCACAGTTTGTTCAACCGATTGACCTCGCCGTCAATCAGCGTTACCAAATCGCGTTGCGAGCTGCTCAACTCGCCTAACTCAAATAAGCCCGAGCTGGCAGTTTGAACTGCGGTCAGCGGCGACTTGAACTCATGGGCCAGCGCATCCATAACCGCAGCACGCAATTGCTCACTCTTGCTTGCCGTCTCTGCTCTTTCTTCCTTCTCATACGACTGGTACCGGTCAATGGCAATGGCCGCAAGCGACGCAAGTGCATCGACTACCAGCGGGCCCATCTGTCCACGCACGACCAGCGCACCCACAGATCCGGGTCCAGCCTGCAATATACGCTGCGAGGTCTCCGTCTCTTGATCATCATGTGCGGCGTTGTGAAGATAACAATCTTTGGCTATATCTTCTTCGCCCTCGCCCCAGTCGCCCACCCTGTCCTGGCGTCCGAGATTCATATCGAACAAGGCGACGGCCACGGTGCCAAATATCCTGTGAATTAGAACCACGAGCTGCGGCCCGGGTGGCTGGTGCAGATCCAGCAACATTGAGTTCCGACTCAACTCATACAATTGCTTCATCCCCGCGCGATGTATGGCCGCCTCTCTTGCATTTCGCAACTCTTTCGCTGACAACCTGCTGATCGCGAGCGCCGTTGTTTCAAACGCACCCAGAGCCGCCCAGTCGTGCGAATTTGACATGGCAAAACGAAATAAAGGCAGAGTAAAGAAATAGTCCAGGCAGGCGACAGCCAGAATCGACGTGAAAGAAGCCTGCCAAAAACCGCAAAACATTGCCATTGCTACGACAAGCAGCAGATAGACAAAACTGATTGTCGTCAAGTCAACCCGCAGTTTGAACCCGAGATAGGTAGGGAGCGCGATCACCACGCCTGCCGCAAAGCACTGTCCCAGGACACGAAATCTTCGCAGCCGATAGCTCCATCCCAAGACAATCGAATTTGTCATCGTACCCGGAATTTGCTCACGCTATATCAGCCTTGCCTTCTACAAACTAGCCTAGCCAGACTAGCGTAAAGAACTTATAAGGATTATGTATATCGAAATCTAATGAAGTTTAGGTCGGGTGATGAACCCACCCCGCCTTTCAACTCCCAATGATGAATAGGGATTACTGAATCTTAGGAGGCGCTGCCTGCTCCGCCATTTGAGTATATTTTGCCGAGAGTAGGCCCGCCTTGGTGGCTTTTTCGACATAGTATTCGTAGAGATTCCGGGCAGAATCCGACGGCCTTGGATACTTGGCAGCCGCGCCCATGACGTTCTGGCCACGACGCACCCACTCCTGTTTCTCCTCCGCCGCCTGTTGCAAGTAATCCTTGTGTTGCTTCTCGTAGTAGCCAGCCAAAGTCCTGTATTGCTCCGGTGTATGCGCGTCGCGAGCCAATTGTTTCAATTGAGCCCGTGTGTAGTGATCGCCCTCCTCCGCAGAGGAGACGGAGCCATTGGCACTTCCAATGCCGACTAGAGCACCAGACAAGATGCATGCCGCAAAGAAAAATCCTTTCATCGTTGCCACCTCCACGATTGAGTATTGGCCGTTCGACGTAAAGGAGGCATGAAGAAAACACAAATTCATCGTAAGGCACAAATACGGCGAGTCTCTGAACTCGTACTTGAACTACGGTCAGATAGGAGTCTTAGCGGTGATGTTATTCGCAGAGCCTCGGTATAGATATAAGCTGGCACTTTACATCCGAATACATGCTGCCTCACGATCCGATGGCGTTTGTATCTCTAAGCCGACTTCGTCAGGCGTGCCGAATACCGGCTCCAACGGCAAGCCACCCAACTTGTACCCACACAATGGATTTCATAGGCCGTTTTACGACACTTTGAGGGCATTGCGATTAAGTTAAATTGCTGATTCTTAAAATTATATTTGCATTGGGAATGATGACGTTCCATTTCCTGGCTCAAATCCCGTTTAGAGCCTCTTGTCACGCGCCAGCAAGCCTTTCTGGGAGGCGGCCTACGGTCCAGCACAACGTATTCATGCAGAGCTATTCATTTAGCGTGGATCAAACTGATGTCGGTCATCACTCGGAGCAGAACCGGAGTCTGTTAGCAGCACGAAGCGCCATCACGGTATCTTCCTCGCTCCCATGAGCTTGGAGCTCAAACGCTCTCAATGCGATCGACAATTGGCAAACTTAAATGAGAAATAGCTAAAGGCAAACTGGGTCCTGCCGAAGAAGCGAATATAAGCATAAAACGTGTGCCTTTGGAGATTCTCAAAGAAAGCTCTACGCCGCTGCTGTGCGCTAATTTCAGCCACTTTAATCTTCCATTCCTCCCCAGTCTTTCCACAGCAATCACTCCAGACTCTGGTACGGCACGTTCCAGCGGCCGTGTCATCGGGCATGGCGAAGCCCGTGGGCAAGCTTCCTTCGACACGACGCATGAACTTATCAATCGTGCTTCCCCTCCGGAATCAGGATCAGATCTCCATCCTGCTGAACAAGCTCTACGATCCGTCCAGTCCCGATTACCGTCGCTTCCTCACTGTCACCGAATTCACAGACCGGTTCGGGCCATCCGCTCAGGGCTACCAGGCCGTTGTTGAATTCGCCAAATCGTATGGATTTACCGTGAACGGATATCCTCGGAACCGACTGGTGGTGCCGATCAACGGGACAGCGGATCAGGTCCAAAGAGCTTTCCATGTAGCGATGAAGGTCTATCGGCATCCTACTGAGAACCGCGACTTCTTTCCAATCGATTGCGAACCCTCGCTCGACCTGAATGTACCCGTGGCGCACATCTCGGGCCTGAACAATTACTCGCTGCCGCGATCCATGGGGCCGCTGCTCAGAATCTCAGCAGCGCAGCGGTGCAGGGCTCCGGCCCGGGCGGCTCGTATCTTTCCAGTGACATGCGGGCAGCCTACTACGGCGGTGCCCTGACCGGCAACGGACAGATAGTCGGGCTTGTGCAGTTTGATGGCTATAACATCAGCGACGTCACGGCGGCCTTCAACGGAACTGCTTCGGCGACCGCGAATGGGAGCAATTATGTATTGGGGTATACTCCCCCCGCCGGTGGAGCAACCTATACCATCCCGATAAACAACGTGCTTCTGGACGGCGCTACTGGAAGTCCGGGGCAGTTCGAGCCTCCAGCAGATGATGCGGAACAAGTGCTGGACATCGTGCAATCGGTCGGCATGGCCCCAGGTTTGAGCCAGGTTCGCGTGTACATCGGCGCTTCTGATGCCGACATTTTGAATGCAATAGCTTCGGAATCAGAGAACCTGGCCATGCAGGTAAGCATTTCATGTACATGGTACCCGGACGATCCTTCGACCGACGATGTTTTCTCCGAGGAGTTTGCCTTACAGGGTCAAAGTGTCTTCGTTGCATCCGGGGATTACGGTGCATACAGCCCGTCTGTTCCGTACTATTACCCGGCGGAAGACCCCTGGGTAACGGCGGTGGGAGGGACCAGCCTCACCACGAATGGTGCAGGCGGAGCCTTGACCTCAGAGACTGCGTGGGGTCAGAGCGGCGGCGGCATCAGTCCCGACGGAATACCGATTCCAACCTGGCAGGAATAGCGCAATCGCATCTTCTACCTACACGATCAAGTAACCGCTATGTGCTCAGAGTATGGCAGCGAAGCCAGGACCACGACGGCTAGCTCAGTCCAGCACACTGCCATACTTTCCAAATCGTGAATTGACGCATCCCGGCAACCGTGCAGACCACTGGAGGTGTTAGCCTTTCATCGCGCAATTCTTGACCTGTACACATCGAGTAAAATCAAGCCTGATTCTCTAATGAGACTTCAGCGGTCGAGTCACTTTGCATCGGGGTGAAAGCCCATTGTTTTGAGCGCCGGTGCAATCTCAGGATTCGCCATGAAGTTCTTCCACACAAGACTTGTGCGGCTGTTCTCAATCATCACTGCCATCGGCGCCTGATTCAATCCCATTGTGATGCCGGAGTACCAATTCTGCTGCAGATTGAACGCGTCGCGGAAGCCGTAAATGTCCCAAACCTGCGCCCCAAAATCGCGATAGAAGTGGCGCAGCGCTGCCATGGATTCCTGCGGCGTGTAAACGATGGCGCTGATCGCGCCCGTGGGGGCGATGGTTCCGTCGTCGAGTCTCGGTGTTGGCTCGTACGGAACATAGTGTTCAGGACCGTCCACTGCGGTGATGCCCCACGTATCGGCGCCATAGCCCTTCCAGTTGTGCGGATTCCGGATGCAGTAGGCCAGGTTGATCTGTGCCTGCGCGCGATTGTTGTCGGCATAATCAGTGAACTTGTCGTGGATGCCGCGCGGATCAAAACCCATGAACGAATACTCAGTAAAAAAGAGCGGTCCACCTGTGCCGCGACCCACAGGAAGCGTGATGCCGTAGTAGCTTTCGCCGTTGGCGTAACGATTGCCGATTCCCTCGCCAACCCAGCCGCTCAAGTAATCACTCGCCGGAATCGCGTGACTCGCGGATGCTATCGCCTCAAGATAGGTGATCATGACTTCGTTCCATCCGGTCAGACGATTGGCGATGTGGAATGAATATTCAGGCGACCAATGCCAGTAGAGAGCATCGCGTTGCGGAGCGGCGCGAAACCAATCCCAGTCGACGCCCTCCCAGAGCCGGGTGATGCGCTCGTACAATTCTTTCCCGATAGGGCCGTCTCCTTTGAAATATTGCCGGGACGCCAGCAAGCCTTCCATCAAAAACGAAGTCTCCACCAGGTCCGCACCGTTATCGTAAATGCCGAAAACCGGTAATCGCTTGCCGGTGCTGCCGCTGAGGAAGTGCGGCCACGCGCCGTGATAGCGGTCCGCAGTTGCGAGAAAGCTCGTGATGCGCAGCAGGCGATCCACTGCCTGCGCGCGCGTAATGAAACCCCGCTCGGCGCCCACGATGATGGCCATCACGCCAAACCCGCTTGCACCCAGAGCGACGATATCGTCGTTACCCGGCGTGTTTTCGCGCGTCATGCCGGAGTGAGACTCATCGGCCTCCCAGTAATAGCGAAATGACGCCTCCTCAACCATCGTGAGCAGTTCATCGTCCGTCATGGGATGGGTCGATGCTGTCACTGCCGTGGATGGCGGCGATTCCCTGAGCGAAGAAGTTCGTGCTGTGATGCGATAGGATGCGGTCACGTGCGGATCGCCAACATAGTCGCAATAGCGATTCACGCCGGGCCTCTGAACACCGATGGGCTTGAATGGTTCACCGCGCTCAGAACGGTAGATGACATATTGTGCCAGCGCGGGATCGTTCACCAGCTTCCAGGCGATGTCGATGTGGCGCTCATATCCCGTGGCACGAAGTCCATTGGGAGAAGGCGGCGCGGCCTGATGTGGCGCAGGATCATTTTCAACGCGAATATCGTCCATTGCGAGCGTGTGCGAAGTGGAGTCAGCTTTGCCCTGCACAAAGATCAAAGTGACCACACGGTGCGCCTCAAACGAGTGCAACGAAGCGGTGTGAAACGCATTGAGAGGAATGCGAACCCGCGTCCACTTGCCGGGGCGAAGGTCTGGCGTGAACGCGCCGATCGCGAGCGGCCAGGTAAAGTTGTCATCAGCATCGCGCAGGGCGAGCTTTGGCAAAGCGCCGGCGTGGATGCCGTCGGCTGAGTAAAACCAGAGCCAGAGATTAGCGCCCGGAAAATCGAGCGTACGATTACGCCAGCAGTAGAGGCGCACTTCCGCCGTCCAGCCGCCAGCCGGCAAGGAATTCCACTCCAGACTCAGCGCGTTGGGACCGCTGATGAAGTGTTTTGTGTCAACGGGAATCTTTCCATCAACGAGACGCAGCGTGCTGGGCGCGTTCACCTTCCCGCTTGAATAGAAGTAAGCGCCCGGAGAGAGGCTGTTCTCGAAGAAAACCTGTTGGGAGTAATTTTGATCTGCCCGAGCCGAATGCGGCCCATTGGCAACCGTTGCCAAAAGGAAGAGGCAGGAAAGAAAGAACATATTTACATTGTTCGGAAACTGCACACTCAACCTCCGGCAACCCACTAAACGGCATAGAAGATGGAAAGATAGCTATCTCCTGAAGGTAACCCGCGAAAGAAGTTATAGCCCATAAACATTTCCTCATTATTTTGCCATAAGTGTTTATGAATTGCATTTGCACGGAAGGGACGCCAGCGCCGTCCAATTCAAACCGTCGGCCGTGTGCTTGAGCACTCTCGCAAGACGAGACTGAATAAGTGAACGGCGCTGACTTGACAGAGTGAGAAGGGTATCGTCTACAAAATTTAATTAGAGCTCACTCGATCATTGTTGAAGAGCTTCCAGCCATGCGGCAAGAAAGTTGACCAGATCAGTTGGTGGCCGAAGCCATAAATGTGCTGCGCTAGGCACCCATTGACGCCGCACTAGCACCCCTAGCCCTCTGTCACCGAGCGCTTCAAAGGCATCTTCGTCGGTTCTATCATCTCCTAGATACGCAATGGGCGAATCAGATTCCAATTCAGTCAACACTTGCAGCACCGCATTCCCTTTGTTACGCCCGGCGCGCAATTCCAGTCCACCGTCGAAGCGCAACAGCTGCATGCCTGGAACATCTGCAAACGGGCTGAACAATTCCAGGCAGTGTTTTTGCGCCGCTTGGTTCAATCGTGCGTGGATTCCGCGCCAATGCAATGCGATCGCATTCCATTTTTCTTCGACTCTCACTCCCAGTCTGATCGACGTCGAGTGAATTGTGTTCCGCGCCGCAACCAATGCTTGCCTCTGCTGAGGAAACAATTCATCCTGCTCGAGACGCCCACCGGGGTAAAGCCGCTCGGCTCCATGCGCGCCAAAAATCTCGAGGGGCTTACGCAATACAAGTTGCGGCGCCATTTCCAGAGCCGGCCTACCCGTTACGATAACAATCCTGGTGCGGCCTTCGTCCTGGATTTGTTGCAGTAATCTGCGCACTCCGGTCCACGGCTGTACCTTGGTTGGATCGATACGAAAGGGCGCCAGCGTTCCGTCATAGTCCAGCAGCAATGCGCTTTCGGGCGAATCAGCCACTGATTGCAAAAATTCTTCTTCGTTCAAATTGACAGAAGATTTGGCGCCGAGCATGACAGGTTCCATCATTGTGGCCATGACACGTTCCTCCCTCCCACGACCATCGAGACGACGTTCATAAATCAACATCGCGGCGCAAAAATTGCGCCTCTCGAAGCCCTCAAGCGCGCTTGCGTTGCGTACGATTCATCACAACGGCCATGATCTCGTCCTCGATCCGCACAGCGCATAGATCAGTAAGAATGTTGGATGCCCAACGGTAGACGTTATGTTCTCTAACCTGTCGCCGCATACGCTCCATCCTCAACCGCCGCTCATTTGGACTCATTTCGAGCCCGGTGCGAATGGCTTCAGAAACCTGCACGCTATCGTAGGGGTTGACAATAAGAGCATCCGTCAACTCCTGAGCGGCGCCGGTAAAACTACTCAGCACCAGCACGCCATCACAGTCCTTGCGGGCAGCGATAAATTCCTTTGCAACCAGATTCATTCCGTCGTGCAGCGAGGTTACGAGGCATAGATCGGCGGCCTGATAATAACGCACGATCTCGAGGTGGTTGCATTGACGCTCAATCAAAATCACCGGCTTCCAGCGCGAAGTTTGAAAGCGCTGATTGATGCGCTCAACAGTTTCCTCAACCTGGACACGCAGTTGCTCGTAAGCCGGAATGCTGGTACGGCTGGGGGAGGCAATTTGTACGAATACGATTTGTTGCTGATACCGGGGGTGCTCTTCAAGCAGCAACTCGTAAGCCAGCAGGCGCTCCACGATTCCTTTGGTGTAGTCCGTGCGGTCTACGCCAAGCAGGAGTTGCTTGCCTTCCATGCCTAGGTCGCGGCGCAACTCGCTCGTTCCAGCAGACGGAGGATTCCAGAACACGCTGCTTCGTTCCTCGTCACCCAATGAATGGTTGACGCCATCTGTCTTTCCATTCGCTTCCATTGTTTTTCCGGTTCTTAGAAAGTTAGCCGAGTCTGAATCATTTTCATCCCAGGCTACGCTGATGGGATAGGGACGCACGGCCGAATGGTGCCCCTTCCGCCGAATGCTGAACTGTTCCCGATCCGTTCTAGCTTCTAACACACGATCAACTGTATCCAGGAAGTTATTGCAATGAGACTGAAGGTGAAAGCCTATAACATCGGCGGATACTAGCCCGTCCACTAACTCTGCTTGCCAGGGGCAAATGGAGAATACTTCAGCATTGGGCCATGGGATGTGCCAGAAGATAGCTACGCGCGCGTCGGGCCGGGCGCGCTTGATGATCTTCGGCAAAAGAGCGAAGTGGTAGTCCTGAACGAAGACTACGGGATGGTCCGTGCCGCGCATCTCTTCAATGAGGACTTCGCTGAATTTTTTGTTTACGTTTTGATAATAGGCCCAATCGCTTGCGCGGAAGTTGGGCCGCGTGTGCGCAATGTGGCAGAGCGGCCATAATCCCTCGTTCGAGAAGCCTTCATAGTAGCCCGCTTCTTCCTCAGGACTAAGCCAGACCCTGCGCAAGGTATACCGCTTATCATCGGGGGGCACGCGCAGTCGATCGCGCTCATCGACATTTGCCGCATCATCATTGCCGCTGCCATGAGCGATCCACGTTCCGTCGCAAGCCTGAAGAATCGGTTCAATTGCCGTAACCAGTCCGCTTGGCGGCACGATGCATTCGGTCGTTCCTCCGCGGCGCACATGCATATAGGGCTCGCGATTTGAAACCACAAAGATTTTTCCATTGCCCAAACGCTGGCGCACATGCACAGCCAGCCGATCGGCCGTCCACACATGCTCAGCAGCGTCGCGTAATCGAGCCTCAGTTACAGCTGCTTCTCGCGCGCGGGTCAGATTCTCCGTAAGGAAGTTGACCTCTTTTGCCAAGGGGAGGAGATAGCCGAATACATTCGCGCCATCCTCGACGCCGGCTTCGCCATGCCGCAAGCGGCGCAGCCATTCCGCAGCTCGGGTAAGCGGCTGCAGCAGGAACCAGCGAACCATTGCCAGCGTTACTACAACAACCAATACGACCAATGCTGCAATGCGCAAAAAGCTTCTTTGCCAAACTTCGTTTCCATCGGTGCGAATATAGTCCGCGTCAACCAGCATCAGCAACGCGCCAACAATTTGCCCTCCACTGTGCAGCGGTATGACATCTTCGTACCACAGCCTGCTTGAAGACCCGGCACTCGTTTGATGATTCCCTCTATTGCCGGAGCCTGCAGTGCCGCGTTGCGTATCCTCCTGCACTTTAACGAAGGTACTTGATTCCTTCCCTGCGGTTAGAACTTTATTCAGAAGAACCGGGTGCATATCCTTCATTGGAAGCAAATTGCCGGCAGAGGCAAGAAGCTGTCCGTTATTGTTAAAGACCGCGAGGCTTGGTTGATCGGGATGCTGGCGCAAACGCTCGAGTATCGCGGGCCATTCTTCTTTTGGAGCTGACAAGAATTGCTGTTCGATCTGCGTTTGCAGGCTGGCGCCGAACCACTGGGTCCTGCGCGCAAGCTCACTGCGCAGGGTGTGCCTATGGGCCAGTACGTCAAAGTATGTGGAAGCTACGGAGATCAGTGTGATTCCAAGCAGCAAAGACGCAACCAGTCGCAGACGAAAGAATTTCATTTTTCTTCTCCTTCAGGGAGTGAAGCTGAACTTTCGTCCCGGTGGACCACGAGCACAGATAGCAACGTAGTAGATTTGATTTACGAAATCCGAGATTGATTCAGGCGCCCCGCAGGCGTGACATGCAATCTGGCCCTTAAAGACACAAATCCGCCTTTGCTTGCGATGAATGCTGCATGCGACATTCCAAACTGGAAGCCTAAGCGAACCAAGGAGATACAAATGCTCTCTTGAGGGCGGCTGCCACAGGATGCGAAATATTTACATCACGGCGTGTAAAAAGGCTCCGGTATAAAATAAAAATAGGAACGGAACCGGCTCCTTGAACTCCAGCTTCGCCTAGCTTGCCTAGGCATTAGACCCAAGATAGTCATTTTAAAGAGAATATGCGCACATAGGCGCTTTTACATGGTAGATATTGAATAGTGAAGCAAGAGCAATCTTCACCCCATCGGGAATCGCCAAACTACGAGCCATGTCAAAGACATCTACAACCAACTCCGTCAAAGTCTTGATAGTTGAAGACGAGCCTCACGCGCTGATGGGGCTCGCAGAGTTGATTTCTGGCTGGGGATATCGTACCGAAACGGCGCGGGACGGCATCGAGGGTTGGGAGAAGGCGATAGCCTGGAACCCGGCCATTTTGGTTACTGACCTGAAAATGCCGAGGCTTGACGGAATTGGCCTGCTGACCAAACTGGCAGAGGATAACTCGAGCAACACCAACATGGCAGTGGTTGTGCTCACAGCAATGGGTTCGATCGAACTGGCCGTAGACGCAATGAAGCTGGGCGCATACGACTTTCTCCAAAAGCCTGTGGATGCGACGCGCCTCCGCACAATTTTGGCGAATGCTACACGCCAGCGAGAAACCGAGATCGAATTGGAAGTGGCGCGCAGGAGATTGCGCGAGACTGGCGTCCTGGGGTCGTTGGTGGGCAGTTCCCCACAGATGCGGGAGATATTCGCGCTAATCGAACAGATTGCGCCCTCCAATGTATCGGTGCTGATCACTGGCGAGAGCGGCACCGGCAAGGAGCTTGTGGCGCGCACCCTGCACAATCTCAGCCCACGCAAGGCGAAGCCATTTGTCGCGGTAAATTGCGCGGCCATTCCTGAAACGCTTATTGAGAGTGAGATCTTCGGCCACGAGAAAGGCTCATTCACCGGCGCTGAAGAAAGACGCCTTGGATGCTTCGAACTGGCTTCCGGGGGCACTTTGCTGCTGGACGAGCTGGCTGAGATGCCTGTGGGCACACAAGCCAAACTGCTGCGTGTGCTCGAAGAGCGCAAACTTCGCCGATTGGGTGCGCGTACCGAGCTGGATATTGACGTGCGCGTGCTCGCGGCTACCAACCACGATCCTGAAACGGCTGTTGCCCAGGGGAATCTGCGCGCAGATCTTCACTACCGGCTCAACGTCTTCCATATTCCCATGCCGCCGTTGCGCGAGCATCTTCAGGACATCCCGGCGATGACTGAAGCCATGCTGTCAGAGATGAATCAGAAGCACAGTCGCAGTGTTTCCGGCGTGGCCCAGTCGATGCTGGACCGTATGATGGCCTACGACTGGCCTGGTAATGCACGCGAGTTGCGCAATACCGTGGAGCGGGCGGTGATTCTTTGTCCGGATGGCGCGCCGCTCGATGTCGGCCACCTGCCGCCAGGTTTTGGCAAAGGGCAGATTCAGGCTGCTCATGCACTCGATGCGAGCATGGTTCCAATTCGCGTTGGAACCACTGTGGAAGAGGCCGAACGGCAATTGATATTGCGCACTCTCGAAGCGACAGGACAGAACAAGACACGCGCCGCGGAGATTCTGAGCGTGAGCCTCAAGACCTTGCACAACAAGCTCAAGCTGTATAGTCAAATTCCTGCCGACAGGCAAAGTTGAACCATGCGCCTGAAAACCAAACTCGTCTTAGCCATCACCGGCCTGGTTTTTCTTATCTCCGGATTGCTCTCGCTGGTATATGTCGACCGGCTTCTGCACTCGGCTGTGCAGCAGACCTACGACACTGACCGGATGATAGCCAACCAGATACTGTTTGCGCTGCGTTATGCACTCGAGGCTGGACTCAAGGACCAAACGGTCGATCCAAACAACCCGGCACAGTTGCGTAATATGGAGGCCGACGCTGTCCGCAACAATGCTCGACTGCAGGCAGTGATCGAATCGGTCAATCGTTATTCCCTCACCATCTACGACATCAATATCGGCGACAGCCGGTCGAGCACGCTGCTCAGCACCAATCCCGACAATGAAGACCAGCCAATGCCCGTCCGTCCGAACTTGAGCGTGCTTCTTGACGCCAGCCCCATTCACTTGATGAGGGTAGTGCTCGGTCCGCCGCGCGTGTTTGACGTGGTTGTGCCACTGGAACGAAACGGCAGCCGTTTTATCACCGTCAACGTTGGAGTGCGCACCACATTTCTGCGTGCTGTTTATGAGCCAAAGATGGTGGAGTCGCTCACACTGATGGGCTTCGTGCTGGGAACGGGCCTGCTGGTGGCTTTTCTCCTCAGCAATATTGCGCTGCGGCCGATGGAGCAGATCAGCCGGCAGCTTGACTACCTGACTGCAGCCGGAGAGACAGCGGGCGACGAAGATAAGGCGAACAGCCAGGACATGACGGCGCGCGTTTCCACCAAAATTGAGCGCATCGGCCGGCGCATTCGCAATGTAGAGGAGGTGTTTTCCGCGTTGAAGGGAAATCTCGATCGGATTCTCGGCAACCTTCAGGATGGAATCCTCCTTTTTACCGGCGACGGGCGCGCCGTGCTCGTCTCCGAGGCTGCGCGGCGGTTTTTGTCCCACGAGAGGGACGGAATTCTGGGCATGCATGCGAGTGAGATTTTTGATCGCTCCACCGTGCTCGGCCAGACCCTTGGAGAGGCCTACGAAGCCGGCGTCCCCCTGGTGCAGAAAGAGATCCGCACTGAGACCGGCAGACGAATTCAGGCGTCGTTGGATTTTATTCATGACGATGAAAACCGCCAGGGGCTGGGCGCGCTGGTCACCCTGCACGATGTGGAATCAGCCGAAGAGATCGAGTCGGAACTCGAGCTCTCGCGCCGCATGGCCGCCATTGGCCGGCTCACCGCCGGAGTGGGCCACGAGGTAAAAAATCCCATCAATGCAATTGTTGTGCATATGGAACTGCTCAAGACCAAGTTGACCGGCGCAAGCGCTCCTGCCGTGCGTCATTTAGAGATCATCGATGCAGAAATTCACCGCCTCGATCGCGTGGTGCAGATGCTGGTGGACTTCTCCCGGCCAGTAGAACTCAACCTGCGCGAGCAGGATCTGCGCTCGGTGATTGGCGACATGCTGGAGTTGGCTGCGGTGGAGTTTTCTACGCGCAATGTGAAGCTGGTCAGCCGCATGCCCGCATCGCCGCTACCGGTCAACATCGACGCCGACCTCCTCAAACAAGCGGTGCTGAACGTCATTCAAAATGGCGCCCAGGCCATGCCGGAAGGGGGCCAGCTGGAAGTTGTTCTTGAGGAGGAACGGAAATCCGGGTGGAAGACTGCCGTCCTGCGCATTGCAGATCAGGGCCCCGGAATTCCCGATGAAATCCGGGAGAAAATCTTCGATCTCTATTTCTCCACCAGGAAGGGCGGCAGCGGTATCGGCCTGGCCATGACTTACCGCATTCTTCAGCTGCACCACGGCAGCGTTGAAGTAGAATCAAAAGCAGACCGTGGCGCGGTTTTTCTGCTCCGTATTCCACTTGCTGCCGCGGAATGGGGGCGCCGAAATCTTCCTCCGGCAAGCGTTTCAAACTAGAGAAGGTTGAATCGGATGAGGCTGCCTGCTAGAAGTGTCGCGTGGCTGCTGCCGATGTTTCTCACGGCATGCATTCACATAACCCGGCACAAGCCAGTTCCGGCTCTTCCCCCTTCCATCTATAACGCTCATAACATATTAGAGACCACACCTATCGAACTTCCGGAGTCGGAGTTAATGCTCCCAACCGAGCCTCTTATCTCCGATATTTCCGTGCTGCCGGAGGAGATGCTCAAGCCGCCCATCAGGCACAGGAAGACGGCCGGCGATACCCAGCAGGAAGCCGGTGAAACCGCAGGCGTCAGCGCTATCGGCCAGCTTTCTTCAGGGGATCTTCCGGACGAGTCGCGCGAAACAGCGGACTCCATCGCGGCTACCGAGAGCGGGCTTAATGGAATTCACCGCACGCTGAGCACTGGGCAGCGTAAGACAGTCGCCCAAATCAGACGGTTCCTCAAGCAGGCCAGGGAGGCGCTCGATTCAGGCGACGTGGATGGAGCGCAAACGCTGGTCGCCAAGGCGAAGGTCCTGCTCAAAGAGATTGCCTACTAGGATTTCTGAGGGAACTGAGTTACCTTTCTTCGGATTGACCAATGGGATTGAAACACGTCAGGAGAACTTTGCCTCCCCAAGGCTTTTCTTACCCGGTAGAAAGTACACGGTTCCGGAAAAACTACATAGCCAAAAGGTTTTTCAAGATGCTCAAGCCCCATGTATCGCCCGAGGATTTTATCTTATAAACCTAACGATCTAAACCAGCTAACCCCTTTTCAGCGAGGGCCCAATATGTTTGGCCCGCTTGTTGCTTATGCATTGGGCATGAGATATCTAACTTCGAGCTCGGTCCCGTTATCAGGCAAGCTGGCAGTTCTCTTGCTGGCATTTGCAATCGGAATCCCCGCGCTGGCACAAGACTCGCAATCTACTGGCGATACACAGAACACCCCGCCCCCGACGGCACAACAGCCTTCCGGCCCGCCAACGGCCACCGTGCCGCAGCCGAAGGAGGGATTCTGGGGACACTTGAATCCGTTTGCCACCAAGAAGTGGACCAAGCGTCAAACCGACCCCATCAACGACCGGCTCAGCGAATTGGATGATGTGAATTCAAAGAATGCAAGGGACATCCGTGATGTGGACGACCGGTCCCAGGCGGGCATTCGCCGGGCGCAGTCCAGCGCCGATGCCGCCAATGAACTTGCCACCACGGCAGGCAATCAAGCTCAGCAGGCCAACTCCACCGCGCAAGGTGCTGCCGGACACGTTGACCAGTTGAACACCACGGTGAACGGCATCGACCAGTACCAACCGGTGACGGAAGCCGAAATCAGATTTCGCAGCGGACAGCCCGTGCTTTCGGCTGCGGCTCGCAAGCAACTCGACGACATGGCAGCCACCATTGCCGGACAGCAAGGCTACATCCTGGAGATGGAGGCGCGTTCTCCGCTTGCCGGCAGCGCCGGAATCCAGAGATCTGAGCGGCTGGCCGAAGCAGTCAAGCGCTACATGGTTGTTGAACATCAGATTCCCGTCTACCGCTTGCACGCGGTGGCTCTTGGAAATGCACACGGAGACGCCGATGAAGGCGCCAGACCGGTGCAAATCAGCAGCGTGCATGTTCGGTTGATGGAAAACAGTTTGGCGGCCAAGGGAGCAGCATCCCCCCAGAGTGCTGATTCCCCGAGCGGTATGGCACAGCCCTAAGAGCGCGCCCCCTCCCCAGGGGTATATTTCTGCTCTGACAGCCGCACGCCGTGGGCCGCCAATCATCTCTCGCATCAAGCGAGAGGACCCATACAGCTTGGCCCCCGTTCTTCACGGGGGCCTATTTTTTTGTTCCGATTCAAACCCAGTTGAGAGATGCACAATGGACTCGACCGCTGGAGCATTTCGCTATTCGCATGCAGCGATTCTCTGCCAGAGAAGCGATTCTCTGCTGGTCTGAAGATTACCGGTCCCGGCGAGAATAAGATAGCGCCGGCCTCCTGGCCGGCTGTAACGTGGACCTCACGGTCCACGTCCCCCCTACGTCTTCATGAGAATTGCTCTAAGGATGAGCTGCTTCCAAATTTCTGCCGAATACATTCAGAATGCAGTTCGTTGGCAAGTCCTCGCATGCAAGCGGCAGAACGACTGGCTTTACCGGGGAACACACTGCACCGAGCGGGAACTCGGCCTCCTTGACGAGGTTAGAGCGGCTCCAAAGTAGTTCTGTCCTGTGGAGTCAACCAACATTTTCTTTCGACAGTTTGCAGATAATTACTCTCTCCAGGCGCACTATCGAAATGGAGAGACTCACGAAATGCACTTCAGAAACTGCCCCTGGTTCAATCTGTCGGACATCGGACCGGTTTATCCCCAAGGTGTACCCACCCCTCCGGGGGTCCGATTCCCCTCCTGTTCGCCTTTCTTATCACTTAAGTAACTGATTATAAAAGATAATAAGCTAAAATCTAGATGTAGAAAATGCGCCAAGAAAGCTTGATTCCGGCCGTTTTCCGCTGATTTGAGCGGAAAATCGCTCCTTTTTCAGCGCCATTGAATCCACCCGCAAGTAGTTCGCCAGGCCACAGCCGGCTGCGGCGGAAGCTAAGTCATCAAGCTAAAACGGTAAGTGGACCAGGTCGCGGAATCCACAGATGTAACGCAATCTTCTCCTGTCCAGTCATTCTCTGCAGAGGGGCAACTGAATCATTGATCTCACTGGATTTCCAGATCTATTTTTGATTTCCACTTTCACCAAGGAGGGCCATATCATGAACAACCGGACGCCATGAGGGCCGATCCGCGTTGCGGACCGGCCCTCTTTGTGGACTACGCAGATATCTTCAAGCACGCGGAGTGCATCCAAGGAATAGGTGCAACCTATACTCTAGCGAACTGTTGATCGGCCAGGACGGCCCTTAGACGCGGTCTATGAACCTGAATCCGCCCCTTGTAGTCGATAAGGCCGAGGGTACGGAATCGGTTCATAAAGTAGCTCACGCGAGGCCGGGTAGTGCCGATCATCTCAGCCAGAGTCTCGTGTGTGATGGGGGGAATGAGAGTTTGGGTCTCATCGGGCTTCCCGGATTCCGCCATCCTGAGCAGTGTGCGCGCCAGGCGCTTTTCGCTGGTGTTGAAAATCTGATCGACAAGGTCGGTCTGAGTGCGGATTTCCCGGTTCACCACAAACGACACGAATTGTTCGCAGAAAGCCGGCTCCTGATGCATTAACCGAACCAGCTCCTCCTTCTGGATCTTCACCGCGGTGCAGGTATTCACTGCCATGGCTGTCGCCATGCGTAGTCCAGGGACATCCGTCAGCGAGTCCTCACCGAAGAAGTCGCCCGGGCTGAGAAGCACAATCGTGGCCTGCTTTCCGCTAGCAGAAACCACACAAAGTTTCGCCCGGCCCTCCTTCAGGTAGAAGACGGAATCCGCCGGATCATCTTGGGTGAAAAAAGTCTGTTCTGGTTGTAGTTCAACAATCTTTCGACCGGGACCCACACCCGTTAGAAAGGCAGTGGGATCAAAGGCACGGTTGTGCTTATCGCTCATCAACATGTTACCTCCTTGTGGGCGTTCTGCAATTTGAGTTGTTCTTGCCTGGGGAGCCTTCAGGGATCCTTCTCGACCGATCTGCATTGGTTCAAGATCACGGCGGCACGGGCTCATGCCGCCGTGATCAGTACTGTTAGAGTCAGGAAGTTCGAGTGCAGTTAGCCGCACCGAATCTGGCACAAATCAATTGCTACTTTGCGGCATGGGTGCCGTCTCTTTTGCTTCATCTGTCCGATTTGACAACAACTGCACTTCAACGCGCCTGTTCTGCTTTCTTCCTGCGGCTGTTGTGTTCGAGGCCACTTCCTTGTCCTTGCCGATGCCGATGAGATAGAACCGGTGGGCTGCAATCTGATACTTTGACGCGAGGTACTGCACCACAGCATCCGCCCGTCGCTGACTCAGCTCGTAGTTATATTCGGCCGAGCCCACTGAATCCGTTCCGCCGGTCACTTCAAGGATGTAGCTCTTGGCCGAGCCAATCTGCTCAGCAAAACTATCCAACTGATCGCGGTCGTCTTTAGTCAACACCGCCTTATCAAACCCGAAATTCACAGTAACTTTGCCCAACGCTGCGTAGTTGTCAAGCCCTTTCACCACGCTATCCAGCGAATCTGCCCGATGCACAGCGTCGTTCGCCGCGGTTTCAGCAACCCCGGCACTGTTGCTCGCGTTCTGCGCATTCTGCTGGGCACTGTCCGCCGAACCTTGCGCGTGATTGATGCCCGTCTGTGAGCGCTCATCCACATCGTGAATCTGACGGTTGTTCTGAGCCGTCTGCGCATCCAACTGGTCCGTATGTTCCACAAGTGGCGCTGTCTGGTTGCGCACATAGTTCTTGGTTGCGCACCCTGTTATGGCTGCCAGCGAAAATGCAGCCGCTAACCCAATGACACCGATCCGGTAGTTACTCATTGATTTTCCCCTTTCAGTTGGGCAATCCTAGGTAATTGTTTACGGAACCACTGCAATCAAGCACGGTTTCCGCCGGCTTTCTGTCCATAACCGCGGCGAGGCTCAGGAGGCCGTATCTATTTCCGCAAGCACACTGATTTGCGTTGTTGCCAACGAGACCACACTCGCAGAGATAGCAGAGAGACATGGGTACGTGGACGGTGGCAATGGTCATTTTGAAATCCTCCATTCATTCCTTTACTTCCAGAAGGGCAAAATGAATTTCACCGGCCACCAGGGCCTTGTCCACGCAATGGTGAGATGCATCTCGGGTGCCAATTATCGAGCTATATGTAACTCTCTGACAAATATGGGCTTATAAAAGCGACTCGCATCTTCGGCTATGTATTTTTTACGTACCCACAGAAAGGATTGCTCGATTCATTTGTGACCGTGATCCTCAGGAAGAGAATTTGGAAAGTTGGAACTCGAATGCTTGTCGATGCTTGCACCACTGTTCTAAGAAGGATGAAACTAATCCGCGAAGGGTTCTGTACGTCTAAATCGGCATCATCGCCTGCGTTGAAGCGCAACGCCAACTAGTTGCCGGCAAAGTTATCTTTTGATTTTTCACGGTGGGTCTTTTGATTACTCAATCGTCACCGTTATGGTGGTGGAGTGCGAGATTGCGCTTTGTTCCTTATTTTTTTGTTTTTTATTGCTTGTTGGAGAAAGATCGGCGCGCCCGATCTACCAGATCCTGCCCGCCGGGGAAGGACTTGGTAGATGCGCGAACTCCGGTTTAGTGAAAAACTCCCAGCAACCAGCAGATAAGCAGGATCAACAGTATGGTGCCGAGGCCTATGCCTCCGCCGCCGGCATATCCCCAACGGTTGTAGCCGTAGTATCCGCCTCCGCCGCCAAAGATCAGCACCAGAACAATGATTAGAAGGATCAATCCCATCTCACATCTCCTTTATTCTGCAGCTTGAAGTTTCCCACCAGTCAATGCATCATGCTGTGCAATTTGAGACACAGTAAATAACGTGGAGGGGCCGACTCTTCCTCCAATTCTCAATGCATTCCGCCGGCAGCGGCCTCGCCCGGCTTATTTTTGCTGAGGAGAAAAGCGAGCAGGACCAGGCAGACGGACATCCATGAGAGCTCCATATAGACATCCTGATAGCCCTGCGTCTGGGCCTGCCGGTTGAGCTGGTTATAAATGTTGGCCATGGCCAGGACGTTGCCGTTGGCCGAGCCGAAGCGGTTGCCAAAGAAGCTGGAGAGCGCCTGGGTTTGCTGCTGGAAGGCGATGGAGGCGGAGGTCATGGCGCTTTGCAGGTGCTGCTGGTGCCAGATGGCGCGGTTGGTGACCTGGGCGTTTGTGATAGCGATCAGAAGGCTGCCGCCGATATTGCGGGCGAAGTTGATGAGGCCTGCGACCTGGTTGCTCTGTTCTCTGGGCAGGCCGACATAGGCGGCATTGGTGATGGAGATGAAGCAGAACGGGATGGGAAACATCTGGATAACACGAAGCCAGGAAGCGGCGGAAAAGCTCATGTCGAGCGTGGTGGCGTGAGCGGCAAAACGGAAGGTGAGGATAAAAAGGGTGAAGCCGATCATGGCCAGCCAGCGGGCGGCAACTTTGCCTGTAGCGAAGCCGGCGATGGGCATCATGACCAGCACTGCGATGCCGCCGGCGGTGAGCGCCATGCCGGCGGTAGTGGCGTTGTAACCGAGCAGTTGCTGCAGAAACTGTGGTTGGAGAACAGTGTTGGCGTTAAGCACGCCGCCGACCAGGGCCATCAGAAAGCAACAAATTGCGAAATTTTTGAAGCGGAACAGCTTGAGGTTGATGAGCGGATTTTTGCGGCGCCACTCCCATAGGACAAGGCCGATCATACCGGCGACAAATAGAAATGCGAAAAAGCGGATGAAGCCGGAGGAGAACCAGTCGTTCTCCTCGCCCTTGTCGAGCATGATCTGCAGACCGCCCATGGCGATGATGAGGAAGCTGAGGCCGAGATAGTCCATGTTGCGTAGGCGTGAAATGTCGCCTTTGATCCACGGCGGATCGTCGACCAGGCGGTTGACTAGAATGAACGCCAGAATGCCGACCGGGATATTGATGAAGAAGATCCAGCGCCAGGAATAGTTGTCGGTAATCCATCCGCCCAGGGTGGGGCCGATGGAAGGCGCGAGCACGGCGACGATGCCGTAGAGGGCAAAGGCCTGTCCGCGCTTCTGGGGTTCGAAGGAATCAGCCATGATGGCCTGGGCCATGGGCTGCATGCCTCCGCCGCCGAAGCCCTGAATGATGCGGCACACGAGAAGGATGGGCAGGGATGGAGCCGATCCGCACAAGAAGCTGGCGATTGTAAAAACGGTGATACAGAAGACGAAGAAGTTGCGGCGGCCCATGACGCTGGAGGCCCAGCCGCCGAGGGGAAGGACGATGGCGTTGGCGACGAGGTAGCTGGTGAGGACCCAGGTTCCCTCGTCGGTGCTGGCGCCTAGGGAGCCGGCGATGTGGGGCAGGGCCACGTTGGCGATGGAAGTGTCGAGCACCTCCATAAAGGCCGCCAGGGCAACGGTCATGGCGATAAGCCAGGGATTGACGCGGGGTTTCCAGTGCGCGGACGCGGAGGATTGCGGATTGTCGAGAGTTGTTCCGGCGCCGGCAAGGCCGGGCGATGCGGGATCGCGCTCAGGCAAAAGTCTTCTCCTCTAACGTGTCTTCTTGTTTCCGCTGGCGGGGAATTTCAGTGATCCGCTGGGGAGTGCTCAATCAAATATAAATTGCTTTGACCGACGCACTCTTCAATAGATTCATTTTGGCAGATTTGGGGTTCATCAATTGAGGCAGTCCATGGTCTCATTCTGCGGAGCTGGTCAAGAGCGATGGAGGGCGGAGAGGTCACTGGGCTCGTCGCGGGACTCTTTTCCTTGCGCGGTCTTCAGCGGCCTCGGATTTCTGGTGGCGGCGAATCTGCCAAACGGCGAACCAGATTGTTCCCGACAACAGCACAAGGAAAAGATAAAGCAGTGGAGCGGACCACTTCTGAAGGGTCGAGGCAAACATACGGACGACGGCGCGTCCGTAGACCACGCCGAGCCACGCGACGAAAGCGTATCGCAGAGTGCGAGCCGCGCCGAAGATGACCAGAAAGCGATTGCGCGGCACGCCTAGCGCGCCGGATGCGAGCGCAAACGGCAGCAGTGGAATTGGGGGCGGAAGCACGGCGGGAAGAAAGACCGCGAGGATGGGATGGTGTTCGACCCATATCAGAATGCGTGCGCGAAAGCGCTTCGGGACGTAGCGGCGTAGCGCGACTTCGCCACCTCTGCGTCCGAGGTGCCATGTGGTATATCCGCCGAGGATGCTGCCGACGATGGCGCTGGGCGCCAGTATCCAGGGATTGCCATTGTGCGCCACCAGCAAGAGCAGGAGCAGGTCAGTGCTGCCAGGGATGGGCAGAGGGATAGGCGAGGCATCGACTACCGCGACAAAGAAAAGACCCAGCGCTCCCAGGTGCACGAGCCAGCGCGGTGCGAGCGAGTGGGATGCGCGAGGGGTCGTGATTTTATTCGGCGATGGGGCAAAGATGCTCACTAGAGGCAGGACGAGCCTTTCGGGCGGGAGGCCAAACAACGATGCTTTGAGTTTACATGCGAGGATATGGTTGCAAAGCGGTTTCAGATCGCGGCATGGAAAAGCAAGATAAGCTATGGAAAGGATATGCGATCTCTTTCCCCAAAGCCACCAGGGCGCGGCATGGAGGCATTTGCCTCTCGCGACTTCAGGCGGTACCAACTGGCTCGCGCCGCGGTTATTCTGGGCGCCGAAGCGCAGTCGGTGGCGGTGGCGTGGCAAGTATATTCCATCACGCACCGGGCGCTCGACCTTGGCTATACCGGGCTAGCGCTGTTTTTCCCCGCTCTGTTGTTTATGCTGCCAGCCGGGCATGTGGCCGATCGCTTCGACCGGCGGCAGGTGATTCTGGTTTGTTACGGGGTTCAGGTCTTGTGCACCACGGCGCTGGTGCTGCTGACTTTCTACGGCTGGCGAAGCGTTTATCCGATTTATGCGGTGCTGTTTTGCATCGGGACGGGGCGCGCGTTTTCAGGGCCGGCAAGTTCTGCGCTGATTCCCCATCTGGTTCCGGAGAAACATTTTGTGAATGCCTTGACGTTGGGCAGCGCCATCTTCCAATTCTCCAATATCGCGGGCCCGGCGCTGGGCGGGCTGCTGTTCACTCTTCCGCTGCCAACTTTTTTACGCGACGCGGAGTTGCAGGGAGCGGGGATTGTTTATCTGTTTACGCTGGGCACGCTGGTCTGGTTTCTGGCGCTTGTCCTCAGTCTGCACGTAAGGCCGGGCCGCATGGAACACCGCGCCGTTTCAATCAAGGTGGTACTGGCCGGCTTTGAATATATGCGCCATTCGTCTCTGTTGCTGGGGGCGACGACGCTGGATTTGTTTGTGATGCTGCTGGGCGGTGCCACGGCGCTGATGCCGATTTTTGCCCACAACATTCTGCATCAGGGGCCGCGCGGGCTGGGAATGCTGCGGGCGGCTCCGGCGGCTGGCGCGCTGGTTATGTCGCTGCTGATGGCGCGGTATCCACTCCGCAGGCGGGCTGGAGTGCGGCTGTTCATCAGCGTTGCTCTCTTTGGGGCAGCGACAGTGGTCTTCGGACTTTCGCGGAGTTTGTGGCTTTCACTGGCTGCACTGGCGCTGACCGGAGCGGCGGATATGATCAGTGTGGTTATCCGCGCCTCGCTACTGCAACTGGGAACACCGCCGGAGATGCGCGGGAGAGTGAGCGCGGTGAACGCGTTGTTTGTCGGCGCTTCAAATGAGTTGGGCGAGTTTGAGAGCGGAGTGACGGCGCAGTGGTGGGGGGCGGTGCGGGCTACGGTGGCGGGCGGCGTGGGCGCGCTGGCCGTGGCTGGGCTGTGGGCGGCGCTGTTTCCTGGTTTGCGGCATGCCAATGAACTGAGTTCCGAGGCTTTGCGACCGAAGGGTGAGCAGGCGGGAAGTGCGGGCAGTTGGTAGGCGTGTGGTTTCCCACCCTTGCGACGGAAAAAAGTCGCAAGGATGGGGCACGGAGCTTTTGTGAGAGAACTAGCGGAATGAAGGAGCTACTTCTGCGCGGTTAGTGTTGGCTTCGGTGACGGCGGATTTACCTGGGCGTTCAGGTAATTAGTTAGATCGTCGACGTCCTGCTTTGTGCCTACCATCGGCGGCATGAAGCGGCGATAGGGTGAGTCGGGCTTGTTCTCGTGAAGCATGGTGATGAAGTTACCAATGTTGGCGCGGTCACGGCCGGAGAGTAATTGGGCAAGAGGACGGTAGCCGTTGAGCGTGTGGCAGGAGCCGCACTCGCCGCGGAAGATGGCTTCGCCGCGGGAGTAGCTGTAATCGGGATCGCTCTCCAATGTATAGCCAGGTGACACGAGCTTATCCATCATCACAAGTGGGCCTTGCCACACCCAGTTGGAGTGGGCCAGGTAGCCTTCCTGATTGATGCGGTTGACGTAGGGGACGCGGACGCCGTTCGAGTACATCCAGCGGCCAATGACATAGGGTTTGCGAAGCATCTCGCGGGCGTATTCGCCGGAGCCGGTGGCGATGAGCGCCAGTAGCAGTACGGCCGTTGCGTGCGAGAGGTTGAAGTCCACAGGGTTGCGATAGGCGAGGTAGTAGGCGACGCCTACGATGGTGGCCGAGGTGACGATGATGATGAGGGCGATGCGGGTGACGGTGGAGAAGGTGCCGGAGTTGATGGTGTCGATGCCGAGAGTGAGCAGGGCGCGCTGCGATGCGGGAACCATCCACAGGTACCAGACCATAAGGAAAGGCATGGCGACGAAGGATGGGACGAGCCACTTGCAACTCCACTTAACGAGGCTGGTTTTGAGTGCGGGTTGCTTGTCGCCGTCGATGCGGCTGGAGGTGATGAGCGCCCAGATGCCGGCCAACGAGGCGCAGACGCAGGTGCGCAGGCAGAGGCTGGGCCAGTAAGTGGGATTGAAGAAGGCATACCAGAACTTGCTGGCCTCATTGCCGGTGCCAGCGACGGAGAGCCAGGTATCGCCGGGGGTGAGCATGAAGGTGAGAATGCCGTTGATGATGACCAGGGTGCAGATGGATGCGCCTGCATAGACCCAGCCGACGATGAGGTGGAGCTTTTCGTCGATGCGGTTCCAGGTGTAGTAGTAGACCGCCGCGGTGGTGAGTTCGACGACGAAGAAGACCCACTCCATGGCCCAGCCGAAGACGAAGTTGTGGATGAGCGTACTGGTAGCTTCAGGATGGGTGAGGCCGATGGCGAACCAAATGCCGACGCCGCTAACCGTGCCGAAGACGGCGGTGAGGATGAGGAAGAACTTGGAATGGCCGACCAATTGATTGAGCCAGTCGGAGCGCAGTTGGCCCTCAGGCATGCGCATGGCTTTGCGCTCGGCGAGTGGGAGATAAAAGCCTCCACCCACGGCGAACTGCGAGATCATGACGTGGAAGATGGCGATAATGCCGATCACCCAACCAGAGCCGAGGTATGGAATGTTCCAGAATGGATAGTTCATGGTCGCTCTTCCTTTAACGAATGGTCCAGTATCCGACTAGAGTTGTGGCCAGCAGGGCTATAACCGCAAGCAGTCCGAAGTAGTGTGCGGCGCGGGCGCGCTGGCCTGATTCCTTTTTTGTGTCGTAGAAAGGAATCAGGATCCATAGCACGATGCCGAGGGTGAAAAGGAGGATGCCGGCGATCTCGCCGGGCTCGCCTTGCAGCCACTTGACCATGCCCAACAGCTTGAGCATCTCAAAGGGACTCATGAAGTACCACTCGGGATGGATGCCCATCGGTGCGGGCGCCAGCGAATCGTATTGCTTTCCCAGACCCCAGGGAAAGACCGAGGCCAGGAGCGCAAGAATGTTGAGCGAGATGAGCCACATGGCCAGATCCTTCCGCAGAAAGTTGGGCATGAATGGGATGGTCTTGCGTTCGGCGGAGGGCTTGGCTTCTTCACAGGGCGGGACGGCGTTTCCGTGGCGCTGAACTAACCAAAGATGAAATGCAAGAAGCGGCAGAAAGATTGCGGGCAACACGACCACGTGAAGAGCAAAGAAACGCTGCACTGTGAATTCGCTTACATCTGTGCCGCCGCGCAGCATGTTCGCAATTGCCTCGCCAATATAAGGAATGGCTGCGGGAATCTGCAGGCCGACCTTAGTGGCGAAGTAGCTGAGCTCATCCATGGGCAGCAGGTAGCCGGAGAAGCCGAAGACCGAGGCAATGCCCAATAAGGCCATGCCGCTAAGCCAGCCGAACTCGCGCGGCTTGCGGTAGGCCTTCATGAAATAAACCGAAAACATGTGGACGAGAATAGCGAAGATGAAGAGGTTGGCGGTCCATGCGTGGGCCGAACGGATAAGCCAACCGAAGTGCATCACGAATGTGATCTGGCGGACGGACTCGAAGGCTTCTGCGCCGGGGCGGTAGTAGACGAGCAGCAAGACGCCGGTGAAGCACTGAACGAGAAAGAGGAAGAGCGAGATGCCGCCCCAGTAGTACCAGAAGGATTGGGAGTGAACAGGGACGGTCTTGTGGCGCGCGAAGGCGGCCAGTTCGCTGAGCCCCAGACGTTCATCGGTCCATTGATAAATGGTCTTTGCAGTCATGCCTTTTATCCTTTTGCGCTAAGCGCGCGAAACATCCACGCCGGTTTCAGTGACGGCAACTTTGAAGAGCTTGAGCGGTTTGGGCGGCGGACCACTGACGTTTGCGCCGGTGTAGGGGTCATAGACGCCGCCGTGACAGGCGCAGTGGATGCGGTCTGCCTGCGGCTCATATTGCACTGTGCAGCCGAGGTGGGTGCAGACCGCGGTGAGGGCGATCCAGCGACTGTCCTCATGGTGAATGAGCATGGCTGGAGCAGTGCCGAATTTGAACATCAGCACAGAGCCAAGGGGTAGCTTCTGCGCGTCCTTGAGGGTGACCTCGGTGACGGCTGTGGCTTCCATCGCCATCTCAGCGGGCGAGGCCAGGTAGCGGTAGATGGGATAGGCAAGGGCAGCGGTATAGGCAACGCCTGCCGCGCCGGCTGCAGCCATGAAGAAGCGACGCGTGGTCTTGTCGTTGGTTTCTTCAACGAGATTAGTGAGACTAGTTGGTCCGTTCATAAGGTAGCCGCACCCTCCATATCTTTTTTGGCGCGCGCCACAACGGACACGAGCCAGCCAATCACACCCAGGCCCGCGACAAAGAGGACCAGAAAGAGCAAGACCACGCTCCAGTTGGTGACGACTACGCGATCCCAAACATCGTAGCCTTTGCTGAGCAGGGTTAGATCGCGAACGCCGTCGCGGTAGACGGTGAACATGATTTCAATGAGCACGGCGACGAGAACGGCGGCCCACGCGAGCCAACCGGCGGCGATTTTGCCGAATCCGGCGAATGCACCGACGAGCACCGCAACCGCGACCAGGGCCAGCCAGCCGTAGCCGGCGAATCCGGCAAACTTGTAAAGCGGATGAGTTGCGAGACCTACTTTAACCGCGTCAGGCTGCACGCTCGCGGCCCACACGCCGGCGGCGAAATAAACGATGCCGAAGACGGCGGCGACTTTGCCACCGATTCCTGCGACGAAGCGTTTTTCATCGGCAGTGAAGGTGCTGCGAGCGGCGAGATAGATCATCCAGAGGCCGCCGATGAAGATGCCTCCGGTCATCATGAGCAGCCAGCGCGGCTCAAGGGTGGGGTCACCGGTGGGAAGGAACCTGCCCGCGGAGGAGGCGGAGTACATCTGGCGCCAGACTTCCGGACGCAGCATCAGCGTCATATTAGTGGAGAGCAGACGGGCGATGCTCCCGGCCAGCAGCCAGGCAATGAGACCAACCCACCATGCCGAGCGACCTGCCTCAAGCCGGGCAGAGAACCGGTAGAGAAGCCAGTAGGTGAGCATGAGCAGGCCAATGATCGAGATCCAGTAGAGTCCGATCAGCACGCTGCTGGTATACAGAGCGCGACCGTAAAGCACCTGGGCGAACAGAAGCGGGGGCACGGCGAGGTTGATGACAAAGGTCATGACCACCGTGAGCCTTCGCGCCAGCGCCCTGGCTGTGACCATGGAGGCCGGCGAGCGGCGGAAGAGACTGAACAGGACCGCAAGCAGCAGCCCGCCCAGAAGCATTTCCACGGCGACAAAGTGCAGAGCCAGGGTAACAATATGGAGCAGTTTGAGCAGCCATATCGGAGCCGGCAAGGGTATGGGATCGACAGCGGGAAAAGCGGGATTGAGTTGCATGATGCCCTTTGAATCCCTCCGGAAGTGTCTTCGAGTGTAGATAGGGGTGAAGAGGCGGGATGTGACGAAGCTCACGTTCGTAGAATGTGGGATTTAGGCGGAGAACGACGTTTTTAATTCAGGAACAGGTTGGAATGGGAACGGATGATTTCAGAAATTAGGTGATGCCTTTTTTGCCGTTGCCGGGCGCACCTTAGAAGGTGATGCGGCTGGATAGTTCGAGGCTGCGAGGGCCGGCGCCTTCAGCGGTTTGCAAGGCTGTGATGGAGCCGAAGCCCGAGGAATCCACTTGCATGTTGGGCGGCTCATAGTTGCGATGGTTGAAAACGTTGGCTGCTTCAACGCCGAACTGTATTCTGCTCTGCCGGTAAAGGGCAAAGTTCTTCATCAGGGAGAGAGAGAAATTGGCCGTGCCAGGGCCGACGACGCCGCCAACGGGAGCATTGCCGAAGCGGCCGATGCCGACACCGCCGGTTTGGAGGTTGAGGTAGGGGAATGCGGCGGGATTCAGCCATTGCGCAGTGGTGCGATGAGACGCGTAGAGCGATATGTTTTTCAACTGATCGGGGCGGGTTTGGCCGATGGTGGTCAGAATGTTGGTGTTGGCGGGATCGACGGTATCCTCATATGGCGTGAGGAATGGTCCGCTCTGCAGGATGGTGACACCGCCCAGTTGCCAGCCACCGACAAACTGGTTCAAGACGGTACCGTAACCGAGCCAACGCTGTCCGTGGCCGAGGGGTAAGTCGTAAAGATAAGTGGCCAGGAAGCGGTGGGCGCGGTCGTAGATGACGTTGCCGTAGTCGTGGCCGGGATTGAAGCGGTCAGTAAGGAAGCTGCCTCCGGCGACGGCGAAGGCCGTGGGCGTGGCGCCGCCGGCGTTGGAGAGGTCGCGCGTAAAGGTGTAGCTTGCGTCGAAGGTGAGCGACTTGCCGCTGTGGCGGGAGACCTCAACAATGCCGCTCGAGTAGTTGCTGAATGCGGCATTCACTACGCTCTGGATGATGGCCCAGCAGGGATAGGGGCGATGATCGGAGACCAGCGTTCCGCCATCGGAGATGCAGGCGCTGGAGGCCGGCGGCGCGGGATCGGGGTTGGAGTAGCCGATAGAGTTGACGGGGACCTGGTTGAGGTCGACCATGGCTTCGAGGTTCTGGCCGTGGCTGCCGGTGTAAGAGAGGCGCACTCCGATGCTGTGGCCCATGTTGCGCTCAAAGGTGAGATTCCATTGCTGCACGGAGGGGTCTTTGTAGTGGATGGGGAAGGCGTAATCGAAGTCGGCGGTTCCGGTGGAGCTGCCGGCAGCGGTGTTGAACGGATTGGGGAAGGAAAGTAATGGGGTGATTCCGTCGGAGGCGTAGTCCTGATTGTAAGTGGCGAGGTAGCTCGAATGGACGGCCCAGCCGGAGACTAACGAAAAGCCGAGCGGGGTTTCAATGAAGCGTCCCCAGCCGCCGCGGAGAACGGTCTTCTCACTCCCGAATAGCCTCCAAGCAAAGCCGAGACGTGGACCCCAGTCGGTCTTGTCGGTATAGCGCAAATTTTGAGGAATGCCGGCCTGCTCAGCGGTGAGGATGGGCGTTGGCACGATAGCGTCCTCTAATGCTGTGGACGCGAAGGACTCGGCATAGCCGTTGGGGACAACAACTGCGCCTGGAACGGTTGAGCCGGTGGTGGTACCGGAGCCATCATAGCCGGGATCAAAGGTGGCGCTGTTGGAGTGAATATCGTGAACGGGCGGATGGAGTTCGTAACGCAGGCCCAAATTCAACGTGAGGCTGGGACAGACCTTCCAATCGTCCTGCGCAAAGCCGGCGTATGAGTAGCCGAGGCCATTCATGGTTGGATCGTTGGTGGAACTGACCTCCGTATAATCCGGGTAGCCGAGGAGAAATGCAGCATAGGGGTCGCCGATAGTCATGCCTACATCGGAGGAGCCGTTGAATACATACCAGCCCGAGCGATAGTTGCCGTAGACGTTATCGTCATGATCGGTGAGACGCCGGAAGTCCGCACCGAATTTGAAGGAATGTTTGCCCCGGGTCCAACTGACGTTGTCCAGCGCTTGAATGGTCTGACTGCGCTGCGTGCCCGGATTGCCCGCGCCGGTGGACATAAAACCGTTGATGAGGACTTGCGGCGCTTCAGACCAACTGAGGTCCGGCTGAGGGACGGTGAGCCCGGTTTCGTTGAGCAGCGATGTGGTGGAGTAGCTTTGAGTCTCTGAGATGTGCTGTGCGTTGAATCCCGCGCGGAACTCATTGAGCAGCCTGGAGGTGAAGGAGTAGTTGTGGGCGAAAGTGAGGCCCTCATCAATCTCGGGCGTGTTGTAGCCGCCCTGCAGAGGACTGCCGGCCTCAGCGCAGTAAGTGAATGTGCATACAGGCAAAGGCGCGGTGATGACCTGGCGATTCTTGTAAGAGAAACGGGCAAAGAGCGATTGCTTGCTGGAGAGGACCTTATCGAGGCGAACATCGCCCTGGTTGGCGGAAATGGGCGAGGGAAAGTTGATCTGGTAGTTGTTGGCGAAGGAGCCGGCAGCGCCGTAGTTGGGAGTGGGCATCAGGTACTGGAGCAGGTTGGAGGAGATGGTGCTGACCGGAACCGCAGAGGTGTTGGAGATGGGCGAACCATCCGGATTGTAAATGGGATAGTTGCCGGAGGGACAGTTTGCGGTTGGAGTCCCGGTTGGAGTGAGCGTTGAGCCCTCGCAATAGCTTTGGTAAAGATAATCGGAGATATTGCCGCTGCGCATATTGCTGGAGGGCACGCTGAGCAGCAGTGGGATTTGGCGTGGCAGGCGCAGGGCCTCAAAGCTGATGAAAAAGAAAGCCGGGTTTTCGGTCTGGTTGAGGCGGGAAATCTTCAGCGGACCGCCCAGCGTGCCGCCAAAGTCGTTCATCTCGATCCTGGGCTTGGAGAGCGTGAAGGTATTGTTGGAGTTCAGCGCTGTGTTTTCAAGATACTCAAATACTCCGCCGTGGTAGCGGTTGGTTCCGGCTTTGGAGACGGTGGTGATGTCGGCCACGCCGTTGAATTCGGCATTGTTGTTGGACTCCGAGACGCGAATCTCCTCGATGGAGTTGAAGGAAGGGAACATTTCGTTCACGGGGCCGGAGTATTCGATGCCGACCGAGGATATTCCGTCGATGGTAACGCTGAGCAGCGCCGCCGTAGTCCCCATGACGGCCAGGTTGCCGCTATCGTCTGTCTGCACGCCGGCCTCGGTGGTGAGGGTGGAGATAGGGCTGGTGGAACCGATGGAGCGGGAGTAAATGGCGACGGGAAGTTCGACGAGTTCATCGCCGAGCTTGGTTACAGCCAGATTGGAGACGTCAGTAGTGATGACGGGCGAGGGATCGTCAAGGACGATGACGGTCTGGGAATCTGAGCCCGGCTTCAGGGTTGCATCCATGCGCCGCGTTTCACGCGCCGTGAGCGATATCCCAGGCTGCGATTCCTTTTCAAAGCCCGTCGCCGAAAAGGTGAGCGCATAGACTCCCACATCGATGTTCGCGAAAGCGTAGTTTCCATTGGCATCGGTCACCATGGCTCGCGTGGCCGTGGTGTCGGTATTGACCAGTGTTACCTGCACGCCAGGCATGAGCGCGCCACCGGAGTCGCGTACTGTACCCAGGATGGCGCCGAAGGTTGATTGGGCCGTTAACCGGCCGCCGGCAAATGCAAGAAGACAAAAGATCAGAAGCAACCGCAGAGCAACTCGGCGGCACAAGCCGACCGGGGAACAAAAACCACGCATTAGGGCGCCTTTCAATGAAAATTCACGCGGGAAGCGCTGTTTGTTCGCCTGTAATTGTTTATCCACTTAAATGTACCAACTGTGGCTAGGTTCGGACGGCTTTTTTTGAAAAAAATGCATGCGGCAGCTGCATGCCGCAGATGTGGGAAAAAGGGCGGCTTTATCTGGTTGTTCAAGACACAGGATTCCGCGGAAAAGAGCGATTTATCGCGTCCGGTCTTTCGTTCAATCCGTCTGATTTGCAAATCCTGAGCGGCAGTGTTTCAATCAGGTTATTGAAACAGGGGTGCTCCACGGAGTGGGGCTGAGAAATACCCTCGAACCCGATCCGGATAATGCCGGCGTGGGAAGCTTTCGAAGCCGAACGGCCTTCTTCCTCGAATCGCAGCGTGAGTTCTCTTGTTTCATGCACTCGGAAACAAGGGGAGTCCATGCTCGATTTGTCACAACCTAAGGCCAGCAATCATTCTCAATCATTCACGGCATGCGACTCTGTGGTGCATGTGCTCGTGCTGGCCTGCTGCCTGATTGTTTCGACGGACTTATTTGCGCAGAGCACGTCACAGAACGGCACAGTTCAGGCGCCCGCAAACCCTCCGCAGGCGGCCGGCAAAGCGAATTCCGCCGCTTCCTCGCAGCAGATTCCGCGCGTGAGCACTACCGTGGTAGTTCGCGGCGACGTTAAGGATGATTATCTGCTCGACATTTTGACGGTCGGAACGCTCGATGGCGCGGCGCTGATGGATACACCGCTTTCAGCCACCGTGATGACGCGCGACCTGATGAACGACCAGGTCTCGCGGCTGATCTCTGACGTGGTGAAGAACGATGCGTCGATCAGCGACGATTACGTGCCGGTGGGCTATTACGGCGTTTACATGATTCGCGGATTCCCCCTCGATCTGGCCACTGGACTCGAGGTCAATGGAATGACCATTGCCGGAGAGCAGGACGTGCCGCTCGAAAACAAGCAGAGCGTCGAGTTTCTCAAAGGCATTGCAGGAGTGGAGAGTGGAGTGGCCAATGCAGGCGGGCTGATTGACTACGTTACCAAGCGACCGGCGATAGTGAAAGCCGTCGATCTATCTACCGATCAGCGCGGGACGGGATATGGAGCCGTTGACCTGGGCCGGTTCTTCGGCAGCCGGAAGCAGGTTGGAGCGCGCGTGAATTTGGCAAGCGAGCGAATTGTGACTTATATGAACGATACGAACGGCTGGCGCGCGATGGGCGCGGGCGCGGCTGACTGGAAGATCAATTCGAATGCGATTTTGAAGGGCGATTTCGAATACCAGCACAAGACAGAGCGCGATGGAAGCGGCTATCAGTTGCTGGGCGGTACGACGGTGCCGGACATTAGCAAAATTTACCGGTCGACGATGCTGGGCGATCAACCGTGGGGTCCGCCCGATACCTACGACACATTCAATACCGGCGCTCGGCTGGACTACAATTTCCCGCGAAACTGGGCGATCTTTGCCTCGGCCAGCTACAGCCACTCGCTCATCCAAGATAACGTGATTTATGCATACGGCTGCTACTACGAGACGGAGTGCAATTCCGGTTCCGCTCCGTATCCATGGTTCTTTGCTCCTGATGGAACCTATGACATCTATGATTACCGTGATCCAGGCGAACTGCGCATCGACGCCGAAGCCGAGGCAATGGTCACTGGGCATTTGAAGACCGGAAAGATCACGCAGGACTTGGCCTTCGGAGGAGAGCTGTTCCTGCGCAGTGTGCAGCAACCGGGCGCGCCTCCCGCGAATGCTCCATCCACTGTGCAGGATGGAGCGGTTTATACCTACGTCGGCTCAGAGAATATTTATCAACTCATTGAACCTGTTGCCATCGAGAGCCCGCTTGAAACTGCGGGACCTCGCACGCTTTGGGAAGACAGCCATCAATCAGCTGGAATCATTCAGGATCGCATTCATTTGCCAGGGCGCATTCAACTGATCGCCGGAGGGCGATTCGATTCGCTGCGCGACAATAACTACTCGCTCACCGCAACCAGCCTCAGCACGCCGCCTACGATTTCCGACAAGCTTCTCTGGCTGCCTCAATGCGCGGTCACTTTCAACCCCGCGAAAAATCTTACTCTCTACAGCAATTATGGCGTGCTGCTTTCGCTGGGTCCGGAAGCGCCTTTCTGGACCGATAATGGAAGTCAGTTTCTTGCGCCATTTTTCACGCGCCAAGCCGAGATCGGCGCAAAATATGAGCCCAGCCAACGCATTCTGCTGACTGCAGCGGCCTTTCGCATGCGCGCGCCGTTCTTCTATCCGAAAACGATCGCGGGACCCAATGGTTTCTGTCCCAGCGGAATCGCGGGCGATCAATGCTTTGAATCCGAAGGCCGCGAGACTCACGACGGCCTAGAACTGAACGCTGAGGGCAAAGCCACGAACTGGTTGCGGCTCACCGCATCGGCGACGGCCATAAATGTCATTTCCGACGACACGGGTACACCCTCTTTCGATAACAAGCAAGTGATCAACGTGCCGCATCTGCACACAACTCTGTTTGCGGACATGACGGTGCCACACTTCCGCGGATTACACGTGCTGCCCGGATGGAGCTACACAGGCCGCAAGGAAGCTACTCGCGACGATCAGGTAAGCGTGCCGAGCTATAACCTGTTCAACCTGGGAGCGCGCTACACGCCAGGCGGCGACCAGGGCCGAGTTACTTTCAGGATTTATGCCAATAACATCGCGGATAAGCGCTACTGGAGCGATACCGGCGCGAGTTACGGAGATACCTTTATCTGGCTGGGCGCGCCAACTACGGTGCGGCTCTCGGCGCATTACACTTTTTAGATTTGACGGTTTCAGTGAGGGGTGATTTGCGATGGGCGCAACAGGCAAAGCGCATGGAATGAACGGCACACTGGTGGAACCCGACTGGGCTCCATTGACTCTTGCCGAAGTGTACCTGTTGCTTGATCAGTTCCCTGGCCTTGGCGACCCGATCGAGATTTTGACCGTGAGCCCGCGGCCGTTCTCGGCAGCCAGCGTTGTGGCAACGGCGGGTCAAAAAGTCTTCATCAAGCGTCATCATCGCACGGTGCGCGATCGAGAGGGTTTGCTCGAGGAACATCGATTCCTGAATTATTTGATCGGCGCAGGAGGGCAGGTGCCGCGTGTTCTAGCGGCTGCATACGGCGAGACTGCGATCGAAATGGACGAGTGGACCTACGAGGTGCATGATGCGCCCCCGGGATTGGATCTTTATGAGGATGCTATCTCATGGACTCCCTTCCGGAACGCGGAGCAGGCACGCTCCGCGGGCCAGGCGCTGGCACGGTTGCATCTTGCATCACAGGGATACGCCGCGCCACGCCGGAAGCCTCGACCGCTGGTAGCCGGCTTCACGATCTTTGCCGCGCAGGACCCCGCTGAAGAGCTGGAACGCTATCTGGCCGCGCGCCCGGCGTTGGCTGCGAATGCATCGGTGCGCAAACACTGCGAACAGGCGCTCAATCTGCTTGGGCCGTTTCATGCTGAGTTGCTTCCAATGCTGCCAGCCCTAGAGCCGTTATGGACGCACAACGATCTGCATGCCTCGAATCTGTTTTGGAGCGATCCCGGCGACGATGCACAGACCACAGCGGTCATCGATTTTGGGCTGGCAGACCGAACCAATATCGTGCATGACTTAGCCCATGCGATCGAGCGCAACATCGTGGAGTGGCTCGCGCTGGTTGAAGATCCAGCACACGCGGAGAATGTACCCGTGCATATGGATCATTTACACGCATTGCTTGGAGGTTATGAGTCAGTGCGCCCGCTTTTGCTCGAAGAGGCCGCAGCGCTTGCGCCTATGACGGCGCTCTGCCATGCGGAATTTGCGCTGAGTGAGGCGGATTATTTTTTGGCCGTGCTGAACTCGCAAAAGAAAGCGTTCATGGCTAGCGACGGCTGGCTCGTGGGACATGCGCGCTGGTTTTGCGGCGCTGGCGGCAGAAGGTTGCTGGATGCGATTGGGCAATGGATAGAAGCGCGCCATCGACGCTCTGAGGGAGTTCAGCAATCATGAGCTTTGTTGCAATTGCGAATTACTTCTCAGCAAATTGGCTGGAGATCGCGGGCACCGTCACCACGGTACTGGGCATCTGGCTCACCACGCGCCGGCTCCTCATCTGCTGGCCGGTAATCTTGTCCGCGGACGTCATCTACCTGATTGTCTTTTATCGCACGCGGCTATTTTCCGATGCACTGTTGCAGGTTTTCTTTGGAGTATTTACGCTCTACGGCTGGTGGCACTGGTGGCGAGGCGTGCGCGCGGAGGGCGAGGTGCGCGTGGTTCCATTGAGTGCACGGGGCTGGCTCGCGGGGCTGGCTGCAGGTGTGGTGGGCGCGGTGCTGCTGGGCTGGTTGATGACGCGCATTGGCGCAGCGCTACCCCACCTGGACGCCACGCTCACCAGTTATAGCCTGGTGGCCAGTTGGTGGCAGGCGCGTAAACACACGGCCAGTTGGTGGATTTGGATTGTAGTGGATGTGGCTTACGTCGGCGAATATCTTTACAAGGACTTGAGGCCTACAGCCGTGCTCTATGCGGGACTGGTCGCTTTGGCTGTGACGGGGTTGCGGGGCTGGCGGCGCGCAGCCTCTCAAATCCCAGAATCGAGTCCCTTCACCTAGCTCAGGGCGGACTCTAGGGAAATCGAAGTTTTAAGTTATATCGCGGCCTGCACAACGTTGTGAAGTGGCTCGCCGTTCATATAGCGCCGTAATTCATCAGCCGCTGTACGCAGCGAGCGGGGGGCAAACTGCGGGGTCGATCCGGCTACGTGAGGAGTGATCAGCAGGTTGGGGCAGTTCCACAGTGGATGGCCTTCCGGCAACGGCTCGGGTTCGGTCACGTCTAATGCGGCGCGAATACGGCCTGAGTGAAGAGCCCCAACCAGTGCATCCGTATCCACAATCGGGCCACGCGCGGCATTGACCAGCAAAGCGCCTTGCCGCATCTGTGCAAATTGGCTCGTTCCGATCAGCTTGTTCGACTCGGCTGTAGAGGGAAGGATCAGAATTACGATCTCTGCTCGCGGCAGGAGACTGTCCAGCTCAGCGACGGCATGGACCTCGGGTTCGGTGCGCGCACCGCGGGCCACGCGAATCATCTTCACATGGAACGGCGTGAGCATTCGCTCGATCTCCTTGCCGATGGCGCCGTAACCAACCATGAGAACCGTCTTGCCGGTCAGTTCCTCCAGCATTACAGGCGGATACAGCGGGCGCCTGTCTCCAGTGATGGCGGCGTAGCGCGCGCTGGCTTCGAAGCGGCGTTGCCACTGGCCGGTACGTTGGATATCGAGATAGAAGGGAAAATACTTCAGCATGGCCAGGATTGCACTGAGGGTCCACTCCGCGGTGGAAATGTTGTGCGACCCATGAGCGTTGCAGATGGTGACGTGGGGTCCCACCTTGGCGGGAATCCACTCCGTACCCGCCATGAGAGAGAGCACAAGACGAACGCCGCGCAGGTGCGGCCAGATTTTTTGCGCTTTGGCGGGATAAGGATCGGGAATCCAGACGTCGATGTTAACGTCATGATCCAATCCATCGGGCAGAGGTATTAGCTCGATTCCTTGAGGAAAATCGCTCAACAGTTCAGTAGCCAATACGGCAGGGTATCCGACTCGCAGCATGAGACTCCCGGGCCCGAATTAAATGGTCGCTTCAATCCTATGCTACACGCGGGCCGATGCTTCCGCCGTGAAGGGAAAACTCAGTATTTGTTGTGGAAAAATTTAGAGTTCACATCCGGCCAGAACTCCTTCATGAGATCAGAAACTCCATCCAATCCCACCTGCGCAACCCAGCGCTGGCCGGTTTTTGTCCAGGAACGTTCTTTATTGGGATAGTAGAGATTCGAGATGCCTGCAGCCGATCCGTTGCCTACGATCTCAGAGAAATTCGGCGCCATTCCCCCACTATCGGTGCGGGTGACAAAGAGCCGCGAAACGGAATAACCGGTGCGCCTGATAAACCCGCCACGACCGAGCGTGTAGTAACGCGGGTCCTCCTTTGTGGCGACGGGAAAGATAAATTCGGTCATCAGATTGCCATTTACCGTGTCGGCAAGATCGTGCCAATAGTAGCGGGCATAGGCAGGAAATCCAGAGTGAAACTCAGGATAAGAACCCTCAGCCTGCGCGATTCCAGCAAGTACGCCCACGTAGATAAAATCTGAATAATCGAAACTGTCTTCCGCCATGAGCTTGAACTTTGCATCTGCTGAAAGCGGCGGCAATCTCTGGTCAACGCTGACAGAGCGGAAGTTGGGAATGATCCACAGAATTCGTCGGGTCTGCTGGCCTTCTTCACCTTGAGACGCTGAGGCTGGGTTTGCTGGCGCTGTTTGGCTGTCCGGTGCGGGAGATGGCGCGTCTGGCAATGCGGAGGCGGATTCGGCAGGTGCGGATTGATCTGACTGCGCCGAGGCAAAGGGAGTGAACGTTCCAGCTATCAATAGGGAGAGGTAGAAAAGCGAGGATCCGATCATGCGCAATTTTTGCTCCCCTGGATCTTATCCGTTCCTGTAATAAGAACCATATTTGAATAGAATAGCGCGCCGATAATAGGACGCTCAAATCAAGGAATAGTTGCAGCTAATTTGGCCTCGGGCGAGCATTTATGCCTCGCTGGAGATTATTCTCTCTGAAAGAGCGTGAGATGGGTCACTGCCGAATTAATCGGATTCTGTGATCCTGAATCTTGACGAGAACCCTGGAGTACTGATTTCATCGATGCGTCTGAAGGCAAACAAAACGTGGTCCCAGCATCAGCTTGAAGTCAAGCTGCGCGTCGAACAAAGGGAGAAATCGGGACTTCTTTCCTGGGAACACCAGAGGCTGTTGATCCACGCTGCCAAGACCGCGCTGGCTGCAGCGTTATGCTGGTGGCTGGCGCTGCGCTTCGGGTTGCACGACGGCTACTGGGGTGCGATCAGCGCTATTATCGTGCTGCAATCGAATTTCGGTTCCACGGTAAACGCATCGCGCGACCGCATACTCGGCACAGTTATCGGTGCTTTGCTTGGCTTTTCGTTTTCCTTCTTCGGCGTGCTTCCGTGGAACTACATCCTGGCCGTGCTTGCGGCTGTCATCATCTGCGGATTACTGGGTCTCCATAGCAGTTCAAGGCTGGCAGGCGTTACCATCACCATCATCATGCTGGTCGAAAAAACCGGACCGCGCTGGAGCCTGGCGCTGGAACGCGTGGTCGAAGTTTTGCTGGGAATAGTGGTGGCTCTGGCAGTGACCACGCTGGTGCTTCCCGACCGCGCAAGGCTGCGCCTGCGGGATGGACTGGCACAGGAGTTTCTGTTGCTGGGATCTTTTTTTGAAGCAATTCTCAAAGGTTTTCGCGGCGCGCCCGCTGAAAATCTGCCCGCGTTGCGCGACGATGCATTGGCTATGTTGCGGAACAATAACCAACTGCTGGAGGCATCACGCAACGAGCCTTCTGGCGGACCGGGCTGGCGAGAAGGGCTGGGAATGCTCTCGCAGTTTGGCCGCTCGCTTTTTGACGCCCTGGTGGCATTGGAATTCTCTGTCAAGGACAGCCATCACGATCGATTTGCGCAACAACTGGAACCGTATCTCGGTCAATTGGCTGAGGACATTCGCACCGGTTTCCACCATGTGGCCAGCTGCATTGACGAATGGCGATTCAGCGTGCCGCCACGAATCAATATCGAGGAAGATATCGCCCAGCTCGAAGCACGGATGACAGAGGCGCGACCCAAGGGAATCCGGTTCTCACAGTCCGATATTTTACGCGCCTATGCTGTGCAACTTCATCTGAAACAGATAGCGAGACTGCTAAGGGCATCGCGGGTTGAGACCAGCCGCGCAATCGGAGAGAAGCAGGCGTAACCGCGCAAAGTTTCGCAACGCGAATCACACTGTGAGCAGCTCAGTGTATACAGCCATGCCCACCACGGCATCGGCTCCCAGAGCGTCCAGAGCATCCACTTCCTGCCGGCTGCAGATGCCGCCGGCCACGATAAGCTGCCGATCCGTGAGCTTGCGCAAGCGCGCAGCGGTTTCAATGGGAAAGCCCTGCATCAGACCCTCGCCGTCCACGTGCGTATAGAGAAATGCGGCAACGTGGGCTTCGAGTTGCGGAATCGCTTCGTCGGGCGTGAGGGCGACTTGCGCCTTCCAACCCTTTACCGCGATTCTGCCGTTCTTGGTATCGATGCCGGCTACCACTTGATCTGCTCCGACGCTGGCGGCCAACGCAGCGGCAAATTCCGTGTTGACTGCGCCCTCCGCAGAGAAGAGCGCCGATCCGATAATCACTCGCTTTGCGCCGGCGTCGAGCACCTGGCGGGCGCGTTCGATGGAGTGGATGCCGCCGCCTGCTTGGACTGGTAGCCGCTTGGCAATCTGCGCGACCAACGTGGAGTTATCGCCCTGGCGCATGGCGGCGTCGAGGTCGATCAACTGCACTAACGGAAAGTGAGAAAACTTCTCGATCCAGTATTCGAAGTCATCGAAGGCGAGGCCGAGTTTCTCCCCTTGCACAAGCTGAACGATGCGGCCCCCCAGCAGATCAATAGATGGAATCAGCATGGAAGCCTCACGGAGACGCCGGCTTTAGCCAGCTCTTCTTTGAGCGACCGGGCGCTCGATACGCCGAAATGAAAGATGCTGGCGGCGAGTGCGGCATCGGCTTTGCCTCGCCCGAAGACATCGGTAAAATGATCGACGGTTCCTGCGCCTCCCGAGGCGATTACCGGAATGCCGACCGCCTCGCTGACCGCCGCGGTTAATTCGCAATCGAAACCGGTGCGCATTCCATCAGAGTTCATCGAGGTAAGCAGAATCTCGCCGGCGCCGCGGTCTTCAGCCTCGCGCGCCCACTCCACCACTCGGCGGCCTGCCGGCTTTCTGCCGCCCTGCACAAAGACCTGTGCGTCGCGAACCGGATCGGCGGCTTCGGGATCACGGCGGGCATCGATAGCAACGACGACGGCTTGTGCGCCAAAACTGCGGCCGATGGCGGCGATCAGAGTTGGGTCGGCCAACGCCGCGGAATTAACGCTCACCTTGTCTGCGCCGGCCTCGAAGACCTGCGCCGCATCGTCTGCTGTGCGAATGCCGCCGCCCACGCAAAAGGGGACGAATAATTCACGAGCGGTTCGGCGGACAGTATCGAGCAAGGTCTGCCGGCCTTCGTGCGTCGCGGTAATATCGAGCAGCACGATTTCGTCGGCTCCTTCGCGGGCATGACGTGCGGCCTGCGTAGCCGGATCGCCTGCATCGATGAGGTCAACGAATTGCACGCCTTTTACGACACGACCGTCGTGAACATCGAGGCAGGCGATGATGCGCTTGGTAAGCATTACTTCCCTTCCCAGAATAGAAAATTGCTTAGAATCTTTAGGCCTGCAGCGCCGGACTTTTCAGGGTGAAACTGCACTCCCATCACATTGGCTCGCTCGACGGCGGATGCGAATGACTCAATGTAGTGCGTAACGGCGGCGGTATAGACAGTAACCGGCGCCTTGTAGGAATGAGTGAAGTAGACAAACTCGCCCGGCTCTACTCCAGCGAGCAAGCGAGAGTCCTTGCGCACCTCAAGCGAATTCCAACCGACGTGGGGAACTTTTTCCTTGCTCTCAGCAAAGTGAGTGCAGCCTTCGGAAAAATGTGCGAGGCCGGGCTGATCAGGCGCTTCACTTGAGCCGGCATAGAGCCACTGCATTCCAACACAAATGCCAAGAAATGGAACGCGGCGCGCGATTGCCGCTCGAATGGCCGTTGTGAGGCCGGTCGAATCGAGGCGCTCAGTGGCCGCGAAGTGGCCTACGCCTGGCAGCACGATGCGCTCCGCGGAATCAACGAGAGACAAATCGCCATCTGTGACAACCGGCTCTGCCCCCAGATGACGCAAAGCCTTGAGTACTGAGGCCAGGTTGCCCGCTTTGTAATCGATCACGGTTACGCGCATCAGAGCAATCCCTTCGTCGAGGGCAGCATCTCTCCTAATTGTTTATCTTTTGAGCAGGCTACGCGGAGAGCGCGTGCAAAAGCTTTGAAGATGGCTTCGATCTTGTGATGGTTGGAGCGACCGTACATGGTCTTGACATGCACGTTGGCGCGGGCGCCGCGGGCGAAGCCTTCGAAGAAATCAGTGACGAGTTCGGATTGAAGGTCGCCGACAAGGCGCGTGCGCACTTTGGTCTCGACGGCGAAGGCTGCGCGGCCGCTCAAATCCACGGCCGCGATGGCTAAGGTTTCGTCCATAGGCATGAGGAAATAACCGGCGCGAAGAATGCCGCGCTTGTCGCCGAGAGCGCGATTGAAGGCCTCGCCGAGTGCGATGCCGACGTCTTCGACGGTGTGGTGCTGATCAACGTCGAGATCGCCGTCGCATTTGAGTTCGAGATCGAAGGCACCGTGGCGGGTGAACAGCTCCAGCATGTGATCGAAGAAGCGGATGCCCGTGGAAATTTTGTATTGGCCACGACCTTCAATGGAGAGCCGGATGAAGATGCGCGTCTCCGCGGTATTGCGCTCGACGATGGAAGTGCGCGCTCGCGACTTGATTACTGATTTCGATTTCTTGCCGATCGTCATTGCGCCTTCCCTCCAATTTTCAAGGCTGCTATAGCTTCATTGAGAGCCGCAATCGCCTGCCCCATCTGCTCGCGGGTTCCGATGGTGATGCGGACCAGGCCATCGCAACCCGGGTCGCTGGAGCGGTCACGAACCAGCACGCCGGCGGCGCGCATTCGCCGTACAAATTCCGCGTGCTGCGGGCCGATCTCAACCAGGATAAAGTTCGCGCGGCTGGGCCAGCGGCGAATGCCAATTGCATCCAGAACGACTTCAAATTCCCTCCGCGCCTGGAGCACTTCACCCACGTACCAGTCGAGGTACGTTTTGTCTTCGAGAGCGGGCGGCAAGCAGGCCAAGGCCAGCGAGTTCACGCTATAGGGCGATAGAACGCGGCGAATCCAACGCATCAACTCCACCGGGCCGGCCAGCGATCCGAGGCGCAAGCCCGCCAGGCCGTAGGCCTTAGAGAAGGTTCTGGCAACAATCAAATTCGGGGCAGTTCCTACCAGATCGATCATTGTTTCGCCGTGGAAGTGGTAGTACGCTTCGTCGACAAGAAGCACTGCGTGGGGTGCGCGACGTGCAATTTCAATGAGTTGATCGCGAGTGGCCACGGAACCTGAAGGGCTGTTGGGATTGGCGATGGCGATGATTTTTGTGCGCGATGTGATGGCGGCGAGGAGACGCTCATAGGGAAATTTAAGGTCGTCCGCAGCCTGTACCGCGACCACGCGCGCATCCGTGGCCGACGCATAGACTTCATACATCGTATACGTAGGTACGGGTAACAATAGCTCATCGCCTGTTTCAAGAAAGGTCTCGAAGAGAACGTGAATGGCTTCGTCTACGCCATTGGTAAGAGATAGCTGTTCAGTGGCGAGACCTAGATATTTTGCGACGATAGCCTCGACCGGCTGGCGCTCGGGGTAACGGGTGAGATCGCCGGCGGAGATGTGGGCGAGGGTTTCACGGATTTTAGGAGAACAGGCAAGCGTGTTCTCGTTGAAGTCCAAGCGCAAAGCATCGCGGCTGCCGAGGGGAGGATGATACTCCATCATCGCCTGCACGCGAGCGCGCGGAGTTGGGGAGAGCACTGCAACAGGGTCAGACACGGGGTCTCCTTTTTTGTAGACGCGCGCGAATGGATTCGGCATGACCCACAAGCCCCTCGGCTTCAGCCAGTAAAATCGCTGGGGGCCCGAGTGAGCGGAGTGCCTCCGCCGTATACTCTTGCACCGTGATGAGCTTGACGAAGTCGTTGACGCTCAGGCCGCCCCGGACGCGAGCCATTCCACCGGTCGGGAGAGTGTGGTTAGGTCCTGAAATATAGTCACCCATGGGCTGCGCGGACCAGCGGCCTACGAAGACTGAGCCTGCGTTCTGAACCCAGTCGAGATCGATGGACGCGTCGACTGTGAGATGCTCGGCGGCAAGGCGGTTCGTGATCTTGCGTGCCTCGTCGACCGTGGAGGCGAGGATCACCAGACCGTTCCGGTCGAGGGCCCGACGAGCAATCGGATTGTTGCGACTGCGCAGCTTTGCTTCGGCAATGACTTCTTTGGCCAGATCGGGACGCGTGGTGATGAAGATGGCGAGCGCTTCAGGATCGTGCTCGGCTTGCGCTACGAGGTCGGACGCGATATCGGCTGCGTTGCCGTTTTCGCTGGTTACGACAATCTCGGTTGGTCCGGCAAGCATATCGATTGCGCAGTCGAAAGCTACCAGGCGCTTTGCCGCAGTGACGTAAAGGCTGCCGGGGCCGACGATTTTGTCTACGCGTTGGAGGGATGCGGTTCCGTATGCCAATGCGGCGATGGCGTGCGCACCGCCGAGACGATAGAACTCCGTGATACCGAGCAGATGCGCGGCGGCCAGGGTTTCCGGCGCGGGTTTGGGTGAGACGACCACGATCCGTTTGACCCCTGCAACCTGCGCTGGAATGGCCGTCATGAGCAGCGTGGAAGGAAGCGGATGGCGGCCGCTGGGGACGTAGCAACCCACCGAACCGAGTGGGCGAAGAAGCTGGCCCGTCGTGAGACCGGTAACCGGGGACGCGTCCCATGAGGCCGGTAATTGGCGCTTGGCAAAGACGCGAATCTGTTTGGCTGCCGTGGATAATGCCTTGCGCAGCGCGGGATCGATTTCCTCGTATGCCGCAGCCATCTCCTGCTGCGTGACGCGCAGGTCGGCTGCGTCTTGCAGACCGTCAAATTGGGCTGCACAGCGAAGGAGCGCACGATCGCCTCTTTTTCGCACATCGGACACTATGCGCTTGACAGCGGGGAGCACGCTATCGAGCGCCGCACCGCCGCGCTGTTCGAGGGCGGCGAGGATCTCCGCCGATTGTCTCGCGCATCGTCCTATGGTCCGAACCAGTTTCATCGTTCGTGTCTCATTCGTCTTTGCTGTTACAGCACAACTTTGTTCAGCGGGTACTCCACGATGCCGGTTGCTCTCGCCGCTTTCAGGCGCGGAATCACATCGCGGGCTACGCCTTCATCGACGATCGTGTTGACCGCAACCCACTCCGAGTTGCTCAACTGGGAGATGGTGGGCGAGTTCAACGCAGGCAGAACCGCGAGCACTGCCTCAAGATCGTCGCGCTTGACGTTGAGCATGAGGCCCACCTGCGATTGCGCATCGATTGCTCCGCGAAGCATGAGAGCGATCTGGCCAATCTTTTCGCGCTTCCATGCGTCGGCCTGTGCGGCTTTGCCGGCGATGAGATGAGTCTCGCTTTCCATCACCGTATCGATGATTTTGAGGCGATTGGCCTTGAGGGAACTGCCGGTCTCGGTGATCTCGATGATGGCATCGGCGAGCGTGGGCGGCTTTACTTCCGTTGCACCCCAACTGAACTCGACCTTTACGTTCACGCCCTTGGCTGCGAAGTAACGCTTGCTGACCTCGACGAGCTCGGTGGCGACGATCTTGCCTTCGAGATCTTCAGCCTTCTCAAAGCCACTGCCCTCGGGAACAGCAAGCACCCAGCGCACCTTGCGGCGGCTCTGCTTGGCATAGGTGAGCGTGGTGACGCTGGTGACGTCGAGGCCGCTCTCGACAACCCAGTCGATGCCGGTGAGTCCCGCGTCGAGGACGCCGTGATCGACGTAGCGCGCCATCTCCTGGGCGCGAATCAGCATGCACTCGATCTCACTGTCGTCGATGGAGGGAAAATAGGAGCGGCCGTCGGCGTAGATGTTCCAGCCTGCGCGTTTGAAAAGAGCGATGGTCGCATCCTGCAGGCTTCCCTTGGGGATGCCGAGCCTCAGTTTGTTAGCCACAGGTTTCCTCTTTCGTGCTGGCCGAGCCTACGGGCAGCGGTTTGGTGAAGCAACTGACGGTACCTTCGTGACAGACCAGTCCGTCGCCTTCAACCACGACGCGAAACAGCAGCGTGTCGTTGTCGCAATCGGTGGAGGCGGAGACAACGCGCAGGCGGTTGCCGCTGGTCTCGCCCTTCATCCATAGTTTTTGGCGGGTGCGGCTCCAGAAAGTAACGAAGCCGGTTTCCAGCGTTTTGGCATAGCTGATGGGATTGAGAAAGCCCAGCATCAGCACTTCACCCGTCTGCGCGTCCTGCACGATGCCGGGCGCGAGGCCATCCATTTTTTCAAAGTCGATTGTTGTTGTCATTTTTCCTGATCCTGATTGAGATTTTGGCATGAAAAAACCCGCTGGCGTCGGTCGCCGGCGGGCTTCAGGTGTCTTTTGATCTCTCTGGCCGTTTAGTTTAGGCCATGGCAGTCCGCCGGCATGGATGTCCCATGATGGTGATGATACCCGTGATGGCGGTAGCTCTGCATCTCTCTTGAAAGTAAAGGCAAATACCCTGCAGTGTCAAATGACTTCGTTGCAGGGGGTGAATTCACTTCCAGCTGAATCAAGCGCCAGTCAGGATGCGATGCACGATCTCGACGTTCTCTTTCATTTCGTCTTTATGCCGAGGATACATTCCCACATAGATGGAGTCGATGGGCTTGATGCTTGAAAATGCGGTGCGGAATGCCTGTTCGATGGCGTTATCGGCCACACGCCCGGCGGCCAGGATTTTGAATGCAAAGCAGGGCTTTGCGGTTTGCCGGATGGCCTTGTACATGCGCGCGGGATCGCTTTGCACGTAGGTTTCACCGGACATTTCCATCAGCTCGCCGTTGAGGACCTGCCTCCACTCAGCTTCAGTTCGAGTGATCTGGTAGACGCAACCGGAGTAGAAATCGACGTCCCAGCCTTTTTCTTCAACGAATTCAATCACCTTGGGATTGTGCGTTCCCACGCCGACCATCACGCCCAGATCGCGGGCGCGCTTCGACCAGTCATTGACGACGATATCCATCTTGCCTTCGTGGAAGGCTTTGTCGACAAGCATGCCGTGCCTTTGTAGCGCCAGCGGCCTGATGGTCTGAACCAGCGAGAGAGTGCCCGCCGGGTCGAGATTTCCATCCCCGGCGATCACGTACATTTTGCCGCCCTCGGCTACAAAGCGTGCCCAGTCCTCGGCGGCGCGCTTTGCACTGTCGGGTTCGGAGCCGTTCTGGCTGTAGTTATATGCATTGATGCCGTAGGAGTTTGCCCGGTGCATGACTGCGCAGACTTCATCCTGCGTGTACCAGGTGGTCATGTCTTTGCTGAGGTTGGTGCTGAAATGAGAAAATCCACAGAACTGGTTGTGGCCCAGAACCATGCGACTGATTTCGACGCTGCCGAATTTGATTTTGGGAACCTGGAGATCCGCGGGCGCAACGATACTCTGCCTTACCAGGGAACCGGCAACCGGCTCTGCCGCCATTGAAGTCGTCGCACCGCTCATTACGCCCACCGCGAGTGCCGCACTGGACTGAATAAATTCTCTACGCGTATTTGACATTTAAGTTACCTACTTTCCAGAGCAGGCCTTTGATTCTGGGTCTCAAGCGCCAGTCAAAATCTTATGCACGATCTCGGCGTTCACCTTAACCTCATCCGTATTCCTGGGGTACATGCCGACAAAAACGCCGTCATTCGGCTTGATGCCTGAAAACGCGGTGCGGAAGGCTTGCTCAACGCTGGCGCCTTCTATGCGTCCCGCGGCCAAAATTTTGAAGGCAAAGCAGGTTTTAGTGGTTTGCCGCATGACCTTGTACATGCGCGCAGGATCGCTCTGCAGATAGACTTCGCGGGGCATTTCGAGTAACTGGCCGTTGAGGATCTGCTTCAATTCTTCCTCGGTACGAGTGCGGTTGTAAACACAGCCGGCGTAGAAATCGACGTCCCAGCCCTGCTCCTCTACCAGTTCGATCACCTCTGGCTTGTGCGTGCCCACGCCGACCAGCGTGCCCAAATCGCGGACTCGTTTGCACCACTCGCGGACAGTATCCATGGTGCGTTCCTTGAAAGCGATGTCAACGACTTCGCCCTGTCGATGCATCGCCAGAGGCTTGTGTTCCTTGTAGAGCGCGGCGGCGTCATCGGGGGCGCAAACCTGAACGATCAGATTCATCTTGCCGCCCTCGGCCTCGAACTGCGCCAGGTCAGATGGGGCGCGCTTGGCGTTGACGTAGTTGAGCGCGTTGATCCCAAAGGCATTAGCTCGGTGCAGGACCTCGCAGACTTTATCGTGTGTATACCAATCTTTCATCGCATTACTGAAATTGTTGTTGTAGTGTGCCCATCCATAGAGCGGGTTGACGCCGAGAACCAGGCGGCCTATCTCCGCGTTGCCAAACTTCATCTTTGGAACCTGGACTTCCAATGGCGCGGTACTCGGCATTCCAGCGGACTGGGTTTGAGACTGTGTTTCCGCGATCAGATTTGTTCCCGCTCCACCCACGATGCCGAGCGCGAGAGCCGCGCTGGTTTGCAGAAATTCCCGACGAGTATTGGACATAAAGAAACTGCCTTTCGATGGCCAACCGGTGCACGATAACTTTTCGCACGGCGTTCAAGTTGGATCATTGTAGCGCCGGCTTCAAAGGAGCGTGTGTGATAAGGAACACATCAATCTGAAACCTTTCCGGTGGAATTTGAGCTCGATTTTTGGAGCTGCTTCCGCCATCTTGCTTACGACACTGGAGTAGGTGGAGAATGGAGCCGTGCAAACAGGAACGCGATTCATGATCTTAGCGATTGCGACGCTGGGCATTTGCCTGACCGGAATGGCGCAATACCAGGACCGAGACACTCGTGGTGTGGCCAAAACTTCAGCAACAGCCCCGCCGGCGGAGATGCGTATCGATATTAACCACGCCTCAGCCGATGAGTTGCTGAAGGTTCCGGGCATGACGCAGAGTTGGGCCGGCCGCATTGTTCGCTTCCGGCCCTATCGCTCCAAGACGGACCTGGTGGAAAAGGGCGTTGTGACGAGCGAGGTCTACGACCGCATCAAGGATTACGTGATCGCGCACAGGGATCAGCAGTGACAGGCCGCCCTATGCTTGGTATGGCTCCCTACTTCTTGACTTGAAACTCTCCAGCAACCTGCTCACGATCACATAGAGAACGGGGATGAAGAAGAGGTTAAGCACCGTGGAGAGCAGCATTCCGCCTACGATCGTGGTTCCCACGGAGCGGCGGCCCAGGGCGCCGGCGCCGGTGGCGAAGACCAGCGGGAGAACGCCGAGGATGAAGGCAAACGAGGTCATGAGAATAGGACGCAGTCGCAACTCTCCGGCTTCGATGGCCGCCTCAACAATACTGCGTTCTTTACGGCGCAACTGCTCGGCGAACTCGACAATCAGAATTGAGTTTTTTGCCGAGAGGCCAATGAGCATGACCAGGCCGATCTGGCAGTAGACGTCGTTGGCATACCCGCGAGCGGCAATCAGGCCGAGAGCTCCCAGCACCGCCATGGGCACGGCGAGAAGAATGATGAAGGGCAGCGCGAAGCTCTCATATTGCGCCGAGAGCGTGAGGTAGACGACCAGAATTCCCAGGCCGAAGATGATGATCGCCTTGCCGCTGGACTCGAGCTCGTCGAGCGTCAATCCGGTCCACTCATAGCTCATGCCGGGCATCATTTGTTGCTTGGCCAGAGTTTCCATCGCCGACAAGCCTTGCCCCGAGCTGAAGCCCGGCGCGGCGGAGCCGTCGATTTCTACCGCGCGGAAAAGATTGTAGTGAGTAATCACCGGCGCGCCGGAGCTTTCTGCGACGGTGGCCAGATTATCCAGCGGCACCATCTGGCCCGAATCCGAGCGCACATAAAAATTGTGCAGGTCTTTGGCGGTCATGCGGAAGGGCTGATCCGCCTGCACGAAGACGCGATAGGTGCGGTTGTTGTAGTCGAAGTCGTTGATGTACTCCGAGCCCATAAAGACACTGAGCGTGGTGGTGATCTGCGAAAGCGGCACGTTCATGGCCTTGGCCTTTTCGCGATCGATGGTCACCAGCATCTGCGGATCGTTGGCTGAAAATGAAGTAAACAGTCCGGTCAGATCCTTGCGCGCGGCGCCGGCGCCCACAATCTGATGAGCAACGCGGTCCAGGTCGCTGAGCGTATTGCTCCCCTGGTCCTGGAGCATGAACTGAAAACCGCCAAAGCTGCCCACGCCCTCGACCGCCGGAGGCTGGAAGACTGCCACCAACCCGCCGTTGGAAGCGAACATCAGGCTCTGCAGCTTAGGCGAGAGGTCGGCCACGATATCAGCGGCAGAGTGGCCTTTTCCCCGCCTTTGATCGGCGGGCTTGGTGCTGATAAACATCATGCCTGAGTTGGACGATCCACCTGCGAAGCTGAAACCCATGACCGAGAATGCTCCGCCTACATCTGGATTTTGGGCGATGATGTACTGGGCTCTGTCAGCCAGATCGGTGGTATAAGCGAGCGAGGAACCAGGCGGCGCCTGCACGACGACAAACAGGTAACCCTGATCTTCCTGGGGAATGAAGCCGGTGGGAACATTCCGATACATCCACACCGCTGCTCCCAACCCGCAAAAGAAGACAATGAGCAGCAGGTAGCGCAGTTGCAGTGCGATATGAATGGACCTTGCGTAGACGCGCGCCAGCCAGCTTACTACAGCGTCAGCACCGTGAATAAATGCTGCGAAGGCGCGGGAGAGCGGCACAATGCGCAAAAAATCTAACTGTTTTGGACGCGCTTCTTCTCCGCGCAGGAGCATGGCTGACAGCGCCGGCGAAAGCGTGAGCGCATTGAAGGCTGAGATGGCGATGGAAAACGCAATAGTGAGCGAAAACTGCCGGTAGAGGATGCCGGTGGTGCCGGGGAAGAAAGAAACCGGCACGAAGACCGCGATGAGCACCAGTGACGTTGCAATGACGGCGCTAGTGACTTCGCCCATCGCCCGCGATGTGGCCTCGAGGGGATCGGAATGCTCCATGGCGATGTGGCGCTGCACATTCTCAATAACCACGATGGCATCGTCCACCACGAGTCCCGTAGCCAGCGTGATGCCAAAGAGCGTGAGCGTATTTACGGAGAAACCGAAGATCTTGATGAAGGCGAAGGTTCCGATCAACGAAACCGGGATGGTGACGGCGGGAATGATGGTGGCGCGCCAGTCCAGCAGGAATAGAAAAATGACCGTAATGACGATAAAGATTGCGATGCCGAGAGTCTGAAGCACTTCCCGGATGGAGTCGCCGACCACGGTGGTGGAGTCAAAGGCAATCGCGTATTCGAGGCCGGGGGGGAAACTCGTCGAGAGCTCCTTCAGAACCGCCTTTGCCTGGCGGTCCACATCGAGGGCGTTGGCGTTGGAAAGCTGTATGACGCCGATGCCATTGGCATCGAGCCCCATGTACTTGAGCGCGGTGCTGTAATCCTCCGAGCCTACTTCGGAACGGCCAACGTCCTTGAGAAGGACTAGGCCATTGGGGGAGTTCTTGACGATGATGTTGTCGAATTCAGCAGGACTGGTGAGCCGGCCCACCACGCGCACTGGGATCTGGAATGCCTGTTTCTGATCCGATGGAGGCTGACCAAGCTGGCCGGCGGGGATCTCGACATTCTGCTCTGTCAGCGCGTTCACCACATCCGTGGCCGTCAGTCCGCGTGCCGCCAGACGCACCGGGTCCAGCCAGACGCGCATGGCGTATTTGCGCTCGGCAAAGATCATCACGTCGCCCACGCCTGGCACCCGCTTGACCGCATCTTTTACGTAGACATCGAGGTAGTTGGAGATGAACTCAGGCGAGTAGCGTCCGTCGCGAGTGAAGAAGCCGGCTCCGAAGACGAAGTTGTAGCTGGTTTTAGTGATCGTGATGCCGGTGGCATTGACTGCCGCTGGCAGACGGCCTTGCACGCTGGCCACGCGGTTCTGCACGTCCACGGCGGCGATATCGAGGTCGTAGCCGGTCTTGAAGGTAACAGTGATTTGACTCGTTCCGCTGTTGGTGCTGGAGGAATTGATGTAGCGCATCCCCTCGACGCCGTTGATCGACTCTTCCAGGGGAATGGTAACTGCCTTCTCGACGGTATCGGCGTTGGCGCCTACATAGTTGCATGTCACCGCAATCACCGGAGGCGCCAACTCGGGATACATGGCGACAGGAAGGTTGGGAATGCACACGGCTCCTGCGAGAATGATCAGCAGCGCGCACACCGTGGCAAAAACAGGCCGACGGATGAAGAAGTCTACAAACAAGAGTTGCCTTCCTTTTTCGCTGGTACTTTAGGCGCCCGGCAGCGGCATAACCGGCATGCCATTCACGAGAAATTGGGTGCTGGAAACGATCACTTTATCGCCCGCATTCAATCCTGAAGAGATGGAATAGGAGTTGCCCACCGTATCGCCCAGCGTGACCGGTGTCTGGTGAGCAATAAGGTGCCCGTTCTGCTGCTGCGCCACAAAGACGAAGGTCTGCCCGCCCTGGCGCGTGACCGCCAGCACCGGAATCACAGCCATCGGCTTCGTGCTCCAGATGACCCGCGCCTTTACCATTTGCGCCGTGCGCAGAAGCTCCGGCGCGGAATGCACGGGGGCTTTCACTAGGATTCCTTGCAGCATGGTATCTACTTCGGGCGAAAGAAAATCGATCTTGGTCTTCTCCAGCAGCTTGCCGCTGTTATCCGTCAGTTCCACATCCAGGCCCTGTTTCACCTGGGCAGATCGCTCTGTCGGAACGTAGATATAGGCTTCAAGATTCTTGTTTTCATCCACCGTGGTCAGAACGCTGGGTGGAGAGCTGGCAGGCGCGACAAAGTCGCCCACGTGCACGGGAACGTCGCCTACCACCCCGTCAAAGGGCGCACGGATGGTGTAGTAAGCCAGCTGTTCTTCCTGCGACTTGCGTGTGCCCGCCGCGGACTCATAGTCCGCCTTGGTGTTGGCAAATGTCTGCTGCGCCTGCTCGTAAGCGTCGCGGCTGGTGATACCTGCCTCAAAGAGCTTGCGCTGCCGCTCGATCTCCGAGACATTGTATTCGTAGAGCGCTTTTTTCTGTCGTTCGGTGGCGCGGGCCGCTTCAACGGCGGCGACCTGGAGCCGCGGCTCGATCTCGAACATCACCTGACCAGCCTTCACATGGTCCCCAGACTTGACGCGAATCTGGATCAGAGTTCCCTGCACCTGTGGCTCCAGAGTGGCCGAGCGGCGCGACTTGATAGTGGCCACATACTCACTGCTCTGCGCTACCGGGGAGAGCGATACGGTAACCGTCTGCACCGGCATGGCCTGCATACCGGGATCAGCAGGCGCAGCAGATTTCTTCTGGCAGCCGATGGCCGCAAGCCCCATCAAAGCAAGACAACTCACTCCATGGATGCGCTTCAAAGCGTTCCTTCTCACTCAATCGTTCCTCTATTCAGATTATTTCAGTCCATAGCCCGGGGGTGGGTCTCCGGATAGCGCCGGATGGATTGTGGTGCCGGATTGCGGGATTGCTCCGTTCGACAATCCAGCATTCTTACGGTTTCCCTAGCGGAGAGTACGCATCCAGAGGGTTGGAAGTTCTCCACTTCGATTTTGATTATTTGACGCTTGGAACCGGCTCCTCGATGGAAAAAGTGGGGCCGGGCCTCCGTTGGCGTGCAATTTTTGACACTACCCTCCCAAGTTGGTAGCCTTCATAAGGGCGCATGCGGCAATTTCAAGCGGCACACGGCCCACGTCAAGCGTCCCCGTCGTCTAGCCCGGCCTAGGACACCGCCCTTTCACGGCGATAACACGGGTTCAAATCCCGTCGGGGACGCCAATATTCTGAACAACTTAGCTAAAATCTTTTGGATCACGCCTCGGCTGCTAAGAATTCCGAGTTCCGAGTGGATTATCGCGCAACCTCCCCGGCGCGTCGGAATCAGGGCCGGAGTTGGCATAAGGGGCAGCTGGATAAGTTTTGTTCGTTCCGGCTACAAACGAAGGTTTGCGGTGTACTCTGCGCGATGTGACAGGAAATGCGAGTTGGTACGCAAGCCAACTACGGCTCGAACTGGGTCTGCGCAACAGACGGTGGGCGCGGAGAACCATTTCGCTTCGATGTTGTTTACTCAAACACAACTGACGGCTTGGCGACCATCCAGGTGCAGCCGCGATTCTGGACCCTGGGGCTCTTTTTCGAACTTATCTATCTCGCGGCCATTTCGCGGCTAGCCAAGAAATGGCTGCAACCTAAACCAGTCGAAGACGAACATTTCGGTTAGTGCAAAAGCACCGTGCCCCTCATCACAGCGCCATATTAACAATCTCGCCGATACAAGAGATTGGACAGGCCACCTTCACTTGCGCGAGATCAATGTCCGAACCGCTGACCATCAGCCGACACAATGAATTGAGGATTGAATGACCGACAAGCCCTATCGCCCTCAGGAAGACATCGTGACCTTAATGAATCAATTCAACCAGCAGGTAAAGGATTCTCCGGAGCTTCCTGACGCGGAAACGCGCCTGCTTCGAGCGCGCCTGGTCTTTGAAGAAGCACTCGAGTTCGTCAAGGGCTGCGGTTGCACGGTCAGGATGACCGCTGCCGGATTGAACGGAGAAGCGGGGGCCGCAGTCATTAACGACATCGGTGTCGTGCTCGATCCCGACGGCACACCCGATTTCGCTGAATACGTCGACGGCTGCATCGACCAGCTTGTCGTCACTTATGGGGCCCTCAACGCCGCCGGCGTGAAGGCTCAACCTGCCTGGGATGAAGTGCAGCGTAGCAACATGAGCAAGGCCTGGCCACATTGCAGTGTTTGCGACGCTGTTCTCGAGCGAGGCAAAGGCCTCGAGTTAGTCCATCCGGAAGACGCCAATGCCCATAATGGCGATTGGAAACCGAATCTGAAGATTCATAAGCGCCCGGACGGCAAGTTCATCAAAGCGCCGACCTATTCACCCGCGAATCTAAAACGCGTGATCGATGAGCAGATCCAGCAGACAAACAGGTAACGATAAGACTGTACGCGAATTCCATAAAGAAGAAAATCTCATACCGCCGCTCTGGGGTCGGAGGGGTTCTGTCCGTATTGGCCGACATTTGCTTCGAACCCGGCGTCTTCGTCAGCGTTTGCTGAAGGAGACGCCGGATACCATTTAAGGATAGAGGGCCTGAGCTAAACAGCGAGTGTTTGCAATTGTTCCTTCATCGCGCGTTCGACCGCAACGGCAACCGCGACAGATGCGCCGACCATCGGGTTGTTGCCCATGCCGATCAGGCCCATCATTTCAACGTGCGCGGGCACAGAGGACGATCCGGCAAACTGGGCATCCGAATGCATCCTGCCCATGGTATCGGTCATGCCATAGGAGGCCGGGCCTGCCGCCATGTTATCGGGATGCAATGTCCGTCCCGTGCCGCCGCCAGAGGCTACAGAGAAGAATTTCTTCCCCGCAAGCAGCCGCTCCTTCTTGTAGATCGCCATCACGGGATGCTGGAAACGGGTGGGGTTGGTGGAGTTGCCGGTGATTGCGACATCGACGCGCTCCAGGTGCATGATCGCGACGCCTTCGCGCACATCGTCGGCGCCATAGCAGCGAACAGCCGCACGCTCGCCGGTCGAATACGCCTTTTCCCTGACGATCTTCAGTTGGCCCGTTGCATAGTCGAACTCGGTCTGCACATAGGTGAATCCGTTGACGCGCGAGATGATCAGCGCGGCATCCTTGCCCAATCCGTTGAGAACGACACGCAAGGGACTCTTACGCGCGTTGTTCGCTGAGCGGGCGAGGCCGATGGCGCCCTCGGCGGCGGCAAAGGATTCGTGTCCGGCGCAGAAGGCAAAGCAGCCGGTCTCTTCGCGGAGCAGCATCGCAGCCAGGTTGCCATGGCCGATGCCGACTTTGCGGTCGTCGGCGACCGAACCCGGGATGCAGAACGCCTGCAGGCCGGTGCCAAGCGTTTCCGCAATTTCTGCAGCGACGGTTTGGTCTTTCTTGATGGCCACAGCGGCGCCGATCAGATAAGCCCAGCCTGCGTTTTCAAAGGCGATCGGCTGGATCGACTTCACAATCTTGCGCACATCGACACCCTTGTCGAGACAGATCTTTTCTGCCTTCTCCAGGGACTCAATCCCGGCAGCGGCGAGATAAGAGTCGATCTGTTTAATCCTTCTTTCGTATCCTTCAAACAAAGCCATGATCTTCTCCTTATTCCTTGCGAGGGTTAATGGTTTTCACGGCATCGGCAAATCGGCCATAGGTGCCGGTCGCCTTGGTGAGTGCGGTCTGTGCATCCACTCCCTTGGCAATCGAGTCCATCATGGGGCCAAGCTTGACGAACTTGTACCCGATGATCTCGTTATCCGCGTCGAGTGCGAGCTCGGTGACATAGCCCTCGGCCAACTGAAGATATCGCGCACCCTTTTCGCTGGTGCCGTACATCGTTCCGGTCACGCTGCACAAGCCCTTGCCCAGATCCTCAAGTCCCGCGCCGATCGGCAGTCCGCCCTCTGAAAAAGCTGTCTGGCTGCGGCCATAGACGATCTGCAGAAAAAGTTCGCGCATTGCGACATTGATCGCATCGCAGACCAGGTCGGTGTTCAGCGCTTCCAGGATGGTCTTGCCGGGAAGGATTTCAGCGGCCATGGCGGCTGAGTGGGTCATTCCAGTGCAGCCGATTGTCTCGACCAGCGCTTCCTCGATGATGCCCTTTTTCACATTCAACGTCAGCTTGCAGGCTCCCTGTTGGGGAGCGCACCAACCCACGCCGTGCGTCAAGCCTGAGATGTCGCTCACTTCCTTCGCCTTGGTCCATCGGCCTTCTTGAGGAATAGGTGCCGGGCCGTGATTCGGTCCCTTGGCCACTACACACATCTGTTCAATTTCGTGCGTATGCATTTGGAGTTGCTCTCCTTTGTTCGGTGAGGTTAAAATTAACCGTTTCAACTAGTTCCAAGACCCCTGATGACATTCCGATTCGATTATAGGGGCGGCCCTGTTCGACGGGATGTGACCGCCGTCGCAACAGATTGGCGCCAATTGCCCGCTTATTCTCCGCAGGCACGGCGCCCCTCGGAACGCAGCTTCTCAACCTGTGTAGGGAAAAATCAACACAGGCTGGATTTCTGCCGGCGGCGCTGTAGTTACGATAAAACGCCTACTCGCCTGCCGTTGAACTCATGCACGGCATCGAGCATGGCGACAATATTTTCTACCGGCGTTCCCGCCTGGACGTTGTGAATCGCATCGAAGACGAATCCACCGCCCGGAGCGAAAACTTCACACCGGCGCAATACCTGTTCCCTCACCTCGGTCGCCATCCCAAAGGGCAGGACCCGCTGCGTATCGACTCCACCTCCCCAGAAAACGATCTGGTCGCCGAAATTTGCTTTCAACTGCTCGGGCTCCATGCCCGTTGCGGAACATTGCACGGGATTGAGAATGTCGAACCCGGCTTCAATAAGGGAGGGTAGAAACTTTGAGACAGCACCGCAGGAATGCTTGAACGTCTTCCACGGCGTGTGCGAGTGAATCCAGTTGTTGATTTGCTTGTAGTACGGACAGTACAGGTCGCGGAAGGTCTTCACGGAACAGAAAGCGGAGGTCTGCGTGCCGAAATCCGTGCCGCAAACAAACACCGCCTGCACGCTGTCGCCAACAGCGGCATAAATGCGCTCTAAGTTCTTGATGGCTACTTCGCATTCATGCTCATAGATTTTGTGGATATAGTCCTGGCGGCTGACGGTCGATACATACCACTCAGTAACGTCGCGAATTCCTTTGGGATGCTTGAGAAACGGCGCGGGAACGAGCGCAATATCGCCGAACGCGCTGCCTCCAAAAGTGGCAATCACGCCGCGGCCGGTTACGGACGCTTCCTGCGTTGAGCGCACCAGGTGATCGAGATCCTCCTGCGAGATGGGGCCGAACTCCTCCATGTTGTCTTCAGGATTCAGCTTCTCTTCATCGATGGGCTCCTGGCGGATAATGCAATCGAAGAAATAACCACCGTGCGGCATGCGACCGCTGGGTGGAGCCGTCTTGTCGCCCAGAGGGTACATCAATATATCGCCGTTTGCATCGGTCGTGGTGTTGAAATCACCAGGAACCAGCACTTCGAGACCGTTGAGTTGCCAGCTCTTCCATTGATCCGCCGGGAAACCAAACATGGTGCCACGTGGATAGACGCCTTCCACATCAAGCCCCATGGCAACTTTCAGATCGTCGTCCACCATCCCGAGCATCTGGAACGGCTCGTGAACGCGCACGGGGCGCTTCTCCAAACCGTAGTGGTCTCGCAAGGCGGCTACGCAGCTGACATGCATGCCGGTGACGGAAGTGCCGCCAAAGTCAATCGGGATACGATCCGGTTGCTTGTGATTCAGGGTAGCGACGAACCGCTCACGGCTATTGTTGCTTTCGATTGGACTTGTCATTTCGTACTCCTTGATCTTCTGAATAGGATAGGCCTTATCTAAGCTCATTTTCTGCCGTTGAATTCATGCACGGCATCAATCATGGCAACGATATTTTCAACCGGCGTCCGTGCCTGAACGTTGTGAATCGAATTAAACACGAATCCGCCGCCCGGAGCGAACACCTCGCACCTGCGCAGAACCTGTTCCCGGACTTCAGCAGGTGTTCTGAAGGGTAAGACGTCCTGCGTGTCGACTCCGCCGCCCCAGAAGACGAGTTGATCGCCGAAGTTCGCCTTCAATTGCTCAGGTTCCATTCCAGTCGCGGAGCATTGCACGGGATTGAGAATGTCGAACCCAGCTTCAATCATGGAAGGGAGGAACTTTGAGACTGCGCCGCAGGAATGCTTGAAGGTCTTCCAGGTTGTGTGCGCATGAATCCAGTCGTTGATCTGCTTGTAGTAAGGGAAGTAAAGGTTGCGGAAGGTCTTCACGGAACAGAAGGCGGAGGTCTGCGTTCCGAAATCCGTGCCGCAGATATAGACTGCCTGAACGTTGTTGCCGATGGCAGCGTGGACCTTCTCAAGATTCTGGAGAGCGATCTCGCACTGGCGCTCAAAGACCTTGTGAACGTAATCCTGGCGGCTGCTGGTGGAGACGTACCATTCCGTAATATCGCGAATTCCCTTGGGATGCTTGAGGGCCGGCGCGGGGACGATCGCGATATCGCCAAACGCGGTCCCGCCAATATTGGCAACCACGCCGCGGCCTGTCGCGCACGCCTCCTCAGTCGCACGAACCAGTGAGTCGATATCTTCCTGCGAGATGAGACTGAACTCTTCCATGTTATCTTCGGGATTCAGCTTATCCTCGACGATCGGCTCCTGGCGGACAATGGCGTCGAAAAAATAACCGCCGCTCGGCATGCGTCCGCTAGGCGGTACGCTGGTATCGCCTTGCGGATAGACCAGCGTATCGCCATTCTCATCAACAGTGGTATTGAAGTCTCCGGGAACCAGCACTTCAAGACCGTTGAGTTCCCAGCTCTTCCAGCGCTCGGCCGGAACTCCCCACTTGGTAGTGCGGCGAAAGACTCCGATCACATCGATGCCCATCGCATCCCGTAGGTCTTCGTCCATTTGCCCCAGCATTTGGGCAGTCTCGACAACGCGTACCAAGCGCTTCTCAAGTCCGTAGTAATCGCGCAGGGCCGCCACGCAACTGACGTGCACGCCGGTGACGTTCGTTCCACCGAAGTCGATGGGGATCGCATCCGGTTGTTTGTGGCTGAGCGCGGCGGCAAGCCGTTCACGGCTCTTCTCAATTTCCGATCGAATTTCTTTGTGTTCAGACATAACTCTTAGCCCCGGGAAAAGTCATGCAACTTACAAACTCATTCTGGAAACCAGGATCAGAGGCAAGGCTTATGTGCTCCACTTCAGGCAGAAACGGCTCTCCATCCGACAACAGCAAAATTTTCGCGCCGCGCAACGCAGTATTGCCCGCCGCGCGAATGCGTTCCCTGGGCATCTCCAGTAACCCCACGCCAATGGCGCTGTCAATCTGAACATAGTTTCCAAAGGCGCCGGCAAGGTAGATGCTCTCGATATCGCTGAACTCAGCGCCCAGTTGCTTGAGCAGCAGCCTGAATCCTGAAGCGATGGCCGACTTGGCCAGTTGCAGCTCGCGAATATCGGATTGGTAGAGAACGACAGGATTCTGCACAGGAAAAGCTTTTGTTCCGTCGGCAACGCGTCCTGAAGAAAGGATCGCGCCGCTTTCAAGCCCTGCCGCAACGGCATCCACCAAGCCGCTGCCGCAGATGCCGCGGGCTTCCACGTCGCCAATCACGGTTGAGTGCATCTGGCCGTCCTGGAGCGCAACGCGGGAAATCGCACCTGTGGCTGCGCGCATTCCCATGTGGATGGAACCTGCTTCAAAGGCCGGTCCCGCGGCGGTGGATGCGCAGACAATTCCACGACGATTGCCAATGGCGATCTCGCCGTTGGTGCCCAGGTCAATCAATGCTATGCGCGCCTCAGAGGCGGGCATGCCGACGGCGTGAATTCCGGCCAGAATATCCGAACCCACAAAACCGCCCAGGCAGCGCAGAAAACGAATGTGGCACGACGATGGGAGGGGCCAGTCGAGCTCTTGAGCAGAGAAGCATTGCTCACCAAGATTGGGCGAATGAAAGGGCGCGTGCGAAAGCGGCTCAACATCAAGACCCGCAAACAGATGATGCATCACTGTGTTGCCGACCACTACGACCTCGGCAATTTCGTTCTCGCGACCACCGGCAAGTTTGACGATCATCCGTCCGAGTGCCATGCGCACCACTGAGTGAAGATCATCGCCGAACAGAGCTGCACGGACCCTGCTCATCACGTCGGACCCAAAGGACGATTGTGGATTGAGATCGGTTTCGACTGAGAGAACATCGCCCGTGGCAAGGTCGATCATCTGCGCGGCAATCGTCGTGGTGCCCAGGTCAATGGCAATCCCGAGGCCAGACTTCCCTGCTCCGGTAAGCCCGGAGTTATCCGTGAGAACATCCATGTGCCATTGGCCGCACTCGAGAGCCAGCGGCATCTCTGCGCGAGCCTGGCAGGCAAGCCGCCATCCGGCATCAAGTTCAGTCTCTGTAAAAAAGGACCGGTCCTGTTCCGTTACCTGAAGCGATCCGGCCAGCACACGGACCCGGCAACCGCCGCAGAGACCTGTTCCACCGCAGGGAAACTCAAGGCCAAATTGCGGAAGAATGGATGCGAGCGATGCGCCCAAGGGCGCTTCCACCGCCGCTGACAGTGGCTCTAGTTGTATCCGTACTTTTTCCATGCTCATACTGCGTCCACGATCGAGTCGCCCAGGGTGCCGCGAATGGTGGCGCCGGGGGGCACGATCAGGAAGTCGGCCGCATCCCAGTCTCCATTCACCAGACGCTCCAGAAGGCTGAGCGAGCCCTTAATTTCTTCAAAGGTCCATTTCTCTTTTGCTGCTTCGTCCAGCGCCTGTTTGCGGAATGCTTCTTCGGGGCCGACTCCAGTTGAAATGTACGTCAGCCCGGAATAGTGACTGCGGAATGCACCGAATTGTTCGTAAAGAAATGCTCCATTATCTTCGCCATATTGGGCAATGAATTCTTCCAGGCTGCGCCGTTCCCCAATCTTGTTGTCTTTAGAGGGAAAAGCCGGTACAAGAGTCTGGCCAGGCTTCTGATACTCGATCCAACCTGGAGAGCGATAGTAGACGCCGGGATGATTTTCGAAATAAGCCTGGTAATCGTGGCGGCTGCCCATCAGCAATCCAATGCAGTCGTGCGCGCGCGGAAGGACGAGTTGCGTTTTTCCCGCGCGCAGTCCTTCGGTTCCACGGCCGCAGAGAGCGTAGCCCAAAAGGATTGCATCAAAGCCGTCACCGTCGACGGCATCGATCCGCTCCTGGATATGCGGGCGCATTTCTACGCCCAGATCGTGCAGGCCCATCACCAAAATCTCTGAATCGATCACGTGCGGCGAACGCGAAACAACGTCGTCTATCTCACGCGTGAAAACCTCGCAGCCGATCATCTTAAGGCGCATGACGTTCCCTTACGTAATCTCTAGAACTGTTCCCGAGTAACCACAGCAAATAGCCGGAGCCAGCTAGAATCCATAACTTGCACGATCGTAGAGGCTCCCATATTGGCTCTCCAGATCGTGCATCAGCGTTTCTTCTTCCATTGGAAATGCGGCCAATGCATCCTCAATACGCGTGAGCCACTGCTGCTCCTTGCGTGAGATGCGGAGCTTCTCTTGCGCGATACCATCTTTCAGAATCTCAACAGCTGCGCGGCCCGCGGCGATGGTCCGATGATAGGGAGTGTCCGCGCCGACGATCGCAGTCGCAATCTTGATAGTGGCTTCCGGCGACAGCACCGCTGCCTGCGGGCTCAGCCACTGGTCGGATGCGGTCATCCAATTTCTCATCTGCAGCGCGCCACCGGCGCTCAAGGCCGCGATATTCATCAACCGGCAATCATAGGCAAGCAGTTCAGTAAATACCTCAGGAGCATTGCCAGAGAGCAAGCGCACGTTCTGCACTGACTCATTGCTCCACAGGTCGCACATCGCGGCGGAGATGTTTCCCATGGGGCTGAAGTGCGCGCAACTAGCCGACTTCCCTTCCATGGCGATGGGATAGCCGGTGATGGCCTTCATCACCGGACCTTCGTAAGCGCAATCCTTCGATGGTCCCACAGCACCCTGCTCAAAGGCGGCCAGGCTGCGCACGGCACTCATGGCCCGCACCACGGCCGCCAGTACTTCAGGAAGCATTTTCTGGTGAGCAAGCTGCATGGCGGTATTCGCGAATCCGCAGGCCGAGTCGCCACCGGGAACGACGCCAGGATGGGCTGCGCAAATTTCGTTGATCTCGCGCCAGAGCCAGGACATATCTCGCGGCGCCAGCACACCGAGAGCGAAAACAACGCCGGGGAAATCTCCATACATCAGAGCCTCGTCGTGAACCTCTTTGCCGCCGACCGACTCGACAGAGAGAATGTCCGCTCCGGCCTCTGCGCAAAGCGCAAACGATCTCTTGAGGCTTTCCCATCCAGGCCCGGTCCTCAACTGGGGCGGCTTCATCTGATCGCGCATATCCGTGGGAGTGACGCGCAGCGCACAGGCCAGATGACGCTTCTCATGGGTTTCCGTCATGCGCCGCTTCAGCAGGGCCGTGAGTTCAGCGCCCCACTCGGGCCGCTCGGTCATGGCCGGCAGAAGCTCGAACTCCAACACGATTCCGGGCGTGGACAGCGCAACCGCACGGCGCAGGATTTGCTCAGCCATCTGATCGTAGTGAGCCACCACCTCGGCCCAGGTGCCGTCTTCAATATTCATCGGTGGCAGGGTGAAGTTGACTTCGGGGAAGACCTGGCCGCCGCCAATCGTCAATCCAAGTCCGCACTGAAGGGGGTACTTGCTAACGCCATACAACAATCGATCCTGGCTGGAGATCGCAAGTGAGGAATAATTCCGGTTTGTCTGCTCAATCATCGTTGCACGCTCCTGGAATGTGGCTCAACACCACGCCAACGGCGGCCGGCGGTCTTGCATATCCGGACACTTTTTATAACTTCATCGACGATCCGCTTCGCTTCGTGCGGGATCAGACGGTAACTGCTCCAAAGATCATCGCGTCCACTTTTTTTCTGATCGTCTCCTGCGCTTCGGGCACAAACAGAACGTCGCACTCCGTACCCACAATGTATGGATGGGCGCAGGCTTTCATCTTTCCGACCAGTTCCTCGGTGCGGCGAACAACTTCTTCCACCGGCATTGCGCCATCGGAATAGAAAGTCTTGGAAGGAAGGTTGCCGTAGAGAACCACGTCCTTTGGCATAAGACGAGCGTCTTCCCAAAGCTTGCGCGAGCTTCCCAGGCTCAGGATGACGGGATGGAGGCGGTGGGCAAAGGCTTCCACCATCGGATCGATCAGCTCGCCGCAGTCGTGGAAGATCAGGTCGCACCCAGCTTCCTCGAGCGCGACTTTCAATCGCAGGTTCGGGTCCATTACCAGGCGCTCGAAGAGATTCGAGCCTGCCTTGATCTGTCGGGGCGAGATGAACGAAATCGACGCCGTTGGTTCGCAGACCATGATGGCTTTGGCGCCACTGCGAATCTGACTGCGAACGGATCGCAGAACCGCAGCTTCAGATATACGCAGGCATTGCCAAAGCAGCTTCACATCGTCGGAATCTTCCGCCTCGACTCCCGAGCCGGCCATTGCAGCCAAGGTGATGGGATCAGCCAGCAGTCGCGTGGTCAGCGAGAAGGGGCCAATTGCCATCCCCACCGGAATCAAATCTGGCTTCTTGGCGATCAAGGCAAGTGCTTCGTTGCGGGCAACGCTTCCCGCACAAAACGGCACGGTCTGCTCTCCGCACAAAGATGCAAGTGTAGCTTCATCCAAAGGCGCGGAAAAGTGGAAGGTCTCAGCATCCGTCGCCGAAACTCCGGCCAAGGCGAGCAGATCGATCTTCTCCAACCGGAGGTCCATCAGCGGAACTGCGAGTGGAGTATTCCAGCGACGAGCCGCAATTTCAATCACACGGCCCAAGGCAGCACCGTTATTGCGAACCATTTCCGGTTCGCTCTCTTCGTGCATTACCAGATCGGTGCCAATGGGCATCCGCAGTCCGCGGGCTGCAAGATCAAGATAAAATTCGCGCTTCATCGGGCCACTTTCTTTGCCTGGCAGTCCTGCGTAACGCCGGTATCGCTGGCGACAACACTGTCACTATTTAAATTGCTGGACGGGATTTATCGGGCCGTCCGGCCAATGATCTTCTCAGGCGACCGCAAGCAGGTTTCTCACCAGGCCTACGGCGCCGCTCGCGTTCTCGCTGTAGCCATCCGCGCCAATTTCTTTTGCGTATTGCGACGTTACCGGCGCGCCGCCAATGAGCACCTTCACATTGGTGCGCACACCCGCGTTCGTTAATGCGTCGATGGTGGTCTTCATCGCCGGCATGGTTACGGTAAGCAACGCCGACATGCAGACGATCTGAGGCTTCTGCTCCATTACCGCAGAGACAAACTTCTCCGGCGAAACATCGGACCCGAGATCGATCACCTCGAATCCGCTGCCTTCCAGCATTGACCCCACAATGTTCTTGCCGATGTCGTGCAGGTCGCCCTTGACTGTGCCGATAACCACTTTGGTGGCGAGCTTCTGTCCCGACGCGGTCATAAGTGGGCGAAGAATCTCCAATGCGCTCCGCATGGCGCGGCCGGCAAGCAGCAGCTCGGGGACGAAGTATTCTTCGGCTTCAAATAAACGGCCAACTTCGTCCATGGCCGGAACCATGGATTCAGAGATCAGTTGCAGAGGAACAGCACCCGCCGCCAGCGCGGCTTCAGTGGCGGCATGCGCCTTTTTTGCATCGCCGTTGAGAATTGCGTCGTAGAGTTCCTTCGATTGCGCCATTTTTATCTACTCCTAAAATTGTTATTCAAATCAGGAACGAGCATCCTGCATGCGCCTGGCCGGTATATATGCAGCGCCGTATTTGGCAAGAGCGAAAATCAGCAGGCTGAATGTGGTCTCTGAGAGCAGGCTGTTGCGGAAGAATGGCACTGCGGCGATATAGCAGGTTCCGAGACCACCCAAAGTCTTTGCATACATTCCCCACGTAGCCCATACCGCGAAGTTGCTGGCCAGAAAGAACGAAACCGAGGTCAGCAGCGAGGTGCCGAGCACGCGTGGAGATGATTGAGAGCTGCGCAGCATTGTGGCGCCTAGCAACGCAGCTGCCAGATACCAGATCCAGGTGACGGCATGATCGGCGGTAAGCGCGTACCCGTAGCGATGCGTGGTGAGGAAAATATCCACGCCGACGAGTGCCAGCAGTGGAATGGCAAATTCCCGCCTCGGCCGGTTCGCTCCGAAAAACAGGAGGCAGGCGAAGACGGGTACAAAGTTGTAAGGATGACTCACCGTAAGGCGCAGGATAGCCGCACCAAAGATAAGAAGATACGGCAACACAAACAATTTCTTGGTCTCCAGCCGCTTCATCAACACTCCTCCTGATTGATATCCAATTGATATATCGTCCATCAGCCCCCGAGTCCGTTCCCGGTATGGCAGTCATCACGGCAAAGTGCGAGCCGGTCAAGGACACAAAAAGAACGACTCTACACACTTTTTCCGTACGGGCTTGCTGGACTTAAATCTTAGAGGATAAGCATACTACCTGCGAGAAAACATGGAAAGTGTCATAGAACACATTTTCCGTATTTTCGCCGAAGAGAACGAGCATTCCGGTCGATAGGCTCAAGCGCGCGATTATGATCGTACTGTGCAATCCCACTACAAATTAGGCGACATTCTCGCCAATGCAATCACGCACGGCATCGGAGCCATTCTGGCTGTCGTGGGCGCCGTGTATCTGATTGCCGCATCCTCGCGGGGATCGGCACGGCTGGTGGTCAGTTGCTCCGTCTTCGCCAGTACGATGGTATTGGTCTACATGTGTTCCACACTCTACCACTCGCTGGTGAGAACGCGAGCGCGGCATGTGTTTCACGTGCTTGATCACTCCTCCATCTACCTGCTGATCGCGGGCACCTATACGCCGTTCACGCTCATCTCGCTGCATGGACCCTTGGGCTGGACGATTTTTGGCGTCGAATGGGCCTTGGCCGTCGCCGGGGTGGTCTTCAAGAGTTTCGCCGTAGACCGGTTCCATGTGGCGTCGGCTCTGGTCTACCTGTTTCAGGGCTGGTTTATTGTCATCGTGGGATTGCCGCTGTTCCACGCTATCGGCTGGCGCGGAATTCTATGGATGGGAGCAGGCGGGTTGGCATACACGCTGGGAATCGTCTTCTTTGCCCTTGACCGGCTGCGCTACTTTCACGCCACCTGGCATATTTTTGTCCTGGCCGGCAGCGTGTTCCACTACTTCGCCATTTTGTTTTGTGTAGTTCCGGTGCGCGGCTGAATCGTGGGCGGTGAGCAGGTTTCACCGATCGACTTGCTGATTCCCAATCCCCGTTTTCTCACTGATTCTGCCGGTTGGGCAGATTACGTTTGGTCCGCATGCCTTGAATGTGGTAAATGGCTACGATCCAGGGGACCAGGATGGAAAAGAAGAACCGGGAAATTAGAACGCGCGGCCCCTTGCGGTAAAGGTAGCGCCAGTCTGGGTGGAAGGCGTACCAAAACTGGAGCAACAGCACGGTCAGAAACGGCATCGTTGCCCACCACCAATCTTCGGACGACTTGACTGAAGGAAGCTTGAGCAAGAACAGGCAGAGCAGCGTCAGGACTTGAACGACGCATCGGGCGGCATTGCGCACCAGGCGCGCGCGGCGAACACCGAGGATGCCGTCGCTGACGGAGTAACTGGCGAGTTGGTTGAAGGCTGTCACGAAATTGTATTGGGGGCGGTAGATGGCTTTTGCATCTTCGACGAACGCGGGCGCGGTAAGGCGGCGGGCCTCGAGATCGAAGAGCGTATCTTCACCGAAGAAAACCGTCTCAGGAAAGCCGCCGATGCGCTTCCAGAGTTCCTTGCGAAAGGCCATGGAGCGCGCCGTGCAGGACTTGGAAGGCACAGAGGGTGAGAGCTTTACACCGAAAAAAGTAGACGAGGCGAGGTCCCAGACGGTTGGATCGGCTGGATCGATACAGGAGCCGCCCAGAGCGTACTCGACCGTCGAGTCGAGAAGAGGTGCAGTGATGCGGGCCAGCCAGTCTGGCGGATAGGTGCAGCCGGCGTCGGTACAGGCGATGATCTGGGAGCGGGCGGCGGCGATGGCCACGTTGCGGCCCCTGGAGATGGGCCCGGACGAGCGTTTGAGGTTGCAGGATTCGTCGCGAATAGCCAAAAGAGTGGGGTTTTCTCTCTGAGCTTGCAATAGCCAGTCCCAGGTGCCGTCTGTGGAGCCGCCGTCCACAATAATGACCTCGGCCGGCGCGGGATCCTGCGCCAGAAGGCTGGGGACGAGCCTGGCTATCTCCTTTACCTCGTTGAGGACAGTGGCAATAATCGTGACGGGCTGCATAAAGAAAGTATAAGGGTGTGCAGACGGCCAGGTTTGCGGCCACGGCGGGTTAAATTGACCGGATTCACCGTTTAACGATAGAATTGTAAAGTTTGGCGATGCACCCGTTTGAGGATGTGCAGGGTCAGGCTGGGTTCGCCGCTCTGAATACTGGAGTGTGTGTTCCTCCGCCGGCCCGATGCAGTCGCTCTCTGTATGCGCCCCAATCGAGCACACAGTTGCTGATTTTTGAATGCGCCTCGTTTTATTGCCGGAGCGCTGGAGGGTTTGTTATGTACGCAGTGATTCGCACCGGTGGTAAGCAGTACCGGGTCGCTCCAGGCGACGTGGTGAAGATTGAAAGTGTAACCGCCGGGGACAACAAGGAAAATACCGTCGAATTCAGCGACGTGATTGCGGTCAGCGGCGAACCGGGAACCATCGCCAAGCCGTCCACGGCCAAGGTTACCGCTGAAGTTGTGGGCGACGGACGCGGCGACAAGATCCTGGTCTTCCATTTGAAGCGGAAGAAGCAATACAAGAAGCTGCAAGGGCACCGGCAAAACTTTACCGAGGTGCGGATCAAGGCCATCGAGGCAGACGGCGTGACCTATACGGCGGAGAAGTAAGAGCGATTGGTTGGGAGTTTCCCGAAAAGCAGATTCTTCGGCTGCGCAGGCCACAAAGAGGTGCCTGCTTCGCTCTGGATGACAGAAGATTTATTGAGAAGGAGATTCGGCAATGGCACATAAAAAGGGTGGAGGCAGCTCCACAAACGGACGCGATTCAAATGCACAGCGGCTGGGCGTAAAGGCCTTTGCCGGCGAACTGGTTACCGGCGGCTCCATTATCATGCGGCAGCGCGGCACCCGCATCAAGCCAGGGCTCAACGTGGGCATCGGCTCCGACGATACGCTCTTCGCCAAGGTGAGCGGACGGGTGAAGTTTAGCGACCACGGCAACCGCGGGCGCTTCGCATCCATCGAGCCGATCGCAGCGGAATAAGTGTACTCAACCGCAATTAGAAAAAGGCCACGGCGCTGCTGTGGCCTTTTTCTTGCGCGCCGTTAATATCCATATTGCGCAACGCAGATAAAAACAGCTTTTTAAGTGCAGAGGACTACTGTGGATCTTGGTTAAATCTCTGACTCGCGGCCCTTCAGGTTCCTGCTGAGCACCTTATCCACAACTCGTTCCACATCGGTGAGAAAGAAGCTGTTGGCGGGCTGGGGCATGGCAACCTGGGTCCCTGAGTGGCCCAGCGCCGATGCGATCTCGTTCCAGCGGTAGATTGTCGAGTTCACCGGCATGACTACTGGCCTGCGAACCGGCTCGGGCAGAGCACAATAGGTTGCCCAGATGCCCAACGAAAGCAGAATTACCGCTTCACCGACGAACTGTACTGGGTCGGATAGCAAAGTGCGGCGGGTCCAAAATGAAGCGATGATGAAATCGCTGGAGGACATGACGCCAAAGCCCAGGGCAATACCGAAGGCCAAGTCGCGCACGGAGAGATGCAATGCATTCATGCTCAGGCACAGGAAAGCAAGCAAGCACAACTCAACAATGCTCACCGAACGCATCAACCTGATAGCGATTTCCGGAATAACAAGAATGCCGCGATGCTCGAAACTGATAGTCGATAAGCTGACGATGACCGAAGCTAGGATCGCCCAGCGGAAAATTACTGTCCCGAATTTCAGCAATCCAGGGAAAGCCGACAGCGCCGAACGAAAAACCTCAATACAAACGAAGAAGAGCAGAACTGCGCTGACGAGGTAAACCGCCCAGTAGACATAAAAATAGAAAGCGGAATATGTAAAATAGCCCGGAGTTGAACTGCGGCCCCAAGGTTGCGATTGAATATAGAGGAGGGCCATGAACACCGGTGCCGATCCCACGCGCAGTGCCAAATAGCTACCCAAAGAGGGGAAACGGCCACGAAGGCCCTTCTTCCAAAACAGGAAGCCGAGCACAGTCCAGAGCGCAAACTCCAATGCGCTCATTACGGACATTGCGAAATTTATTGGCATGAAGGCCCCATCGCCATCCTGAGAACTTCCTCAGAATAGCGCCGAAGACCAGGATGCTCAACGAAAAAGATGAATTATCTCTGATACTTTCGTGTAACTAAACCAACCCACTAGTCACTAGTTACCAGGAGGAGGAAGAATGGGGCAGGGAATGTTCCCGCAGCCAGGTGCCGGGAAACTAGCGGTGGCTGACTGGTGGCTCACGATTTTGGTGGCGGAGGAGGAGGTGGCGGCGGCGGCGCCGGCTACCACGACGAACAAGGCAAACATGCGGATGGCGAGTTTCATAATTAGTAACCCCTTGCGATTTGAGTTTGCAGAATATGTCTTATCTGCGCAAACCAATCCTAAACAAAGTCACGATATAAGTACAGTTATTTCATTAACTTAAACAACTAATAATTGAAATGATTACTAACGTCATCTACCCCTTTGGTTACCTAACTCCAGTAACCACTTTTAGGCTGACGACCCTTCCCTTCTGATCTCGGCTTCGGCCCGTTTTCGCACCGTTTGCCGTGATAAAATAGATGCAGGTTGATTTCGCGTAAAACCCCTGTCTTTTAAGCGGTTAGTGGCGGAAAGGCTGCATGAATTTCCGCCATTCGGGGCGTGACCAAAACAAGGGCCTTGGGCGAACGTTGGGCGAATGAAATCTGATAGCCCGAGAACTGAAAGTCAATACACAATTGGTGAATACGATGGCAAATATGGTAACCAACCTGGTGCCCACTCCTGACGTCAATGGAGATAATGGCAGCTATACCGGCGAAAACATCAAGATTCTGGAAGGCCTGGAGGCGGTGCGTCTGAGGCCGGCGATGTACATTGGCTCGACTGGCGAGATGGGGCTGCACCATTTGGTTTACGAAGTGGTGGACAATTCAGTGGACGAGGCACTGGCCGGGTATGCCAAGAAGATCGACGTCGTGATTCACGTGGACAACTCGATTACCGTGACAGACGACGGGCGCGGGATTCCGGTAGACATGATGGATCTGGCCAACGGCGAGAAAATGTCGGCGGTGCAGGTGGTGCTGACTAAGCTGCATGCCGGAGGCAAATTCGATGCTTCAACCTATAAGGTTTCCGGCGGGCTGCACGGCGTGGGCGTAAGCTGCGTGAACGCGCTCAGCGAGGAGTTTGAGGTGGAAATCTGGCGCCCGGAAAAACCCGGCGACCCAAGCCTCACCTACGAGCAGAGCTACTCAAAGGGCATCCCCACTTCTGATCTGCTGCAGAGCGGAACCTCGAAGCGGCGCGGGACCAAGGTGCACTTTCTGGCCGACAAGTCGATCTTTACCACCACCGAATACAACTACGACACACTGGCGCAGAGACTGCGCGAGATGGCCTTCCTGAACAAGGGTTTGGAGATTACGCTCACCGACGAACGCACCGCGGACGTGAAGACCGGCGAACCGCGGCGGGCTGAGTTCAAGTACGCGGGCGGCATCTCAGAGTTTGTGAAGCACCTGAACCGCGGCAAGACTGTGCTCCATGACAAGCCGATCATGATGGAGGCGATGCGCGACAACGTGGAGATTGAGATCGCGCTGCAGTATAACGACAGCTATTCGGAGACCGTGTTCAGCTTTGCCAACAACATCAATACGGTGGACGGGGGCTCGCATCTGTCTGGATTCAGGACCGCGCTTACCCGCACGATCAACGCGATTGGACAGCAGTTGGGGCTGTTTAAGGATCTGAAAGAAAACCTGAGCGGAGACGATGTGCGCGAGGGTCTGGTGGCGGTGGTGAGCGTGAAACTGTCCCAGCCGCAGTTTGAAGGACAGACCAAGGGCAAGCTGAACTCTGACATTGCCGGGACGGTGCAGGCTTTTGTGAACGAGCGGCTGGGCGGATTTCTGGAGCAGAACCCGCCGGTCGCGCGGAAGATTATCAACAAGGCGATTGAAGCTGCCAGGGCCCGCGAGGCAGCACGCAAGGCCCGCGACCTGACCCGGCGCAAGGGAGCGCTGGACGGCGGCGGGTTGCCGGGCAAGTTGGCCGACTGCAGCGAGCGCAACCCAGAGCGCTGCGAGCTTTATCTCGTCGAGGGCGAAAGCGCAGGCGGGACCGCCAAGCAGGGACGGGATCGCAGGTTCCAGGCGATTTTGCCGCTCAAGGGCAAGATTTTGAACGTCGAGAAGGCGCGCTACGACAAGATGCTGGGCCACGAGGAAATTCGCGCCATGATTACGGCGCTGGGGTGCGGCATTGGCAAGGACGACTTTGACGCGACGAAGATCCGCTACGGCAAGATTATTTTGATGACGGACGCTGACGTGGACGGCTCGCACATTCGCACGCTGCTGCTGACGTTTTTCTTCCGCCACATGACGGAGTTGATCAAGCGCGACAACATCTATATTGCGCAGCCGCCTCTCTACAAGATCAAGAAGGGGCGCTTTGAGCAATACATCAAGGACGACCGCGAGTTTGTGAAGGTGATGGTGAAACGCGCGTCGGAGGGAATGATTGTGCGCCACGGCGAGACGGCCAGCCGCATTGAGGGCGCAGACCTGACCCGCTTCATGAGTACGCTGAACGAATACCTGGGCTTTGTGGAGAAGGTGGACAAGCGCATCCGCAATGAAAAATTGACGGAGATGCTGGCACGGGCTGAGCTGGTGAACCGCGCCGATTTCGCTTCAAAGACCGAGAGCAAGATTCCGGAAAAACTGGCGCTGCTGCATACGCAACTAACGGAGCTGGCTGATGAATTTCAGTTCAAGGTGCATAAGCCGGTGGAGGACGAGGAGCATCACACCTGGTCAGTCTGCTATACCGATGCGCAGGGAGCTACGCGCTGCGTTGACTGGGCGCTAGCCTCGAGCCCGGAGTTCCGGCAGATGATGGCCAAGTACACGCTGATCAAGGAATTTCTCGAACCGCCGTTCTTGGTCGAGTACGCAGCCAAGGCCGCCGCGGTTGTGGCTCAGGAAGAAGAGGCCGAAGGAGAAGGCGTCGAGGAAGTTGCTGAATCCAAGACTGAAGGCAAACAGCCTCGCCGCCCTGCTCGCCTTCTGAGGGAGCCAGTGGAGAAACAGACGGCGCGCGAACTGTTTGCTTATATCGTCGAGCAGGGCAAGAAGGAGTACTCAGTCCAGCGCTATAAGGGATTGGGCGAGATGACCAGTACGCAGCTCTGGGAGACAACCATGGATCCCGATCGGCGCACGCTGCTCTCAGTGAAGCTCGAAGACATTGCCGAGACTGAGGCAATCTTCACCACACTCATGGGCGAGGATGTGGAAGCGCGGCGGAAGTTTATCGAGGATAATGCGCTGGACGTCAAGAACCTGGATATTTAAAACAAGCTCCAAAACTCTACCCTAATTCGAGTAACATCGGATTGGCGCATTCCTGTATTCGTCGAGCGCGAATGTGGATGGGACTGGTTTCAAATGCGGGAATGAGTGCCTGCCGAACTCATGCATGAATGAAGACGCCCCAATTCCGCTCTCGGCCGGGCAGACCGACAGGCCTGCGTCATCCTCGTCAGGTGCGGATGAAGTACCTACTCTTCCGTTCTCTGGCGGCGAGCTCAAACGGCCGGAACCGTCGATCAGCTCCACCTGGGGCGACTTTACGCTGCGCGCCCGGGTGGGGTTCGGGGGGTTCGGTGAGGTTTACCGTGCATGGGATCCGAACTTAGAGCGCGAGGTTGCGCTGAAACTGCTGCGGCCGGATGCTGCTGGGGGCGAGGCCGAATATAAATCTGTGCTGGCAGAGGCTCGGGCTCTGGCGTCAGTGAGGCACCCAAATGTTGTTTCTGTTTATGGAATCGACCGGCACGACGGGCGGGTGGGGTTCTGGACGGATTTTGTGCGCGGCAAGACGCTGGCGGAATTGCTGCGAGTGCAAGGAAGATTTGGATTCCACGAAGCGGCGCTGATCGGGCTGGATGTGACCCGGGCGCTGAGCGCCGTTCACCGGGCGGGCATTCTGCATCGGGACATCAAGGCTGATAACGTGATGCGCGAGGAGGGTGGGCGCATACTGCTGATGGACTTTGGGCTGAGCGCGCTGCAGCAAGGGCAGACAACCATTGCGGGAACACCGAACTATATGGCGCCGGAGATTTTCAGGGGCAGCTCAGCAACGGTGGCCACCGATATTTATGCGGCGGGCGTTTTGCTTTACTACCTGGTGGCGGGCGATTATCCGGTTAAGCTCACCGGGGTTTCGCCGCTGGAGTCGCTGGTGAAGATCACCAGGCGCACGCCGCTGATGGATCTGCGGCCGGATGTGCCGGAGGCGCTGATGCGCGCGGTGAATACGGCCATGGAGCTGGACCCGGCTAAACGATATGGGAGCGCTGGGGAGTTGGCTGCTGCACTGGCTGAGTGCCTGGGAATTTCGCCGCCTTCTGAGAACATTTCGATTCGGATTCCCCGACAGGAGCAGAAGCGAAAGAGCGTTGGAATTATTGCCGGGGCCATTGTGGTTGCGGCAATTGCAGTCGGCTTGATTCTTTGGCCGGGAGGACTCAAGGGGCCGTTGCATAAATCGGCCAAGGCGGCGAATGTGCCTTCGGCCACAACCTACGATGAGTTCCAAAAGGCGCAGGATTTGCTGCTGCGATCTTATAAAAACGCCAATACGGCCGAAGCAGTGAAGGAGCTCGAAGCCGTATTGCGGGCCGACCCAACCTTTGCTCTGGCGGAAGCGCGGCTGGGCACCGCTTACTTTCTTCAGTACCGCAACAACCACGACGCAAAGCTGCTGGATATGGCCAGAGATGCAACCAACCGGGCGATCGATCTGGACCCGAACCTGGCTCCGCCCTACATCACTTTGTCGCGGATGGCGGCGATCGAGGGACAAACTGCAATGGCGATGCAACTGGCGCACAAGGCGCTGGATCTCGACCCGCGCAGCCCGGAAGCTTACGGTGCTTTGGCCGATGTATATGAGGCCGAGGGCAAGGCAGGCGACGCAATGACGGCTTTGCAAAAGGCAATCGACTTGGCGCCGGAGGACTGGCGCTGGCCGGTGCGATTGGGAATCGATGAATTCAGCGCGGGCAATCTGAAAGAGGCAATTGACCAGTTGCAGCGCGGCGTGGATCTGGCGCCGGATAATGCGGTTGCTTATTACGACCTGGGTATCGCCAATATGCAGTCAGACCGGCGAGAGGTGGCGCGCGAGGACTTTGAGCGATCGCTGAGTATTGAGCCCGATGCGGATACGTACTCCGCGTTGGGAACGGTGCTGCAGTTGGATGGGAACTACGACGAAGCGGAGAAGATGGACAAGAAATCCATCGAGCTGAATCCTGCCAATTATGTCGCCTGGGGCAATTTAGGCTCAGCTTACCAGTGGAGCGGGAAGCGGCGCGAAGAGGCGGAGCGGGCTTTTCGCAAGGCAATCGAGCTGGGGGAAGCGGCACGAGCGAAGAGCAGCAAGGATCCGGAACTGCTGGCGACGCTGGCATATAACTACGCCGCGATCGGCAACGCCGCGCAGAGCATGATGCTGATTCGTCAGGCAGTGGCTTTGGCGCCTGAAAATCCGTCGGTTCAATATCGAGCCGGGGATGCGTATGAAACGCTTGGACGCCGCGACGATGCGATTCCACTGATCGCGGCGGCGCTGGGGCAGGGTTACAGCGCCAATGAGTTCCAAAGGAATCCGCTGCTGGCCGCGCTACGAGGCGATCCTGCATTCGCGGCGGCTAGAGCCAAGGGAAAAAAGAAGTAGACGATAGAAAAGAATTGCGATAGTGTCGCAAATATGGCAAGTACTGAAATTACGCTCATCAACAAGGGCGGAAAATACTCCCCCAGTACCGCGTCGGTTGCCGTAGTTAAAGGCGAAACCGTCACCTTCTCAACCAGCGATGGAAGCATTGCTTTTCTTTTCTTCTCGCCCGCCGCCGCCGCTGTTTTGTCACCTGCTCCCGGCAATGCATTTCAGCTAACCGCGGGGAAAAAAGCGACCTTCACATTCACCGCATCAAGCCCGGGAGCGTACAGCGTTGCGTTTGGAGCAAACGCCAGTTCTGCTCCGGCGAGCTTTTCCGGCGGGAACTCTTCGGTTCTCGTTCTCGAGGGCGGCGGGGCAGAGCGGGTTGGCGCTGTGGCTCCTGGATCCTTCGGCAATCCCATGAAGCCCGGCAGCTAAGGAATCCGTGACTTAGGGATTCGTCTTATGCCGCGCCGCCGTTTGATCCAACGGCAGCGCGGTTTCTGAGTGTGCGTTAGTACCGCGCTCAAGCCAAAACGATTGAGCGCGAAGTGAATCGCGGGCTTTAAGAGAACCGGCAATCGAATAACCCGCTCCCAACCTTGCACCCCGCACCCCTCCATCGCTATCGTTGGGACTGAGCGCACGCACTACTCCGAAAGCCCTTCATGGAAGTCTTAAAACAACTCTTCGAGCACCACTTCCACGCACCGCCTGATACCGTGCAGCCCCTCCAGGGCGAGCTCGGCGGATCTGGCCGCGCAATTCTCCGCCTCTCCGCGGGCGCCCACACCGCGATCGGCATCCTCTCCAGCGTGCGCGAAGAAAACATAGCCTTCCTCGAGTTCTCCAAGCACTTCCGCTGCCACGGGCTTCCGGTCCCCGAGATTTACGCTGAGGACCTTTCCCAGGGCGCCTACCTCGAAGAAGATCTCGGCGACACCACTCTCTATCAGTTCCTCTCCGACAATCGCAGCGGCGAATCCATCTCTCCGCAGGTGATTGACGCCTACCGCCGCGCCGTCGACCTCCTTCCAGGTTTCCAGGTCGATGCCGGCCGCGATCTCAACTATAAAGTCTGCTATCCCCGCTCCAGCTTCGACCGGCAATCCATTGCGTGGGATCTCAACTACTTCAAGTACTACTTTCTCCGTCTCGCTGGCATCCCCTTCAACGAGCAGGCCCTCGAAGACGATTTCGGCCGCCTTACCCGATTCCTTCTCACCGCCCCCCGCGACTATTTTCTCTACCGCGACTTTCAATCCCGCAACATCATGATTCGCGACGGCGAGCCGTACTTTCTCGACTACCAGGGCGGCCGCAAAGGCGCGCTCCAATACGACATCGCCTCGCTCCTCTACGACGGCAAAGCCGACCTCCCTCCCGCGCTTCGCCAGCAACTCCTCGACCACTATCTCGACTCGCTCGCTACACACATCTCTCTAGACCGCGCGGTCTTCACGGAGCACTATTACGCCTACGTCTACGTTCGAATCATGCAGGCTCTGGGCGCATACGGCTTTCGCGGATTCTTCGAGCGCAAGCCCCACTTTCTCCAATCCGTGCCATACGCACTCAAGAACCTCCGCTGGCTTGCTGAAAATGTCCGTCTGCCCATCCATCTTCCTGCTCTCGACCACGCCTTCGAGGCCATGATCGCGTCCCCAAGATTCCAGGCCCCCGCGACCTCCACGCCGCCCCTCACCGTCCACATCTTCAGCTTTTCTTTCCACCGTGAAGCGCCCGCCGACCCTTCCGGGAACGGTGGTGGATTTGTATTCGATGCCCGCAGCCTCCCCAACCCCGGCCGCCAGGAGCAATTCCGGATGCTCACCGGCCAGGATGCTCCTGTCATCGACTACCTCCGCCAGCAGGAATCCGTCCAACAGTTCCTGGCTGCGGTTCTCGCCCTCGTCGACTCCACCGTCGCCGCCTATCGGCAGCGGGGGTTCCAGAACCTCATGGTTTCCTTCGGCTGCACCGGCGGTCAGCATCGCTCAGTTTTCCTCGCCGAGCAACTCGCCCATCATCTTCGCGCGACCCCTGGCGTTGAACCCCTGATCCGCCACGTAGAGCTCGAAAAGCGCTCTCTGGAGCAACCTGCCCCATGAAGGCCATGATCCTCGCCGCCGGGCTCGGCACCCGCCTGCGCCCCCTCACCAACGACCACCCCAAAGCCCTCGTCGAGGTCGCCGGTCGCACCCTCCTTGACCTGACCCTCGCGCGCCTGCGCACCTTGGACATCTTTGAGGTGATCATCAACACGCACCACCACGCCGAAATGATTGCCGACTATCTGCGCGCCCATCGCAACTTCGGCATGCAAATCGCTCTCTCGCCCGAGCCCATCCTCCTCGATACCGGCGGTGGCATCAAAAACGCCGCTGCATTCTTCCTCACGTCAGGGCCCGAGGCCTTCCTCGTTCACAACGTCGACATCCTCTCCACCATCGAAATCACCCAGATGCTCCGCCAGCACACTGCAACTGGCGCCCTCGCGACCCTTGCCGTCCAGCCCCGCGCATCCTCCCGTCAACTCCTCTTCGATGACGCGGGCCAACTCTGCGGCCGTCGAATTTCAGGCGAGACTCAACTGGTCAGCCTCGCCGCAGACCCTCAGGCGCAAGCCTTCTCCGGGCTCCACATCCTTTCCACCCGGATTTTCCAGAAGCTCACAGAAGAAGGCCCCTTTTCCATCATTGACGCCTATCTACGCCTCGCCGCCGAGGGTGAAAAGATTCTCGCCTTCCACGCACACGACGCCTACTGGCGCGATCTCGGCCGTCCAGAGAACATCGACCGGTCAGCCCACGACATCGCGGCCGGCAGATACCTCGCGCCCTGATTTGCGAGCGGACGCAAAGGCACGGCACGCGCATGGCGATCATCAAAACTTCAACTTCTTATTTTGCCTGCGCCAGCCCAGCAACAACTGCGGCAACTTTATCGAGTATCTGGTTCCAGCCCTCCAGTTGCCCGCTATTCTTTGCGCTCTCCATGGGTTCATTCCCAATGAAGGTGAGTTTCGTCTGGCCGTTTCCAAGATCCTCAAAAAGAGTCACATCGTACGCGCCGTCTATGGCCTCATGTTCGATTCCATATCGAGCGGGGTCAACCTTGTTTCCCTCCGGGTCGGAAAAGTACATGGAGGAAACGATCTTTTCGTGCGGAATAATCTCGTGGTATTCACAGGCATTCCAGAAATCCTGCCCATCCGGCGATCTCATGCAGCAGAGAAGCTTTCCGCCCACGCGAAAATCCATCTTGCAAACAGGCGCCGTAAAACCCTTCGGCCCCCACCACTGCATCACATATTTCGGGTCAGTCCACGCCTTCCAAACCAACTCGCGCGGGGCATCAAAAACTCTTGTGACAACCATCCGTTCAACTTCGTTAACCGTGTCTTTTGTCATCTCTCTCCTCCTTTTTTTTCATTTGATTCACAACCACTTCCAGTTTGTCGAAACTCTCTTCCCAGAAGCGACGATAAGAATGCGCCCAGTCGTTCACCGTCTTGATCGCTTCCGGCCTCAGCGTACACACACTCTCCCGTCCACGCTTCGTCTTAATCACAATCCGCGCCCGCACCAGGTAGGCAATATGCTTTGAAATCATCTGCTGTGAGAGTGCAAACGGTTCCGTCAGTCCATGCACGGACGCAGGTCCGTGTGAGAGCCGCTCGATCATCGTCCGCCGCGTCGGATCAGATAAAGCCGCAAATGTTGTGCCCAATCTATCCACAACCATATGGTAGTGGATTGTCCACGAATGTCAAGTGTGAATTTTATAATTTTGCAATTTTTTGTTGCGTACGGTGCCATGCTGGGGCGGTGAGTGTACCAATATTAGATTTGTTAATAACCAACCTGCAATTTGTGCATACGCGGTTTTGAGGCCAAGCCGGTAACTCCGGGACCGGATCGCGAGAGCAACTTCGTGGGCCTAGGTTCTTCCTGGCTCCGTTACCAGGCGCATGCGCAGGGCTGAAAGAAAGCCGCGAATGACTACCTCGGAGTGACTCTGAGGGATGAGCTCAGAAAGCTTGGCGTCGCTGGCCAGACCTGCGTCAATAGCGGCAATTACGTCAGGCAGGGGCAACCTTAAGTGGTCCGCAAACACCACCTGAGCGACAACGCGGTCGATTCCGCTTAATGGGTCCGAATCGAATTGAATCGGATAGATGAGCATTCTCAGAATCGCGGCTTTCGGCAGGTCGAAGTCAATGACTGCACTCATCACAATTCACTCCAAATACCATGTAACAGACTCAGAGTTCAGCCTTTCTGTGGCCACGCGATTTGGCCGCCGTGGAGGTAGGCCAGGTTGCCGATGTGACCTGCGCGCGCGGCGGCTACCCCGGCTTCGACGGGCGCATTGGGCTCCTTGCGGGTTCTTACGCAATCAAAGAAATTCTCCATGTGGGTGATGGTTCCGTCGCGGTAGCTCTTTTCCGCGAGGACTGGATTCTGATCGCCTTGCGCGCCCTCGCGATAAACGCCGAAGCCGCTGCGATTGATCTTCAGCGTGGCCTCGGTGCCACGAAACTCCAGGCCGCCGTCGTCGATGGAGGAACTCATCATGCCTTCGTAGACCACATCGAATCCTGGATAGCGGAATGCAGCCTGGATAGTGTCGGGGCAATCCCACTGATCGAAGACATATTTGTCGGCCAGCATCTGCGCAGTGCGGGGCTGATCGGAGTTCATGGCCCAGTGGACCACATCTATCCAGTGGGAGAAAAGATCGGTCATTGCTCCGCCGCCGAAGTTCCAGAACCAGCGCCAGTGATTGAATTTTTCCTCAGTGAAGGGCTGGTCGGGAGCGGCGCCGAGCCAAAGCTTCCAATCGAGGGCCTGCGTATCAATGGGCTTGGGATCACGCATGCGCCCATAGTTTTGCCACCAATAGGTTCTGACCTGGGTGATGCGACCCAGGCTGCCGCCCTGAATCAGGTCGACGGCGTCGCGAAAGTGATCCCAACTGCGCTGCTGCGTGCCGCACTGCAAAATCTGCTTGCTTGAGCGGACGGCGCGAGTGAGCGTGGCGCCTTCTTCGAGGGTGTGGGTGACGGGCTTTTCGAGGTAAACGTCTTTGCCGGCGGCGAGGGCATCGGCGGCCATGCGCACGTGCCAGTGGTCGGGCGAGGCGATGAAGACGGCATCGATCTCCTTCTCGAGCACCTCGCGATAATCCAGGTGGGTGGTGGCGAGGCCGTTGGAGCGATCCTTGACGGCATCGCGATGTGGCGCATAGACGTCGCTGACGGCGACGATCTGGTAAGGGCCGGCTTTATCTGCGGAGTTGAGCAGGCCGCCCATGCGGCTGCCGGCGCCGATGACTCCGACGCGAATGGTGTTGTTTGCGCCGAATGCGCGGGATGATGCAAGCGCAGTAAGCGAGCCGGCAATAAGAAAACTGCGACGATCAATGGTATTTGTCAAAGGGTTCTACTCCGTTTCTGTTCTGATTTGGCTGCGGGTCGATTGCGCCCTTCCCGGGGTTGCGCCGGGCAAAGAGCTGGCCCGCAGATTCTAGGACTCAATTCAAATGTGCAATCTCCATGCCACGCAAATATACCGCCTGGGCCTTATGGCGGGAAAGCAGGAAGCTCGGTTGACAGTGAGAAGTGTTTTCTCCATCGGACTTCGAGGATGCGTTTGCGAAAGATCGACAAACCCAATTAGCATGCAGAGAAATGAATCCTTCAACTCGAATTCTTTCTGCCGCCCTGCTTCTGGCCGCGCCGCTTGTTTTGGCACAGGCTCCCGAAGTAAACCCCGATCCGCTGGAACCTACGCTCGGAATCAAGTCGGCTGCCGAGATTGACCGCGAATGGCAGCAGTCCGTGGCCAAGTACGACGGCGAGCGCAAACGCCTGCTGGCGGTGGAAGAAAAACAGGAGAATGATGGGCCATTTCGCGCGGACTGGGCGACGCTCAGAAAGTATGAGCAGCCGCAGTGGTACAAGGACGCCAAATTTGGCATCTTCATTGATTGGGGGGTGCATTCTGTGCCGGCGGCGGAAAATGAGTGGTATCCGCGCAATATGTACCGGCCCGGCGAGGGCGCTTACAAGGATTTTCAGGAGCGATTTGCATCGAAAGAACCGGCCGAAAAAGATGTGCGCGGCTACAAGGATTTGATCCCGCTTTTTCACGCCGAGCATTTTGATGCGGCCGAGTGGGTCAGGGTGTTCAAGGAAGCGGGGGCGCAGTACGTGGTTCCGGTGGCCGAGCACCATGACGGATTTTCGATGTACGACTCCGGCTTGTCGGACTGGACGGTGGTGAAGATGGGCCCCAAACGCGATACGCTGGGCGAACTGGCCAAGGCCACACGCGCTGCGGGATTGCACTTTGGGCTTAGCTCACATCGCGCCGAGCACGATTTTTTCTTTGATGGCGGGCGCGCTATCCGCTCCGATGTGAATGACCCCCGTTATGCCTCGCTTTACGGACCGGCGCACGAGCGAATCCAACCGATGAAAGGCCAGGACACGGAGGCTGACTGGACCTATGTAAGCGAGGCGTGGACGCGCGACTGGTTGGCGCGCGATACAGAACTGGTGGAGAAGTACAAGCCGGAAGTGGTTTACTTCGACTGGTGGATCGCGCATCCGCAGTTCCGAGGCGCCGTGGCCCAATTTGCCGCCTTTTACTACAACTATGCCGTAGCCAACGAATATACCGGCGTCATCGACTTCAAGGACTACTCGATGAACTGGAAGTCCGGCGTGCGCGACTTCGAGCGCGGGCAGCAGGATCACATCCTGGCCGATCACTGGCAGACTGACACCTCTATCGGCAACATCAGTTGGGGCTACATCGAGCACGAAACTTTCAAGACGCCGGAGTTTTTGGTGCGACAACTAGTGGACATCGTGAGCAAGAACGGCAACCTGCTGCTGAATGTTGGACCCAGGCCGGATGGGAGGATTCCCGACAACGTGAAAGCGACGCTGCTGGAGATGGGCGCGTGGCTCAAGGTCAACGGCGAGGCGATTTATGCCACCACGACGTGGAAGCGCTTCGGCGAGGGACCCACGGAAGTAAAGGCCGGAGCCTTCCACGATACCGAGAACAAGCCGTATACGAAGGAGGATTTCCGATTTACGGCAAAGGGTTCGACGGTCTACGCGATCGGCATGGCGTGCCCTGCGGATGGAAAAGCGACCATCCACTCGCTGGGCCGGTCGCACGAAGGTAGCTCTATGCCTATCGCTTTGGTTGAGTTGATCGGATCGTCAGACAAGGTGACCTGGACGCAGGGTGCCGAAGCGCTGGAGGTGACGTTGCCGGCAGGGGCGAACTGCAAATATGCCTATGCGCTGAAGCTGACGCCTGCGGCAAAGTAGGACGGGCTCAAAAGAGAATTGCGGCGAGGCGGCAGCGTCGTGCTATGCTGCCGGTCATGAATAATCTTTGTTTTGCCGCCCTGCTTTCGGTTGCCGGAATTGCTTGCGCGTCGGCGCAGGCTCAGACTGCACCTGCTAGTCAAGCCCCTTCCCCACCCGCGATGAAGACGTGGTTCATGCGGCTCATCCCGCCCCGGCCCAACTTCGACAAGACCCTGAGCGAGAGCGAAGAGAAGCTGATGCAGGATCACTTCGCCTACTGGAAGGATCTTTATGCAAAAGGGATCTGCATCTTTGGAGGGCCGGTTCTGGATCCCAAGGGAGTATACGGGGTGATGGCCTTCAAGGCGGCCAATGAAGATGAGGCGCGCGCCCTGGTCGCCGCCGACCCCAGCGTGAAGGCCGGAGTGAATAAATTCGAATTGGCGGAAATGCGGGTTTCGTTTCCGCCAAAGATCCACGAGCAAAATTGAAGAGGATTACGATGGCACTTGCGAATCTTGATCGGCGGGGATTTTTGTCTGCTTGCAGCCGTGCCGGAATCACTTCCGCGCTGTTGCCGGGGATTTTGTATACGCTGGCCGCACAGGCGCAGGATGCTACGCCGGGAACCAAGCCCGCTGAGTTGGCTAAGATCACGGCGGAGATGATAGACCAGGCTGCGGTGATGGCTGGGGTTGGGCCGTTTACGGCGGATCAGAAAAAATTGATGCTCGATGGGCTGAAGGATCAGCGGGGTTTATACGAGCCGATTCGGGCGCTGAAGCTGGCGAACTCGGTGGCACCGGCGTTTGTGTTTCATCCGCTGCCGGCGGCGAAGATGGAGCCTGCGAAGCCATGCAAGAAGCCAACCTTTCTTAACGAATCTTGTTGCGGGATTACCTCCATTCCTGAGGCGCCTGCACACATTGAGGATCTGGCATTTTCGAGCGTTTCAGAAATAGCTAAGCTACTTGAGTATCGCAAGATCACCTCCCTCGAACTCACCAAGATGTACATTGCCCGGCTCAAACGCTACGACTCAAAGTTGCACTTCGTCATTACACTCACTGAAGAGCGAGCACTAGCACAGGCCAAGAAAGTAGATGAAGAGATCGCAGCTGGGAACTATCGTGGACTCGTGCACGGAATTCCGTGGGGTGCGAAGGACCTGTTGGCAGTCAAAGGCTATCCGACGACATGGGGGGCAGGCGGGTTTGAACATCAGTCCTTTGATGAGGACGCGACAGTGGTCAAGCGTCTGGACGAGGCTGGCGCAGTGCTGATTGCTAAGTTTTCACTCGGCGCACTGGCTATGGGCGATAAGTGGTTTGGTGGGAGGACACGGAACCCGTGGAACATGGAGCAGGGATCGAGCGGATCTTCGGCGGGTTCTGCTAGCGCGGTAGCTGCGGGCTGCGTGGCCTTTGCCATCGGCTCCGAAACGCTGGGGTCAATCTCTTCGCCTTCGACGCGCTGCGGAACCACCGGGCTGCGGCCCACATTTGGCATGGTGCCGCGCACGGGCGCGATGGCGCTGTGCTGGACGATGGACAAGCTGGGGCCGATTGCGCGATCAGCGGAAGATTGCCTGGAAATTCTCGGCGTGATACACGGGCCTGACGCCAAGGACATTTCGGTATCGGCGACAGAATTCAACTGGTTTCCTCAATCTGACTGGAAGTCCCTGCGAATCGGCTACCTGAAAAGCGAGTTCGATCCGCCGGAGGCGCTGAAGTTGCATGAAGCCGTGGCCAACGAGACTGACGATGAGAAGAAAAAGCGCGAGGACCAGAACGCGCAAATGAAGGAGGCGCGCGTGCGGCGCGATTACGATCGGCGTTACGAGCTGGCCGCGCTGGATAAGCTACGGGCGATGGGCGTGAATCTGATTCCCGTGGAGCTTCCCAAGCTGCCCTACGATGCGATGGTGCCACTGCTGACAGCTGAGGCCGCGGCGGCCTTTGACGACCTGACACTCTCCGGGCGTGATCAACGGCTGACCGAGCAAGGCATTGAGGATTGGCCTAACGCCTTCCGCATCGCACGCTTCTATCCGGCGGTCGAATATATCCAGGCTAACCGCGCGCGGACGCTGGCCATTCAACAAGTCTCGGCGCTCTTTGAGCAGGTGGACATTATTGTTACTCCGAGTACCGACACGCAGCTGATCGCAACCAATCTTACAGGCCATCCGGCACTGATCCTGCCCAATGGATTGCGCGGCGCCGACGCTCCCAAACCGCCCGCGATCGACGACGGCGACCACGACGATATCGGCGGGCCAGGGACGCCGGTTTCGCTCACCTTTCTTGCCGGGCACTACCAGGATGCGAAGCTGGCTGCCTTTGCAAACGCCTATCAGGAGGCAACCGGCTTCCACAAGCTGCATCCCAAGCTGGATTGACGGCGGAGCGGATCCTTATGCCGCTTTGAATCCGCGCATGAATGTGCTGGAAATTATCTCTGAGCCGCTGGTGATCCATGGAAAAGAGGCGGGATCAGGACGGACCCTGCGGGATTGCGCACCAAGGCAGTTGAGCTGCTGGGCGAGGTGGGCCTGGATGAGTCGGTGCTGGGGCGGCATCCGCACGAGTTCTCAGGCGGGCAACGGCAGCGCATCAATATTGCCCGCGCTTTGGCGCTAAGGCCGAGGCTGCTGATTCTGGATGAGCCGGTCCCATCGCTCGATGTGAGCGTGGGAGCGCAGATTGTGAACCTGCTGCGGCGTTTGCAGATGGAGTACGGGCTGACCTACCTGTTTATCTCCCACTCCATGCCGCTGATGCGCTATTTGAGCACGCGCATCGCGGTGATGGACCGAGGACGGCTGGTGGAAACCGGGGAGGCGGTGGAGTTGTGCTCCCATCCCAGGGAGCGATATACCCGCCAGCTCATTGCGGCCACGCCGGAGTTGCCTGCCAGCGTGGCTTGAGCGAATTGTAGAGTTGCAGGACGAAGTTCCCTTCCCTGTTTACTGCTGGTCCGGTTCGTCCATCGGTTGAGCATCGATATCGACGGCGAGAGGCAGAGAAACGTCGGCATAGGCCTGGTCAACTAAGGCGTAACCGACTCCATCAATGTAGTCAACGTAGAATTCATCGCACCGGCCCCATGCGCCGGGCCAGAAGGCTCCAGGACCGAAAGCGAATTCCACGCCGTCGAACCAGAAGGGCGATGCGTAAGGCGAACCGATCCAGAATCTTCCGCCGCCGCAGAAACCGAAGAGATGAGCACGCCCGAAGTGAGCTCCCCAGTAGCGCGCATTGAATCGGCCATTTCTGAAAGCGCCACGGGCGGCCTTATTCTCGCTGTGAAGCTGCTTGTTGCGCGCGCGCACTGCCTTGTTCTGCTGCTTGATGGAGTTTGCGTGGGCTTTCGCGGCATTCCTGTCAGCGTTGCGCTGGTTGCGGTCGGCGTTGCGCTTGTCGCGATCGGCATTGCGCTGTGCATTGCGCTGGTCACGATCGGCATTGCGCTGGGTATTGCTGGGTCTTGAATTGTTTGTGCGAGGCTGATTCTGTCGCGGTGTTGACTGACGCGGCGCGGACTGACGTGGCGCACTCTGCCGCGGAGCCGCGTGCTGCGCGGGTGCGTGGTAAGTGGGCGCTGGTGCGTGGTATGTGGGGGCCGGGCGATTTTGAGATGTTCCGATTTCTACGTAGGCCAAAACAATTGCCGCTAACATCAGTAACTTCTTCACACTTCCTCCTTAAGCGACGATGAGCGATTCCGCCGATTGGAGCGGATCTTGTTGAGTGATTTTTTTGCGTCGATGTAGAACCTCGTTGCCTGCATTCCGCACTCGGCACAGAACAGAGGACCCGGTGCGCGGAGGAATGCGGCGGTGTTTTCTCAAAAAATGGCCCACGTCGGCTCATGGTTGCTGATTTATGCGAATGTTATCACTTGAATCTGACCGCAGTCTACGTTTGCCCGGCGGATGAATTGCGCGAAGTCAACCGAGCTCAAAGAATCGCGTATAAAAATATCGGATCTATTTAATTGCAGTAATCATTTTCTATATAACAGAAGTAATAGATTTCTCTATACATCTGTAACACTGCGAAGAAAGCACCCAGCCTGCATCGCTGCTGTTGGCTTCGGGTGCTTTCTCACGAGTCCAAAATATATTTTTGTGCTACTTGGGTTGCGCCGTGGTGGCCGGAGCTGCAACCTTGGGAGCTGAAGAAGCAGGCGGCGTGGGCTTTGCAGGCGATCCCGAAGTTACCGGGGAATGAGGCGGAGCGCCCGTAGTATACTTGTGCTTTTCCGGCGGATCGTTCACTGCCAACAACTCGACGTCAAAAATCAGATCGGACTTGGGAGGAATGCCAACCGGCATCTCAGGACCCGGAGATGGCCGTTCGCGCGCGCCGTAGGCCAGTTGGTACGGGATGATAATCCGGCGCTTTCCACCCACCCTCATCCCTTCGAAGCCCTGGTCGAGGCCGTTGAGTGCATGTTCCATGCCCTGAGCCCCTTGAGTGATGGTGAGAGGCTGAGGAGGACCCAACTCGTCCTTGCCGCTGGCATCCTTCACCGGCTTCTGGTTCTTATCCATGATTTTGCCGCGATGGTTGTAAGACGTATCAAACTGTTTCCCATCGGCCGCAAGCCACGCGGTGTAGTGGAAAATGTATTCCTTGTTTGGCTCGGCAAAGTCGCCGGTTCCGACTTTGATGTCCTGATAACGCAGAGTGAAAGCCGTCTTCAGTGTGCCTTCAGCCGGGGGGATCCCGGGAGGCGGGATGAAGACGCATGAGTCGTATTTGCTGCATTTGATGTTGGCCGGCTGGGCGGGAACATCTTCGGCGGGAACCGGCTTGGGCGGAACGACCGCGGCGGTTGCCGGTGGTGTCGCCGGCTTTGCAGCAGGAGCCGGGGTGGCCGCAGAAGCCGTGGTAGCTGCCGGAGCAGCGGCAGGAGCCGGGGTGGTTTGGTTCTGAGCGAATAAGGCAGTCGCGCCAGCCGCCATCAAAAGAGTTAAAAATGTGTATTTCACCGTGGTAAAACTCCAGCGTGATTCTTTAAGAAAGTGTATCAGGCTCTTGCCTGCCGCAAAACCTGCGGATACGCATGCAATTGCAATTCAAAGCCACGCCGGCGCATCGAAATGGCAGTCAATAAGATTCGAGGTTTCATCCTTGCCGCGATCCAAAAAATCGCAGCAAGGATGGGATCTAAATGTTGCGCGTTACTTCGATGGTGGCTGTGCGGCGGCCGGCGGAGCGGTTGCCGCGGGCGGAGTTGCCGGGGCCGCAGGAGCGGCGGGGGTAGCGGGAGTGGCAGATGGACTTCCGGGAGCCGCGGGTCTTCCAGGAGGAAGCATTTTGGGAGTTGCACCCGGCGTCGGGCGCGGCCCAGGATTCATGGCCGGCCGGGCGGGCGGTTCTGACACCTCGACCAGTTCCACATCAAGGACCAGATCGGACTTTGCGGGGACGGCCGGATGATTGGTGCCGCGCGCAGGAACCTCCCGATCACCTAACCCCAACTGCCAGGGAATATAGATGCGGCGCTTTCCACCAGCCTTCATGCCTGCCATTCCCATGTCCCAGCCGAGAAACGGACGGCCACCACCCATGACGAAGGGCATGGGCTGAGGATCGGTCAACTTGGGTTTCCCGTCTGCATCCAGAACCGGCTTCTTGTCGCTGTCAAGGACTGGACTACGGTGTTCTTCGGAGGAGTCGAATTCGCTGCCATCCGCCGCTACCCAAAGCGTGAAGAGACACTTGAGGAGCTTCTTGGGCATGGCCTCGGCACCGGCGCCAACCTTGATGTCCTGGTAGGCGAGTGAAATTGTAAAGAGGTTCTTATGCACTCCCGCGATTGGAGTCATATGAGGTAGCGGCTTGACGTCGGCAGCAGCGGGCGTGGCATCGGCGGCCGGTTTCGCGGCGGGTGCCGTTGCGGGTACCGCGGCCTTGGCGTCGGATGCCGGCTTCGCGGGCGTTTGGGCGCTGGCGGTTATGGTGCATCCCGCCAACAATACAGTGAGGATGGAAAGTTTCATGACGTTTTCTTACTCCGTGTAGTTGTACAGCCAAGTGTATCAGGGGCTGCGGGAATCCTGCACCCGGCCAGCATTCCAGCCAGGAGAGCAGTTCTGGGCGCCAGGTGCTCCAGGAGGATGGATTCGTGGCGTGCGTGGGCACCCTCGCCTACCGCGCCCATGCCGTCAAGAGTGGGAATGCCCAGCGCCGAGGTGAAGTTGCCGTCGGATGCGCCGCCGGTGGAGGCCTCAGCCAGCTTGATGCCCAGTTCAGCGGCAAGCTCTCTGGCCTGACGGTAGAGGCGTACGGTGGAGCGAGTGCGCTCCATGGGCGGACGGTTAATGCCACCGATTACGGACAGCGTGCAGTTTTTGTTGACCGGCTTGAGCGCGGCAAACTTGCGCTCGATGCGCGGGCCCTCGGCCTTGCGGGCAATGCGGACGTCTACCTCTGCCCACGCGTGGGCGGGAATCACATTGCTTTTGGTACCGCCGCCGATCACGCCAACGCTCACCGTGAGGCCGCGCTTGAGATCGGTCCAGCCGCTCACTGTTTCGATGACGCGAGCCAGCTCGCGAATGGCATTCGCTCCTTTTTCAAAGTCCACACCGGCGTGAGCGGCTACGCCGGTTACATCGATGTGCCAGTTGCTGGTTCCTTTTCGGGCGGTTTTGTAAGCGAGTCCCTGCGCTGGTTCCAACACATACACTGCACCGCACTTGGCTGCCAGCCGCTCGGTGATGGGTCTTGAAGTCGGACTGCCCACTTCCTCGTCGCCGGTTAGTAACAGCACGATTTCGTGATTCAGCAGATCCGCCTCTGAGAGCATTTCGATAGCGGTGAAGGCCGTGGCCACGCCGGCCTTCATATCCAGTACGCCTGGACCCCACAGCCGCCCATCGCTCACGCGGCAGGGCATGGTTTTGAGAGTACCGAGAGGCCAGACCGTATCGAGGTGGCCGAGGAGCAGGGTCGGCTTTGCCGATTTGGTTTTGGGACCGAATCGCGTCTCGAGCACATCGCCGAATCCGCGCTGGCGGTAAATTTTTACACGCCCTCCCAAAGCACTCGCGTGCGCGGCGGCTATCGCCACGCAGGCATCGACGGCGGATTTGTCGCCGGAGGGCGACTCCTGCAGCACCAGTTGCCGGATGAGGTCGAGCAATGCGGGCTGCTTCCGCCGGGCTCCGGCCAGCAGGGCCCTCATGGGGATGGGAAGATCGAGGACAACAGGCATCCGAAAACCTTTCTATGATGTTTCTGAACGGGCCCAGCCGGAGATTTTTAGATTCTACAACGATCGATGGGGAGGCAGGACGGCAACCCCATGTGGCACAATGGGCGCGCCGGGTTTTCGCCGGCAAACAGCCCACCGTAATCGGCGGGCGGCATTGAAGATTGGGGAAGGAAATCATGCAACGCAGAGATTTGTTGAAGATGACGAGCGCTGGACTTGCCGCGGCAGCGGCACCGGCTACGGCCGCTGCGCTGAATGCCCGAGGTGGCACAGGCCAGGAGCTCTCTGGCCAGGGCATCGCAGGATTCAACGTACGCCAGTTCGGGGCAAAGGGCGACGGAGCGAACATTGACTCGTCCGCCATCAATCGTGCAATTGACGCGGCTGCTGCCGCTGGCGGCGGCACGGTGATCTTCCCTGCCGGGGTCTACCTGAGCTACTCCATCCGGCTGAAGAGTAAAGTGGGCCTCTACCTGGACCATGGAGCTCAAATCCTGGCTGCACCCACGTCAAGCACAGCATCCGGCGGTTATGACCTAGCCGAGCCGCAAGGCGCGTGGGAACCCTACCAGGACTACGGGCACAACCATTGGCACAACTCGCTGATCTGGGGCGAGGACCTTGAAGGCGTTTCCATTACCGGTCCTGGACTGATCTGGGGGAAGGGCTTGAACCACGGTTGGGAGAATGAAGCGGACCAGGCCGCCGCCACCCAATCCGGCGCAGGCAACAAATCCATCGCGCTTAAGAACTGCCGCAACGTTCTGCTGCGCGACTTCAGAATTCTGGAAGGCGGGTGGTTCGGCATCCTGGCCACCGGAGTGGACAACCTCACGGTCGACAACCTGCTCATCGATACCAATCGCGACGGAATGGATATCGATTGCTGCCGCAATGTGCGCATCTCCAATTGCACCGTGAACTCGCCCTGGGACGACGGCATCTGCCCCAAGAGTTCGTATGCACTGGGTTATGCGCGGGCCACTGAGAACCTCACGATTACTAACTGCTACGTCACCGGAGGGTTCGCTCTCGGCTCGGTTCTGGACGGCACATGGAAGCGGTCGGATAACAGGGGCTCGACGACCACCGGCCGCATCAAATTGGGGACGGAATCAAACGGCGGCTTTCGCAACATCACCATTTCCAACTGCGTTTTCGAAAGCTGCCAGGGCTTTGCGCTGGAGACAGAAGACGGCGCGCTCGTGGAGGACATTACCTTCACCGGCATCACCATGCGCGACATTCGCAGCGCCCCGCTGTTTCTGCGCCTGGGAACGCGGATGAGAGGCCCTCTCGATGCAAAACCCGGAGTGATGCGGCGCGTGATTCTGAGCAATATCGTCAGTTCCGGCGCTTCCCAGTTGCCTTCCATCCTCAGTGGCGTTCCCGGCCATCCGATTGAGGATGTCAAGATCAGCGACGTCTATCTCGAACAGGCTGGCGGCGGCACAGCGGAAATGGCAGCGCTCGAACCCGAGGAACACGAAGCCGACTATCCCGAACCTTCGATGTTCGGCCGCCTGCCGGCCACGGGCTTTTTTCTGCGCCACGTGCGCAACCTGGAGATGAGCAACGTTGAAATTGCAACCCGAGACGCCGATGCCCGCGCTGCCTTTTGGCTGAAAGATGTGGTGGGAGCGGATTTCTTTCGCGCGCGCATACCCGAGGGAACGGCGCCGGCATTCGATCTGAGGCAGGTGAGGGAGTTCCGCAGCTTCGGCAGTCGCCAACTTGCCGATCTGACTTTGGAAAACGTGGAACAGCGCAAGATTTAAAGAGAACTCTGATTCTGAGGTGCCAGACGGTCGTGCTGTTTATAGTGGCCGGATGTTATCGAACGCCTTTTTACGCCGCTGATTGCCAACCCGGTGGTCTAGTTGGAGCAGAGTGTGGCCAAAATGCCACAGTGCGAAGTTGCATTTTCGCAGCTACTCTATCCACTGCACCTAGTTTTTGGGATTTTGGAGAGCAAGATTTGGCCGATCCTGCACACCTGGAACAGACGATTGTCGCACCGCTGGAGTTTGCGGGGATCGGACTTCATTCCGGCGCGCCGGTGACCATGCGGCTGCTGCCCGCTCCGGCGGGATCGGGCATCGTCTTCCGCCGGACAGATCTCGACAATTTTGAGATTCCCGCCATCGGCCGCAATGTGGCTAAAGTTAGCTATGCCACCAGCTTGATGCGGCAAGGCGTGCTTATTCAGACCACCGAACACCTCCTCTCGGCGCTCATCGGCATGGGCGTTGACAACGTGATTGTGGAGCTGGATAACCTGGAACTACCCATTCTGGATGGCAGCGCCCAGCCGTATGTGGAGGCCTTTCGGCGCTCCGGCATCCGCACGCAACGGCGGCGGCGCGAGACTGTTCGGGTCCTGCATCCCGTGGAGGTGCGCGAGGGGAACAAGTTCATCGGCATCTATCCGGGAACCGGATACAACATTCGCTATAGCATTGATTTCCCAGCCCCTATCGGCCACCAGAGCGCCAGCGTAGACCTGGCCGCCGAGACCTACGGCACGGAAATTGCGCCGGCTCGAACCTTTGGCTACAAGGCCGACGAGCAGCGGCTGCGCGATATGGGGCTCATCCGAGGCGCCAATTTGGAAAATGCCATCATCCTGGGAGCCGGAGGGCCAGAGAACGGCCCGCTGCGCTTTGCCGACGAGTATGTGAGGCACAAAGTGCTCGACCTTATCGGTGACCTGGCCCTGGCTGGGCGACGTATTGAAGGCCAGGTGGTGGCAGAGCGCGCAGGCCACGCCATGCATACCGCCCTGGTCTCCCGCCTGCTCAAAGACCGTTCGGCCTGGGAACTGGCCCATGTGCCGGTTGCCAAACCTTCGCCCAAGGAGGCTTCCGTTGCGAGTCTGCCTGTAAATCCCCTTTCGAGTCTTACCTTTACGCGTGCCTAAAGCTCCATTAACTGCCAGATTCGCGAACCTCTGCGGACTCGGATTACTTAAAAGCAATTCCCACCTTTTGCGCCGCATTTGAACATGGCAAATCCTGACCCAAAAGTACCATTGACCCTAAATTGGAGTTACTTTAAGTTACTTAGGTATCCTCATTTAGGGTACCTGACTCTCGAGTACGACATTGCAAAAACCGGCTAGTTGACGTGGAGCTTTAAAAACAGCTGCCCTTTGCCGGTTTAAGGAGAACTGATGATTTACGTTGTGTTCCCTATCGCCGTGATTGCAGTAGCGGCGCTTTATCTTGCGCATTTAAGGGCTGCTGCGCGCCGCCGGAATGCCCAGTCATGGGAGTCGCTCGTGGCCCAGTTGCGGCTGGACTGGACACCCCGCGAGCTGAACGATTGTACCCAAGGGAGCGAAAGAATCAGCGCCACGCCCGAAGTTGCCTGGCAGCGCATCAAAGGTCCCAAAGGCCTTTGCGTGATGTACCAGAATGCACGGGTGATGATGGAGATGGCCGACTATGCGGCGCGGAACAGCGAATCAGTTGATCGCGAGCTTCTTGAAACCTTGCGCAGCGACGCCATGCAAATCCGGGTTTATGTTGCTATCGCCCTCGGGCAGTATGCCTTCAGGCAGCTGAATGAGAGCATCTGCGTAAATGCTTACCGCGCAGCATCAATGTACGTGGAGATGGAAGATCGGATGACCGAACTGCTGCAGGGTCATGCAGCCGGCCTGGTTCCAGACTTCTCCGCGGCAATGTAATTTAGGTTTCCTCCACCAAACTAAAGCCCGGCCATGGGAATGCAGAGGAACCATGGTAGAAAAAAGGCGGGCTTAGTCTCATGCGCAAATCACTTCCGGGCTTGGCCTCCGCCAAGCCCGGCTTTTTTTGTTGTGGGGGACTCAAAGTGGGGTGGCACGGTTCCAATACCCCGTGCCATTGCTCTGATTCATGCAAATAAAATGCACATGGGCGTAGCCGCCGCATAGCTCTTGCACTCTCCGGCAAGCACTCCGGTCTCGGGGTTGCGCACAAAGACGCTCAACAGGCTTGAGGTCTGGTTGGCTACCAGCATCCAGCGCTCTGTGGGGTCGAGCGTGAAGTTGCGCGGGATCTTGCCGCCGCAATTGCTGCGGCCAATGGGAGTCAGGGCGCCAGATTTCGGGTCAGCAGAAAAACTATAAATGAAATCGTTGAAGCGATTGGCGAAATAGACCGATTTTCCATCGCGCGAAATCACTGTGTCGCAGGCGGCTGTGGGGCCGTGGTAATCCGCCGGAAGCAGGTCGATGGTTTTGACCAGGGTCAGGCTGCCATCTTTCTTGTTCCACTCCAGAATGTCCACCGTCGAGACCAGCTCGTTGATGGAGTAGGCGGTGTGGCCATTGGGGTGAAAGTGCAGCGTGCGCGGGCCTGCGCCGGGCTTGGAGTGATAGGTTCCGGCCGGGGTCAGCATGGCTGAGTTCACGTCGAGTGTGTATATGTGGATGCAGTCGCCGCCCAGGTCGTTGATGTAGGCGAAGCGGTTGTCGGGCGAGTAGGAAGCAAAGTGGGCGTGGGCGGTTGGCTGGCGTTCCACGTTAGGGCCGTGAACGGTATAGTGCTCGCTCCACGCCATGGGGCCTAGACGGCCCTCGTCGACTGGGAAACTGGCCGCGCTTCCGCCCGTGTAATCTGCGGAGATGAGCACTTTGCCGGTGTGGTCGAGGGCCAGGTGGCAGGTGCCCGTGCCGGCTGAGTTCCGGGTGGTTAGCGGATGCAGTTCCCCGTTTTGGACACGAAAGCTGGCCACTCCGCCAGTTGGTTTGCCGTCGAACGATTCCACCTCAGATGTAGCGAAAAGGTATTTGTGGTCGCGGGAGAAGGTGATCCAGGCAACCTTGGCCAGATGGGCGGCGACTCCAGCCGCGGTCAGTTCGCCGGTAGCCGGGTCCCAATCGTAGGCGAGAATTCCGTCTGGCGTGCCGGAGGCTACAAAGACGCGCTGGCGACGGGTTGCAGCGAACGAGGGTAATGAGGCGGCGAGCGTGGCGGCGGATGCGGAGACGAGAAAGCTTCTGCGGGTCAGGTTTTTCATGGCAGAAAGATTGTCGCCGATGGGGTGGGGATTACGCCAGTGGCACGTCTTTCAGAAGATGGAAACAGTGCAGTCTCCGAATAGGCGATCATACGGGAGTTGAGCATCTCCTTTTGTCTTCAACCGAGCGTTGCGGGGCGTATGGCATTTTAGACACCCGCAATATGCTGAAAGAAATATGACGATGTGAGAATCATGACAGTGCCGAGAGTCCAGTACACGCGCTGCTGCATGAAGCGCTTCAAATACGGCCCTCTGCGATTTACACATATACCGGAAATCCAAGTCGCCAGCCCGAGAATGAAAATAAAGCTTGCCATTATGCTGAGAGGCCTTGCAAATGGATCAATTCCCACCGTTGAGTGATATTGCGGCATCATGTGAAAGTGCCACAGACAGTAAGCGCACCAAGAAGCCACGAGATACGCAAAACCAACTCGCAGTAGTGCGTTTAGACGTGAACCATAGCCCCACCAAATCAGATAGACCGCAGCAACTGATGCAATTAACGCTATCCACGTACATATTCGCTCGTCTTGCAGCCTCGACAGAAAGGCGGACAAAAGGAGCAGGGTAACGGCCAAGCCGAGCACCCAATTACATTGCGAAAGCGTGGGTCTAGAAAGATTCATTGATCCTCCGACTGTCCAGCATACGACATGCAGCTTTGCTGTTGGCTTATCACCGGCAAACCAAAAACTGCACCATGACCGAAAGGTTCGCATGTGTGCCACACTCCCCGACCACTCAATCTTCTACACTGAAGCCAAAGCACCAGACAGGGAGAGCGTCGTGTCGCATTTCATCAGCTTCGTACGGATTCCTGCGCTGGCTGTCCGCCAGTACATTCGGCCGCTCGCACCGCTGGGAGTTCTGGACGAGGACCGGCTGCGCATGCGCGTCTGGCCCAACGATATCGACATCAACCTGCACATGAACAATGCGCGCTACCTGAGCCAAATGGATTATGCACGCACTCACCTGCTGGCCCGCACACGGCTGCTGGAGCACATCATCCGCCTGCGCTGGCAACCCCTGGTGGGAGCGGCGTGGGTTACATACCGGCGGTCCCTGCCGCTGTTTTCAATCTTCGAGCTCAGTTCCCGGCTGGTTTGCTGGGACGAGCGGTGGTTTTATATCGAGCAGACCTTTACGGGCCGCGATGGCCTGGCCGCGGTGGGGTGGGTGAAGGGAATGCTGCGCGATGCGCGAGGAAGCGTGGAACCACAAAAGGTGATTAAAGGCGTGGCGCCCGGGGCTCGGAGTCCGGCAATGCCGGAATCGATCGCCGCGTGGAACGAGATCACCCGCGATGTGCTGGCAGGCGGGTAGCTGCCCGCCTGCCAGCACGCTTTGCCCTCCTTTCTATTGCAGGCTGAAGATCACGTTGACCGTGGTCTCAACTTCAGTGGGCTGGCCATCGAGAAGATAGGGCCGGTAGCGCCAGGTCCTGACGGCATCAAACGCTGCCTGCCGGAGCATGGGCGGACCGCTGACCACGTGAAGATTCTCGATGGCGCCGGCCTTGGAGATGATGGCCTCAAGCACCACGGTACCTTCAGTCCGGGTCGCCTTTGCAAGCACCGGATATGGAGGAGCCGTCTTGAAAAGTAATAGGCCTTCCAAGACTCTCGTGGAGATGCGCATCGGACCTGTGGGCTCCGGACGGACGACGGGCGGCACGTAGGGGCCGGGAGTTGCGGTCCCGATGCCACCGGGAACGGTGGGACCCAAGTCAGGGCCAGGAATTGAAATGCTCGTATATTCCACCGGGCCGCTGTCTGTGGATATGGAAACGGGAATCACGCGCGGCGCCGCAAACGGATTCGGCAGCGCAGTGGGCGCGGCAGGTGCGGCGTGCGCCGGTTGCCGCGGCTGTTGTTGCGGGCCATGCGGCGGCAAAAGCATGTCCACGAGGTTTGGGATCGTCGGACGCGGTAATGCCTGCGGAAGGATGAGCGGGAACACAACCAGCGCCAGCAGGACGGAACCGTTGAAGGCGAAGGTCGCAAGCATCCAGTTGCGGCTGCGGGTGCGGATTGTGCCGTTGGTTTCGAAGGTGGAGTCTTCAAACATGGCCTGCCTCCCAGACGATCGATTCAGCCGCGCCGGCTGGAAGACAGGATTTTTTGAGGCGCATGGGAGCTTGCCGCTCTCCAGCGCTCAACTCAGCGCGGGGAGCAGGTCCTCAAGGCCATCCGTTCATCCCAATCGGAACCACTGTACTGGTGTAGACACCGGGTGAGATCAAAGTGTTCCTGGAGCGGAGCCGGATTCGCAAAAAAATAGGGCGCCCGCTGCGGCGGACGCCCTGTTTTTCGAACGCGTGATCCTTGTTATTCCGGCAGATTCAGCGTGCCCTTGATCTCAAAGGGCCGCATCAGCACCGGCGCTCCGACATACGGCTGATTGCCTCCGACTGAGATTGCATAGGTGCCTTCGGCGACGATGGGCTCTCCGGCTTCAGTCACCATGCTCAGGTCGCGCGGCTGAAGTTCGAAGTGAAGCTTTTGCGATGCGCCGGCTTCAAGATGCACACGCTGGAAGCCTCGCAGTGCCCGCAGCGGCCTGCCCGGAACGTCAGGGAAGCTGAGATAGAGCTGAGCCACTTCATCGCCGGCGCGCTTGCCTGTGTTGGTCACCATCGCTTCGACCACTACGGGACTGCCCGCTGCCACTGGAGTGGTGGGAACGGTGAGTCCGCTGTAGGCGAAGGTGGTGTAACTCAGGCCGTAGCCAAAGGGATAGAGCGGCGTTCCCGTAAAGTAGCGATAGGTGCGGTCCTTCATGGAGTAGTCGTCGAAGGCAGGCAACTGGCTCACATCTTTGTAAAAGGTTACCGGCAGACGGCCGGCGGGATTGTTGCGGCCGCTGAGAGTTTCAGCCACGGCTGCACCGCCCTCTTCGCCGGGGTACCAAGCATCGAGGATGGCGTTAGCGTGAGCCTTGGCCCAGTTAACTCCGAGGGCGCTGCCGTTGGTGAGAACCACGACCAGAGGCTTGCCGGTTGCGGCTACTGCTTCAAGCAAATCCTGCTCCGGCTTGGGCAGGTCGAGGCTGGTGCGGTCGCCTCCCTTGAAGCCGGGCTCGGTCACAGGCATCTCTTCGCCTTCGAGCTCGCTGGTGATGCCCACTACGGCGACTACCACGTCAGCGTCTTTGGCGGCGGCAACAGCCTCAGGCCGCGGTTTCAGGTCAGCCTTCGACATGAGCACGCGCAGCACGGCGTGTGGTTTCTCGCCCTGGCCGTACTCAACCAGCAACTTCGCCGGCTTTCCCTTTTCAAGGTGTACGTGGCCGAGCCGGGTCTCTACGCCAACCGAGTCCCAGTCCGTAGCTACTACCTTGCCATCAAGCCAGACTTTGAAGAACCCATCCCCTTGCGCGCCCAAAACATAGTCGCCGCCCTCTTGCGGGTTGATCATCGCTTCCCACTGAATGGACAGCGGCTTGACTCCGGCGACTTCAGTGGGCAACGGAGCTGACGAAGCGTCGATGACCGGCTCAATGCGGGTGGCGAGTAGGGTAGACTTTCCTTTCTCGTCGGTGATGTTCATCAAGCTCTCTTTGGAATAGCTGGCCTTTACTCCCGGCTTTCCGTCGAAGGTCAGCAGCGTGGGGGTAATAGGTGGGGCTTCATTGCCGAGAAACTGTGTGCCGGGCACATAGTTGATGGTGGCTGCGGGAAACTCCGCGCGCAGGCCTTCAAGAACGGAGACGGTGTGTGAGGGAATTCCGGTGTAGTTGCCCAGCAGCACTTTGGTCTGGTCGGCCAGAGGACCGACGACGGCGATCTTGATGCCCGAAGTCTTGAGCGGCAGAACGCCGTCGTTCTTAAGCAGCACCATGGATTCGTTGGCCAGCTTGCGGGCCAGGGCGCGATGCGCCGGGCCGTCGAGCAGGCTCTCATCGATTTTGGAATATGGCACCATCTCCGGTGGGTCGAACAAGCCCAGCTTCATGCGCGCGGTGAAGAGGCGCGTGAGGGCGACGTCGATCTCGCTCTCCTTCAGGAAGCCCTGCTTGACGGCATCCATATAGGGTTTGTAGTCGTGATCGTCTTTCACAATGGTGGTGTAGTCGATGCACTCGTTGTCCATGCCGCGCTGCACGCTGATGGCCGACGACTCAGGCTGGGTAGGCCGGTAGTGGTGGCCGTCAAAGATGTTGATGACCGCGCCACAATCGGAGACCACGTAGCCCTGGAAGGCCCACTTGCCACGCAGCTGATCCTGGAGCAGAAATTCGTTGGCGCAGGCGGGTTCACCGTTGATGCTGTTGTAAGCGCACATGACGGAGCCGGCCTTGGCCTCGGTTACCGTGGCGCGGAAGGCGGGCAGATAAGTATCCACTTCGTCGTGCTTGCTGACCTTCACGTCCATCCTGTGGCGCTCGGGCTCAGGACCGCTGTGAACGGCATAGTGCTTGGGAGTGGAGATGACGCGGTAGTAATGCGAATCGTCTCCCTGCATGCCGGTAACAAAGGCTACGCCCATGCGCGCAGTCAAGTAGGGATCTTCGCCGTAAGTCTCCTGGCCGCGGCCCCAGCGGGGATCGCGGAAGATGTTGATGTTGGGTGCCCAGAAGTCGAGGCCTTCAAAGATGTTGCTGTGGCCGGCGCGCACCGCCTGCACATGCTTGATGCGGCCCTCTTCGCCGATGGCAGTCGCCATTTTGTGGATGGCCGGGGCATCGAAGGTGGCGGCGAGGCCGATGGGTTCAGGAAATTCGGTTGTCCCGTCGCGCATAACACCGTGAAGCGACTCGCTCCACCAGTCGTAGGCGGGCACGTTGAGCCGGGGAATGGCCCGCGCCTGATTTACCAGTTGCGTGACCTTCTCCTCCAGCTTCATGCGGCTGACCAGGTCGGCAGCGCGCTGCTCCGGCGACAGGCTGGGGTTCAAATACGCGGGCGTCGAAGCGTTCTGCGCTCCAGCCATCCAAAATCCTGGGCAAACGGCCAACCCTGCCGCTACCAACCAAATTCCGAGTCTCTTCATTTCATTCCTCACAGGCAGGGGAAAATAGCTCAAAAACCTTAGCGCGCGAAAAATTGTTATCCAGCCCCCGGATGCTAACGCTAATGCCCGTGGGAAGGGGCTGTCAAGCAGGGCTGAAAATTGCCTGATTTCCAGTGAAAAATCGCTTTAGCACGAATGGAAACTCTAAGCCTTCAAGGCTCGCGGAAAGGTGCGTTCTGGGCCTCTTACTTTTTTTGAATGCCGGTTGCGCGGCCAGCTGGATGTAACCTTTCTCCTGACTGGCGAGTAAGGGTAGATAGAAAGGAAGGACGGATGGAGAACGGACGGAGCGACGCTCTGGACGAGTTCCGGCAAGGCAGCGTCGATGCCTTCGAGATGCTCTTTCGCCTGCATCAGCGCGCCGTTTACGGATGGATTTTGTGCATCGTCCGCAATCCGGCAACGGCTGAGGAGCTGACCGTCGAGAGCTTCTGGCGCATTTATCGGGCCCACGCACGCTTTCAGCCGGAGATGGGATTCGAAGGATGGGCTCGTCGCATCGCTACCCACGCCGCGCTCGACTGGCTGCGCACTACGCGGCGGGAAACAGAACTGAGGTCCGAGGCTTGTGGCGAATTGGCGGCTCCGGCGAAGGCCGATTCGGCAATGAGTGCCGAAATCGGCGCGAAGATTGCTCTGGCTTTTGAAAGGCTGCCGCCCAAGTTGCGGATTGCGGCGGTTCTGGCCGTGGTGGAGGAGCAGCCGCAAAAAGATGTGGCCGCGGCGCTGGGTATCTCAGTCGCGGCGGTAAAACTGCGCGTGTTTCGCGCGCTTCGATTGCTCAGAAAGGATCTTGAGTCGCGGGGGATAACTCCATGAATGAACCGAATGAGGACGGCTTGAAGAAATTGCTGCGGCGGGTGTTGCCGCGAGTGGAAGGCGAACCGGAGCCGGGCCGCGATCTTTGGCCCGCCATCTTGAAACGGCTGGATGCACAGTCAGCGCCAGCGCCCTGGTTCGATTGGGCTCTGCTTGCCGCACTGGTTGCGCTCGTTGCCTGCTTTCCGGCATCGATCCCTGTATTTCTCTACTACCTGTAACCCGCGGATGTAGATAGTCCGCAAACAACGGAGGACACAATGAATACTCATCCTTATCTTCGCGCTTACCTGGCCGGAATTTTTGTGCCAACGTTTGTGCTGCCGCTGCTGCTGACCGTGTTTATCGTGGCGCGGATTGTGCTCAAAGTGCCGGTACCAATCGAGCAGGCAATGATCTTTCCCATGGCCGTCGTGCCGATGCTCTTCGGGCTGTGGAACATGCTCTGGCTGTGTTCGCACGCGCATACCCATTTGCCCATCGGCCTGCATGGGGCAATCTTGCCGCTGCTCATGATGCCCACCGGAGCCTGCATTGGCAGTTGCCTGGGAGTGCTTTCGTTTGGGGCCAGTGGCGTTACGTGGTTCCAGACTTGCCAGGTGCCTTACGGCTTCATCGCACTCTTACTGCTGGCTGGAATGGCTGTGTATTATCTGGTTTGGAAATATATCGTTGGTTTTTTGAATCGGGTGCTGGGGATTGCTTGAGGAGAACCGTCTATACGCCGGGGAGGAAGAAGTCGTCGAGGCCAGCGCGATGAGCGTGGGCGGCCATCGTGGCTTGAATCTCAAGGGCGAGGGCCAATGCGTTGCGGCCCTGACGGGCGGTGACGCGGGGCTCGCGGCGGGTGCGGACGGAATCGAGGAAGGATTCGATCTCAAGCCGCAAGGGTTCACCAGGCGTGACTTCTGGCTTGGAGAAGCTCAAGCCGGCTTTTGACTCCGCGGGACTGATGAACTGCGCAATCACCGATGGATCGATCTTTGCCATAGCGGCAAACTGCGCAATCATGGCCGGATCGATTTTGCTGAGGTCGATCTTTCCCGACGCGATTCCTTCGGCAATCCCCGGCGGCAGCAAAGCGGCAATCTGCGGGGGCAGCGACGCAACGAGTTCAGCTTGAGACTTGGCCGCGCCTTCGTCTATTCGAATTACGAGAAGATCCTTGCGCGCGTAGTCGATGGAGACGTACTGGCGGGGCTCAAAGAAGCGCAACTTGCGGACGCGTTCAGTGGAAACGCGGGAGGCGGTGAAGTTGGCCACGCAACCGGATTCGAACTCGACGCGAACGTTGGCGATATCTACCTTGGGCGAGAGAATCGGCAGGCCGACGGCGCGCACTTCTCGCACCGGCGAGGCGGCGAAGGTGAGCACGATATCGAGGTCATGAATCATCAGGTCCAGCACCACGTCCACGTCCAGCGAGCGGGGCGTGAAGATGGAGAGACGGTGAGCCTCAAAGAACATCGGGCGGCGAAGTTGCGGCTGGATGGCGAGCACCGCTGGATTGAAGCGCTCCAGGTGGCCGACTTGCAGGATGCGCTTGCCTTTGTCCGCTCTCTGAATCAGGTCGTCGGCTTCGGCGAGACTTGCGGCAAGAGGCTTCTCGACCAGCAGGTCGAGTCCCGCATCGAGCAGGGCCGAAGCTGACGCGTGATGGTGGACCGTGGGTACGGCGACGCTGGCTGCATCGAGGTGGAGATCGGCGGCCAGCAGTTTGTCTACCGTAGCAAAAACGGGAATCGCATATTTGGCTGCGGCATCGGCGGCTCGGGACGAGTCCGGCTCGACAGCGGCCACGAGGGAAACGCCCAGCCCCGCCGCTTCCAATTCGCGGTAAACGCGGAGATGGTTCTTGCCGAAGGCGCCGTTCCCGGCCACGGCTACGCGCAGAATGGGTTCGTGAGCTATTGTGCTGCCCCTCTTTCAGACCCTTTTCCTTCCACGGCCTTCAGGCAGCGGCTGTAGAGTTCAAGCAGTTGGGCCACATGCTCTTCAGGCTTGGGCGCAGCGGCGCCACTGAAGCCGGTTGAGGGCGCGGCGGGACGGCCTACGCCGGCCGTGGAGGCCACAAACTTGAGCAGATCGAGAGCGATATCTTCATTGCGCCGGACTCCGAGCCCCGCGCTGTTCAATGCATCCATGCTGATATTTCTCCAAAGAGGATGCTAGCAGATTGAGGGTTAGCTTCTCATCTCCAGCCAGCCATCGTGGGCCGGATGGTCCTCGCTCTTCGCGATCTAAACCTGCCGATGAGCGATACAATGTGGGCGAATCGGCATAGGGACGAATTCGGCACTGAATAGGGAGGTTTGCGATGGAGGGACTGACTTCCCGACGCGAAACCATACGCGCTATCATCGCCCGGCAGGATGTTTCGCGATGTGGCTTCTGGCTGGGCAATCCGGACCAGAATACGTGGCCGCTCCTGCACCGGTATTTCGGAACCCATAGCGAAGAGGAGTTACGTAGGCAGATAGGGGACGATGTCCGCTGGATCTGTCCGCAGTTTTACGCCGATGCCTATCAGGATCCGGAGAGGCGGGCGCTGTTTGACTCAGGGCTGGATCGCGAGAAGCATGGCAGCGTAGGACCTTTGGCCGACTGCACCTCTGCCGGCGAGATCGAGAGCTTCCCCTGGCCCAAACCGGAGTATCTTAACTTCGATTCCTGCCTGAGAGACTTGCGGGAGGCCGGGGATGTTTACCGCCTGAGCGGCTTCTGGACCTGTTACTACCACAATGTCTCCGACCTGTTTGGAATGGAAGAGTACTTCGTCAAGATGCATTCCAACCCGAAGCTGGTTCATGCCGTCACCGATAAAGTTTGCGAGTTCTACTACGAAGCCAATGAGCGCTTTTTCGCGGCTGCCGGCAACTTGATGGACGGGTTCTTCTTTGGAAACGATCTGGGTAGCCAAACCGGGCTGGTCTGCAGTCCCGCGGCCCTTGAGGAGTTTGTCTTTCCCTGGATGCGGCGGTTTGTGCAGCAGGGACACCGGCACAGCTACCAGGTTGTGTTGCATTCCTGCGGTTCGGTCTACAAGGTAATCGACCGCATCATCGAAGCCGGCGTGGACTGCCTGCATCCGTTGCAGGCTTTGGCACGGGACATGAATGCCGAACGTCTGTCCGGCGAGTTCAATGGCCGCATCGCCTACCTTGGCGGGATCGATGCGCAACATCTAATGACCAACTGCACCCCGAACGAGGTATGCGCCGACGTGCATCGCGTGCAGGCTTTGTTGGGACCGCACCTGATCGTCAGCCCCAGCCACGAGGCGATTCTACCCAATGTCCCCATGGAAAACGTGGCAGCCTTGGCCGAGGCGGCAGCTACACGTTAAACGAGTGTCTGTGCCGGGATCGATCTCGGCGATAATCTGAAGTGGATGCGCACTGTCTACATCGGGATGGGCGGGAACCTGCCTAGTTGGGCTGGGCCACCGGAGACCACTCTGGCGACCGCCGCGCTGTGGATTGAATCGATGGGGCGCGTGGTCTGCCGGTCTTCGCTCTACTCAACCGCGCCGGTTGGATTCGCGGATCAGCCGCGGTTCGTCAATGCAGTGGTGGAACTGGAGACGGAGTTGGAAGCGAACGATCTGCTGGAAAGGCTTCTCGGGATCGAGGCTGAATTCGGGCGCAACCGCGAAACGGGATTTGCGAATGGGCCGCGCACGCTGGACCTGGATATTTTGCTATTCGGCAACCAGAAAATCAGCGAGCCGGGGCTGGAGATTCCTCACCCGCACCTGGCCGAGCGCGCCTTCGTTCTCGTGCCTCTAAACGAGATTGCGCCCCACGCCGTCGATCCACGAAGCGGTAAGACCGTGGCACAATTGCTTGAGAGTTTATTCCCCGAGCGTGAAAGCGAAACTCATGCGGTGGTCAAGGTGGAAAGCGATGGTTGGCGCGCTGGCGCTATTGGCAACGCCACTTTGCACGGTAAGACTTAGCGCGCAATCTGCGGCGACATTGACAATGGAAGATAGCAGCGGGGTCGTGCTCGTAGGAGCGGCTGTCAACGATTCGCAGGGAAAGTTGCTGGGACGAACCGGAGCCGATGGGAGGCTGACCATTGCGTGTGCCGTTCCGTGCCGCCTGCGCGTGACTGCTGTGGGATTCTCTGAGCGTACCTTCGAACTGACAGCCGATACGACCATTCGACTTGAGCCGGCCGCAGTCGCGGAAAAGGTAACGGTAACAGCCTATCGCGCTCCGTTGGGTTCGCCGGAGAGCCCGGTGACCACGCGGCTACTGAGCGAGAAAGCTCTCAATACTACGGCTACGATCACACTGGACGATGAGCTGCGGCAGCTTCCCGGCGTGGAGTTGTTTCGGCGGTCGAGTTCTCTGGTTGCAAATCCCACATCGCAGGGGATCAGTTTGCGCGGATTAGGCTCTACCTCGGCCAGTCGAACTCTGCTTACTGAAGACGATGTGCCGCTCAACGATCCACTGGGCGGATGGATTCACTGGCAGGAAGAGCCGGAGTTGGCTGTGCTGAGCATAGAGCTGATGCGTGGTGGAGCAAGCGACCTGTACGGATCGAGCGCAATCGGCGGGGTGGTGAGCGTGATTCCGGCGCGGCCTACTGCGGATATGTTTGAGCTGCGGTCGAGCTACGGCGGAGAAGAGACTTTTGACGATAGTTTGCTGGGGCAGATGAAGCGCGGGCCGTGGGGAGTGCTGGCAGCGGGCGGAGCGCTGGGGACGGATGGCTATATTCAGGAGGCTCCATCGCAGCGCGGACCGGTGGATCAAGCCAGCAATGTGCACAGCCAGAATGGATTGCTGACGGCCGAGCACGACGGCCGGCCGCTACGGCTTTTCGTGCGTGGCAGCGGCTTCAATGAATTGCGCCACAACGGAACTCCCTACCAGTTCAACAGGACCCAACTCTGGCGCTACGCGGCTGGAGGCGACTGGCAAGGTCCGCACGAAGCTTCACTCGTCACGCGAGTCTACGGCTCAGACGAGCGCTACCGGCAGACTTTTTCGAGCATTTCCAATCTGCCGGATTTTGGCGATCCTGCTTGCTCCTATCGCTGCGGTGAGATTCCTACGCGCTTCTCGTTTGTCCCGAACAATGAACTGGGCGCGGCGGTGCAGTGGAACCAGCCGCTGGGAGCGGGGCTGCTGATCGTGGCCGGAGCTGACGCTCACGATGTGCGCATCTGGGACCAGGAGCAGACCTACGGAAGCTCCCGCGCGCTGACCAATCTGCACGACCACCAGCGGGACTCGGCCGGCTACGCTGAAGCGATGTGGGTGCGCAAGGAATGGACGCTGACTGCGGCGGGACGCGTGGACTGGTTTCAGAATTACGACGGCCGTCAATTGCAGTGGAACGGATCGAACTGGACTCCCGCCCAAAACCAGCCTCCGCAGTTTGGACAGCGCATCTTCGATCCACGCGTCGGCCTCTCGCGGAAACTCTTCGATCATTGGGCGGTTTCGGCATCGGGCTTCCGCGCCTTTCGCTCGCCCACGCCGAATGAACTTTACCGGTCAACGCAGGTGGGCAACGAGCTCACGCTTCCCAATGGATCGCTGTTGAGCGAGCGCGCCACCGGCTGGGAGACTGGCCTGGCTACCGATTGGCGCTGGGGCAGCGTTCGCACCAGCTACTTTCTTACCCAGGTCAATCGGCCCATTTCCGCTGTGACGACTTGTTCCGCGTGTTCGCCCACTCTGCTGATGCGGGAGAACCTCGGGCAGATTGAGAGCCGAGGGGTCTCAGTGGATTACGAACTGACGCCGATGCGCTGGCTGGCGGTCGACGGCGGCTATCAATATGCGCACGCTACCGTAACGAAAAATAATCAGGAGACGACGTTGGTGGGCAACTGGATTCCAGAGGTGGCGCGCAACCTGGTTACGATGAATGTGCGCGCATCTAAACCGGCGCTGGGAACACTCGCTTTGCAGGGACGATTGAGCGGTCGCCAGTTTGACGACGACGCCAACCAATACCTGCTGCATGGATACATCCGTCTGGACGCTTACGCCTCGCACGACTTCGGCAAGCGGTTCCAGTTCTTTGCGGCGGGCGAAAATCTACTCAATCGGCAGATTGAAGACTCCAAGACGCCCACCACAACGCTTGGAATGCCGCGTGAGGCGCGGGTTGGTTTTCTTGTGCGGTTTGGCGAGAAGCGAAAATAGCGGCAGCGCTTGCGGATAGAATCGTTGGGTGAGTACGGAGTTCAAAGTTATTGCAACAACGGATCCGGGAGGGCGCCGTGGGCAGCTTCGCCTGCCTCACCGGACAGTGGAGACGCCGGTCTTTATGCCGGTGGGCACGGCGGGAACGGTGAAGGCCGTTGCCCAGGACGTGCTGGAATCGCTGGGCGCGGAGATTATTCTCGCCAATACCTACCATCTTTATTTGCGCCCCGGCCATGAGGCCATCCAACGCATGGGCGGACTGCATAAGTTCATGAGCTGGCCGCGCGCGATGCTGACCGACTCCGGCGGCTTTCAGGTTTTCAGTTTGAGCGGGCTGCGCAAGGTGAGCGACGAGGGTGTGCGCTTCCGCTCGCACCTGGACGGGAGCAGCCATTTTTTTACTCCCGAGCATTCGATGGACGTGCAGATTGCGCTGGGCGCGGATATTGCGATGGCCTTCGACGAGTGCACTGAATATCCCGCAGATCGGACCAGAGCGCAAGAGAGCCTGCGGCTCACGATGGCCTGGGCGCGGCGGTCGCTCGATCACTTTCGCGCTCACCGCGACGAGGTGGTTTGGCGCGATGAATTGCGGGTGCCCCAGGTCCCGATTTTGGGACCTGGGAATGACGCTGTCGACCTTTCCACCAGCGGCCGCACGCAGAGTTTGTTTGGCATCGTGCAGGGCGGAATGTATCCCGATCTTCGCCGCGAAAGTGCGGAGCGGCTGGTAGAGATGGATTTTGACGGCTACGCGATCGGCGGGCTGAGCGTGGGTGAGCCGCGCGAAATGACGATGGAGATCATCTCCGAAGTTCTGCCGCTGCTGCCCGCCGACAAACCTCGCTACGTGATGGGCGTGGGTTACCCGGACGAGATTGAGCAGTATGCGCGCATGGGCGTGGACATGATGGACTGCGTGCTGCCGACCCGCGCCGCGCGCCACGGACTGCTCTTCACCAGCGAGGGACGGCTGAATATTAAAGGCAAAAATTATGCTGAAGACCAAGGCCCGCCCGACCCGACTTGCAACTGCATGGTTTGCTGCCGATATTCACGCGCCTATTTGCGCCACCTGATGCAGGCAAAAGAAGCGCTTTCAGGAACGCTGAATACGATTCACAATCTGGCTTACTACCTGGGAATCATGGATCGTGTGCGGACGAGCCTTCATCCCGAGGAATGAAGGCTCAGGTTCACACGCCGATGGCCGCACCCAGCATTTGTTTCAGGGCCTGCACATACTCTGTCAGCGCCTCGCGGCCGGCTTCGGTCATGCGATAAAGAGTTTGCGGCTTGCGCTGAACAAACTTCTTTTCGACAATAACGTAGCCGGCTTCTTCAAGCTTCTGCAGTTGCGCGCCCAGGTTGCCGTCGGTCGAACCGGTCCTTGAGCGTAGCCAGGTAAACTCCGCCTCCTCCACGCCGGAGAGCAGAGAAAGCAGCGCCAGGCGCAACTTCCCGTGGACCACAGGATTGAGCTCCGGCAACTCAGGCATGAGAGACCTCTTGCCCGTTTCTGCCCGCCTTGCGCTTACGCGATTCCGCGATCATTCCATAGAAGCCGAAAACGATCTGGCAGAAGAAAATCGCGATCAGAAACAGGATTCCCGCTTGGCTATCCGAGATAAAGCAGGAGACCGCGCCGGTGGCCCACCAGACAAGGGCGCAGGCAAATTGCATTTTCCACTTGAGGATGATGCTGGAGGTGGCATTGGCGGCGCCGAGCATCGCCCCGATGATGGCTATCGCGATATGCAGATCCATCCTGCCGCTGAAGCCGAGAGACAGCATGATGATAAAGGTGGAAATGCCCATGCCAAGCCAGATAGCCAGCATCGACCGGCCAACGGTCGTCTCAGGGCGCCCGCTCTTGATTCGTGAACCAAAGATACCGGTCAGAATTCCGGCGGCGATCATGGTGACGGGCCATGCCAGGGTGCTGCGGCCCCAGGCGGACCAGGCAATGGCTACATAGTAGGCTAGGCCCCATAGAACAAACGTCCAGCCCCAGCTTTCGGTGGTGCGCCGGCCTTCGGCGATCATGGTTTCAATTAGGCTCAGCCTGTCCTTCAGTTCCTGCTCATCAGCGTTTGTGTTCATCAGAGATTCTCCTTGAAGGTCATTTTTGCTTTCAGAGTGTTCCTTGTTATAGAGTACTCTAATAACTAGAGTATGCATTGTCAAGAACTATTTTGAAGATTTTTAAGGGTGCTCTCTTTCGGCCTTATGCGGGATTTGGCCTAGAAGACATGGAGTCCCAGGAAGTCTCTCTGTGCACTTGACTTGACTGCGCTTCGAAAAGGCCGCTCAACTCCCACATCACACGGACGACTACACCGGCCCAGTCGCCGGGGGTGCGCTGGCGGAAGAGACGTGCAGTGGGGTACCAGGGGGTGGTTTCAACCTCCTGCATCCAGCGCCAGTCGCTCAAATGGGGCAGTAGAATCCAGACCGGTTTGCCGATGGCTCCCGCCAGATGAGCGATACAAGTATCGGTGGTGACGATCAGATCAAGCGTAGACGCGAGCGCCGCCGTTTCAGCCAGGTTTTTGTCGCGGCGCGCACCATCCCAGACAAAAATATCGCCCGGCAAATCGGCCAACTGATCCGCGGCCGTGCCTTTTTGCAGTGAAACCCAGGTGATGCCGCGCAGACGCAGCAAAGGAAGCAGAGTTCTTAGATGCATGGAGCGCTGTGCGTCCGCCTTGTAACGGGGATTGCCCGACCAGGCAAGGCCTATGCGGAGAGGCCGTAGGCCTGGATGTGAAGGCAGCGAATAAGACCAAACGTCTTGAATCTCGGCAAGCTTTTCTGCCGCAAATTCCGGATCGGCGCCCAGGTAAGCCCCCGGTCGGGGAACTGTCTCGATTCTTGTCCCGAAGACGGCAGGCAGACTCAGCAGAGGACATTCAAGATCAAACTCCGGCGGCCTTTCGCCCAGCTGCGCGATCTCCGCTTGATCGCAGCGCACTACGGGCAATGAGCGCATCAGCCGCTCCACAGCTGGCTGCACCTGAAGAATCGGCACGCCGCCGCGTGCCGCCACCAGAGTGGTGTAGCGGCAGAACTGGATGGTATCGCCCAATCCCTGCTCGGCGTAGAGCAGCACGCGGCGGCCTTCGAGCGGTTCGCCCCGCCAGCGCGGCTGCTTGAAGATTCTTGGAGCCCGATGCACTTCGCAAAATCTCCACCGCGCCTCGTACTGCGGCCAACCCCTCTGCCAGTCGCCCAACCGCAAGCGAGTCAGCGCCAGGTTATACACGGCTCCGGCGTGCTGCGGATCGCGCTCGACAGCCGCCTCGTGTGCGCGCAGAGCCTCGTCCATCCGGCCCATATCCAATAAGGAGTTGCCGCGGTTGGAGGTCGACGCCCGGTTGCCCAACCGTTCGGCGCGCTCAAATTTTTCCACGGCCTCGGCAAAGCATCCGTCATTGTGCAGCAGGATGCCGTGCATATTCACAGCTTCAGAATGATCCGGCTGGCGCGCCAGTGCCCAGCGCAGCCATTGCCATGCGCCGGCCAGGTCGCGCTCGGCGGCGCGGAACTGGCACCAGGCGATATGGGTCTCCACTTGAGATGGATTCAACGCGAAGGCCTTGCGCAGATACGTCTCGGCTTCAGCGGGACGGCGGCGTTCGCGCTCGAGCTGCGCCAGGTTTACCCAGCCCGCAATCAGATCGGGACGCAACTCGACGGCTCGCAGCAGTGCTGCCTCGGCTAAGGCCTCGCGCCCCTGCTCCCGCAACAGACTGCCCAGATTCATCCAGGCCGCGGCAAAATCAGGACGCCGCGTCAGCGCCCGGCGATAGCGAGCTTCAGCTTCTTTCAGTCTTCCCATCCTGGCCAACACAAATCCGGCGGCAAAGTCGGCCTCCGGAAGCCGTGACTTCAGAGCCAGCGTCCGGCTGTATTGATCAAGCGCCTCTTCATTGCGGCCCATGCACGCAAAAGCGTTTCCCAGGCCCAGGTGAGCGGCTGCCAGCAACGGCTTTTGATGTATGGCCAGCTCAAACTCCCTGGCCGCTTCTTCCGCGCGCCCGGTCGAGATCTTCAGTTCACCTAGCCCCATCCGCGCCAGCGCGTTTCCGCTGTCCCTGTGAATGGCCTCTTCGTAAGCTCGTTCGGCTTCCTCACCGCGGCCGTCGGCTTTCAATGCCTGGCCCAGCGCGACCCATGCAACCACCATCGCAGGTGCAACGGCGACAGCTGCCTCGGCCATTTTCACAGCTGCCTCGTGTTGCCGGCTGGCTAGCGCCACCAGGCTGATGCCCACCAGCGCATCCGGCCGGCACGGGTTCTGCTCCAGCATCCGCTGATAGCTCAGCACCGCCTCGGTCAACCGCCCGGTCAGCCCATTTGTGCAGCTCTTTTCTCTCGACGGAATCTCCGGCGTATCGACAATCACTGGCCTGCCTCATCGCAGGGATGGTCCCACCTGCGATTTGTACTGCCTGCAACTGGTCAGCCTCTCCGCATGACTTTAATGGGTAATTTCTCAAAGTAAATGAACTCGGGTGCGCATTCGCCGATTTTCAGGTCGGATCAATATTGGGACAGGCTGCGCGGCCACCAGACTTCTTTGGAAGACTGAAGACGACAAAGGGGAGCGCTCGAGCATGCCCCCCTTTTATCGATTCGTATTCAACGCAGATCGGTATCAGTGCGGTAAAATCAACAATCCGGATTCCAGCAGTTTATCTGTCAACCGGTCGAGGGCCTGTGGGAATTTGTATGCAATGGTTCGTACGCTCATCCCCATCATTCCGGCCGTCTCCACCTGCGTGTACTCCTGCAGAACGATCCGGCTCAGCATCTGGCGATCCAGCCATCCTAGCTGGTCAAGACACTTTTCTATGTCGAGGACAAAGATCACGGCATCCTCAAAGGTGCGAACCGGCCGGCTGGAACACCATCCCCGCGCAACCGGATCGCCTAGAATCGACGGCGACCTGCCCACTTGCATTGATGCATATAGATAACGCCGCAACATGTTTTCTGTATGCTTTCTGTAAAATCCCAGGCTCACCACCGGGCAAGCCTCGGGCGTTTTTGCCGGCTGCTTTACTTCTGCCTTTGCTACCGGCTTTTCGTCCCATTTCCTCCCATCTTCCTGCCATCCTTCCTGCGGATAGCTTGCTCCCCAAACCACTGGCAACTGGAGCGCTGTGCTCATCGCGTGCCTCCTGTTGCCTCAACCATCGCCCACACGCTAGTGAGCGGTTTGCGGCCTGGGCGTCCGCGTCGTTTGCGGCTTTCAGGCGTTGGAAATTCGTGCAGTTTGACTTCACACTCCCTGCAATACACGCTTTCTTGATTTTGGGCGCGGTACCAAAGACAACCGCATCCCTCGCAAACCTTCAAATGCACGCGCAATTCCATGATTGTTTCTCCGTATTCGAGTCTTCTCCCGTCGGACTTGCATAGTTCTTGTTGTTCCGCGGGGTGAAGAGAACCAGGTGCGGCAACTCAGGTTTCTCCGGCCCTGATGAAGAATCGCCCTCTGTGTTCTCTCGTTTTGTCTCTTGTTCATGGCGCGCAGATCCTGGAGTGTCCGTACTGGCCAACCCAATACGCCTCTGCCCGGCGCAACGGGACGGGATGGGATAACCGGGAATTGGACCGAAGTCCTCCGATTTCTGTTCATTGGCCGCTGAAGAGGGCAGAATTCCGCCCCGCTCAGCCTCATGGCAATGAAGCAGTTCCCAAAGGATTCCCACAAACCAGTACGAGATTAAGTAAAGCCAATGTAGATATATGATTCTCTTGCGTCAACGTCCCCAGACTGTTTTCTGATTAGGAGCTTTCCAATCGAAGTTCAAGCGCTGAGAATGAAGGCAAATCATCCGCGCAAACTTTTCCAACAGAAAACAATGAGACTTCGTCTTCATTGCTGGTGGCGGATTATCCACAGATGAATTTCACTCAGATGCATGAGCACCTCCGCTTGGAACTGCTCCGCAGGATACGGCGGGGAACGCTCAGCGTCTCGCTATTGGCCCGGCAAACCGGCTTTGGCCAATCCCACATCTCCAATTTCCTTCATAACCGGCGTCAGCTTTCGCTGGAGGCCATCGACCGCATCCTCTCCGCCCAGCACCTTGAGGCTGCCGACCTTCTGCCATTCACCCATGAGGCCAGAGACCGGCCGGACGGCGAAGACAGCAGCCTGATCCCTGTCGTTTCCCATGTCACGGCGCTTTTTGAGCCGTATATCCGCCGCACCGTGGTCTTGTCCATGCTCCATTTGCCCGCGGGATTCATTGAGTCGTTGCGCGCGCGCGTCACCAATCCCCGCCGCGCCTGGCAGCGGTTTGTTGCCGTGCGAGTTTCCTCCGCCGACGCCTTGCCGATGGAGCCGCTGGTTCTGCCCGACGCTATTGCGCTGCTTGACCGACACTACAATTCGCTCATGCCCTACCGCCCCAACCGGCCCAACGTTTACGCTGTGCGGCATGGCTCCCACCTGACCCTGCGGTATGTGGATTTTGTCTCCAACCGGCTTGTCCTGCGCCCGCTGAACATCGCCTTTCCCGTGGACCTGATCGAAACAGATCCCGGTGAGACGGTGGGCGACCTGCTCGCAGGCCGCGTAGCGCTGATTCTGAATGAGCCGTGATTGAATTCGCAGCCTAAGTTCAGATCCTGTGGGTCGTATCCGGATTTTCGAAACGCGTGTAGCGCGAAACGAAGTACAAATGCACCGTGCCGGTCGGGCCGTTGCGCTGCTTCGCGATAATGATCTCAGAATCCGCCTTTTCATCCTCAGACATCTCTTCGCTGCGGTTGTAGTAGGCTTCGCGGTGGATGAAGGCCACCACGTCTGCATCCTGCTCAATAGAGCCGGATTCGCGCAGGTCGCTCAGGAACGGGCGCTTGTCTTCGCCCCGGCGCTCGCTGGCGCGGGAGAGCTGCGACAGTGCCACCACAGGCACGTTGAGTTCCTTGGCCAGGGCTTTGAGCCCCCGGGAGATGGCTGAGACCTCCTGGGTGCGGTTCTCGTAGCGCTTGCTGCCGGCAGAGGGCAAGGTGGCCGACATCAGTTGCAGATAATCGATCACGACCAGGTCAAGACCGCCGGCGACCTGCCGCAGCCGTCGCGCTTTGGCGCGCGTTTCAGCCAGCGAGATGCCCGCCGTATCGTCAATGAACAAGCGCGTCTCAACCAGGTCACCAAGCGCTTTCTGGAGCTTGTCGCGGTCCTCGCGGAAGATGGAGCCGGTTTGCAGCTTGCGCTGGTCCACCGGGGCCTGGCTGGCCAGCATGCGGCGCAACAGCGACTCCTTGGTCATCTCCAGGCTGAAGACGGCTACGATCGCCTTGCTGTTGACAGCAGCGTGCTGCGCGATATTGATGGCCAGTGCAGTCTTTCCCATCGACGGCCGGGCGGCGATGATGATCAGCTCGCCTTTTTGCAGGCCGCTGGTCATAGTATCGAGTTCGTAAAAGCCGGTAGCCAGCCCGGTGACCTCGTGGCTGCCCTGGTTATACAAATTGTCAATGGACCCGAAGGAGTTCTGGACGATCTGGTCCAGACTCTGGAAGCCCTGGCTGATTCCCTTCTCGGTTACATCCATCAGTTGCGTTTCAGCGGCGCCCAGGACTTCAAGAGCCGTTTCGCCCTGGTCGGCAGCGCGAGCTATGGCCATGGAGCAGATGCCCATCAGCTTGCGCAGCAGGCTCTTGTCCTTGACGATGCGGATGTACTCCTCGATCACTGGCCGGCGGGGTAAACCCTCAGTGAGCGAGGCCAGGTAAGCCACGCCGCCCACTGCCTCGACCTCTTTGTAGCGGCCCAGTTCGTTGGCCAGGGTGATGATGTCCACGGCCCGCTGGGAATTCATCAACTCCGTCATTCGCAGGAAGATGCGGCGATGCGAGTCGAGGGAGAAGTCATCGGATTCGAGCTTCTCGGCGGCCTCGGCGTGGGCGGCATTGTCCAGCAGGATGGCGCCCAGAATGGTCTTTTCGGCGTCAACATTCGCGGGCAGTCCGGCTTCGAGGCTCAGGTCGGGGATGGTGGCCATATCAATTAGAGTTTAGGCTGAAGAGCGGCGGACCGGTATTGTGAACATTCCGATGGAATCGAGGAAAACCGGTCCCACGCATCAAGCCATTGCTACCGGCCCACCATTCCGCGAGTTATTTGCTCAGGCGATCGGCCATTGCGGCCTGGTCAACGGCGCTGCCAGCAGGGCGTTGGCGTAGTTGTTGCCCTCGAACCTCTCCTGCTCGGGGTTCCAGCGCAGCTTGTCTTCTACCTGGCAGGCGATCAGGCCGATCTGGGAGATTGAGATGGTGCGATGGCCCACCTCGATCGGCTCCAGGGGCTGGTGGCCTTCGCGGATGGCGGCGATCAGGTCGTTCTTATCCCATAGAGTTTTTGAGAAGTCGAGTTCTCCGGCCTCCGGCTCGCGCGTCAGAAGCTCCGGCTTGCTGCTGGTCATCTTGCCGGGATAGCTGTCGACCTTGATCCATGCTTCGCTTCCAAAATAGTTGATGGATGGCTTGCTAGTGGGTGTTTGCTCGCAGGTCATCTCCACGCCGTTTGCGTAACGATAGTGGACCTTGAAGTTGATCATCGTGTTCCACAGGCTGACGGGAAACTCCCCACGGCCTTCGATCTCGACCGGTCCCGTGTGTTCGGAATTGTTGGCCCATTGCGCCATATCGAAGTAGTGAGCGCCCCAGTTGGCGATCATGCCCTGGGCGTAGGTGGAGATGCGCATCCAGTTGGGACGCAAATCAACTTGCTTTACGTCGTGCACGCGCTTCTCAGTGTAGGGGACTACGGCGGTGGGTCCGAGCCACATATCGTAGTTCAGCTCCGGCGGGACCGGCATATCGGGTTGCGCACTCACGGGAGTAGGGTCGGAGGGAAAGATGATTTCGATTCTTTCGAGCTTGCCGATGTGACCGTTGCGGATCAGTTCGACGGCATGGTTTTGCGGGCGGAGAGAGCGGAATTCGCTGTCGTTGCGCGCCGTGACGCCGGAGAGCGTGATTGCATCCGATAGCAAACGGCCCTGCTGCACGCTGAGGCTGATGGGCTTTTCAAGAGCCATATGCTTCTTTGCCCTAGCCGCGGCAATAGCCATGGGAACATGCCAATGATCGGGCGTGCCGATCATCAGGGCGTCGATATCGGGATCGGCGATCACGTCGCGCCAGTCGGCCCTGGTGCGGCATCCGTTGTAGGTGGGAATATTGTCGCGATTCGCATAGAACGTGTCCACAACCCCTTTGGCCTCGCCCAACCGCCAGCTATCCACGTCGCAGACGACAACCACCTGCACGCCGGGAACGGCCAACATCTGGGGCAGGTTGGCGCTAAATGCCTGGCGACCGGTGCCGATGAAGCCCACGTTGATGCGATTGCTGGGCGCGCTGGCACCGAATACGCTTGCAGGAACGATGGTGGGCGCCGCAATGGCGGAGAGGGCACATCCTATAAATTTTCTGCGACTGATGGTCATGGCTGCTCCAAAGCGAAATAGTCAATTGACAATTCAGAGGGGCGGGCATCTGGATTATATGGCAACGGTAATTCATTTTACGCCGGTGCGGGCATGAGCTGCGGTCCACGCAGTGACGCCGTTGTTTGGACTTGACCAATAAAACAAAACTCCCGCGGTCGCTTTCACGACTGCGGGAGTTTTGCCGTTCGAGCTGCGGACCGAAGTTACGCCTGGTGGTTAGGTTCTCGTTCTGGAAGTCGTCGACATTTACGTTGTTGTCGACGCCGTCGAGGATGAAGTTGTTCTGCGTGATGCGCTGGCCATTCGCTGAAAAGTCGCCTGTGCCGCCGCCGCGAGCGCCGCCGGCCGAGAGGCCAGGATCAACGCCGGCCGTCAACTGCGCGATATAAATCCCGCTGCGTCCGTTGAGTGGTGTGCTGTTGATGGTGGTGTCAACTACCTGACCCACCGTGGCGTTCTCATTGTCCATCATGGCAGGCGCGGAGGTTACAGTTACGGTCTCCGATACGCTGCCCGGCTTAAGAATGAGGCCGATATTAAGAATGTCCTGAATGTTGACGGTGATGTTTTGCTGAATCGTAGTCGCGAACTTGGGTGCCGACGCGCTCAGAATGTAATGGCCGAACTTGATAGGAGAAAAGCTGAAAGCACCTCTTGTGTCGGTCGTGTTTTTTAAAGAGAAATTTGTATCTTTATTGGTGAGTGTGACCTGTGCTCCCTGAACAACAGCGCCCTTGGTATCCGTCACAACACCATGAATTGCGCCCCGGCCAATCTGGGCGAGCGCCATGCCTGTAAAGGCACAGAGGAAGCCGAGGACAAACAGGAAACTCAGAATCATGCAGCGTTTCGTTTGCCTCAATTGAGTTGCAATCATTTACCACTCCTTCATTTTCTGAGGCAAACAGCCGCACCTCAGCACACACATAGGAGATCCTCCAAAGTTGGGGTTCCTCTTCTTGCATGTGTCGAGGTCGCTGAAATGATAGCACGGATCGATTTACCTGGGCCAAAATGCGCTGAAGCATAATTAAGAAATGTTAATAATTATTAAAGTGCGGCTGCGGGCGAATTGACATTTTATACGTTGTGGAATGAGTATGGCTTGCGGGGCACTTCAATGCCGACAAGGAGAGAATGTATGAAAAACATGATTGCAAGACGCGATTTTTTGAAGACGGTTGGCGTGGGAGCGCTCGCAGGCGCGGGAGTAATGACAGCAGCGCCGCTGGCACATGCGGCAGTAGCGGATCTCAGCGCTGAGGGGAACAAGAAGCCGCGGCTGCTGTCGAGCTGTTGCGCATACTCCTACAAGGAACTGCTTTCCGCCGGCAAAATGACGTATGAGGATTTAATTCTCAAGGCCGTCGAACTGGGGCTGGACGGGGTAGATATGACGGTCTACTGGTTGAAGTCGACCGATCCCGAATATTTGGACAGCCTTCGCCACCTGGCCTTTAGGAACGCTGTCGGCTTTTCAGGCGCGGCCTGCAACGCCGTCATGGTGAAGGCGGACGCGGCCGCACGTGCGGACGTCCTGGTTCAGATCAAGAAGTGGGTGGATGTGGCGGACCGGCTGGGGGCCTCGCACCTGAGAATCTTTTCCGGCGACATGCTGCCCGGAGTAACCACGCAACAGGCCATCGACTGGTCAGTGGAGACCATGAAGGCGGCCTGTGATTATTCAGCGGAAAAGGGAATCACTCTGGGCATTGAGGACCACGGTAACATCACCAACAGCGCGAAAGTATGCCTTGAGATTATGCAGCGGGTGAATTCACCTTACGCGGGCATCAACCTGGACATTACGCACTTTACCAGGGCAACTTCGGCGGAGGAGGCGTACGCAGAAATTGCGGCATGCCTGCCCTACGCCACGGTTTCACACATTCGAGATCGTTGGGACGACGGCAAGCCGCTGGATATGGACCGGGTGTGGAAGCTCTACGCGGAGGCCGGCCACAAGGGCTATATGGCTGTGGAGTATTCTCCCGAGCTAACGGGCGAACCGGGCATTACGGGCGCGCCCAAGCTGATTGCCAAAACAATCGAGCTGTGCAGAAAGTACTCCAGCGTTTGAACGGCAGAGGCGCGGCTGGGCCTAGCTGTTCGGCTTGACCGGCTCGACTGGCTGACTGTCAGGCTTGACCGGCGCGACCGGCTGACCGTCAGGATTGACCGGTGCGGCCGCATGCCCCTTCGACATTCCGCGGATGTAGTGAATCAGGTTCCAAACGTCGGTATCGTTCGCGCGACCCTCCACCTCAGAAGGCATGCTGCCCTTGCCGTTGCGGATGGCGTTGAACAGTGACTGATCGAGCTTGTTGGCGAGCGTCGCTGGGTTGGTCCAATCCGGAAGCGACAACTGCATATCTTTGCCCAGATCGGTTTTGCCATTTCCGTTGTCCCCATGGCACATGGCGCAGTCAACCTGGTACAACTTCTTCGCCCTCTCAAGCGAGGCCGCTGTAGGTTTCACGGGATTGGTGGAGGCGGGCGCGTCTTGCAGCGGACGCCCTTCAGCGAATGTGGGCCCGAACGAGGGAGCGACCCAGAACAAGATCGCTGCGGAAAAGAGCAGAAAATTCTTCAACATGACAGACTCCCTAGTTGCCGATGCCGGGGACGTGCATCTTGCAGCTATTTGGATTTCTGGCAAGGATTATAGACCGATTTCCGTCAAGGCATATAGACCGAATGGGCCAGCCTGAGCTTATTCGACCTTCTTGAGCCACAGGTTCCGAAATGAGACCTTGCACGGAACTCCTTCAATCTGCAGACCGAACAGACCGGAAACATTGTTGGACGAGGCCGGATCATCGTCCACCAGCACCGCCATCAACTGGCCGTTCAGGATGTGCAGGATCACTCCTCCACGCGCGATGATCATGTATTGGTTCCAGGCGCCGTCTTTGACAAATGCGCCCAGCTTATCGAGGTCGCCAATGGTTCCCACAAGTTGCGGGATCTTCCCTTCAAAAGACTGCACCACCTGCCCGCGCCAGACGATAATTCCCCGCGAGGTGTTCTGCGAGTAGAGTTGGCCGGTCCATTGTTTGGCTTTCGCATCTACCGGGTACCAGAAATCGGCCTGGGGGCCGGTCATTGCCCAGCGCGGGTCGCGTCCGGGACTGCTCTTGCCAGTTCCCTGCCCCGGCGGCAGGCCGGCGCTGCTGCGGTACTGGATGCCGCTACCGCCGCCTTTCTCCACCTTGATTTCAAGCTTGAGATCGAAGTCCTTCGCCTGGATTCCGCGATAAATCAGAAAGGTGTTGGGAAAGGTGTAAGGAGGAAACATCTCCGCGGCGGTTTCACCCACAATCGCACCGTCCTCCACCTTCCAAAGCCCCGGCTGACCGTCCCAACCAGCGAGGGTCTTACCATCGAAGAGCGAAATGTAACCGGTGTGGTCAGCGAAATCGATCGGATCGGGCTCAAGGAAGACGCCGTTCCGGAATCCCGCGAGATCCGGCTTCACCTTGAGCAGCGCGGCGCGATCTGGCTCCTGCTCGCTCCCCAACTGCGCTTGCGCGACTGCCAGAAGCGTGCAGTTCAGCAACGCCGCCAGCGCCGATACCGCCATGAGGCCCGCAACGCGCCGATTCCTCCATCGCTCATTCATGCGATCGTCTCCTTTTTCTCGTTTTGTTCAGAGTGATCTGAATCCTCTAAGAAACAGTGGCTGGTTTGAGCAGTCCCAGTTCCCCGGCCAGGCGTTCGAGTTTGGCGCGAGTGGCCGCCGGTGGGGGAACAAGCGGCAGTCGGACGTGATCAGAGCAGCGACCCATCAGATTGAGCACCGTCTTCACCGGGCAAGGATTGGAGTCCCAGAAGTTGGCGTCGAGTAGCTCCGCATACTTGCGCTCCAGTTCGCGGGCCTCTGTCCAGTTGCCGATGAGGGCTGCGCGGACCATGCGGACCATCTCCGCCGGAATCTCGTTGGAGGCCACGCTGATAAGCCCGTGCGCACCCACGCCGATCGAGCCCAACCCCATATTGTCGTCGCCGCTAAAAATCCTGAAGCCGCCGGGAAGCGCATGCACCAGAGCGGAGACCTGGGGCAGCCTGCCGCTGGACTCTTTGATAGCCTCGATGTTCGAAGCAGCCGCAGCCAGCCGGACCACGGTCGCCGGCTCAAGGTTGATGCCTGTGCGTCCGGGAATGTTATAGATCGTGACCGGCAGCGGTGCGACAGCCTTGGCCAACGCCAGGAAGTGCTGGAACTGGCCTTCCTGCGAAGGCTTGTTGTAGTAAGGGTTGGCCGAAAGCACGGCACTAATGCCGCGCACCTGCTTGAGCCGCCCTGCCAGACGCAAGAGTGTGCGCGTCGAATTATGTGTGCAGCCGCCCCACACTGGCACACGCCCCGCCGCCGTCTCAACGACCAGGCTCACCGTGCGCAACCACTCTTCTTCGTCCAGTGTGGCCGCCTCGCCCGTCGACCCGCAAGCCACTATAAAATCAATGCCGGAGTCGATCTGCCAGTTCACCAGCGACTTGAGCGCCTGCTCATCGAGAGACCCATCCGCCTTGAACGGCGTAACGATAGCCGTACCGCAACCAGTAGTTTCCATATCAAATGAAATTATACCGGCGGTGCGCGTCAGGGAGGATTTTTCTGTGAATGCCGGTCGAGTGGCCGACTGCTGCATAGTACGAGCCAGCCTTGAGCGTAGCCGTAGAAATAGGTGTTTGCCGTTTAGAATGTTGTGAGATCGGCATCATGGCAAAGAGATTACGTCAGCGCAATATTCAGAGTAAGCGCCCGCTCGTGGCGACGGCCGGGAAGACTGTTGTCCCTGTGGCCGCGATTCATAAGCCGTGGCAAATTGTCGCAGTTTGCATCGTTCTTGCGGCGATTACCGCCATCGCTTTTCGCGGCGTGAGCAACAACGACTTCCTCACCTACGACGATCCCGGCTATGTTCAGGAAAATTTGAACGTGCAGCAGGGATTAAACGCGCAGAGCATTACGTGGGCGTTTACTTCCTTCGATCAGGGAAACTGGCATCCTTTGACATGGATCTCGCACATCGCGGATTGGCAACTTTATGGCAATCATCCCCGCGGCCACCATCTAACTAATTTATGTCTGCACATCGCCAATTCAGTTCTGCTCTTTCTATTGCTCTTGTACATGACCGGTTTCCTCGGCCGCTCTGCAATGGTCGCCGCCTTGTTCGCGCTGCACCCGGCGCACGTTGAATCTGTTGCGTGGCTCTCTGAACGCAAGGATCTCCTGTGCGCATTCTTTTGGTTCTTGGCGTTGTTCGCATATGCATGGTATGTGCGAAAACCATCATGGAAGCGGCTCGCAGCCCTCATCTGCGCCTTTGCCTGCGCTCTGCTGTCAAAACCAATGGCGGTCACGCTGCCCTTCGTTCTGCTGCTGCTGGATTATTGGCCATTGCGCAGAATTACATTCACAACGGAAAACCGCGCACGGTGGCTGCCTTCCCTGGGTAAGTCATGCATTGAGAAGTGGCCGCTTTTTATCATGTCGGCTATCTCCAGCGTGATTACCTTTCATGCGCAACGAACCAGCGGGGCGGTATTTACACTCGATGCCATGCCGTTGTGGGTGAGACTTTCAAACGCGGCCATCAGTTACTGCCGCTATGTCCGGATCATGTTTTGGCCCAACCCCCTTAGAGCCTTTTATTACCACGAAAGAACGAACATCATGGTTTCAGCGGCAATCTTGTCGGCCATTATGCTTGTACTTCTTACTGCCGCCTGCTGGTATTTCCGCCAGCAGAAGCCTTATTGCCTGACAGGCTGGCTGTGGTTTGTGGGAACGCTGGCGCCCGTCATCGGCATCGTGCAGGTTGGAGATCAGGCTATGGCTGAACGTTACACTTATATTCCGTTTATCGGACTTTTCTTCGCCATAACCTGGTTAGTTGGCGATGCCGTCGCCAACTCGCCGAAAATCAGGGTAGCGGTGCAGGTGCTGGCGGTTGCGGTTGTTGCAGCATGTGCCGTGAAGACCGATGCGCAGGTCAAGGTGTGGAATAATTCGATCAGCCTTTTCAGCCATGTGCTTGCAGTTGATCCGCGCGGAGACTATCCAAATTCAAGCCTGGGCATGGCATACGTACGGCAGGGGAAAATGGCCGAGGCGCGACCATATCTTGAGCGCGCATTGACTTACGATCCCGCCGATACTCTGACTCTCGCTTATTCCGCTTTTTGCCTGATGCGAACCCATGAGCAGAGCAATCTGCTGTTTGCCGGAAAGCGTCTCGAACTTGCGTTGCGTATCAAGCCTAACGATCCCGAGGTTCTTACTGCCATGGCGTTATGGTCTTCCATGATGGGCAGCACAAAGGATGCAGAGAGTTATAGCAGAAAAGCGCTGGCCGCGGGTTCCGACTCTGTAACCGCATTGACGGCGAGGTTATATCTTGGTGAAGCTCTCCAGGCGCAGGATAAACTTGACGAGGCTGCCCAGCAATTTCATCAACTGCTTGCCCTCGAACCAAATAATTACATCGCTCATAACGATCTGGGAATGAACCTTGCGAGACAGGGATTAGACCAGGAGGCGATCAAGGAATTCAGGATTTCATTGACCATCCAGCCCAACCAGGCAGTGCCCCACACTGAGATCGGAAGAATACTTCTAACAAACACACATCAACTTCCTGAAGCGGTCGGGGAATTTACCCAGTCCCTGCGGATAGATCCCGCGAATGCTGATGCGCATAATAGTCTCGGCGTGGCCCTGGCTCAACTGGGAGAATATGACAAAGCAGTCGAGCAGTTCAACGACGCGCTGCGCATCGATCCTGAATTTGTGGGTGCAGAACGAAATCTCCAGCGCGCTCAAGCGCAGATGAATAGCAAGGCTGAAGGGTCACAGTAATGACAAACGCAGAGTTGTGCTTGCAAATTTATGGAGGCTGAAACGTGAAAAAAGTACTTGTTGCGGCAGGCGCCATCATCCTTTTCGCTTTCGTTCTGTTTTGCGCTTATTTTGGCTTTAAGAAATTTGTGAATGGGAACGCGAGACAAACTTCGGGCGCTGAATCCTCAGCGGATACTGGCACCCTGGCCGCGGTAGAGGACGGCGGCAAGTGGGGGTTCATTGGCAGGACCGGAAATTACGCGATCAAACCGCAATTCGATTACGCTTCGCCATTCTTTGAAGGACTGGCCCTGGTGAAGCAGAAAATGAAGTACGGCTTTATTGATAGGTCCGGTGAATATGTCATTCAGCCCCAGTTTGACTTTGCATTGTTGTTTTCTGATGGCCTGGCACTCGTGGTGCAGGATAAGAAGTACGGGTATATCGATAAGACGGGAAAATTTATCGTTAAGCCACAGTTTGACGAAGGCTTGCCCTTCGTCGGTGGTACTGCCGCAGTTCGGGTAGGAGACAAGTGGGGTTATATCGATAAGACGGGGAAGATCGTAATCAAACCGCAATTTGAGGCGGCCAGATTCTATTTAGGCGATTTAGCATGCGTAAAGGCTGGAGGTAAGTGGGGATATATAGACAGAACGGGTAAGTTCGTGATTGAACCGCGATTTGACGATGCTGCCGGGTTTGCGGGCGGCCTGGCGGTGGTGATGCTTGGAGGTAAGTGGGGATATATCGACAAGACCGGTAAGTTGGCAATCAAGCCGCAGTTTGAGATTGCCGTGCCTTTTTTTGCCGACATCTCGCCCGTGAGGAAAGACGGTAAATGGGGATATATCGACAAGACCGGGAAGTATACGATCAAGCCGCAATTTGATGAAGCGCATGCATTCACAGGCGGCCTGTCGCGCGTGAAACTCGGGAATCAATGGGGATATATCGATTCAACCGGAAGTTATGCCATCAAACCGCAGTTTGAGGATGCTTCGGCTTTCCTGTCAAACATTGCGCCGGTCAAGATTAATGGTAAGTGGGGATACATCGACAAAACCGGCAGGTTAGCCGTCAATGCACAGTTCACCACTGCATCAACTCCGTTTAACGGCGTCGCCGTGGCATCCGAGGGCGGTAAGTGGGGATACATTGACGTTACAGGAAAGTTCGTCATAGCCCCGCAATTCGACCTGGCATTTCCGTTTTTTGATGGCTTTCTGGATATGAAGGGTGGGGTCTTCCTGGGGTACAGGAATCTTCAAAACGCACTGGAAGGCAATGCGGAATGGATTATTCCCCAATGAGCATTTTAAATAGCCGTTTTGCACTCATAGTTGCCGTTCTGTTCGTTCCCGTGAATTCCCTGTCAGCGGCCAGTTGCAGCGTGGCTCAGCCCCATGAGCCTGACGAAGCCGAAAAGGCATTGCTGGCAGCGGATTATGCCAAAGCCGTTGACCTTTACAAGGCCAAACTAGCCAGTCATCCGGGCGACGCGGAACTGACTGCCGGACTGGTTCGCGCTCTGTTGCACGAGCAGAAGATGCAGGAGGCGGCCGATGCTGTGAAAGCGTCGCTGACCGTCGCGCCCAACTCGGCGGCATTGATTTCGTTGCGTGGCGAGGTGGAGTATCGTCAGGGGACGCCGTGGTTAGCCGCTCGAACCGCCATTGAATCTGAAAAGCTGGACCCGTGTTATCCGCGAAACCACATATTGGTAGCCGATATCCTGCGGCTCAATTCAATGTACGCGTCGAGCCGCAAGGAGATCGATGACGCGCATAAGCTTGATCCTTTTGATCCGGATATCCGAGCCGAGTGGATTCACACCCTTTCGTTGAAACAAAGAATTGCCGAGGCTGAAAAATTCCTGTCCGTCATGAATGGAAACGACGAAGAGGATTTGCGCCACTGGAAGCTATATCTGGAGGACCTGAAAAAGAGAGAGACCGAACCGCATAAGCCTTGCCATATGGTCTCTTCCGTGGCCGCCACTGAAATCCCCTTTATGAACATCATGAAGGATGCAACTCACATCGGCGCTTTCGGGCTGGACGTGAAGTTGAACGGCCATAATGCGCGGTTACAGATCGATACCGGCGCCAATGGCCTGCTGGTCTCTCGTTCCATCGCTAAACATGCGGGGCTCAAGGCGTTCTCGCAAACGGAGGTGAATGGGCTCGGCGATCAGGGTTACAAGCCGGGCTATACCGCCTATGCCGATTCCATTCGAATTGGGAACCTCGAGTTTCAGGATTGCACGGTGGAGGTGCTGGACAGCCGGAGCGCCATCGGAGATTCCGACGGCCTGATCGGAATGGATGTGTTATCGCATTTTCTGGTCACATTGGACTATCCGATGCGCAAGCTGCTGCTCGGACCCTTGCCGCCGCGCCCCGGAGAGTCTGCCGCTGTGCCCGCACTTAAAACAGGCGATGCGGAGCGGGATGAATCCAATGATTCCGCGCCGGGTTCCCAAGGAACCGAATCCGGTTCGGCGGGCGTTACCGCATCGGGCGGCTCTGCTGCAACTCAGAATGCTGCTCCTAAAAAACCTGCCGCTCACGGGCCCTATGACCGCTATATCGCTCCGGAGATGAAGGATTACACGCCGGTTTACAGAGTCGGCCATACATTGAGCCTGCCCGCGTCACTCAACGGCGGCAAGCCGAAGCTATTCATCCTGGACACAGGCTCGTGGTCGACGACCATCTCGCCGCAGTCTGCAAGGGAGGTTACAAAGGTCCACTCTGGATACGAAGCCGAGGTACAAGGGATCAACGGAAAGGTGGAGAAGGTTTATAGCGCGGACGAAGTGACCATCCATTTCGCGAATCTATCCCAGAAGGTTGAGGGAGTTGCCTCTTTTGACATTTCACGTATCTCAAAGAGCGTAAATATGGAGATCTCCGGATTGCTTGGCGCAACCACGCTGAATTTGCTGACCATCCACATCGACTATCGGGACGGACTTGTAAAGTTCGACTATGACCCTAAGCGCGGTTACAGTTTCTGAGGCAAAGCAGGCTCCTATAACCGGTCGAAGATCTCGCGGAAGTCCCATGCGCCTTGTTTGCCGTGAAGCCACTCGGCGGCGCGGACGGCGCCCAGGGCGAAGCCACGGCGGCTGTGGGCGTCGTGCTTTAATTCCAGAATGTCGTCGGGGCCGGTTGCGGTGACGATGTGCTCGCCCTTGGCGTCACCTATGCGGTGAGAGGTGATCTCGACCTTTGCGCCGGGCTGCGCTGCTTCAAAGATCTGCTGAAGGGTGATGGCGGTGCCGGAGGGTGCGTCGAGCTTGGAGATGTGGTGAGTCTCGGCGATGGAGAATTTGTAGCCATCAAGCTGGGCCAGCGATGCCGTGAGACTAAAAAGTTTTTGCACGCCGATGGAGAAGTTCGTTCCGTAGAGCAACGCTCCACTTCGTTTTTTGGCGAGAGCTTTCATTTCATCGAGATAGGCGTACCAGCCCGTGGTGCCGACAACGATGCGGCCGCCGAGGGAGAGAACGGCGCGCATGTTTTCTCGGGCGGCCTCGGGTGCGGTGAAGTCGATGACCGCGTCCACGCCTGCAAGACTTGGCGCGGTAAGTGCAGAGGCGTGTTCGTTTTCAGTGATGTCGAGCGCGCGGACCGAGTGGCCTCTTTCGCGAGCAACCTCGGCGACGAGGCTTCCGGTTTTTCCCTTGCCTAGCACGAGAATGAGCATGATGAACCTCCGACAGTGAGTAATGGACAGCGAACAGTGAACATCCAAGGTGTTAGCTGTTCACTGTTCGCTGTTCACTGCTCACTGGTATAGGCTTGCGCGCTTCCACGTCGAAGATTGCAGGATCCGGGTCCTTGAAGAAGGCAGCGTGCAGTGAGCGCAGTGCTTCGTCTGCATCGTCTTCATCGATCATGAAACTCATGTTGATTTCGCTGGCGCCCTGCGAGATCATGCGCACGTTGATATGACGAATGGCGTTGAAGACCTGGGCGGCCATGCCGCTCTGGCCGCGGATGTCGTCGCCCACCATGCAGATGAGCGCCTTGCGGCCCTCGTATTTCACGTCGGCCAGGCGGCTGAGATCGGCAGCGATCGCGGGCAGATTGTCATTCGAGTCCACGGTGAGCGAGACGGAGACTTCGCTTGTCGAAACCATATCGACGGCGCAGTGGTGCTGATCAAAGATGGAGAAGATTTCTTTCAGATAGCCGTGGGTCATCAACATGCGGCTGGCCACCACGTCGATGATGCTGAGCCGCTTTTTGACGGCGATGGACTTGAAAGGGCTTTTGCAATGCGGAGCAAGCGAGGTGATGCGCGTGCCCTCACAGGCGGCGTTGCGGCTGTTGAGCACCAGCACGGGAATATTCTTTTTGACGGCCGGCAGGATGGTGGCCGGATGCAGAACCTTGGCGCCGAAGTAGGCCAGCTCGGCCGCTTCCTCAAAGCTGATCGTTTTGACGCGCAGTGCGTCGGGACAGACACGGGGGTCAGCGGTCATGATGCCATCCACGTCAGTCCATATCTCGATGGCCTCGGCGGTGAGCGCGCCGCCGATGAGGGCGCCCGTAAAGTCAGAGCCGCCCCGGCCCAGGGTGGTGGTGATGCCGGCCTCGTTGGAAGCGATGAAGCCACCCATGACCGGCACTTTGCCCTTCGCGATAAGCGGTTGCAGCTTTTCCTGAGAGCGTTTTTCGATGAGGGCATCCTGCGGGACGGCCTTCTGGAACTGCGAGTCGGTGATGACGACGTCGCGTGCGTCGACGTGGGCGGCATCGATACCCAACTCAGTGAAAGCTGCGGCGACGATGCGGCTGGAAATGCGCTCGCCGTAGCTGACGATCAGATCTGAGATGCGCGGCGTGAGTTCATGAATGGCCGCCAGGCCGCGGAGGATTTCATCGAGCAAGTCGAATTTCTCGTCGATCATCGTGATCAGCGCGGAGACGGTCACTGGGTTTTTTACGAGATCGGTGGCTGTGTCGCGATGGCGTGAGCGGAGGCGCGAACTGATGGCCAGCGCTCCGGTACGGTCGCCCGTGGAGGCTGCAGCGGCTGCTCGCAGCAACTGGTCAGTCACCTTGGCCATGGCGCTGACTACGACTACGGGACTCTTGCCCTGGGCCACGCGCCCGGCGACGATTGCCGCGGTACGGCCAATGGCCGCAGGGTCCTCGACCGACGTGCCGCCAAACTTCATCACAACCAGGCTCATGCGAATCTTCCCATAGTTTAATGGTCAATAGCCAGCAACAAAATGGCTCACAGCGCCAGCTATAGCATCTCCTACCTCACCGGTCTTTTCCCGCTGAGGTGACGCAGACTTTTCGCTTGCGGCAACCGGGTCAAACTTGCCCAGGCTGGCCAGCAGCTCAGCGTTGAGAATCGTGGCTCCGGCGGCTCCGCGAATGGTGTTGTGCGAGAGCACGGTGAACTTCCAATCGAGAACTCCGCAGGGACGCAGACGGCCGACGGTTGCGGCCATGCCTTTGCCTCGATTGCGATCCAGGCGGGGCTGCGGGCGGTCAGGCTGCGGAGCCCATTCGACCGGCTGATCGGGAGCGCTGGGCAGATTCTGGCCTTCGAGCGGACGGAACTCAGCCCAGGCGGCAAGAATCTCTTCGCGAGTGGCCGGCTTGGCGAGCTTGATGCTGACGCTGACCGTGTGGCCATCGATAACCGCAACACGATTGCAGCTTGCGCTCATGCGGGCAACGAGGGGCTTGACTACGTGGCCCTCAAGCTTGCCCAGCAGCTTGAGCAGCTCCTCTTCCATTTTTTCTTCTTCATTTCCGATGTACGGAATAACGTTGTCGAAAATGTCCATGGAGGCAACGCCGGGATAGCCCGCGCCGCTAACGGCCTGCATGGAGGTGGCAAAGATCTGCTCGATTCCAAAACGGTCGGCAATGGGCTTGAGAGCCAGCACCGGACCCATGACCGTGCAGTTGGAGTTGGTGACAATGTAGCCGCCCGACTCTTTGCGCCAGGACTGCTCCTCGATCAGGTGAAGGTGTTCCGCGTTCACCTCAGGAAGCACGAGGGGCACATTGGGAGCCATGCGGAATGCACTGGAGTTGGAGACGACGGCACAACCTGCGCCGGCAAACTTTGGCTCCAGTTCGCGGGCGTAGGAGGCATCAATGCTGGCGAAGATGATCTTCGGCGCGCCTTCGGGATCTGCCGGGGAAACGATCATGTTGGCGATGCGGTCGGGCAGCGGCGTGTCAAGGCGCCATTTGGCGGCTTCGCCATAAGCTTTCCCGCTGGAACGGTCGCTGGCCGCGATCCACGTGACCTCAAACCAGGGATGGTTTTCAAGCAGTTGGATATAGCGTTGGCCGACCATTCCGGTCGCGCCCAGGATGCCGATTGGATATTTGGTTTTCATGTCCTTAGATACTCCAGTGTACAGGAAGAAGGGCACTGATACGACCAAATGCCTAATGAAACGACGCGTTCCCGGCTGCAAATCTTATCTTCGATTCGCTACTTGTCCGAGGCGCGAGGCTTGATCAAGTCGCCAAGATAATCCGGCTGGGCGTTGTTTCGAACCAGGTGAGGATAGCGAGCCCCCTCGTGGTAATTGATGACGCATGTCCGAATATAATCGTCGTCCACAACTAGAAGCGTAATTGGCTGCAACGAATCTTTGGCGGCCTTGATTGCATCCGCAAGCAAGTCCTCCGTGTAGACGCGGCCATTAACGCCGATAATCTTCATTCCCGGGGAGATGCCCGCTTCGAATGCAGGTCCTCCAAAGATGGAGTCGGTAACCGCTCCGTCGGTGCCGATTTGCAGGCCGATGGAATAAATGTCGTTTGATTTGAAGCGGCGCCCGGGGAGTTTTTGAGATTCGGCATTGAACTCGACCTTCCAGCCGCCGTTCTCGATGCCGCCGACCGGCGCTTGCGCTGAAGTGGAATCGAGCCTGGTGTGGAAGAAACTGGCCCAGTCGTAAGGCGCAATCGCATTCAGAGCGCTGACCACTTGGTCGAAGGTATAGGTCTTTACCTCGGCTCCATTGTTTTCGCCACCGTGAAAACCCTGGCAGAAATCATCAATCGATTTCTCGCCTTTGGTCTCGCGATGAATGATGGTGGCTACTTCAAGCCAGAGCAGATCGCCTTCGTCGTAGTAATCGGTGCCGCGGAGCCAGTTTAACCAGCCGCCTCTTCCAAAGCCAAGAACGGGTTCTCCCACGGCTGTGTCGAGCAAGGGTCGCCAGGTGCGCCCGGGGCGCCCGGGTCCAAGCATGGCTGCAATGCGGGCCAGATACTCGTGATACTGCTCGGGAGTCCACAATCCGCTGCGCGCGGCCAGCATGGGGCCGAGGTAGTCCGTCAGCCCTTCGTAGACCCACAGAAGATCAGTTTCCATCGGCGCCTCGAAGTAGGAGACGGTCAGATCGGCGGGGCGACGGAACTTGCCGTTCCAGGAGTGAACGAACTCATGCGCCAACAGTCCTCCCAGCGACATGCCCGATTCGGGCAGCAACAACGTGCGTTCTGGCAGCCGGCTATCGTTGGACTCGTGGTGCTCAAGACCGAAGTGAGCTACATGATCGCTGAGCGAAAGCAGAAAGTGGTAGTCGCGATAATGACGCGCGCCGAAGAGCTTGCCCGACTCGGCAACCAGGTTCATCATCTGCTTCTGGTTTTCGGGGCTCATGTTGAGAGCGGCTTCACTGTCGGCCACCATATCGATCTCATGATGAATGGGTTCGCCCGCGGGCGTCAGGTCAATGGCGCGATAAAACTCACCGGTGATGACGGGCGAATCGACCAGCATATCGAGAGAGATCGGTTTGAATGCGACTTGATTGCCGGATTGACTTTCAACGGGAAGCGAGGTGCCGAACTTCCACCCTTCGGGCATCAGAAGTTTGGCTTCATAGCTCAACTGCTCTGCGGGATTGCCGGCCGGATAGAGCACCACTTCATTCCAGGCGAGGACCATCAGCTTGTCAGTGGCTGAGCCGTTTTCAGGCTCTACAAAGTCGAAGCTGGCGTCGAGGTGGCTGACTCCGGCTGGAATTTCAACATGAAAGGCGAAGGCGTCCAGCAGGTCGCGCTTCCAGGGAATCGTTTTGCCATTGCACTCGAATTTGAGACCGGTGACGCCAGAGATGGGGCCCGATGCCCGGTGATTCCCAGGAAGCCATTTGGGGTAGTAAAGCGTGAGAGCTCCGGCGCTGACCGGAATAACCAGGTGTGTGCGCAGCAGTTTCTGCTGTGTCCTGGTTGCATCCACCGTTACCGAAATCGTTTCTCCTGAGAGCGCAACGGGCGCGGCTAAAATCAGGAATGCGGCAAAACACACCAATGAGCGAAGACGGCACAGTTCCATGCGAATGCTCCTCTTGTGAATGGGGAAGACCTCTCACCCGGAATCATAACTTCAGAGGTTGTCCGCGGTCATCCAGGCAGTGTGTTTGGCCGGATGGGATTGGCGGAGCCTTCCCCGGCAACCGTCGACCACTCGCGCACATACCAGCGCTTTACCAGCCCATTCGCCACATAAGGATCAGCCTTTGCAAACTTCTCCGCGACATCCGGCGAATCGCCCTTGAATAACAGGATGGCGCCGTCGACGGGATTAGCCAGCGCGCCGCCCAGAACCAGCTCGCCGCGATCGCTCGCCTCCCAGGCCATTCCAAGGTGCGCCTTTCTGAACTCCGCGCGCCTTGCCACGTACTCCTCGCCAACTTCGTAGAACAACAGGTAATGCATCGATTTTCTGGCTCCATTTGTGAAGGAATCAAGCTTCGCATGCGTGCTGCGCGTGCGCAGCACAGCCTTACGTATCTCCGAATCATAATCCTAAAGGCGAGCCTTCAGGCGGTTCAGCAAAGGGCAATTTTGAGGGAAGAATACCATTATCCGCAACGCAAAATGGGTGCTTTGTGCACCCTCGAAAAGGAAACCTGTAATGGCAGTCAACGGCAAACATTCAAACCGCGACACGGGTCACTTTTAGTTCAAATAGCCGGTCCGGGTGCCTTGAAGGCAAAGGCGAAGAATGCGGCAACACCGAGAAACACGAACGCCACGACATAATTCCACGCGAGTTTTTCTTTCAGAAATGTGATAGCGAAGACCATAAAGACAATGAGGGTTACGACCTCTTGAATGATCTTGAGATGGAAGCCCGAGAACTCGCCATAACCGAAACGATTTGCTGGCACCGCAAGGCAGTATTCGAACAGCGCAATCGCCCACGAGACAAGGATCGCCTTCCATAGCGGCCAGGAGTGGCCGTATTTCAAATGCCCATACCAGGCGAAGGTCATGAAGCAGTTCGAAAAAATCAGCAGAATGATGGTGCTCATGAGGTTGCTGCTCCTTGGGTTGAATTCAAGAATTGTTTATCACGTGTCTCCGGCATGAAGAAGTAAAGGATGCCGAGGGCGACCGCCGCGACCGTAGCGAGGAAGAGAAAGCCCGTGTTGTAACCAAAGTGACGCACGATGGAACCGGCGATGACCTGACTGAGCGAAGCGCCGATGCCAACTGCTGTACCGATAGCCCCAAGCGTGAGATTAAAGCGACCCGAGCCCTGCGTGAGGTCCGCAATCACGAGGACCGAAACAACGCCGAATATTCCCGCCCCCACGCCATCAAGTATCTGGATTGAGACCAGAGCAACCGTATTGCCGGTGAGCGTATAGAGAACAGCGCGAACGGGCAGGACTCCAAAAGCGATCAGCAACAGAGGCTTTCTACCCCACGAGCCTGCTTTCCGCCCCGACCATGAAGCAAGTGATGTGATGACAAGTTGCGTGGTCAGCACGCACGCCGACATAAACAGCATCGAGCTTCGGCCCTTACCTTTGGCCAGCATTTCGCCCAGAAGCGGTAGCATCGCGGCATTCGCAAAGTGAAACATCACTGCACAGACAAGGAAAATAAGAAGCGGGCGATCCTTGAGGAGTGCCCGCGTTTCGGCGGGTTTTCCGTCTTCGTCGCCTTCCTTTGCGCCCCGTGCTCGCCCGTAATCGATTTCATCGGGGCGAACGATAAGCAGTGCGAGGATCGTTGGGAGCGCGCAGATGGACACGAAGAAAAAGATGCTGCGATTGGAAATGAAGTAACCAAGGAGGCCCATCGATAGGGCGGCAACGACGTTGCCCGCAGAATTGAAAGTCTGGTTACGCCCTTGGCGGCGATCAAACAAACGGTGTCCCACTATCCCAAGCGAAACAGCACAGATGGCCGGACCAAAAATGCTCGATGTGCCGCCAATCAAGACTTGCGCCGACATCACGGACCAAAAAGTTGGCAGGAACGCAATTAGCAGCGCCCCTGCCATCAGCGCGACGATTCCAACAGCAATCAACGCCCGTTTGGATCGAAGGCGGTCAACCAGCGCACCTGCTGGCGTCTGCATGAGAATTCCCGCGATCCCGCCGACCGTAAGCGCGAGTCCGACGCTCTCTTCGTTCCACTTGTAGCCAGCGAGGTAAATCGCGAGGAATGGTCCGACTCCAGTTTGAACGTCAGCAAGAAAAAAGTTCAACCAGTCCAGGCCACGGAGCGTTTGGGCAGAAGGGGCTTTGTCATCCCGTTCCTTGGATGCGTCCGGGTTATTTAGGCTGTGGGAACCTGGTTTCATCATCTTGGACCTGCTATGAGCAGATGGGGCCACTGAGTATCAGGATTCGGTAGCATCGCCGCTCGGACCACATTTGCGCCTTGTCCAATGCAAATTACGGTACATTTTTGAATTAGGACTAATATTGTCGTATATTAAGCACAGACTTCTGAAACCGGCTGAAATGGCAATGCTGCCCTTCGCCAGGGATTAGAGAAATTCAGGGAAAGATATTGAAGACCAGATCCTCGCGGGAACTCTTGGCGGAGACCGCGAGGATCTGGCCACCACAGCCCCGAAGGGCCGCGGACTGTCTCGACTATAGGTCCGGCGGCCTGAGGATTCAAGAGAAAGAGAAGATGGCTCTGATCCACAGCTGCAAGCTGCGTAGGCGTTCTAATCTGTTTTTCTTCTTTGTTTTTGTCGCGGCCGTGATTGCAAGGGCCAGCGTTGGAGGCAGCATTTCCGGCACGGTGCAAGACCCATCGGGCGTGGTGCCTAACGCGAATGTGACCGTGCGGGAGGAGAACACCGGCCTGACCGCGGTGACGCAAACTGACGGCAAAGGACATTTCACGCTTCCTGTTCTGCCGGTTGGTCGCTATGAACTGGCTGTGGAAGCGTCCGGATTTCGCGACTATCGGCGCAAGGACATTGTGCTGGATACAGGTGCGGCTCTGACGCTCAATGTGCGGCTTGACGTCGGCAATGCTACTGAGACAGTGAGCGTAAGCGACAATACGCTGCACGTGGAGACGGTGAGTACGCAACTGGGCGAGGTGATCAGTGGAAGGCAAATGACCGCCGTGCCGCTCAACGGCCGCAGCTTCACCGATCTTCTGTCGCTGCAGCCGGGCGTGGCGCCAGCCACCTCGATCAGTGCGACGACCGTGCAGGACGTGGGCGCCACGGTGCTTCAGCCATCGGGGACTCTCAGCCCCGGCACAATCTCAGTGAACGGGCAGCGCGAATTCTCCAACTATTTCAGCGTGAACGGCAGCGATGCCGAAGAGGATGTGAACGCCGGAACAGCGATTATTCCCAATCTGGATTCGATTGCGGAGTTTCGCATTGTGACCAGCAACTTCGACGCCGAGAATGGAGAGTTCTCAGGCGGCCAGATCAGCGTGATAACAAAATCCGGCGGCAATCAGTTCCACGGCAGTGCATTCAACTTTCTGCGCAATACCGATCTCGACGCGCGCAATTATTTTTCGCCCACGCGCGGCGCATTTCTTCAGAACCAGTTCGGGGTAACTGCCGGCGGACCGATTCGTCACGATAAGGCATTCTTCTTTGTCGATTATCAAGGGACCCGGCAGACGCAGGGCATCGATACGGGTGAGATCAGCGTGCCGTCGAACGCGGATCGCACTGGTGACCTCTCTGACTTTGTGGATAGCAACGGCAATAGCCTGCTTACCGGCAAGGTGAGCGGTCCGTACTTCGCAGCACTACTGACTCAAAGGCTGAACTATACGGTAACTCAGGGTGAGCCGTATTATGCACCTGGATGCACCACCCTGGCTCAGTCGCAGACCGGGCAATGCGTGTTTTACAACGCGCAGATTCCGATGAACGCGTGGTCGGTTCCGGCGCAGCGGATGCTCGAGTACATTCCAGCGCCGAACAACGCCAATGGATTTTCCACCTCTGCCTATAACCAGACCCTTCGCGACGACAAGGCGGGCCTGCGCTTGGATGCGAATACCCGCTGGGGCCTGCTGGCGGCTTACTATTTCGTCGATAACTTCAATTTGAATAACCCCTATCCGGTGGCGCAAAGTGGGGCCAGCGTTCCTGGCTTCAATGCTCTCACCACCGGCCAGGCACAGCTTCTTTCTCTGGGAGATACTAAAGCCGTTAACTCCACTGTAAATGAACTGCACGTGAGTTACCTGCGTGACTCAACCAACCTGGGCCAGCCGGTCGGCGGACGTGGAGTAAGCCTGATCTCACAGGGCTTTGAGGACTCCGATGGCACCGTCAGCATTGTGGCTCTCAATCCAAATGGGCAAAGCGTGGAGAACCTCAACTTCAACGGATACTCGACCGGCGCGGCGGCAAATCAACTTATTCAAACGAACAATACTTATCAGGCGGCTGATGACTTCTCCAAAGTTATGAGCAGCCACACCATGAAGTTCGGCACTGAATTTCACGCTGACCAGGTGAACGCTTATCCCATTGCGCAATTCAACGGAAGCTTCGTTTTCTCCGGTACTGAAACCGGCGTGGACTTTGCCGATTTTCTCATCGGCGTGCCAAGCCAGTACAACCAGAGCCAGCTCAATCCCTTCTATGCACGCAACAAATACGTAGGCCTCTTTGCCCAGGACAGTTGGCATGCGCGGCCGAATCTGACTTTGAATTACGGGCTTCGCTGGGACCGCATCGCCCCCTGGGCTGAAAAATACAATCAGATTTCCACCTTCGAGGCAGGCGCGCAATCGGTGGTCTTTCCAGGTGCGCCCGCCGGCATTCTCTATCCTGGAGATCCTGGAGTATCACGCACGCTCGCCCCCATCGACAAGCTGAATTTCTCGCCACGCCTGGGCGCTGCGTGGTCGCCGCAGGCCCATTCCGGCAGCCTGTTGGCCAAGGCTCTGGGCAGCCCAGGAACCACCAGCCTGCGCGCTAGTTTTGGTAATTTCTACACTGCCATCGAAGCACTCTCAGTAAGCGTGCTGGCCGCGAATGCTCCTTATGGGACGACTTACAGCAGCCCAGCTCCGCCTTTGTTCGCTACCCCGTTTATTACTGCGGCCAACGGGCAGAATTATGGCCAGCCCTTTCCCTATACACTTGCACCGCTGAATGCTTCAATCAACAACCCCGACTCGAAGATCGATTGGAGCGCCTATGAGCCCATCAGCGGGATTCCAGGTTATGACGTGCACAACCGCGTTCCATATACCGAAGAGTGGATGGTTTCAATTGAACGCCAGGCCGGACCGGAGACCGTTTTCAGCGCAAGTTATATCGGCACAACCAGCCGGCGCCAGCGCGTGCTGGTGGAAGCCAACCCTGGCGACCCGGCGCTCTGCCTGAGTCTCAGCGCGCAGGGCTGCGGTCCAGACAAAGAGACGGTGTATGAAACGCGCGGGCCGCTCGGAACCAACTTCGGAAGCAATGCACTGCAATCGACAATCGGGCACGCAAATTACAACGCTCTCGAGTTGAGCGCCCGCCACACCAGTGTCCGCTTCGAGTTATCGGCCGCTTACACTTACAGCAAGTCCCTTGATCAATCGTCCAACATTGGAGAAGAGGTTAATCCATTTAACCCCGCTCTGAGCTGTGCGCTTTCGTCATTCGACGTGAAACACAACTTCGTGCTGAGTTATGCGTATCAGCTTCCTTTCGAGCGATTCCTGCATTCTCATCGGTCAGGCCTCAAACAGCTCATCCCGGGCTGGTCGATTTCCGGCATCACGCGATTCGCCAGCGGCTTTCCGGTAACCATGATTAACAATGGAGACAACTCGCTGATCGGAACCAATCCGAATGGCGTGAACAACAGCAGCATCGACGAGCCCGATTACAAAGAAGGACCCCTGAAACTGAACCATAACCCGCGCAGAGATGGGAACAATTACTTCAACACAGCCGACTTCAGCATGAATGTGCTGGGAACGCCGGGCAACTCGAAGCGCCGTTTCTTTTACGGTCCGGGCGAGGATAACTACGACATCGCGCTGGCCAAGAAGCTGCAGTTCATCGAATCGAAGTCCCTGCTCTTCCGCGTGGAAGCATTTAATACTTTCGACCACGCGCAGTTCAACGGCCCCGGCTCGGTCGACGGTAACATCGGCAGCTCGACATTTGGCCATGCGATCAGCGCCGCGCCGCCGCGCATTTTGCAGGGGGCGCTGAAATTCAACTTCTAATCTGGGATAACGCGATAAAGCCGCACACCCAGCTTCAGCGGCGCTTTATGCATCGCGCCGCCGGGTTTCAAGACTGGAATCGAATTACCGCAAAGTAATATCGCGTACCAACATACTGCTGACCACGTGGGCATTCTCAACCCGCTGGTCGATGACTTTCTGCTCCTTGGACTTATCACCATATTGCTTCATGCGTATGTCAAACACCTTGTCGGCGAGGCCATCCAGAGCAGCCATGTTCTTGTAAGTGATGGTGTAACCAATGTCCCAATCTTCAGGTCCGTTGCTGGTCGTATTCAGGAACATGTGGTAATCGACAATCAGGCCGGCGCTCTTCTCAGACTCCCAGATGGGAACAATATTTTTCTTGAGATCGGCCATGAATGCGCTGAAGTGGCCGGGCGCAATGCTGATCAGCACCACGCGGTTCACCGTTCCTTCGTTGTAGGCAACTTGCGCCGGCGCAGCCGTTGCAATCGCCAGTGAAACTCCAAGAACTGCCAATGCGTAGCGAATAGCTCGTTTCATGTGAACTACCTCCTGTGGGGTTGGTTTGGGGAAACCGCGAATAGCTGCTTGAGTCTACTGAACTATCCTGCCGCCGTAAACAAAATAATCGTATGAAATGCAGATTAAAGAATCCTGCCTTGAGACAGGCCATCGCAGCCGGGATAGGTCAAATTCCCAATTCCTTTTTCGTTTCGACAAACTTTTCCAGCGCGAATTCGAGGTCTGCGCGGGAGTGGGCAGCGGAAATCTGAGTGCGGATGCGCGCCTTGCCCTGTGGCACCACGGGGTAGGAAAACGCAACTACATAAACGCCTTTGGCCAGCAGCAGTTCGGCCATCGTCGAAGCCACCACTGGCTCGCCTAGCATCACCGGCACAATGGGATGCTCCCCGGGGAGAATATTGAAGCCTGCCTCGGTCATCCGCCGCCGAAAGAAGATAGTGTTCTCTCGCAACTGTCTCCGCAAATCGGCCGATTCCGTCAGTAACTCGAGTACCTTCAGCGATACCGCGACGATCGGCGGCGGGACGGAGTTCGAAAAGAGATAGGGCCTGGAGCGCTGGCGCAGCAATTCCACAATTTCCTTGCGGCCACTGGTATAGCCGCCGCTGGCTCCACCCAGCGCTTTACCCAGCGTGCCGGTAATGATATCCACGCGGCCCTCAACTCCGCAAAGCTCCGGCGTGCCGTGCCCGTGTTCGCCCATAAAGCCGACAGCGTGCGAATCGTCCACCATTACCATCGCATCGTACTTCTCGGCCAGATCGCAGATTTTGCCGAGCTTGGCAATATAGCCGTCCATCGAAAAAACCCCGTCGGTGGCGATGAGGCGATGCCGCGCCGATGCGGACTCCTTCAATTTCGATTCCAGGTCGCTCATATCGCCGTTGCGATAGCGATAGCGAGCCGCCTTGCACAACCGGATGCCATCGATGATGCTGGCATGGTTCAACTCGTCGGAGATGACCGCATCCTCTTCATCCAGAAGTGGTTCAAACAGGCCGCCGTTGGCATCGTAACAGGAGCCATAGAGGATGGTATCTTCTGTGCAGAGAAACTGACTGAGTCGTCTTTCAAGTTGCTTGTGAACCCTCTGTGTGCCGCAGATGAAGCGCACGCTAGCCAGGCCGTAGCCCCACTCTTCCAGGGCTTGCTGCGCCGCTGCGACGATCGCGGGATGATCGGCGAGGCCCAGATAATTGTTCGCGCACAAGTTCAGTACTGGCTCGCCGCCGGCAACGGAAACCCTTGCCTGCTGCGGCCCGACGATCACTCGCTCCCCCTTGTAGAGGCCCGCGCTTTCTATCTCGGCGATCCTGTTGCGCAGAAACTCCTGCATCTTTCCATACATAAAGTTCCTTTCCCGCGCTAACTTGCCGCGCGACGGCGGAGCTACGTGTGCAGGCTCGTCCAATCCAGCAGCACCTTGCCTGCCTGCCCGGAAATCATTGCCTCGAAGCCCTGCTCGAAATCGGTGTAGTCAAAACGATGCGTAATAACCGGGGAGATATTCACGCCCGCCTGCATCATCACCGACATCATGTACCAGGTCTCGTACATCTCCCGCCCGTAGATGCCCTTGATGGTGAGCATATTGAAGATCACCTTGCGAAAATCCAGCGAAGTTTCTTTCGCCGGAATACCCAGAACGGCAATCTTTCCTCCGTGACACATATTGTCAATCAACTCCCGGAACGCCCGCGTGCTGCCTGACATTTCGAGGCCCACATCGAAACCTTCCACCATGCCCAATTGCTTCTGCACCACGGCCAGCGGCGTGTCGCTTGTGTTCACGGCCACCGTTGCGCCCATATTCCGCGCCAATTCAAGGCGGAACGGATTCAGATCCGTCACCACCACGTGACGCGCTCCAGCGTATCTCGCCACCGGAATCGCCATCAGCCCGATCGGTCCCGCGCCGGTGATGAGAACGTCTTCTCCAAGCAGAGGAAACGAAAGCGCCGTGTGTACCGCGTTGCCGAAGGGATCAAAGATTGCCGCGACCTCATGGTCGATGCCGGCGTGATGCCGCCAGATGTTGGTCATCGGCAGTGAGATCAATTCGGCAAATGCGCCGGGGCGGTTCACGCCCACGCCCTGCGCATAAGCACAGAGATGACGTCTTCCAGCCAGGCAGTTGCGGCAGCGCCCGCAGACCAGGTGCCCCTCGCCGCTGACAATATCGCCAGGGAAAAAGTCGTTGACGTTCGAACCCACGGCAACAATCTCGCCTACAAACTCATGCCCAATGGCCATGGGCACGGGTATCGTTTTTTGCGCCCACTCGTCCCACTGATAGATGTGAACATCGGTGCCGCAGATTCCCGTCTTGTGCACGCGCACCAGCACGTCGTTGATGCCGACCGCCGGTTCCGGAATTTCTTCGAGCCACAAGCCCCGCTCAGATTTGCTCTTGACTAGTGCCTTCATCGCCGATCCTCCAAGCTCCGCCAGACTCGCCGTCCAGCTCATTTGAATCGCGGCCGACCGGTCTTATCCCATGGCTTCAAGCACCGCATCTGCAAACTGGGTGGTTCCAGCCGTGCCGCCCACGTCGCGGGTGAGGGTCTTGCGCTCAGCATAAACCCGTTCCAGAGCCTTCTGCACTTTTTCGGCGGCGGCCATCTCGTCCAAATGGCGCAGCATCAGGATTGCGGACTGCAGTAGCGCCGTGGGATTGGCCACATCTTTCCCGGCAATATCCGGAGCCGATCCGTGCACCGCCTCAAAGATAGCGCACTCCAATCCGAGGTTGGCTCCCGGCACCAGCCCCAGGCCGCCCACAAGACCGGCGCAGAGATCGCTGACAATATCGCCGTAGAGATTTTCAAGCAGCAGCGTGTCGTATTGCCAGGGATTCATCACCATCTGCATGCAGGTATTGTCGATGAGGTGCTCGGCATAGACGATGTCGGGAAATTCCTCCGCCACCTTGCGCGCACAGCGCAGAAAAAGCCCGTCCGACAATTTCATAATGTTGGCTTTGTGAATGGAGTGAATCTTTTTGCGGCCGTGCTTGCGGGCGTACTCGAAGGCAAATTTGGCGATGCGCGCGGAGCCTTTTTCGGTGATGACCTTGATGGCTTCCACGACGCCGGGAACGACCTCGTGCTCCAGACCCACGTACTCGCCCTCGGTATTTTCGCGCACGATAATCAGGTCCACGCCCGGCCAATGTGTTTCGAGGCCGGGCAGGTTGCGGATGGGGCGGAAGTTGGCGAAGAGGTCGAACCGCTTGCGCAGGGTGACGTTGATGCTCTTGAAGCCGCCTCCGATTGGAGTGGTGACCGGTCCCTTCAAGGCCACGCGGTTGCTCTCAATGGATGCATAGAGCGCGGCGGGAATATATTCGCCGTAGATCTCAAAGGCCTCGGCTCCGGCGGCGTGGCGATCCCAGTCGAATTTGACCCCGGTGGCTTCAAGGATGCGAACGACCGCCTGAGTAACTTCAGGTCCGATGCCATCGCCGGGGATGAGTGTTACTTTATGGGTCTTTGCTTCCGACATCGTTTCTCGTCCTTTCAGTTTTCGATCGTTCAGCATTCAATGCGGCAATCGACTTTAATTGATTCTTTCTCCTTTGAACACCGTTACAGCGGACCCTTCAACCAGAAAAGCGGAATCCGGGCAACGGTGCAGGCAATCCGCAATATCGTCCCCATACAGCTTAGCCGCTTTCCCAGAAAAACCGGCCCTCTTTGAGCTTCTGACATTCCAACGCGGGTGTTGCACTTCGTATTCAAGGCAGCCACCGCCCGGTTGTTTCGCGTAACCCCAATAATGCTCAGTAATGAACTGGCCTGCAGATCCTTCGGGAGGAAGAAAGCTGGACCCCTCAGTTTCAATCCGCATCACAGACCGATCTGCACCCGATCCCCATGAATATTCCGCTTCTACAGATTCATCATCAGCGCTGAACTCAACGCGATGCGACATTTCGACAGAAGCATAGTTTTCATTGAACGCAAAGCGAGCGATTGCCGCTACCGCGAATTTCGGAACGAACTCCCGAACGAACACCACTCCCCTCTTTGAGGATCGCCGGACATAAAAACGAAGATTCACTTCCTCAAAGGCCCGATGAAACGGAATGGGAAATCCACACATTCGTGTGCGATTAAATTCGAAACCAACCAGACTGAGATAGGTCACTCCGTTAAATGCATCCAGTTCGGTTCCCGCAGGAACGAATCGCGCCAGCAGCGAGGGATCGACCGCATAGTTGAGCATCACAAGGTTTTTCCACTCCGCGGTCAAAAACCTGTTCTGAATCTTCATGCGCTTTGACCACCTGGTTCCTGCAATGCCGCATCTTTACTATGACTACTTCTTTATCTTGCTGGCGCTACGGCCGCCCAGCAGTCCTTCCAACTCTTCCTTGAACTCGCGCACATCCTTGAAGTCCCGATAGACCGATGCGAAGCGAATGTAGGCGACTGTATCCAGGCCCTTGAGATGCTCCATGATCAACTCGCCGACTTCTGCTGTGGTGCGCTCGCGCTCCGGAGCGTCAACCAGAAAAGTCTCTGTGGCGTCGACGATGGCCTCGAGCTTGCTGGACGGGACGGGCCGCTTCTCGCAGGCGCGGAGCAGGCCGCTGAGCACCTTTTGACGGTCGAATCGCTCGCGGCGACCGTCCTTTTTCACCACCATGTACGGAATTTCGTCGATGCGTTCGTAGGTGGTGAAGCGGCGCTCGCACTTCTCGCACTCACGCCGGCGGCGGATGGAGTCAGCCTCTTTGCTTTCGCGTGAGTCGACCACCCTGTCCTGGCTGAAACCGCAATAGGGACACTTCATACACTTTGGATTCTACGGCATAGGCAGGCGGCAGTTCGCCCTTCACACGAGATACGCGCGGGAGAGAGCCACTACTTGACAACATAGCTAATGCCGGCAGTCAACTGGAAGGTGTTGCGCTGATAGCCCGCTGGCGGGTCGCCCAGATAGTTATCTGTGGATGAAAGCGTGAAGTTGATCCTTTTGTAGGCCGGAAAGATGAGATTCGCGTTGGCCACGGCGGAGTAAGCCTGAGCGATGTTGAACGTCGGCGTCAGGGTGACGTACTCGTTGAACTTGATGTTGTGAGCCAGATTGCGCTTGAAGGACTCAGTAAGGGCGGCGCTGGCCAGGTTATCCGTAGGAGTTCCGAACCGGCCCGAGGCGCCATTGTAAAACTGCTGCTGTTCAAACTGCATTGCCCCCTTCAGATCAAGGCTGCTCTTGGGGTTGTTGATCGCGCTCCAGCCGAGGCCGCCGCCGTATGCCTGCTGTAGTTGCAAACCGCTTCCGAAATTATGATCGGCACTGGCATCGACTAATGCAAAAAATTTCAGAGATACATATTTATCGTACTCAGCTCCGCCATGCAGGATGTCGGTTTTGGTAACGGAGGCGGGCTGAATAATGACGCCGTCGGCGGCGATCAGAGCATCTCTGGCCAGACCGTAGGTTCCGCTGAGGTTAAGGAGGGTTTTGCTCGCCGGGGGCAGCCAGTCGCTGGTGGGAACGGCGCGCACCAATGCGACAGAACCGGTATAGGTCTGGGTGGTGTTCGTGCTTTCAGTCAGGCTGGCGCCAAGCGTAACGGGACCGGTCCAGCCGTGGAAGAAGCTTCGATTGTCGTCCAGCTCTTTATTGAAGCTGGCAGCGTCGACGAGAGTGTTCACGTTTTTTGCCGGGAAGTCCCTCTCCTCAGCGTTGGGCGGAGATACGTGGACGGTATCGCTCTCGACCGCGATTGTGCCCACTGGGACTTGTTGCCGGGCTGTTTTCGGCGTTACATGCTGATCCTTTTCAATGACGGCAAACTGGCCGGCGTGAAGAGTTTTGACTTTTGCGAGCGGGACTGTGACGTCGCCGAGAATGTCGCTGTGAATTGTTAAAGCGCCCGCCTGCACCTTGACCATCTTGCCGATGAGTCGCTCGCCGTCGCTGAGCGTAAGCGTGTCCTTGGGCGAGCTGGGAGGTGTGTTGGGGGCCTGAGCGCGGGCTTGCCACGCTGCAGGCGCGAGCATCAGGGCTAGGAGCAAAAGCCCCCGTACAGGAATCAGAGGCTTGGGGAGAAGTTGGCCGTGGTCCGCGTGAAATTGGATGAAAGATACCTGGCTATGCATACCTTTTGAGATGACGATCAGGCGCCAAGGGCTTCATGGAAATGTTCATGCCGCTCAGCTGAGGAACTCGGAGATGGCGGCGACGACGGTCTGCTGCTCGTCTTCGCGGAGCTCGGGGAAGATCGGCACGGCGAGAACTTCACGGGCGGCGCGCTCGGCCTCGGGGAAGCTGCCTTCAGCGTAGCCGAGATCCTTGAGAGCATCCTGCATGTGGAGCGGGACGGGGTAGTAAATCTCCGAGCCGATCTTGCGGCTGGTCAGGAAGTCGCGCAACGCGTCGCGGCGGTTGGTGCGGATCACGTACTGGTGCCAGACGTGATGGCTGCCGGGAACCTCGTGCGGAAGAACAACCCCGTGGACGGGATAAGGGCCGGCTTCGACCAGTCCCGCCCCATGGAACAAAGCATGATAGCGACGTGCTACCGCGCGCCGCGCCTGGTTCCAGCCCGCGATGTACTTGAGCTTGACGTTGAGAATGGCGCCCTGGAAGCCGTCCATGCGCGCGTTCCAGCCAAGCTCGTCGTGGTAGTAGCGGCGGCGCATTCCGTGTTGGCGCAGCATTTTTACCCGCTCGGCAAGCTCGTCGGAGTTGGTAGTGACCATGCCGGCGTCGCCCGCCGCGCTCAGGTTCTTGGTGGGATAAAAGCTGAACGCGGCAATATCGCCTAATCCGCCTGCCTTTTTGCCGTCCCATTCCGCGCCCCAGGCCTGGGCTGCGTCCTCAACGATTTTCAGACCGCGCTCTTGCCCTATATGGGCAAAAGCAGTTCCATCGGCGCACTGGCCATAAAGATGAACCGGCAGGATGGCGCGAACGGCTGCGCCGCGCGGGCCATTGAGAACCGTTTCGACGGCTGTGGGATCAAGATTGAATGTGGAGGGTTCAATATCGGACAGCAGCGGAGTAGCCCCTGCGCGCAGAATTGCACTGACGGAGGCAAAAAAGCTGAAAGGGCTGGTGACAACGGCCATTCCTGGACCGGGGTCCCCACGGACGGGTCTTAGTTCGTGGGGTGGTGGACCGGGGTCCCCACGGACGGGTCTTAGTTCGTGGGGTGGTGGACCGGGGTCCCCACGGACGGGTCTTGGTTCGTGGGGTGGTGGACCGATTCCAGCGGCAGCCAGCGCCAGCCACAAGGCATCAGTGCCCGAGGAGCAGCCCAGCGCGTGGGTCACGCCAAGTTGTTTTTCGGCGGCTCGCTCGAAGGCGGATACGTGCTCACCAAGGATGAACTGCTGCGTCTGAAGCACGCCCGCGACGGCATCCACCAACTCACGGTGGAGCGGGCTGTACTGGCGCTTCAGGTCCAGCATGGGTACTGGTATCGAAGAGGAGGTTGGAGCGGATGCGCGCGGGGTAGTCGGCGTCTCTTTCACCCCACCATTTTACCAGCCGGAATGGGTGGCCGGCGTCATTTGCAGGATGATGCAAACTTACGCCACACATAACCTTACGTTGAGATGGAGTTGAAAAAGATGGGCATTCGCGTTAATGTTGTCTGATTGCGGGACGTTACGGTTTCGGGGCTTCCGACACCGCAACTGCCAATTTCGTCTTTCATGCATGTGCAGTTCGGTTGCATCCTAACCAGAAGAGTACAGGAGATCGGCATATGGAGAACAAGCCGGCACAAAATATTCAGGATACGTTTCTGAACACCATCCGCAAAGACAAGACCCCGATAACCATTTATCTTGTCAGCGGCGTCAAACTGACCGGAAAGATCCGGTCCTTCGATAAGTATTCCGTGCTGCTGGAAAACAACAGCCAGGAGCAGTTGATTTTTAAACACGCCATCTCAACTGTAGTGAGCAACCGGGGATTGATGCACAGCGAGCATCGCCCGACTTCGATGCCGACCAGCATCGGTCCGACCTCAGTCAGCATGCCGTCGTCTGCGTTGACTGCGGAGCAGGGATAGCAGGCGGGAGCGCGATCGATTGGCAGTGGAGTTGAGCAGGACCGGCGCAACGGACAGTAAGCCGGAACGCGCAGTCCTGGTGGGAGTGGACCTTGGGGTTCGCTCGACCCGCAACCGTGCCGGCGTGGCGGTCGCGCGGCCACCGCAGGTGCGCTTGGATGAACATGCGCCGGATCTCCCCGCGTCTGAAGACCTTCCATCAAGCAGCTTCTCCCAGGCCTCGGTAGGCCTGGACGTTGAGGAATCTCTAGCCGAATTTCGCGAGCTGGTTTCCAGCGCCGGTGGTGTGGTGGCTGCCGAAGTGCTTCAGCGTCGAGCTCGTCCCGATCCGGCCACTCTGATCGGCTCCGGGAAGGTTGAAGAGATTGCCGCGGTGGTGGCTTCCACCCAGGCCGATTTGGTTCTCTTCGACCACGACCTCTCGCCCACACAGTTGCGCAATCTTGAAGCCGCACTTCCCTGCCGCGTATTGGACCGCACGCAGTTGATCCTGGATATTTTTGCTCGCCACGCGCGCACTCGTGAGGGGCAGTTGCAGGTGGAACTTGCCCAGCTTGAGTACATGCTGCCGCGGCTGACTGGCAAAGGCAAGTCAATGTCCCAGTTGGGCGGCGGCATCGGCACCCGCGGCCCTGGCGAAACCAAGCTCGAAACCGACCGGCGGCAGATTCAGCGGCGGATCGACAAACTGAAGCTCGATTTGGAGGCGGTGCGCCGTGTGCGCAAGCAGCAGCGCCAACGCCGCGAGTCGGTTCCGGTGCCTACGGTGGCCTTGGTGGGCTATACCAACGCCGGCAAGAGCACGCTCTTCAATTACCTTACCGGCGCCGGGGTGCTGCAATCGTCGCGCATGTTCGCGACCCTCGATCCGAAACTTCGCGCTATCGAATTGCCCAGCCGTCGCAAAATTCTGCTCTCCGATACGGTGGGCTTCATCCGTAATCTCCCGCACACGCTCGTCACCAGCTTCCGCGCCACCCTGGAAGAGGTTGCGCAGGCTGAGGTCCTGCTGCACGTCCGCGACGCCGCATCCACCTATGGAGAAGACCAGAAGGCTCAAGTCGAAAAAGTTCTTGGCGAGCTGGAAGTTCTGGCCAAGCCGCGCATTGAAGTGCTGAACAAGATCGACCTGCTCGATGAGCATGAACGGGATGGGCTGCTGGCACGGTCTCAGGCCGGAAACGAAGTGGCCGTCTCAGCGCGCACCGGCGAGGGCATGGATGCGCTGCTCGCGGCCATCGACGGCGCGCTGTACTCCGACCCGATGATCGAGACGGAGTTGAGGGTCCCACAGCAGGAGGGCGCGGCGCTCGCGGCGATTGAAGCGGGGATGATCGTGCACAGCAGAGAGTACGAAGGCGACCTGGTGCGGCTGGTGGTCAGCGGTCCGGCTTCGCTGGTGGGGCGGCTCCGCAAGTACCGTCTGCGGGACGAGTAAGCGGATATTCATCAAACCGAGTTGTTGCAACGGCTATGATGGGCTTTCTGCTTCATTCGGCGCTCACAAAACCGTGTGCGTTCAGAAATCGTGTGATCACTCCACCCCACGCAAAGGGGATTCAATGCATTCAACCGACGGCCGCACCATCACCACCCTTTCCAGCCGCGAGATCTATCGCAACCACTGGATGAGCCTGCGCGAAGATAAGATCCTGCGCTCCAATGGGGAAAAGGGCACCTACGGCGTAGTGGAGAAGAACGATGCGGCCATCATTCTGCCCATCGACCAGGGCCGCGTCTGGCTGGTGGAGCAGTTCCGCTACACCATCCAGGAGCGGGCGCTGGAGTTGCCCCAGGGCGGATGGGAGATGGAGATCGATTCCCCTGAAGAACTGGCACGCGGCGAACTGAAGGAAGAGACGGGCCTGCACGCAGCTCAAATGACGCACCTGGGAACTCTCTGGATCGCCTACGGTTTCTGCCGCCAGAAGCAGCACGTTTTTCTGGCCACCGGACTCACGCATACTGAGAAGACCCCCGACCCCGAGGAGCACGACCTGGTTATTCGCTCCGTTCCCGTGGAGGAGTTTGAGCAGATGATGCTCGACGGCCGAGTGCGCGACAACTGCACGCTTTCGGCCTGGGGGCTCTATCTATTGTGGAAGGCGCGGCAGGGGTGAACGGAAGCTGGCCAGGAGCTATCGAGCAATCGCCGAGCCTCTACCAGACCATTTTGTAAATGTTGCCCTTGTTGTCTATTGCCACGCCGAATCTCCCCGGGAAAAACTCCGCCTGGAGTACAGTTCCTTGATTTCCGGTCCCGGTTGCTGCCCCAATCTCTACGCCCAAAACATTGGCTAAAAAGTATCCCTGTCCATAGATGGCATCCCAAGCAAAGGCCAGATTCGGCTGCGGGGGGTAGCTGTCGGCTGTTCCCGGCGTCTTGTTGTTTACGAATGCCGCCGTTACCCTTGACCACTTTCCTGTTAACAGCTCTCCATTGGCCCGGACCATGGAGAGTTTTCCTGAATTGCCTCCGGTAAATCTGGCGGTAAAGATCGGCGGGGGCGATTGCGCTGTCAGCGGACCCTGGACGGGATAAAGAGTTTGTCCGAATGCGGCAGTGCCCTCTGAAAAGAGGCAGATAGCCAACAGGGCAAAGAGAAGAGCGACCCTCGTCTTCATTTTTTGGGGAGCCTCTATCTTGTAGACGCACGGAGAATGAAAAGAGTCTCGCGGGGACAAGTGCCCTATCCGCGATCCTCGATAGGGATGTATGGCGACGGATACGGCGGCCCAATGTACTCGGCGCGGGGGCGGATCAGCCGATTGTCGTCCAACTGCTCGATGACGTGGGCGGTCCATCCGGCGATGCGGCTGATGGCGAAGATGGGAGTGTAAAGGTCGATGTCGATGCCAAGAGTGGCGTACGTCGATGCGGAGTAGAAATCCACGTTCGCGTTCAGCTTTTTGTCGGCATTGATATAAAGCTCGATGGCGCGGGACATCTCATACCACTTGGGCTGGCCCGCATCCCGGCCCAACTGCTCGCTCATCTTGCGCAGGTGTGTGGCGCGAGGGTCTTCGGTCTTGTAAACGCGATGGCCGAAACCGGAGATCTTTTGCTTGGCGGCCAGCATGTTTTTTACGTATTCCACCGGGTCAGCGCCGGCCTTATCGATTGTATGGAGAAGCCGCATGACGCCTTCATTGGCGCCGCCGTGCAGCGGGCCTTTCAGGGCGCCGATGGCTCCAGTGATCGCTGAGTGAACGTCGGCCAGGGTTGCAGCAATGACGCGAGCGGCAAAAGTGCTGGCGTTCAACTCGTGCTCGGCGTGCAGCACCAGGGCCAGGTCCATGGTTTTTACGGCAGTTTCGGATGGCTTGACGCCGTTCAGCATCCACAGAAAATTGGCCGCGTGGCTGAGCGAGCGATCGGGCGGCACAACTTCAAGTCCCTTGCGCAGACGGTCGTAGATGGCCACCAGCATGGCGATCTGCGCGGTGAGGTTGTAGCTTTTGCGAACGTTGGCGTCGTGGGAGTTGTCTTTTTCGTCGGCATCGTAAAAGCTGAGCGCGGAAACCGAAGTACGCAGCACCTCCATCGGCGTAGCGTTGACGGGAAAGCTGCGCAGCATATCGATGATGCGATGGTCCAGCGAGCGCGCCAGGGCCAGTTGCGACTGGAACTCGCGCAGGGCGAACTGGTTAGGCAGAATGCCGTTCCAAAGCAGGTAAGTGGTCTCCTCGAAGTTGGAGTGCGCGGCCAGCTCGTGAATGTCGATTCCACGGTAGGACAGCACACCGGCTTCTCCGTCAATCCAACAGATTCCAGAGTTCGCCGCAACAATCCCTTCAAGACCCTTTCCCGCGGTAGCAGTCGACATAGCCTTCGGATTTCCCCCTTGCAATTATTATCTAGTCCGCCGTGGCGGACGGCGTATGTGATGACCCACTACCCAGCAGGCAAAGATCTCTATCAGAGTACCCCGAATGAGGGAGACCCTGCTTCAGATTCGGACCCAGCGGCAGAATATGCAGTAAAGATGTTTATAACGTAGTAATTCCATAGTTGTCACGGATTGCGGGACGCCAAGGGCGCAAATTGGAGACAAGAGCCGGGTTCCGGGCTCTGGCGGGCTCCCTCCCCGGCGTGCGATTGACCCGGAAGGCGACAGCTTTTTCAGCACTATCCGGCTTGATCCGCTATCCTGAAGACTCCCCACTTGAGCCCGGAGCGGAATCGCCGGTGTTCAAATTTGAACTGTAACTGACGCGAGGACAGGAGATGTTCCAAGACAACAAGAACCTCTCCGCGGGCGTCAGGCTGAACCGGTTGACATCAACCTCACGAGAAATGATCTCTAGTTAAGTAGGGTGATCGGCGATACGGACCGTCAAACAAGGAGAAGGCAAAAAATGATGGATGAAGACGAACAAATTGGCAAAATCCCCAGAAACTATTCTGGCGCGCTTCTTGCGGCCATTGCTGTGTCCCTGGTTGCCGCGTTGGGCGGTCTGATCTGGAGCTATGCGCTCAGCAGCCGCCTGTCAAGCCAGCAAACTGCGTTGGCTGACGCCAAGCAGCAGAATGTAAATCTTGAAGCCCGCCTGCGCGAGACCGACGCACGGCTGAAGGTAGCCACCGAGGAACTGGGCAGCTCGCTGGGGCTTACCCAGAAGCAGATGGAAACCCGCGCCCAGGATATCCTGACGCGCGAGCAGGCCGACGCCCAAAGGCTGTCGAACGCCCAGAGGAAGACCGCGCAGCAGGTAAACGAAGTCTCCGGTGAAGTCTCCGACGTGAAGACCGACGTGGGCGGAATCAAGACTAACGTGGCCAAGACGCAGAGCGATCTGGCCGACACCCAGACCCAGATGCTGTCAATGAAGGGCGATTTGAGCGAGCACAGCAGCCTGATTGCCCGCAATCATGATGAGCTGGATATTCTGAAGCACAAAGGCGACCGCACCTACTACGAGTTCACCCTGACCAAAGGGAAGAACAAGCCAGTGGGTACCGTGAGCCTGCTGCTGAAAAAGGCCGACCCCAAGAGGAACAACTTCAACCTGGAAGTGACTTCAGACGACAAGACCGTCATGAAGAACAACCGTGGATTGGATGAGCCGCTGCAGTTTTACAGCGGAAAAGATCCCCTGCTGTTTGAGATCGTGGTGAACGCAGTGAACTCAAAGAACCAGGTGACCGGGTACTTGGCGGTGCCAAAGAACGCGCCTGCGCCGGCTACTGTTCAATAACGGCCGTTTTGGGCGCGAGCACCAGGCTTGGCTGGTAGCTGAAGGCGAAGGTTACGTTCAAGTTCTGGCCCGCGTCCCAATCTGCCTTGCTCATCCGAAAGGCCGAAACGATGGTTCCCTCCACCGTCTGGCCCGGGTCGATGGTGGTCTGCAGAGAGAGCGCCTTGCCATGCGGAACCGGCATCGACGGATAAGCCAGGTACACGCGGTCGTAATCTGCTGCGGAGGCCGCATAGCTGGAATGGATTCCGTCTGAAAGCTTGGTGTTGATCATGGCGTTGCGCAGGTAGAGAGGCTGATCGCTCTGGTTATGCAGCTTGACCAGGGCAAAGACAAAAACCTGGTCGAAGCCCTCTTTGGCCATGGCCTCGCCGTTGGCGTCGAATCCGGAAGACTCGGTGTGCTGCGCGTGAGCCCACATCTGCTCTATCTCTCCGGTAGCCACGGGCGGCTTTTGCCCGGTATACATATAAATGCCGATGGCAGCGCTGACCAGCACGGCCGCAATGATACTGGCCAGAACCAAATGACTGGAACCCTTGGTGTATTCCTCACCAAGTGCGGCATCGTCGATTTCTTCCTGAGGTTGCTGGCGCAGTAGACTCATTGCGCCTTATATTAGCTCTCTAGCGCGAAGGAAACCATGAAAATCGTACGCGCCGTCCGGGAGTAGTCACCGAATTTGCACAAAAAATGGTGCCTTTATGACCGGCATCAGGGCAACCTCCGCAACGCTGCCAGAAAATCCTCCGCCACCAGCGTATTCAGCACATCTTTCGGTCCCAGCCAGGCGCGGCGAAGCTGGCGGATGCCGTAGTCCATCTTGCCCAGGTTGCGGGCATCGTGGGAGTCCGAACTGATGACGATGCGGCATCCGAGTTCCTTGGCCAGCCGCAGGTCCCGGTCGTTTAGATCGAGGCGTTCGGGAGCGGCGTTGTGTTCCGCGGCCACGCCCAACTCGGCAGCGCGACGCAGCACGGCGCCCATATCCAGCGCAAAGGGTTCGCGGCGCAACAGCAGCCGGCCGGTGGGGTGTCCCAGGATCCGCACGTATGGGTTTTCGATGGCGCGGATGACGCGTGCGGTCGTCTCCTCGCGGGACTGATCGAAACGGGAATGAACGCTGGCGATGACCAAATCCATCTGCGCCAGTACTTCGTCGTCCAGGTCCAGGGCGCCATCGGCCAGAATGTCCACCTCGATGCCGGTGAATACGCGGATGCGGCCCTCCATATGGCGGTCCAACTCGCGAATGCGCTGGATATGCTCGAGGGCGCGCTTCTCATCCAGGCCGTTCGTCATTGCCAGGTTTTTTGAATGGTCGGTGATGGCGATGTACTTGTACCCGCAGGCCAGGGCTGCATCGGCCATTTCGCGGATGGTATTGTGGCCGTCGCTGGCCGTGGTGTGCATATGCACGTCGCCTTTGATGTCGGCCTTCTCAATGAGCCGTGGCAACTTGTGGAGAGCCGAGATCTCGATTTCGCCCAGATTTTCGCGCAACTCGGGCGGCATCCAATCCATGCCCAAGGCGGCATAAATCTCCTCTTCGGTGGCCGCGGCGACGGTAGAGTCGTCGTCGAGCCGCGCCAAAGCCCACTCGCTGAGCGTATAGCCCATTTTCAATGCGCGCTGGCGAAGGGCCACGTTGTGCGCCTTGGAGCCGGTAAAGTACTGCAGCGCAGCACCATAGGAGGCGGAGGGCAGCAAGCGCACATCAACCTGCATGCCATTGGCCAGATGAAAGCTTACCTTGTTTTCGCCTTTGGCGATGATGTCGTGAATACCTGGATAGGCAGCCACGTGCGCGACGGCGGCACCGGTGTTCTCCGGCGCGCAGGCTGACCCGGTGACCAGCAGGTCGAGGTCGCCGACGGTTTCCCGGCCGCGGCGCAGGGAGCCGGCAGGAGTCACCTTCTCAATCGTTGCGCCGAATGAACCCTTGAAGGCCAGCAGGTAGGCGGCAAGTCTCTGCGCTGCCTCTTCAGCCTCATCGATGCGGTAGCGGCCGGCATTGCGGCGATATTCTTCAATTCCCTTGCGTAGTTTTTCAATCTGCTTCTCGCCCATGCGGGGCAGTCCGGCCATGCGGCCCGCGTCAATGGCTTCCGATAGCTGGTCAACGGTGCCGATTTTAGCCGCATCCCACAGCAGGGCGATGGTCTTTGGCCCCATGCCGGGCAGTTTCTGCATTTCCAGGATGCCCGCGCCATAACGGGCCAGCAATTCCTCACGAAGAGGCAGAGTGCCGGTTGCTGCAATAGCCTGCAGGTTAGCGGCCATACTCTTGCCGATGCCCGGAATCTCAAGCAGGCGAGCGGAATCGGGCGCCGCTTCTACGAGGTCCAGGGTGGTTTGTTCGGCTGCCTCGGCGGCGCGTCGATAGCTGCGGATTCGAAAGCTGTCGCCTCCGTCAATCTCCAGCAGATCGGCGGTCTCAGCCAGCAACCGCGCCATGGTGGGGTTATCCATTGCGTGAGCCTTGAAAGGACAGTAAACCACAGATCAGAGATCAAAGGTAACCATCACAGTTACTGTGTGATAACCGGCTGGAATTTAGGCGTGCTTCGCTTAAGCCACCTGGCGGTGGTCTTGCTTTAACGCCCGGTCTAACGCGCCGCTAGGCTGCGGTGTTACTGGCGGTGTGGGCGGCGTCCCTGAAGCGGATTACTGCATCCGCTTGGGGACCTTTCTGACCTTGGACGATGTCGAACTCAACTTCATCGCCCTCTTTCAGTGTTTTGTATCCGTCCAACTGAATCGATGAGTAGTGAACAAATACATCTGGTCCGTCGTCACGTCCGATGAATCCATAGCCCTTGGCGTTGTTAAACCACTTGACCTTCCCTTTGTGCTGAGCCACAGGCTCCTTCTTTCTTCTTGCTCTTCTTTTGGGGATTCGGTTTGCGAGGGGAATCGCGCGCCGATTAGCTATTATGACGAAAAAACCAGCAGAATG
>JBEKUB010000007.1:0-147496 GCA_049515455.1 Occallatibacter sp.
ATTTGACGCACTCGTCGGCGACCGCGATGATGCTGGCCGCGGAGAAGGTCTCGATTACGCCGATGGAGCGCAGCTCTTTGGGGTCGATATCGACGGCGTTGGAGATGGCCGCCAGAACCGATTTGTCGACCTGCGCGATCTGCCGCCGCTCAATCAGCGAGGGGCCTGCGACAACCGCGCCGGCCTGGACCGCTGCGGTGACCGAAGCGACGTCGCCGGCGATGACGATGAGGTATTTCCCCGAGCAGATGCTGCGCGCCATGAGGATCTGCACCGTTGCCGCCTTCAGCATGGCGTCTTCCACGGCAAAGCCGGTGGCGACGCTCGATAACTCGATAAGCCCGATAGAGACGATTTCAGCCACGGATGAACTCCTTATAGTTGCGCGGTCGGATTTAGTTCGCTGATCAAATCAGCATTCCCTCAGCGGCTAAAGCCCAAGCTCGTTTTGGTGCCATTTGCGGCAGTCGGGGTTAAAACCCCGACCTACCAGCCGTGCCCTTTCAAAACTACGCTTCAATGACAATCGCATCGCCGGTGACCGTAACCACTCCGTCGATGCTGGCGTGGATTCTGGCGCCCAGCTTGCCTTGCTGCGGCACAGCCAGCAGATCGCCCACGCGAACCCGATCGCCGCACTTGACCACTGGAACCGCCGGAGCTCCTGCGTGCTGCTTGAGCGGCAGATTGACCTTGCGCGGCGAGAAGCTGTGCTCGGTGAGCGGCCCAACATTGTTGAACTCGCCCAATCCCAACCTGGCGATCAGTCGCCGCATCGGCACGCGCCGGAACTCGGCCATGGGATGCGGGGTGATGGATTCGGGCGCTCCCTTGAAGGTGAGGTCGCGCTCGCGGGCCAGCGGCTTGTTCTGCACGCAGACGCTCTTGGGATCGAGATCTTCGGGACAGGCGTAGAGGGTGCAGAGATTGCACTCGCAGCAGTAGAGCGTGGCGGCCATGGCGTCGTTGCCCATGGCAAATCCGAGCGACTGCATGGCGCGATGGGGCTCAATGGGATGGCCGAGCAGGAAGCGTGGGCAGAACTCGGTGCAGAAGCGGCACTGATCGCAGGCCGAGCGTCCGATCTTTGCCACATGATGCCAGGGCGCGTTATGCCGCTTGATGAGGCTATGCGTGGCCGGCAGCACGATGATTCCGCCTGTAGTCTTGGTCACCGGCTCATCCAGGCTGGCTGCGGGCTTCGCCATCATCACGCCGCCCAGCAGCACGCCGAAGTCCGGAACAGTGGTTCCGCCCGCAGCTTCAATGACCTCGCCAATCGAGATCCCCACCGGAACGCGCAGTGTAACCGGCGATTCGACCGCCCCAGCGACAGTGAGGTACTTATGCGTAACCGCCCGATCAAGCCCGATGTTCATCAGCGTCTCGACGTTGGCGACGACGGTATCCACATCCTTGGGCAGCCCACCCGGCGGAATAACCCGCCCAGTAACCAGATGCACCAGGATGAACTCGTCTCCCGCAGGGTAAGTATCCGGCAGCGGGACTACGCGTATCCCGGGCCCCGCCGACTGCTCCAGCGCCTCAATGATCTCGTGGTACTTCTCCTTGATGCCGATCACGCCCTCAGCCGCGCCGACCAGCTCCATAGCGATCCGCATCCCCCGCAGGAACGGCTCGGAGTGGTGATGAAGCAGTTCCTTGTCTTTATGCAGCAGCGGTTCGCATTCGGCGGCGTTGGCAATAAGCATCGAGACCCGAGCCTTGAACTTCACGTGAGCAGGGAACCCGCCCCCGCCCGCGCCCACAATCCCCAACTCCTCAATCCGCTCGGTGGACGGGGGATGGGATGAGTCGGCTTTCGGTTGGAGTTGCGATCTAATAGGAATTCCCGCCATTTGGGGCCAGCCTCGGAATCCGTCAAAATAATGATTGACTCTGACAGATAATGTATACTATCATTCAACTTCAATCAAGATCTGTCAACAATGAAATGCTTGATTCCAAATATCGGTAGCACTTCGTTCAAGTACCGCGTCCTGCAGATGCCGGAAGAGGTGGTATTGGCGGAAGGACGCGTGGAACGGATCGGGCAGCCGGGCGGCGAATGCTCCGACTTCCCAGCGGCTATTGGCAAGTGCCTGGCGGCGATTGCTGGGCCAGGCAAGGCGCTCAAAAATCTGTCGGAGATCGACGCGGTGGGGTTCAAGGTGGTCCATGCGGGATCGCTGAGCGAGCCGCAGTTGATCGGCGACGAACTGCTGGCGGCGATGGAGGAGTTTACGTTTCTCGCTCCTGCGCACAATCCTGCTTACATTGCGGCGATCAGGGCGTTTCGGCAGGAGTTGCCGGGAGTGCCGCTGGTTGCGGTGATTGAGACAGGGCCTTACCGATTTATGGAGGAAGCGGCGACTACCTATGCGGTGCCGTACGAGTGGCGGCGGGATTTTGGGATTCGCCGGTATGGATTTCACGGCGCGAGCCATCGGGCTGCCAGCGAAAGGGCATTGGCGCTGATGGGACGGTCGAAGTTGCGCCACATTTCCTGCCATCTGGGAGGTAGTTCCAGCGTGGCGGCATTTCGCGACGGCCTGCCGGTTGGGACTAGTATGGGTGCTTCTCCTCAATCAGGGCTGCCGCAGAATAACCGGGTGGGGGACATTGACGCCTTCGCTGTACTGCACATGATGAAGAGGCTGCAAGTTGGTCCGGACGAGATGGCTGCGATCCTCGGCAGCCGGTCGGGGCTGGCAGGGATCAGTGGAGGCAGCGGAGATCTTCGCGACCTGAACGCGGCGGCGGCGACGGGAGATCAGCGGGCTCGGCTGGCGCTGGATGTTTATGTGCGAGCGATTCGCCATTACCTGGGAGCGCTGATGCTGGAACTAGGCGGGATCGACGTGATTACGTTTTCTGGCGGGATCGGGGAAAACAGCGCGGAGATTCGAGGGGCGGTATTGAAGGGTCTCTCGGGGTTTGGAATGGAACTGGATGAGAGCAGGAATCGGACGATCAAGGGCGAGGGTGTGATTTCTTCCGACGGTTCAGCGGTAAAGGTTCTGGTGGTTCCGGCTAACGAAGAGTTGATTATTGCGCGTGAGACTGCAGCGGTAGTGAGCCGTTCGCAGGCTGGGAAACAAGTGATGGCGGGGCAGGCAAGGTAAGGAAAACGATCAGGATTTTTTATGAGTAGTTCGGCAGTGGCAAATTCGGCGGGGTCCATCGACAGAGCGATGGTGGAACGGATTGTGCGGCAGGTCGCGCTGGAGTACCTGGGCCGGGAGAAGGACGGGGCTGCGCCGGTGCTGACAGTGCAAGCGTCGTCGCGGCACATGCACGTTTGCCGCGAGGATATGGACGTGCTGTTCGGGCCGGGATCGGAGTTGACCTTTGATCGAGCGCTCTACCAGGAGGGCAACTTTGCGGCCAAGGAGACGGTGACGATCGTTGGACCGCGAAGCCGGCTGATTTCGAATCTAAGAATTCTGGGGCCGATGCGCAAGCGGTCGCAAGTTGAGTTGGCATTCACTGACGCCATCATGTTGGGATTCTCGGATATTCCAGTGCGGCTCTCAGGAGACATTGCGGGCACGCCGGGCGCGGTGATCATCGGGCCGAAGGGCGTGGTGGAGCTAAAGGAAGGCGTGATTCGCGCTGCGATTCACGTGCATATGAATCCGGATGAGGCAGCCCATTTCGGCGTGAGTAAGGGCGAGAAGATGAAGCTGCGGATTGGGGGTACGGCGGGCGTGACCTTTAACAATGTTCACGTGCGCATTGACCCCAAGGCGCGGTTGAACGTGCATATGGATACAGATGAAGCGAACGCGTGCGGATTGCATTTGACCAAGGATTTTGAACTTATCAAGTAACCCAACAAAGAAGAGAGGAAGCGATGAAACAAGCGCTAGGAATGATTGAGACCAAGGGGCTGGTTGCCCTGTTCGAGGCGACCGACTCCATGCTCAAGTCAGCAAACGTGACGTTCGCCGGTTGGCAGTCTGTTGGTTCGGGACTGGTGACCGCCTTCGTTGAAGGAGATGTGGCCGCCGTTAAAGCAGCTACGGATGCGGGTGCGGAGGCGGCGGCGAGAATTGGCGAGGTGATCAGCGTTCAGGTGATCAGCCGTCCCCACGACGAACTGCCGAGTTTTGTGCAACAGGACAAAAAGGTCCAGAAGGCCGCGAAGTAGGCGGAGGAGACGCGATGAATGAAGCAATTGGATTGATCGAAACGAAGGGCCTCGTCGGACTTGTCGAGGCATGCGACGCGATGGTGAAAGCGGCCAGCGTGGAACTGGTAAAAACGGTTCAGATCGGCGGCGGATTCGTAACTGCGATTGTTCGCGGCGATGTGGGCTCCGTGCGGGCCGCGGTAGACGCGGGTTCGGCGGCGGCGAAGACGGTGGGCGAATTGGCGTCTGCGCACGTGATTGCGCGGCCGCACGATGCGCTGGTCGAAAGTATGTTGAAGTAACCAGGAACGAGGAGAAGGCAAATGGCCAATGAAGCGATTGGAATGATCGAAACCAAGGGACTGGTAGCCCTGGTGCAGGCGACGGACGCGATGCTGAAGGCGGCCAGCGTGACGTTTGTGGGCTGGAACAAGATCGGCAGCGGGCTGTGCTCGGTGTTTGTTACCGGGGATGTTGGTTCGGTGCGCGCTGCGGTGGATGCTGGAGCGAGCGCTGCCCGCGCGGCAGGCGAAGTGCAGAGCGTGCATGTGATTGCGCGGCCCCATGGAAACCTGGCAAGCGTATTGCCGAAATAACCATAGACGGTAGAGAGTTATCTGCCTTGATCGGCGAGGTGAGACGGCATGTTTATTGCCAAAGTCATCGGTAATGTTGTTGCTACCCAGAAGAACGAGAAGTTTCTGGGGATGAAGTTGCTGCTGATTCAGCCTTACATCAGCAGGGACGGCAAGCTGCAGATTTCCGGCAGTTCCGTAGTTGCGGTGGATAGTGTTGGGGCGGGCGAAGGCGAGTGCGTTCTGTTTACGCAGGGCAGCTCGGCGCGGCTGACGCCGACGACGAAGGATGCGCCGGTTGACGCTGTAATCGTCGGCATTGTGGACGCGGTCGAAGTTGAAGGCAAGGTATTGGAGAAGCCATAAATGCCTATTCAGGCGGAGTTGGTTGAAGAAATCGCGAAAGAGGTAGTGGCGCGGCTGCGCTTGCAGATGCAGCAGACGCAGACGTTCGCGGCTCCCGCAAAAAGTGTGCCGACGGCGCGAGATGGAGTTTTCGCGACCGTGGATGAGGCTGTCAATGCGGCCTATGAAGCACAGAAAAAGATCGCAGCGATGACCCTCGAAGATCGCGGACGTATCATCCAAATCATTTGCCGCATCTGCAACGACCGGCGCGAGGAATTGGGCCGCATGGAGTTGGACGAGACCAAGGTCGGCCGGCTCGATCACAAGATTCTGAAACTGACGAACATGCGCTTTGTGCTCGGCGTCGATGCATTACACACTGAGGCACGCAGTAATCAAAGCGGCATGTGCATCATTGAGCACGCGCCCTGGGGCGTGATCGGAATGATGCTGCCTGTAACTCACTCTGTGCCCACCATGGCTTCAAACGCTATCAATATTGTCGCTGCCGGCAATACTGCGGTTTTCGGACCGCACCCGTCGGGCGCGAAGGTGGCGCAATACGCTCTGCAATTGTGGAATCGCGAGATCGAACGCGAGCTTGGCGTAGCCAATGTGTTTACCACCGCGATTGATCCCACTATCGAGAACGCGGAGCAGATCTTCAATCATCCCAAGATCGCGCTGATTTGCGTGACCGGCGGTGCAGCTGTGGCCAAAGCCGCGGCCAAATCGGGCAAGCGCGTGATTGCGGGTGGTCCAGGCAATCCACCCGTCGTCGTCGACGAAACCGCCGATCTGGATCGAGCGGCGCGGTGCATCATTGACGGCGCAGCCTTCGATAACAATTTGCTCTGCATCGGCGAAAAGGAAATTTTTGTCGTGGCTTCGGTCGCGGATCAATTCATCGATGCCATGCGGCGCGCCGGGGCATTTCAGTTGGAAGCACCAGCGATTGAGAGGCTTTCGCAGGCCGCGTTTACCTTCGACGGCGGCGGCAAGGGCTGCGGTCGGGCGCATGTGAAAAAGGAATTCGTGGGCAAGGACGTGGCAGTGCTGGCCTCGGCAGCCGGCGTCCGCGTGCCGGCGAATACGCAGCTTTTGTTTGGGGAAACGAACGAGGATCACCCCTTTGTTGTGGAAGAACAGATGATGCCCTTTATCCCGGTGGTGCGCGTGAGAGATGTGGACGCAGCCATTCGAGCAGCGGTCAAGGCTGAGCATGGGTATCGGCATACGGCCATCATTCATACGCAAAATGCGGAGACTGCAACGCGCATGGCTCGCGCATTGAACACCACGCTTTTTATCCAGAACGCTGCGTCGCCTGCATCGCTGGGCGTGGGCGGTCCGGGATACTTCAGCCACACTATTGCGACTCCGACTGGCGAAGGTATTACCACACCGCTCACCTTTACGCGCGAGCGGCAGATGACGATCGGCGACGCACTGCGGATTATTTGACCATGTTTCTGGCGCGGATTGAGGGCACGGTAGTTTCGGCAGTGAAGCATCCGACTCTGGACGGATGCCGGTTTTTGCTGGCGCAGCGGATGGAAGCAGATGGTAGCCCGGGAGCGGAGCCGATTGTGGTGGTGGATTGGCTGGGCGCGGGAAAGGGGTCGACGGTGATGGTCTCGACCGATGGAGATATTGCGCGGGCGAAACTTGGCAACAATACGCCGGCTCGCATGGTGGTGGTGGGAATTGTGGACCGTGCGCAGGGGCAGGGAAGCTTGAAACGGAGTAACGCTTGAGACTCGGCATTGTTCGCGGGCATTTGACTCTGAACCTGGCGGTGCCGGCATATCGCGGCAAGACGCTGGTGGTTCTGGAGCCGGTCACGATGGAGAACCTGCGCGAGTGCAATGGACTGGGCGGAGGGAAGGCGCTCATTGCAATCGACGCATTGGGCGCGGCCGAAGGACAAATGGTGGCGTTTACTGAGGGGCGGGAAGCGGCGAATCCATACTGGCCCGATGCAGTGCCGGTGGATGCGTATTGTTCGCTGATTGTAGATTCGATCGGTTTTTAGCGCAAGCGGTTTTTTGTGAAGAGTTTTGAGGTGCGGGAGTGAGGAGCGAATTGAAGAGCGTGGATATTTCCGGTCAGAAAGTTGTAACGATGCGCGACGCGCAGAGCGCTCTCGCGGCTGGAGCCGGCCGCGTGCTTATCGGAGAGAACTGTGTCGTGACGCCTTCAGCTCGCGACTTCCTGGCGCAGCACAATATCGCTCTGGTAGCCAATGGGAATGGGAACGCCGTGGCTGAGCGGGTATCTGCCGCAGCGCCGGCAGCGCACGAGAGGACCGGCAACTTTGGCGCTTCGCACAAGCCGGGAGCGCCTAATTCACGGCTGTTTTTTACGGCTGAGGCAGAGGCTATCAAAAAAGAGATTTGCGCCGTGGGACGCAAGCTGTGGATGCGGCAATTTGTGGACGGCAACGGGGGCAATATTTCCTACCGGATCGGACCCAATGAGGTCATCTGCACGCCGACGCTGGTGAGCAAGTACGATCTGACGCCGGAAGACTTGAGCATGGTTGATCTGGAGGGGAACCAAATTGCGGGAACCAAGGCGCGCACCAGCGAGATTCTATTGCATCTTGAAATTTATAAAGCGGTACCGGAGGCTAAGTCCTGCGTGCACTGCCATCCGCCGCATGCAACGGCATACGCGATCACCGGGCGCGTTCCTCCTAATCTTGTGATTCCGGAGTTTGAAGTTTTTATCGGCAAGGTTGCGATTTCGCCTTATGAGACGCCGGGCACGGCTGCCTTTGCCCAAACCGTGATTCCGTTCGTTAAGGAACACAATACGGTGCTGTTGGCGAATCACGGAATCATCTGCTGGGCAGATACTGTTACGCATGCCGAGTGGTACGCGGAGGTGCTGGACACCTACTGCTGGACGCTGATGCTGGCTGCGCAGCTGGGCGCTCCGATCTCCTATATTTCTGAGCAGCAAGGCGCCGACCTGCTGGCGATCAAGAAACGGCTGGGGCTGCCGGACGTTCGCTTCGATACTTCGCGGATGAAGGAGTGCCAACTCTCGGATCTTGAGGTGCCCGATTCGATCGCGTTGGTTCCAACTCCCTGCGACGGCAATACCGGCAAACGGACGGATGCGGATCTTGAAATGCTGGTGAAGTCGGTTACAGATGCTGTCATGGGAGCAATCGGTTCTTAGGAGAATTTATTCGGTGGAAGGCCGCGTGCTGTTAAATGCGGATCATCCGGCGGAGTGCGACGCGAAACTGAAAGACGATGAAGGCAACCGAGCGGCAACTTCGAATTCGACAGATGCTGGAGTCAAAAGACTTCATTGAACTGGAGACTCTCTGCCGCGAGCTGGATGCTTCGGAGTCCAGCGTGCGCCGCGATCTGGACATTCTGGAAAACGAGCGGGTGCTGAGGCGCGTATATGGAGGCGCAGTTCCGGTGCAGTCTCCGGAGACGAATGCATTCGATTACGCGGAGGAGAGTGCGCGGCTGAGCGACGAAAAGAGCCGCATCGCGCAGCTTGCAGCGGGGCTGATTGAAGACGGACAGACGGTGATTCTGGACGGAGGCTCGACAGTTGCAGCGGTGGCGAGGGAGTTGGCGTCCAAAAGCCTGCACATTGTTACCAACTCGCTGCCCATTGCCGAAGGACTCGAGTCGGTTCGCAATATCGAGCTGACTTTGACCGGCGGGTATCTCGATCCGCGCCGCCGCGTGATGCTGGGAGCATTCTGCGAGCAGATGCTGAGCGCGATTCGCGCAGATGCGGTGATCATGGGCATCGGCAGCATCTCTGAATCCGGATTCAGCAATAACAATACGCTGGTTGTGGGTTCGGAGAAGAAGATGGTGGAGATTGCCGACAAAGTGATCATTGTTGCCGATCGCACCAAGTTTGGACGCGGCGGAATGTTTCCAGTGGCCCCGCTGAACGCCGCCGATATCGTGGTTTCCGACAGAGATCTCGCGCCAGGGTACGTTGACCTGCTCCGGCGTAATGGAGTCGAGGTAATCCTGGCATAACCCTGGAATTAAACCACGGCAGCCGGTCAATAAAGCCTTCGTTTATGATGAATAAATATATTAATAATCAATAGGTTAGAGTGTTTACCTGTGTGCGCTAATCGAGTTTTTGTCGTAGCCGATACGTGGCGCAAAATTGTCGCGAACTGCAGTGAAAGAAAAGAAGGGTGCAACTGCTGCCATCCTCTATGAGAAGACCGGCTAACGCGGGTCTTGCAACTTTGTTTTTGATGGAATCATCCCATTACAGGGAACAATGGGATTTGCGATTGAGCAACGAGGTACTTGCAATCGTACTAAAAGCTAGTTGTCTTCTCAGCTCTCATGTTATTGTGTGGTTAGTCTGTATAAGAGCCCCTGCGAGAAGTATGCAGAGCATGAAGGCGCTCACCTACAATTGAAAGCATATTTTTTGTGTTTCTGACCTCACCTGACGCTGTAAGGGAAAAATACTCAAGAAGGCCCACCCAAGTGAGGATGGCGAAGCCTTGCCAGAAATTGGGTATTTCATGCGTCCCATCAGATGGGGGGCCCACCTGAAGACCGGCCTTCGGACGACATGGGACGCCCGTCACAGGCGTCAATCACGTTGGAGAAATGCTATGGGTGCTCCGACGGCGGCCTGGGCATAGGCCGCATTTTGTATAGTTTTCACGATTGACCTGATCGTCAACAGATACGCATCTGAAGCTTCCATGGGCGAGCCGGGACCGCTGAACACCGGAGTTCAACTCTATGTCAAAGTCTACTCACATCCCGGCGGCTGCATGGGTCGAGAGGCATGCTCCAGGAGCGAACCTCTCAAGAGGACGCGGCGCGGGCGTGCGCATACTGTCGACGGCGACCGATCTGTTTGCCCGCTTTGGCTACAACGGAGTCAGCACGCGAGACATTGCTTCCGCGGCTCAAGTCAACGAGGTGACAATCTACCGGCATTATCCGCGTAAACACGACCTCTATGTAGCAGTGCTTGAATCGGAATTGCAACAGGTATATTTCCGTGGGGATTTGCTGGCCCGGATTGCTGAAGCTTCCGATGGGAGAACGGTGCTGGAACGCACATTTGAGCTGCTGGCGAAGACCCTGACGCACAAGCCGGAAATATTGAGGCTGTTGCAATATAGTGCTCTCGATTTGAATGAGAACTTCGACCCTCTGGTGCGCAGGCATCTTGGCGAACTGGTTGAAGTGCTTGCCCGCTACCTTGAGCCCTGGATCAAGAGGGGCGAATTGCGGTGCCCGAGTGCAAAGACCGTCATTCTAACGCTGATCGGGATCTTGATCAGCCATAATTCCCTGCAGCGCGTCTTTGTGGGCGAGGGGCTAAGCCCTGACGGTATGTTCGAGGCATACGCGGGATTTACAATACAAAAACAAGCTGAGGCAGAAAAACCGATCATTCGCGAGCAACCGCTCGATGCAAGCGCACACGAAATAAATGCGGATTGAGTGCGCCGATGAAGCTGTCTGGTGCCTTATACCGAACATAAACGCACCAATTGGCTAAGCAGAAGCATCTCACCAGTACAAGACGGATCGCAAGCCTGGAGAAATATATGCTGCTCAGATTTTCAAGCCGACGCTATAATTTAAAACTCATCCGGCACCGCCTGGTGGCATATTTATTGGACTGGTGCGCATTTGCCATTTCCGGTCTGCTCGCATTTGAATTGAGGTTTGACGGCGCGTTACCTGCGAAGTATCTCCATCCGATGGAGGTTGCTCTGTGCGTGTGGATAGTGGCCAAATCGGCTGCCTTCGTGGTGGCCAAGCTGGACCGGGGGAACTGGCGGTATACCTCAGCTTACGACGCGGTACGAATTGTTCTGGCGAGTTTGGCCGGATCAGCTCTGGGCGCAGTAGTGATGTTACTACTGCCCGCGACAAAGGGAGTTCCGCGTTCCGTTTACATTCTAGATTGGCTAATCTCCTGCTTGCTGACCCTGGGAGGGAGGCTGGCCGTCCGGGTTGTGAATAACGCCCGGAATGCGCAACCATCGGAGGGCGAGCGGACGAGAACTCTCATCTATGGCGCGGGCAGAGCAGGGCTCGCACTTTTGTGGGAGCTTCACCAAAATCCGCACCTGATGTGCGAAGTCATCGGCTTGATTGATGACGATCCATCCAAAGCGCACCTGATTCTGCAGGGGAAGCCGGTGCTGGGTACCGGTGAATCGTTGGGAGCAGTGGTGCGAGCGAATGCCATCAAGAGATTATTGATTGCCATTCCCACCGCGACTGGGCCGCAAATGGTACGCATCCTGAAGTTCGCACTCGACGCCGAGGTGGAATACAAGATGGTGCCTGGTTTGGGAGATCTGATCCAGGGTACGGAATTGGGCCAGCAGATAAGAGATGTGGCGGTGGAAGATCTGCTTGGAAGAAGGCCGGTCCGGCTGGACCAGGACAGCATACGGGAGCGCATTCGGGGAAAAGTTGTGATGGTGACAGGCGCGGCGGGCTCGATTGGATCGGAGCTCTGCCGGCAGATTGCACAATTCCGTCCACTTGCCCTGGTAGGTTTTGATGAGGCTGAAACTCCACTCTTCCAACTGGACAGAGAGTTGACCAAGAGCTTCCCGGAGCTGGTATTCCATCCGGAAATCGGGAACATAACCCGGTCCGATATTTTGCGCCGGGTGATGGAGTATTATGAGCCGTCGATTCTCTATCACGCGGCGGCCTATAAGCATGTTCCCATGATGGAAAGGCACGTTTTTGCCGCGGTTGAGAACAATATCTTTGGCACCTGGCAGGTGGCCCTGGCGGCGGCCAGGCATGGGGTGGAAGATTTTGTGATGATCTCGACGGATAAAGCGGTTCGGCCGACCAGCATTATGGGGGCTACGAAGCGCACAGCGGAACTGGCAATCCGCGCGCTGCAGAAGGAGCGCGGCACGAAGTTTGTAGCGGTGCGCTTCGGCAATGTGCTGGGAAGCAACGGAAGCGTTGTGCCGATCTTTAAGGACCAGATTGCCGGCGGTGGTCCGGTTACCGTTACCCACCCGGAGATGCGCCGCTACTTTATGACCATTCCCGAGGCTGCCCAGCTTGTGTTGCAGGCGTTTGCAATCGGCAAAGGCGGAGAAGTCTTTGTCCTGGATATGGGTGATCCAGTGAAGATCGTGGACCTGGCCAGAAATCTGATCCTTCTATCCGGGCTGCAGCCCGATAAAGACATCAAGATTCAATTTATGGGAGTGCGTCCGGGGGAGAAGCTGTTTGAAGAATTGAATCTGCAGGATGAGGATCTGGTTCCGACTTCGCACGCCAAGATCAGGAGCTATGTTTCCCCTTACAATGTGGATGCAATGCGGATTAAAGCGTGTATGCAGGACCTGCAGCAGGCGGTGAGCGAACGGGATACTCTGCGCATCGTTCGGGTGCTCAAGGAACTGATTCCCGACTACACTCCCGGATCAAAGCTGATGAAGTCTGCAGTGGCGATTGATTCCACGCTTACCGAGGCCAGTGTTCAGGTTCTTACCGGGCAGTCAGAGAGCGTTTTGACGGCGAATATCGCGGCGTCGCCGCGAATGAATTAAATAGTTACGGGCACAGCGTGGAGCAGGAACGTATATATACATTCCTCACCAGTAGTAAAATAGAGGTTGCCCTGATACGAACGGGAGCCGGTTTTCTTAAGGATGCCAATTGAGTAACTACGAAGTTCCCCAAGCACGAAGTGAGGCGCCGATTGACACTCCAGGGCTCCCGGTCCATCAGCGCTCCGAAACCACTTATGGGCTCCGCAATTTCATGCGGGTTTTAAGCCGGCGCCGTAAGTGGATTATAGGCTCGATTGTTCTCTGCTTGGTTACCGCCATGATCGTCACAACACTCATGACGCCAACCTATGATTCAGCCGCAATGATCGAGTTAATCAAGAGTGGTGGCGGCTCACTGGATTTTGGTCTTGGAGACGCGCTGGGCCAGCAGACTCCGGGAGGCGATCTGGCGACGGATTTGAATACGGAGATAGCGATTCTGAAAGGCGACTCGCTTGCTCTGGCAGTGATTCAGAAACTGAATCTGGCCTCGAAGCCACCATTTGCCCCAGTACACACGAAGTCCACTGAGCCGGTATTGTCTCCCGATGAATCACCTGCGGTACGGACCAGGTTGCTGGGAATTTTCGGGGCAGGATTAAAGGTGAATTCGATACGCGGAACGAGACTGATTCGTGTCACATATGAAAGTCACGATCCGAACCAGGCCGCGGAGATAGCAAACGCCTTAATCGACAGTTACAAGAATCAGTACCTCCAATCCCATTACGACGCAACCAGTGAGACTTCATCCTGGTTGACGAAGCAGTTATCGGAGCTCAAAGCAAACGTAGAGGATTCAGAGAAGAAGCTGACGGACTTCGAAAAGGAATCCGGGATTCTCAGCTTTCAGGCGGGATCGGCCGGTAGTGGGCCAGGAGGGGAGATTCATAGTACTGTCATCCAGAAACTGGATGCACTGAACTCCGAACTAACGCAGGCTGAAGCCAATCATATCGAGAAGGAGGCGATCTACCGTCTGGCGCGGAGCGGAAACGCCGATTCGATCGTCGCACTGGGAAACAATCCTTTGGCAGTGCAAGGCAACTCAATGGTGATTACCCAGGGCGGTGGTACCGGAACGCTGCAGATGCTGCAACAAAAGCAGAATGATCTGAAGGTATCGCTTGCCGACGCTTCGACAACGTACGGGACAAACAATCGCCATCTCAAGGAAATTGAAACCCAGATAAACGAGCTGGATGCGCAAATCCATAAGGAGATGCAGGAGATCGTCAAGCGCGCGCAAGCAGATCTGGAGTTGGCGCAACAGACCGAAGATGAAATTCGGCGGCGTTTTGTCGAGCAGCAGGAAGAAGCAAGCAAGCTCAATGAAAAGACAGTTGAATTCGCGGTGTTGAGCCAGGAGGCTTATTCGCGCAAGAAACTGTACGAAGATCTCTACACGAGGTTGCAGGAAGCGAATGTATCGGCGGGCATCAAGGCGACGAATATTACGGTCGTAGATCCGGCGCGCACGCCATCCTATCCCGTCCGCCCAAACCGCAACTTCAATCTGGAATTGGGATTGCTTGGTGGGTTATTTATCGGGCTTGCCATGGCGTTTACGGTGGACAGCGTTGATGCGACGGTGGTCAATCCTCTGGAAGTGGAGGAGATTACAGGAATGTCCGTGATCGGGATCATCCCAACGTTCGGGGAATCCGGAAGCGGTTATGGGTCTTACGGGTCTTACGGAGTTTACGGTGCGGTTCGGAGAAAGAAGAAGCGCAACGCGGGCACGGAGGATGCACCCGCGGAGACGGATATCTGGATGCTGGATCACCCCGAATCTGTAGCCGCTGAAGCTTTCCGCTCGCTGCGCACATCCGTTCTTCTTTCCCGCCCTAGATCAGGGCCGAGAGTGATATTGATTACCAGTTGCCTTCCCGGGGAAGGGAAGAGCACAGTGACGGTCAACCTGGCTATCTCTTTTGCGCAGCACGGCAAGAAGGTGCTCATCATGGAGGCCGATATGCGCCGGCCGAGCATGAAGCATGTTCTCGATGTTCCGAATGACTCGGGACTTAGCAATGTTCTGGCAGGCACGCTTACGCTGGATCAAGCAACTCTTCACGGCGTCCATGTTCCCACGCTCGACGTTCTTCCGGCGGGACCTCGTCCGCCCATGCCATCTGAGATGCTGGGATCAACCGCCTTCGACAGTTTGCTGGAACAACTCCGAGCGCTTTACGACATCATAATGATCGATAGTCCTCCGGCGCTTTTGCTGACGGATGCGGTTTCGATCGCAACCAAGACGGATGCGGTGATTTGGGTGGCCCGCGCAGGAGTTATCACCAGACCGTACCTTGCGCGCGCGACTCAAATGATCAATCGGAATGGTGTGCCGGTTATCGGCTTTGTGTTGAACCGAATGGATAAGAGCGTAGACCCCTACACTTATGGGTATGGGTATGGTTACAAGTACAAGTACTACGGATCTTATTATGGAGAGAAGAAATCAAATGACGAGTAAGAATCTGCTTGCACTGCTCGTTACCGCCGCCACTCTGGTCTTGTTTGGTTTAACCGGCGTAGCCCAGGTAGGCGCTTCCACCCGCGGGACGGTTTCAAGCCAGACCTCGGCGAGTGGAGCGGGGCGCGCCTCGGGGTTGGGAGGGGTGCCGGAAGATTTCGTCAAGATGAAGCTTGCTCCGGGATTCATGTTGGGGTTGAACGTTCTTGATGATCCGGACTTCTCAAGCAATTTTCGAATCGATGAACAAGGCAATATCGCCGTGCCCATTCTGGGGACAATGCACATTGCGGGCGAAACCGTTTCCGAGGCAAGAGCTCAAATCCGGAAGAAACTACTCGAAGGCAGTATTCTAAAAGATCCCCAGGTCGAACTGACGGTGCTGGAGTATACGGAGTCGGACGTAACGATCATTGGAGAAGTGGCAAGCCCCGGCAAGCATCCGCTGCTTTCCCCGAACAAACTAGTCAATGTGTTGGCGCTAGCTGGAGGACTTACGGTAGCGGCGGGCAATCAAGTACTGATTACGCGTGGAACTGAAGACAAAGATAACCAGCCGCTTCTGGTTCACTATTCGAAAGCCACAGATCCCAAGGCGGTCGATGACGTCATCGTGTATCCCGGAGATACGGTTCAGGTAAAGCGGGCCGGCATTGTTTACGTGCTGGGCGCGGTAAATCGACCGGGCGGGTTTGTGATGCAGGAGGAAGGTACAATCAACGTTTTGCAGGCAATTTCATTGGCTTATGGGACAAGTGTGGTGGCTTCCAATAAGACAATTTATTTGTTGCGCCGGAATCCCGATGGCACGGTAGCATACGTTGCGCTGCCTTATAAGAAGATGATTCATGGGCAAAGTGCTAACGTGCAACTGCATGCCACGGATATCGTATATGTGCCGACTAGCATGTTTAAACTAATATATGGCAGTTTTCAGGGTGTTATTGACTCTGCAGTCACTACCAGCATCTATTATGCGGAGTTTCGTTAAAGTTGCTCTAAATTGCTCAAGATTGGACCGATCGTTGCCGGTTTGTTTTGCCTCCCTCCTGGTCTAGTGGGGATAAAAAGGCGCGGTGCCTGCTCCATGGTCGCACCCCCGCCGTTTGGTTAGTTGCGCATAATGATACACTCATCTTCAAAAGTGAATATCGCTGACGTGGAAGAGAACAGACCTCGACAGGGCGCGGCAGAAACTACCTCTTCGATGTGGTATCGGTTTTCGCAATGCCTGTTACTGCTTTTGGCAATCTGCTATATCCTTCAGATTGCAAGTCCCCTACGGATTAACTCAGATGCTCTTATTCTGTTATCCATGGGAGACTCTGCCGCTCACGGCGGCAATATTTTGTTCGGCGGACAGAAGACTTTATTTCCTCCAGGCTACCCGCTATTGCTGGCTATTCTGATGAGAATAGGCCTAGCTCATTCCTGGGCCATCATCGTCCTGAATTTGTTTTTTTTATCAGTTGGACTGTATGCTGCATACTCTCTGTTGATCCGTGAGTTCTTCGAGGACAAGGCTGTTGTTTTGTTAATCTGTTCGTTTTTTTTATTGTCGTACGTGGTCGTAAAACACTCCACCATCCCTCTGACCGATGTGCCGTTCTTCGGCTGTTCCATGTGTTGTCTTGCGGTAATGAGCCAGACAGCGAAGGCGAAACTGAGCAATCGGTTTGTAGTCCTCTCAATCTTAGCCTGTATCCTGGTGGTTGGAGCCTTATTGATCCGCAGAGTCGGTGTTGCGCTTCTCCCGCCGTTGGTCTTTATGATGGTATCAAGCCCACATTTCAAATCAATGCTGAAGCGTATCTCTAGCCAGGCCAAAATCGTCACAGTTGTGATTCTCGCGATCGCGTGCATCGGAATTGCATTAGTGGTTGCAAAGACATCAACGCTAGTTGATTTTGCAGGCGTTGAGAAGAATCTTGGGATATCAACTTTATTTATTAGGATTCTACACTACAGGCTTGTGGAGTTTGGAATGTTGCTGGGTAATTGTCCTATTTTGAAGATGCCTGTATACCTTCAAAACCTTACGCTGTGGGCAGGTTTTGTTTTATCTGTTCTGGTGTTCTTTGGCTTAGTCACAAGGCGAAGGAGGATCGGTCCATCAGAAGTGTATCTCGTTAGTTACATGGGGATATTGTTTATATGGCCATACGCTGATGGAAGATTCTGGTTGCCTGTCATTCCTCTCCTTATTGCATATTTCGTATTGGCGATCGAGCGCCTTAGGCTTCCCAAGATCGTTACAGCGACATATTGCATCATTTTCGCGACACTTGGTTTTGCGGCAATTGTCTATTCAACGCGCATTAGCTTCGCTGGTTCCGCATTTCCTGATCGGTATGGCGACGGAAGCCTGAGGTCAACTTATTGTGCTGCATTCAAAACATGCCAGGATAGCGGCGATCCCAGCGCGATCAATGCCGAGGCTTTGCGTTTGATTCGAGATTATCAATGATCGACAGGGAAAGAAAACACATGAAGACTTTGCCCGGTGATGCAGATTGCGGTATCTCACGCCTTCGTTGTTACGCAATGCTTGGGTTTATCGTCCTGAATCTCGCTGTGTTCCTCGTCCGCTTTATAACCCTTTGGCGTTATGGAACACTGTTCTGCACCAGCGGCGGAGAGTCGCTTACGATCTACTCCGTCTGGAAAGGCATGCACCACTTGACGGTGTACGAGTGGCCGCTCAAATTCCCGTTTTCTATCTCGCTGTACAACTACCTCTTTTACTATACATACGCTGAGTTTCTAAGATTGGCCGGGATATGGGATGCCGGGATCATGACGTGGGGACGCCTGCTTACATCTGTATTTGCGATCGCGGGCGCTTTTGCACAGTGGAAACTCGTGAGTCAGTATCTCAAACTGCGCGGCGCCAGCAGTCTTCTGTCACTTTTGTTCGCGTTGGGACTGTGGCTCAGCACCTCGATGGTCCGCTGGTGGGCACTGACGATACGGCCTGATTTGGCTGCTGTCGCGCTGGTTATGATTGCCCTCATGGTGATTGTGAGCCGGCTGCGCTTCGGCTTTGCGATAGCGGGAGTATTGTTTTATCTCGCATGGTCGTTCAAGCAGTCTGTGGTATTAGCGTTTGCCGGGATCTGCCTGTTCCTTCTGTTTCACAGGCGGTGGCGCGATCTGTCTATCCTCGTTGTGATTTTCGCCTTGTTAACCGCGGCCACGCTTCTCGTTGGGACGCCCGAGTACCGATTCAGTATTCTGATTGCACCACGACTGGTGAGCGAGTTTTCGTTTATGAACGCGTGGCATGCGGTGGAGATTTCATTCATTGCCAACGCGTACTGGATTGTTGCGCCCATTGCGTTGCTGCTGGCAACGGGCGCACGAAAGGTCGATAGTGCCGTCCGCCTGCTTATGACGGTTTTTGTTGTTTCGTTGATCGCAGGCCTGGCTGCAATGGGAAAGATAGGGGCCTCAGACAATTACTTGCTGGAGGCGTTCGTCGCGGGTTCTACGCTGCTGCAAATGGTCGTTTTTAAAGCGCCGGCACGGCTAGTCAGCATTCTGGTTTTATTTGGGTGTGTGCAACCGGCTATGCAACTCGCGATGGCGCCAAGCGATTCGCACATTCTCGGGACAGTGCGACTTGCAACTGCAGCAGAATATGCAGATGCAGGTGCACTGCGCGATCGTTTGGATTCAATGGCAGAGCCCATTTTTACCACGGACGAGACCTTTGGGCTCCCATGGTTATCGACCGGCAACCGAGCCCCGGCATTTATCGTCGACACCAAATTTCATGATGCCACCAGGGGTCGCTGCCTAAGCGGATGCGTCGAAGGCATGTTACAAAGGGGCGAGATTCCGACTGTAATGATTGGCCCCGACGATAACTTGTACCAGGAGAGCCTCAATTCGAGTTACGAGAAAGTTGGGGAAGCCTATCACCAGGGTAAACAATATGATATTTATGCCTTTCAAAACAAAGAGTCAGGTGTTGACTCGCTGGTAAGATGATCTTTCCGGATCAGCTTCCTTGATGACGATGTTGAATGTTATCCCAACTGCGTGCGGAAAGATTGCGCAACGGGTACCGGAAGATAGAATGAACGAGAGGGTTCAGACTCTGACCAGCGTTTGGTTCCAGGCATTCGCGGACGAAGAATATCGGTGCTGGAAGGGCTTCGAATGACTAAGATTAAACGCGAGCGGTCTGAAGTGGCAAACGGCAGGAGAGTTACCAATCCTCTTCAGACGCAGTTGCCCCTGTCGAGTGCTATTAGTCACAGGCGACACCGGCAGCGACGAATGAACCTGGCCTGGAGCACTTCCCTTCTTTCCAAGATTGTTACCATCGGCGTTCAGATATTGGCGTTGCCGCTCGTATATCGAGCCTTGGGCGAGGGCGGCTATGCAGCATACGCCGCAGTTACAGCTTCAGCATCTATGTTATCGGTCTTCAATCTCGGGATTGGCGGCTCCCTGGTAACGCCGCTCACTGACGCAATCGCCAGGCAAGATAAGCGTGAACAGGCTGTGCTGGTTCAAGCTGGCTTGGGGCCGCTGATCATAGCCTGTGTTGTGGGAGCAGTCATAGCTATCCCAACAGTTGCCCTTTTGCCGTTGAGCACGCTTTTTGGAAGGGTTGGTGCAACAGGATCATGGGACCTTCGGGTTGCCGCTGTGATTGCAGTATCGATGACCCTAGCCGGCATACCCTTGAACGCCGTCGGCTACCTCAGGCAGGCGTATCAAGAGATGCATCTTTCTAACTTGATTGGTACGGGGTTTAATACTCTTCTTCTTATTGCGCTACTGATTGCGGCAAGACGAACAACCGCTCTACCGGCATTCGTGGCGATTGTTCTTTTTATCCCGCTTTGCTATTCCGCTGTGAATTTTGTGTTGCTGATGGTGCAACGGCCATTCCTGCTGCGAAGACAGAAGCGAATCGGCTGGGAAGAAAAGCGGCGTTTGCTGGCTGACGGAATCCGGTTTCTCAGCGCCGCTTTCGCACCTGCGTTTTTCTTCCAATGGCCAGTGTATTGGATAGCCAGAACCCAGGCTGTTTCTATCAGCGCCCTATTTGCAATCTGCATTCAAGCCACGGTCCTTCCGCTGGGTTTTGTCTATGGATTTATGCAACCACTATGGTCCTCGACCGCCGATGCGCTCGCCAAAGCAGATCACCATTGGATCGATGTTCAAATCAGGAAAGGGCGCGCGTTGATTGTCTCAGTCGGCGGCTGCGCATTCATCATGTACCTCTTTTTTGGCGAGCGAGTACTCCACCTCTGGCTGAGGAAGCCAGTAGCGCTCGATTGGCCGGTGCGAGGACTGATGGGTGCATATGTATTGCTGGCGATTTGGGAACAATATCACTTCTACATAGCTTTGGGATTCGGACGGTTGCGCGAAGCGACAGTCGCACAGTTTCAGCGCGCAGTTGTCTTCGGGCTCGCGGTACCGTTGTTGACTGTGGTTGGCGGTGTCAAGGCGCTCTGGGTTGGAATGTGCTGTTCGATTTTGTTCTGGACGGCGTGGCGATTGCCAGGATTGTTGCAGAAAGATCCCGACGCTGTATGAGCAGTTATGCGAGAATGCCATTCCTCATTTATTGGCATGTCTGTTCTGAGTACTCTCAGCGACTATTCAAGTCGATCTCGCCTCTCTATAATGAAAGTCCCCACAACTTTTGGAGACCATCGGCAATGACAAAACGATGCAAGCCGCCGCTTCTTTGGCTAACTCAATTGATCATTGGAATTCTTCCGCCAACACGGTTCTTTCGGTTGAAGACCAGATTGCTGTCTCTAAGCGGAGTGGATATTGATCCGACCGCGCAGCTGTTTTCCTCCGTCCGGATCACTACCACCGGACAACTGACGATTGGCGCTTACACGTTTATCGGGCACCAAGTGCTTATCGGAGGCGGTGATGCGGCGATCAGCATCGGCAGTAATTGCGATATCGGACCTCGCGTAAGTATCATCACCGGAGATCACGAGTTTGCGCCTACAGGGCCGAGAGCCGCCGGCCCCGGATTTTCAAGGCCGATTGTCATAGAAGACGGTGTTTGGATCGGCGCCGGATCAATGATTTTGCGCGGAGTTCGGATTGGGCAGCGTTCCGTTATTTGCGCAGGCAGCGTGGTCGCACGGAATATACCCGCTGAGAGTTATGCTATTGGCGCGGGCACAAGTCTGCTTGTTTACAACTAGCCGCCTGGCGCAATGACTCCGGTAGGATCATGAAAGAAATGGTGCTGAGCTAGAGCAAAAAAGAGAAGAAACTAATCTCTTTGTAGAACTACATGTGTTGATTTATTTCCTTGAGGTGAAATGCAGCCAACAAGTCCAACCGTCCACTCGATGGCAAAGGAAACCGGGGCCTTAGTGCTTTTGTTTGCAGTTGCATGTATCCCTTCTGTTGGGCGAGCGATCGCATTGGTCATACTTGTGGTGATGGCGTTTGGCCCTCCGACCAGAACGTTCAAGTGTCTGGTTGCAGGCGCGATAGTAACTTTTATTACTCTAACAGCAGTCAAATCATTTGACTCAGGCCTTCTATCATTTGGCCCGAAGTGGATCCTACTCTTTGCAGTCTGCGCGCGCAGCTTGGTAGCAGAGGGGCGCCCGTCGAAGATATATGGGCACCTAATGAATTATTGGGCGTTGCTCACAGGCGTGTTGGTGATCAATTCGCTATTTGTGAGCGCGCTTCCCATGGTGTCTGCCTTTAAATCGATCAGTTTTTCTATGGGCCTTTTGTGCGTGATCAGATTAGCTATGCTGACTGCGGATCAAAACACAGGAATGCTGCTCTTTATTTCGGAGATGGGAACCGCGGTTGTTATTCTTTCGATTCCGCTGTTACCGCTCAGTATAGGCTGGTCTGAGTTCGGCGGCGCATATTTTAACGGAATCTTCGACCACCCCCAAGCCCTGGGCATTTTTCTTGTAATGACGGGGGCTGCTTCATTCGTTACAGCGTTCAAGCTGCCGCACCTGCAACGTGAATTGACTGTGTGCGGATTAGCCCAGTGGTCGTTGATCTATTTTACGCATTGCAGAACTGCACTGGTGGCTGTTTTGTTAGGCGGAATTGTATATGCCGTCGAGGTAATTATCAGAGGCGGAAAGAGCAGCCGACTGCGGTTTGTCTCAATATTTTCAATAGTTATATCGGTGCTTGGAATAACACTAGCCCTAATGCTTTCCTCAAACCTAAGAGAAGGTCTGGCCCTGTTTATTCGCAAAGGGAACGTGGAATCCTTTGCAAGCAATGAAGAACGCATTGCCGCCCTAAGTACAGGAACTCGAGGCGGACAGATCGCCAACGATCTTGATGTGATTGAAGAGCATCCGATGCTTGGGTATGGTTTTGGCGTGAGTCCAGACTCCGAAACTTTCCAGGATCCCGACAGTTCGCATTTGTGGGGAATGCCGCTTTCAGCTCCAATTGAACAAGGCTTCCTTCCTCTTGCCACGATAGCCCAGATTGGCGTAGTTGGGGCACTGTTTATCGTACCGTTCCTTTTTTCAATGTATCTATCAGCAAGGAGGAACTCTCCAGAAGACGCCGGATTGTTTGTCGCGGTGATCGGGGTCAATTTTGGAGAGATGATCTTTTTTTCATTCGGCAGTATGGGAGGGCTCGTTTGGGTGATGCTTGTGTTTCTTGCTGTCAGTGGCTCCATGTACCGGAGTAAGCCGGAGTACTAATTGGATGAAATGGACGTTTTGGCTCGGCGTAGTCAGCCCTCATATTTCCGAAGCATTGCGCGCTCTTGCTTCGATGCCGGGCCAGATTGTGACCGTTGTGGCAGAGCACGAGTTGACTGAGGTTCGGAAGTCAATTGGATGGAACACCCCAGACTGCTCGCCGGCACGTGTTTTGATAGAGCCGCTGAATGCAGAGATCGAGCGGCTTATTGATACGGATTGCGGTAGAGATACAATCCATATGATTGCGATGGAGAAACGTGGGTCACTGAACAGACGAGTTCTTCCTCGCCTGGTGAGGACCGAGGCTATGGTCGGACTTATGTCAGAGACTGTGGACAACCGGGGTATCCTGGGTTTGGTCCGGAGAGCCAAATATTGTCTAGAAAGATACTCGATTGAAGATAAGGTTGATTTTCTTCTCGTTGTCGGTCAGGTGGGGGTTCAATGGTATAAGTCAGTTGGATATGATCCATCCCGTATATTTCCGTTGATATATGTTACCGAAAGACCTACTTCGGCAGCGGACATCGAAGACGCTCGGGAAGAGACAGAGGCATTTCGAGTGTTGTATCTTGGGCACTTCATTCGCCGGAAAGATGGCGTAACCGCGATCCGCGCATTGTCAGGACTCCCTGATCTGGATTGGCAATTCGACGCAGTTGGGAACGGGCCGGATCTGGAGCGCTGGAAAAGAGCAGCGAGCGAAAGTGGCGTTGCCGGCCGGATTCGATTCCATGGCGCCGTCAATAACAAGATGATTGGCAATCTGTTCGAAAAGACAGATTTGCTGCTGCTGCCCAGCAGGTATGACGGCTGGGGCGCGGTGGTGAACGAGGCTCTGATGTGCGGTGTCCCGGTGGTGTGCAGCGACAATTGCGGCGCGGCGGAATTGTTGCGCGAACCATGGCGCGGCGCTACTTTCACAGCAGGTTCAGCGGAAGATCTAAAGATGGTACTGCGGGAATGGATGGAGCGTGGGAAGCGAACCACGGAGTCCAGTGCGCGGATCCGGGAGTGGTCGTCTGCTATAGAGGGTGGGCCGTTGGCGCGTTATCTCGTGGAAGTTATAGAGTACATGCGTGACGGTGGAGAGCGCCCGACTCCACCCTGGTACTGAGTGCAGGATCATGAGTCTGTCGATCTTCGTAAGACCTATCTCATGTTGCCGGCAATTAGAATTTTACTCAGCGAGGATAAGTTGAACCAATCAAGGAGAGTTGGACGGTGAGAGAGAGCGGCCAGCTCCATCCCGGCGCGAACATCGGGAACGGGAAGAGGACGATATTTATTGTTATGCCCTATTATCTGCCCGGTTATAAGGCGGGTGGGCCAATTCAAAGTGTTGCGGGATTGGTTGAGGCGCTGAAGGGTGAGTTTAACTTCAAGATTGTTTGCGGGGACCGTGACCTAGGGGACAAGCATCCATTCTCAAACGAGCCGATTGGGCGCTGGCACGAGTATGGTACGGCCAGCGTGTTGAGGATAGCGCCAGGGCCGGCCGGCGCCTGGATGCTGATCAGAGCACTGCGGCAGGAGAACTATGACGTTCTTCACATCAACGGCATTTTGCCACGAATTTACTCGATGCTTCCTTTACTTTGCAGGAAGATGGGGCTCTTGCCGAGGAGGCCGCTTGTTTTGGCGCCGAGAGGAGAGTTCTCACAAGGCTCACTCAGTTTGAAGAGCAAACGGAAATACATTTACATCAAACTGTCCACTTGGCTTGGATTCTTCAAGGGCATCGTCTGGAACGCGTCTTCGAAGTTTGAAGAAGCCGATATACGCCGGTCATTGGGAGATATCAGCGTCATTGAGAGTGTTAACTTGACGCCCGGCGGATCAGATGCATACCGGAATAGCAGGGCTGGAATTATCGTTATTGCGAAGAATATGCAATTGCCGCTTGACCATACTGGAGTCGAGAAGCCGCGTAAGCGCGTAGGCGAGCTTAGGGGCGTTTTTATTTCGCGGATCTCACCGGAAAAGAACTTGTTGTTCGCTCTCAGGATGTTGCAGGGTCTGTCGGGCGAAGTCGCTTTCGACATTTATGGCCCAGTAGGGAATGTAGAGTATTGGAATAAATGCAAGGCGGCAATTGCCGCGCTTCCAGAGAACATTCGGGTACAATATATGGGAATGATAGAACATGAGCGCGTGGGGGAAGCGTTTGCCCGGCACGACCTGTTTTTGTTGCCTTCTTTGGGCGAAAACTACTCTCATGTAACTTGCGAAGCATTGAGCGCTGGATGCCCGGTGCTGATCAGTGATCGAACACCTTGGCGCAATCTAGAAGAGAAGGGTGTGGGATGGGATGTTCCGCTCGAGGATGAGGACCGATTCCGCGCTGTATTGCAGCAGTGCGTGGATGCCGATGGAGAATGGTATGCCGGGCTTCAGGCACGGGCAGCGGAATACGGAATTCAAGCATCATCCGACCCTTCCATAAGCGATGAAAATCGCAAGATGTTCAGGTATGCGGCGCTGGAGCTCGTTGAGTCGTGATGAAAGCCGGAGGTAATTAGTCCGCGAGTTATCCGACTCTCGGGAGTCTGAAGTATGTTTCCTCTGGAAAAGTTTGAGTTTACCAAGTTACCAGTCAATCTGTAAGTTAACAGGAAGGAAGCCGGCATGAAGGGCGAATTAACAGTCGTAACAGGCGCTGGTGGTTTCATCGGTGGCAATCTCATAGCCGCCCTTAGACAGCAAGGAAACAGGCAGATTCGAGCGGTTGACGTGAAGCCGCTCGGGCACTGGTACCAGAAATTCGATGATGTCGAGAACTTCTCGCTCGACCTGAACAGCAAAGAGAACTGCGAGGTTGCGGCGAAGGATGCGACCGAAGTTTATAACCTGGCCGCGAATATGGGCGGGATGGGCTTTATCGAAAAGAACAAAGCCCTGTGCATGCTATCAGTACTCATCAATACTCACATGCTTATGGCAGCGCGGAAATTTGGAGTTGAACGCTATTTCTATTCCTCATCGGCTTGCGTTTATAACGGCGATCTGCAGCACACGCCCGATGAAGGGGACAGGTTTATTGCGCCGGCTCTGAAGGAAGCGGATGCCTACCCTGCTCTGGCGGAAGACGGCTATGGATGGGAGAAGCTCTTTTCCGAGCGGATGTGCCGGCACTTTATGGAGGATTTTGGTCTGCATGTGCGCGTGGCTCGTTTTCATAATGTATATGGTCCCTGGGGAACGTGGTTTGGTGGCCGCGAGAAGGCTCCAGCAGCGATTTGCCGTAAAGTGATTGAAGCCAAGCTGAGTGGGAAACACGAAATTGCGATCTGGGGTACCGGGCATCAGACGCGCTCCTTCATGTATGTCGACGACTGCATTAAAGGCATTGGACTGATTACTCATTCCGAGATTCTGGAACCCATCAACCTGGGATCGAGCGAAGCAGTCAGCATTAATCAGCTCGTAGATTTTGTTGAGGAAATTGCTGGAATCAAGCTAAGGCGCATCTACGAGCCTGGAGCGCCCAAAGGCGTAAACGGCCGCAACAGCGATAACACCCTGATCAAGCAGTACCTCGGATGGGAGCCAAGCATCAGCCTGCGTGAAGGACTCAGAAAGACATATGCCTGGATTGCCAACCAGTATCAGTTGAGAGAATGCGGAGCGGAAGGAGTGGTCCGCGAGACCGAAAACGGGTGAGGCGAGTACCGATTCTGACGTGCACGTGGGAGATGCAAATTGGCTGGTGAAATGGCATGAGGGTAGTATTGGTCAGTTCTGTGTTTCCTCCAGAACATACTTTTTCGTCACAGACGAATGCGCAAACCGCAGAAGAGCTGGTGAGGCGCGGTCACGAGGTGCATGTTTATGCTCCGTTTCCGAGCCACCCCAAGGGTAGATTGTTCGACGGCTACCAGCGGACTCTCTACACGACGTCGACAACTGATGCTGGATACACGCTGACGCATTGTTTCGGCACATTTTCCCGAAGGTCCACTCTAGTCAGCCGCTTTGCCTGGAATCTTTCGTTCGGGATCACATCTGGTGTACGGATATTGTTCGGTCGGCGTCCCGATGTGATTTTTTCGAGTACCTGGCCGATCTTTGCGACCGGCATTTTGGCGATGGTCGCTGAACTCCGGCGGGTTCCATTTGTATTGAGGGTGCAAGACGTCTACCCGGAATCTTTGGATTCGCAGCGCCGCTTTACGAAACGGAATTGGGTATATCGTCTGCTTCGCCAATTCGATCAAATGATCGCGCGTTCGTCTCAACAAGTCCTGGTTATCTCCCCGGCGTTTTACGAGGTTTATGTGAATGACCGCGGCGTGCCGGCGGATAAGGTCCATGTGATTCCGAATTGGAGTAGCGACGAAATGGTTGATGCGGACCGTTCAGCGGCACCGGCTTTCCGGCAAAAGCTGGGAATTCCCGAGGATGCTTTTGTGGCGGTTTACGCGGGGAATGTGGGGGTTGCTTCCAACGCCGAGTTGCTTGTGAAAGCTCTGGCGATACTTAAGGACCGAGCGCAGATTCATCTGGTCATTGCCGGTGAAGGTGCGCAGCTTGGTGCGTGCCGAGATGAGGCTGAACGGCAAGTTCTCGATCGCGTAGTTATTCACACGCCATGGAAGACCGAGGAGACTGGACCGGTGATCAAGATGGCGGATGTGCTTTTGCTGCCTACAAAGGGCAGGCAATCTCTCAATTCCATTCCATCGAAACTAATTACTTATTTTCTTTCGGGGCGCCCCGTGATTGCCGCGGTGTTGTCGGAGTCAGATATAGCAGCGGCAATTTTTGAAAGCGGTGCGGGCTGGGTTGTTAATCCTGATTCCGCGGAGTTGATGGCGGAAGCAATTCTTGCGGCAAGCGAGCAATCCCCAGAAACTTTGAACCGTATGGGTTCGGCAGGCAGAGAATATGCGCTCGAAAATCATTCGCGCGAGTCTAACCTATCCAGACTTGTCGATTTTGTGGAAATGACTGGCAAAGTTGCAGAATAAGAATGCGGCGTGTGCGATGCGGTCAAAGGTGAGTGTTGTGGTGAAGAGAGCTTTCGATCTGGCCGGCGGAACGCTTGCTCTGGCCCTGGCTTCTCCCGTGCTGCTGCTGTGCGCAATCGCGGTGTGGCTGGATTCGGGCGGCCCGGTCATTTTTACCCATGATCGCCTCGGGTTGAACGGAAAGCTTTTCAGGATGCTGAAGTTTCGCAGCATGTACAGGAACGCGGCCGACCTTCGCAATTCAGATGGTTCCACATTTAACGCGCAAGACGATCCACGAGTAACACGGGTCGGTCGCTGGCTGCGCAGGACGAGTCTGGATGAGTTGCCGCAGTTGATCAATGTGGCTCATGGCGAAATGAGCCTGATTGGTCCACGCCCGGATATTCCCGATGCGTTGAATCACTATCGAGCAGACGATCATCAGCGACTGCAAGTGAAGCCGGGCATCACGGGCTGGGCGCAGATACACGGGCGGAACAGTCTCGAATGGGAGCGACGGCGCGAACTCGATATCGAGTATGTTCAAAATCAGAGCTTCTGGATGGACATGCGGATCATCCTGTATACGATTCCGCTGGTGATGTTGGGCCACGGAATCTACAACGAAAAGCCGGAGAAGAATCGGGGGGTTGCCTTTTAGTGCCGAACGAAGCCAATATGAAGCGAGTCGTCATTCTCGGGTCAACGGGTCCTGAGATCGTGAAACTGTTGGATGCACGAAAAGCGATGGGCAAGAACGACGTTAATCTGCTGGGCTTCCTCGACGATGATCGGGCGCGCCATGGCGCTGCTTTCATGGGCCTGCCGATTCTGGGCGGCAGCGAGCTATTGCAGAGCACTTACGCGGATTGTTGGGTGATCAACAATGTTGCTCGCACGACGAACGCCCGATGGAAAGTGTGGCGCAAGATACAAGAGTTTGGCGTCCGACCTTACACGGCGATTCATCCAACAGTGGATACAGCCTATGTTGAAGTCGGGGAAGGATGCATCCTGCAAGAGGGTGTCATCCTGGGCGCCGGCGCCCGCATCGGCGCGCAGAGTCTGGTCAGTTTCAAGGTTGTGGTTGCGCATGAGAGCGAGGTGGGAGAATGCTGCTTTCTTTCTCCCGGGGTGTGCATCAACGGCCGGGTGAAGATTGCGAAAGGGGCGTTCATCGGTTCCGGCGCAATCCTTCTACCGGATGTGAAGGTGGGAGCGTGGAGCGTGGTAGGAGCCGGCTCGGTGGTCATCAGTGACGTGCCGCCGCATTCCACGGTATTTGGAGCGCCTGCGCGGGTCATTATGGTTCACAAACCTGAGGATGGAATGGACTGAGACCGCACTGCATAATGCTGGTTTTGAATACAAAATTTTGAATCACGAAAGATGGTAAGTTCCGGGATGAGCAAAGTTAAAGAACAGATTGTTCCGTTTCATCGCGCAGCGGTTGGTGAGCGGGAGGCGCAGGCAGCGGCCGATGTGGTGCGTTCGGGCTGGATCACCATGGGCTCGCGCACGATTGAATTTGAGGAGAAGTTCGCGAGGTATGTCGGCGCAAAACATGCGATAGGCGTTTGCTCAGGAACCGCAGGGCTGCATCTGGCGCTGGATGCGATCGGCCTCAAGCAAGGGGACGAGGTGCTGGTGCCGACAACAACATTTACCGCCAGCGCGGAAGTGGTGGTCTACTTCAAAGCGAAGCCGGTGCTGGTGGATGTTGATGCCGCAAGCCTGTGCATCGACCCTACCGATGCGGAGCGGCGCATTACTCCGCGAACCCGCGCGATCATTCCTGTGCATCTGGGCGGTCATCCATGCGAGATGGGAGCGATTCACGATCTGGCTAAGCGCCATGGGTTGCGCGTGATTGAAGATGCGGCCCATTCGCTGCCAGCTTCTTACCGCGGCCTACGCGTGGGCGCCATCAGCGAACAGACGGTCTTCAGCTTCTACGCCACTAAGCCCATTACGACTGGAGAGGGCGGCATGGTAACCACAGATAATGACGACTTGGCTGCCCGAATGCGTGTGATGAGGCTCCATGGGATAAGCCAGGACGCGTGGAAGCGTTACACAGCAGAGGGAAGCTGGCGCTACGAGGTCGTAGATTCGGGGTTCAAGTACAACCCAACGGATATTCAGTCCGCGATTGGAATCGTGCAGTTGGGAAGGTGTGATGCGATGAATGCGGAGCGCGCAGAGATTGCATCGCGGTATAACAAGGCATTTGCCGGTGAACGGGCGCTTGAAGTTCCCGCGGTCGGCGCTAATTGCGAGTCAGCCTGGCACCTGTATATTTTGCGACTCAACCTGGAGTCGCTGACCATCAATCGCGCCGAGATGATTGAGAAGCTCAAGGATCGCGGGATTGGAACCAGTGTGCACTTTATCCCTTTGCATATGCATCCTTATTACAGGAATGCATATGGATACAAGGCGGAAGACTTCCCGGTTGCGAGCAGGGAATACGAGCGGTATTTATCGTTGCCAATTTTCCCGGGAATGACCGGGACGCAAATCGACTACGTGATCGAGAACGTGCTTGAAATCGCGAAACACGCGGCACGATAATTGAGATATAGTAAGTGAGCCAGTGGTAGATAATTTATCTTATGCAGTGACTCTAAGTATGGCCCCGTAGCTCAGGTGGATAGAGCAGCAGTTTCCTAAACTGCGTGTCGGAAGTTCGAGTCTTCCCGGGGTCACCACTCCTTTCTTCACCACACCTTTCTGTACCACTTCTTTCCGGTTAATACCCCCTTCTCTTCGCGCATTCAGCTCATTCGTGAGCAGCGCCTGGCGCGTCCTTTGACTTCAGACCCCTGCGGCAATATAAAATGTTGTGGTCATGGAAAGTTGTTCCATGACGTTCCTGCTGCACCCTCGAGGGGCAGCGCAATCTACCACAGCAATCGTCAGGATGCACGGGAAGGCGGTGAAAGTCCGCCACTGCCCCGCAACTGTGAGCGCCCCTGCCCCGGTACCCGTCGTTGGGTTGTCGGATGAAGGCAGGATTTCAGCCGGGATCTTCCGTTCAGCGCGGAAGGTCCGAGGAAACCACTGGAGACGAACCATTTTGGTTTGTCATTGGGAAGGTGGCTGGAGGAGGCGCGAGTCAGGAGACCGGTCCTTGACGCTTCAAAACCGCTTGCGTTCCGAGGGGGACGAAGGAGTCATCATGCCAGTTTCCGCATCTCCGCGCACTCGCCTGAGTCGCGTTCTGTTGTGCTTATTCTCAGCAATTCTACTTACATTTGCCGCGACCACCTGCCCGGGTGCGTCGATTCGCGGCATTGTGACCGATGCCAGAGGCGCCAAGATCACGGGTGCCAACGTTTCGCTGATCTCGAAAGGGAAGGTGGTTGCCACCGCCATTTCAACAGCGGACGGAAGTTTTCAGATCCTGACCGGTGTGCAGGGGCGGTTCTACCTGGTGGTTTCGGCTAAGAGCTTCAGGCAGATCGAGACTCCGGGGTTCTATGCCGGGCGGCTGGATAATATTGAGCGCGCTGTGGTGATGGAACCGCAGTGGGTGCGCGAGTCGATTGTGGTGACCGCAACCGGAACTCCCACGCCGCAGCCGCAAACCAGTTCCGCTACAGACGTGATTGGGCCAGCGGACCTGGCGCAGAGGGACGACCTGGTGAGCTTGATGCGGCTGATGCCGGGCACGGTTGTGACACAGGTCGGCCAGCGTGGCGGGCAAACCTCGCTTTTTGTGCGCGGCGGCGATTCGGACGACAACAAGATTCTGATTGACGGAGTGAGCGTGGGTGACCTGGGCGGGCGATTCGACTTCGGGCCGCTTTCGACGACTGCCCTGGAACGCGCTGAGGTCTATCGCGGACCCAATTCAAATTTGTATGGTGCCGATGCGGAGAGCGGCGTGGTTAGCCTGACCACTCCGCATGGGACCACCCACTTTCCTTCGCTGATGTTTCAGGGCGATGCGGGGAACTTCCACACTTCGCGCGAAGAGTTCGAAATTGCGGGCGCGCACAACAAGATCGATTACCTGGGCGCTTTCAGTTGGCTGCAAACCAGCAATGCGCTGCCCAACGACGAGTACCACGTTGCCACGACTGCGGCTAACGTGGGCTGGGCGCCGAGCGGGAATACGCAGGTTCGCGCGACTTTGCATTATGGCGCGGATGCGAGCGGCGTTCCGAATGCCTGGGACTTCCATCACATTGCCGACGTGGCTACACAGAAGGACCAGGATATTTACATGAGCGCGTCGGTCGACAACCAGACGTTGCCGGACTTTCATAACAGCTTTCGATACGGGCTGACGCGCAAGCGGGAGCAATATCACCTGTGGCAGCCTTCAGGGGAACTGCTGACGTATGACATCTATGGAGATCAGGCATACTACGGCGATCCTGTGACCATTACCGGAGCGAATGGGTACTCGGTGAGCGGGCAGGCGGTCCTCGACTATCCGGGAACATACGATCCTTATCCGCAAGGGTACCAACTGGTTTCAAACCGCGATGCGTTTATGTACCAGGGCGATTACAAGGTTACTCCGCACTTTGCGGCGCTGTTCGGCTTCAGTTATGAGGATGAGCGCGGGGCTGAGCCGCCCAGCTTGACCTACGCGCCGGTGCAGCGGAACAACGAATATTATCTTGCGTCCGTGCATGGGGACTACAAGAACCGCTTCTTCTATACATTGGGCGGAAGCGTGGAGCATTTCACGATTGGCGGCACGCAGCTCGAGCCGCGCGTAGGGCTTTCCGGTTATGCGCTTAAGCCGCGCAAGGGAGTGTTCAGCGGCACGCGCATTCTGTTCAACTTCGGCGATGCGGTTCGCGAGCCATCGCTGACCGACCAGTTCTATTCGCTCTACAACTTCATTCTCACGGCGCCTACCGGCGGCTTATCCACCATTCAGGAGTTTCATATCACGCCGATCGCCCCGCCCGAGGCGCGCACTTACGAGGGCGGAGTGGAGCAGGCGTTTCTGAGCCAGCATATTATTTTCCGCAGCAGCTTTTTCCATAATGAGTTCGGCCGCCAAGTAGACTATGTTGGCTACGACCTGGTTCCGTATCTGTTACCCAATCTGACGCCAGCCCAGCAAACCGCACTGGAATTGCAGTTAGTAAACAATGACGCTTATGAGCTGAGCCTCAACACGGAGGCGTTCCGCGCAATGGGCGTGGAGACTACTGTGGAGGGCGGCATTGGGCCGAATCTCTTCATGCGCGGCGGTTATACCTACCTGGATGCGGTAATACAACGCTCGTTTGCCAATGCCGACGTGATGCTGCTGGGGCCCATCCCGACTTATGACGGCATTCCGATCGGAGCAGATTCACCGCTCGTTGGTGCGCGACCGTTTCGCCGGCCGCCGCACACGGGTTTCTTTACGGCGACCTATGGGATCAAAGGACTGACGGCAATTTTTACTTCGTCATTTGCCGGCCGGTCGGACGATTCGGATTTTCTAGGTGGTGAAGATCTGAGCGGTGGCAATAGTTTGCTGCTGCCGAACAGGAATCTGGATCATGGTTACGCCAAGCTGGACGCGGGAGGAAGTTATCAACTGCTCAAATGGATGAGCCTCTACGTCCAAGATGAGAACATCCTGGGCGAGCAGCACATTGCGCCCATCGGTTACCCCAGCCTGCCGATGAACTTCCGCGTTGGGCTTCGGCTGCAATGGGGGCCGGGAAGCGGGAAGTAAAAGCAATTGAGCGCTCCTGGGCCGGCCCAAAGCCGGTTACGGGGGCGCTTGTGTCACGCCCGATTTTGGGATTTTCAGGTCAATTTTACCCAAAAAACGCCGGTTCTTAGCCTAAAAATTACCTGTTTTGTAATGCTAATTATTGAATATTTTCAATAACTTAAGCCACAAAAAAGACGAAACAAATGGAGAATGGACCCCCGGGGGGGTACATTCAACTTCCAAGTGCAATAGATTTTGAAACCGCAGACGGCACATTCAAATTTGGGAGTTTCGTGCGCTGGCTGCGGACTGTGGAATTGGCAACCTGGGCTGCATAGAGGAGCCTGGCTCCGTCGGGGCCAGCGATTGTTTTGATGAGCATGCCATAGGCGACGCAGGCGATGAAGTCGCGGATGCTTTCTTGCCCGGAGAGTTGGGGCATGGCTTTGCAGAAGGCCTTTTCGGCTTCATCTTAGGCACCTATCCTGCTCTCGCCCCGGCTTTTTGCGGCCTTACAAGCGCGGGCATAGGCTTTGCCCCAGATTTCTACGGCGGGGTTTGAGGGGACGGGGGGGTGTCTTCTACGGCCGGGTCGGGTGGGGTTTGGGTGATTTCGGTCATGCGGGTTTCTCCCTTCGGCGGCTGGGATTCGACCGTTTTCTTTATTGTGCGGGAAGGGAGGGTAATTATATGCAAGAGGGCTGGTGAATAGTTGCGGACACCCCATTCTTCATTGAAAAGACTGAGGAAGGATGGGGTGTGAGGCCAATTACGGAACACTAACCGACTTGCCGGGAGGAACCTTGGCAGTAACCGAGGATCTCGCGTGTTTTTTCCGGTTCAGCGACCCAGCGGCGCGTTGAAGCAACTGCTGTCGTTTAGGCACAGGCGGGCCGGCGGTGTTTCAGGAAGGGCGCATCCAACCCAACCCAAAGACTTGGCCTCACCGTTCATTTTCGGACATCTGGAAGTGCAAACGAACACCTGGCGCTGGTTCGATCCTTTCTCAAAGAGTGTAAGCTCAGCCTTTACAAGGGCATGCGATCTGGAACGATTGGGAGTATACGTGCACTGTATGAGAGCGGAAGCCGCAGCAGCAGTTTTGGAGCGGGCCTACGATTCTGATCTCCCGAATTGGGCCCCAGCAACCGAGGAGTCCGGTCATGAGCCTTTTACGAGACTTGAAGTACGGGCTACGGGCGCTAGTCAAGAATCCCGGGTTTGCCCTGCTTGTCATCCTTACGGTCGCCTTAGGAATCGGAGCAAACACCACAATCTTCAGCTGGATCAACGCAACGCTGTTGAATCCAGTTCCCGGACTCGACAAGGCGAACGAAGTGGTATCGCTCACCTTGAGCAAACCGGGTGAGAACCCCTTCCCGTTTACGTATCCCGACGTGGAGGCCATGCGCGATGGACAGCGGAGTTTCACAGGCATTGCTGCATGCAACTTCGTTCCAATCAGCCTGACAAGCAAAGGGAAACCGGAGCGCCTTGCGGCGATGGTGGCTTCCGCGAACTATTTTGACGTCCTCGGTGTGCGGCCATTTCTGGGGCGCGGCTTTCTTCCTTCTGAAGATGAGATGCCAGGGGGCGCGCCAGTGGCCGTGATCAGTTATCGTCTCTGGCAAACGCATTTCGGTGCGGATCCGAACATTGTTGGCCGGACGGTCGAACTCAACCAGCGCCCGTATTCCATTGTGGGGGTGACGCCAGCGGCGTTTCAGGGCAGCCAGACCGGCGTACGAACGGACCTCTGGGTCCCGATGATGATGGAAGCGCAATTTAATTCTTTGGGCGACCTGCTGCATGACCATCATTACTTCTGGTTGCTTGCCTTTGGGCGATTAAAGCCGGGCGTCTCTGTCGCGCAGTCGCAGCAGGAGATGACGCGGCTTTTGAAGCAGGAGGCAGATAAATATCCCGAAGAGCACAAGGGGCACTCCTCCGTGACCGTATACCCGCTTTGGCGGAACCCGTTCGGCATGAACTTCATCATGGCGCCCCTGTTGCCTTTGCTGATGTGCATCGCGGGCCTGGTGCTGCTGCTGGCGTGCGCAAACGTGGCCAATCTCATGCTGGTCCGCTCGGTGAGCCGGCGGCACGAGCTTGCCATTCGCATCTCCCTTGGCGCCAGCCGCTGGCGGCTAGTGCGGCAACTGCTTGTGGAAAGCCTGGTGCTCTCTCTGGCAGGAGGGGCTGTTGCGTTGCTGTTTACGCAGTGGACGCAGGGAGTGCTCATGGCATTCGTTCCCGTGACGCCTGATATCCCGCTGTCGCTCACTGTGCAGACTGATAGGACCGTACTTCTCGCCACGTTATGTATCTCGGTGCTGACCGGGGTGATCTTTGGGATCTTGCCCGCGCTACGGTCCTCGGGCGTCGCTCCTGTCGAGGTGGTGAAAGAAGAGGCTGGAAGGATGTCGGGCGGGTTGGGGAAGGCGCGTCTGACGAGCGCGTTGGTCGTGGCGCAGATTTCGCTCTCGTTGCTGCTGCTCATCTGTGCAGGATTAATGATTCGCAGCTTCAGGAGCGCGCAGAAGATCGATCCTGGATTCAATCCGCATAACATACTAGTCGCGTCTTATGATTTGTTCCAGGCCGGATACACGGAGGAGACGGGCACAGAATTCCATCGCCAGCTCGTTGCCAGACTAAGCACTTTGCCGGGCATACAATCCGTCGCCCTTTCGAATCGCGTGCCGCTCACGTTTGCGGGCGGCTCAACCGCCGTGAAACCGGAGGGGTATGTGTCTTCTCTGAATGAATCGACGGAGACTCAGGACGCCATCGTGACGCCCAATTATCTTCACACCATGCAAATTCCCCTCGTGAAGGGACGCGACTTTACGGCTCAGGATACGAAGGGATCACAACCGGTCGCGATTGTGAGCGAGGCATTTGCGCATCGTTATTGGCCCGGACAGGAAGCCGTGGGCAAGAAGTTCAATTCTGATCTGACCCACCAGTGGTTCACCGTGGTCGGTGTTGCGCGCGATTGCAAAGAAACAGGCGTGAATGAAAACCCTATGCCATTTTTGTATTTGCCGTTGTCCCAGATCTACCGTCCCGACATGATCGTCAATATACGGACCACAGGCGATCCCCTGGCGCTGGTCAAAGCAGTTGAGAATACGGTGCACGAGATCAATCCCGCCGTTTTGGTTTTCAATGAGACGACGGTCGAATTGCAGAACCAGTTGGCCAGCATCGCGCAGCGTATCGCTGGAACCTTCGTGGGCGCCTTCGGCCTGCTCGCTCTGGCCCTGTCCGCCATCGGGATCTATGGCGTAACTGCCTTCACAACGCGCCAGAGGACCCACGAAATCGGCATCCGCTTTGCGCTGGGCGCGACCGGTGGAGATGTGTTGCGCCTGGTGCTGGGACACGGGTTGAGGCTGATGCTCACAGGAGTATGTTTGGGCCTCGCGTTGTCCTACGCTCTGACACGTTTTCTGAAGAGTTTGCTCGTGGGTGTCACCAACACTGACGCGCTGACGTTTTTCGCCGTTACCGTTTTGCTATGTGCCGTAGCCTTGTTCGCCTGCTTCATCCCCGCGCGCTGGGCGTCACGAGTCCAGCCGATGATCGCATTACGGCGCGAATGACGCTCTCCAGCTACCTTTGAAACCTACTTTCCGGCAAGAGCCGGCTCGGCGATGAAGCGATGCTCAGTGAGGCGAGTTGCTTTTTCGCGAAGCTGGGATGGTTCCTGCGCGTACAGCCAGCTTAAGTTGCTTCATTCCCCCCGCGCTCCTCCGGTCCCTCGCGAGAAGAGCCGAGGAATCCTCGCACGAATGCGGCGATTTGATCTGCTGCCGTGTCCAATGCAAAATGACCACCGTCCACAATGTGAACCTCAGCTTTCGGCACATCTTTGCGGTAACGCTCGGGCTCGCCGGGGTCGAACGAGAGCTCATACTTGCCCCATATCACCAGCAGTCGCGGCTGGTTCTCGCGCATCCACGCTTGCCATTTTGGATACGCGTCCACATTGGTTCGATAGTCGTAGAACAAATCACTTTGAATCTCAGCCTGGCCGGGCCGATTGAGAAAATAGAACTCATCAGCCCAGAGATCGGGGTCGTAGCGTTCCACATTCGGATCGCTGCCGACATGACGAGTGCGTGTCGCCGCCAACGAGAGCAAATTCGCGCGCAGCGCGCTTTCGTTGGGAACGCGATCGGCCCAGAACTCGCGACGCGTCTTCCAATTCACGCCCAGGCCTTCATTATGCGCAACCGCGTCTTGAACAATGAGAGCTTCCACGCGCTCCGGATGCTCCAGGATCATTCGAAAACCCACCGGACCGCCATAATCCTGCATATAGAGCGTGTAGCGCGAGAGCCCAAGCGCCTCAGTGAAATGATTCATGATCTCTGCGTATCGATCGAACGTGTAGGCGAATGCCTTCGCATCCGGCCAGTCGCTGTGTCCGAAGCCGGGGTAATCGGGAGCGACCAGATGATAGCGATCCGACAGTCTGGAGAAGAGCGGCTCGAACATGCGCGACGATGACGGCAGTCCGTGCAGCAGAAGCAATGCCGGCGCGTCCTTCGGACCAGCCTCTCTATAGAAAATGGAGAGCCCATCGATCTTTGTGGAGCGATAGAGCGTCGGATATTTCATGGAATGTTCCTTTACCGAGTCATTTGTTCTTCGCGTCGAGTGCCGGTAGAAGAAGTTTCAGCAGCGCCTGGTCAGAGAACGGGTTCTGACCTGAGATCAACTCGCGATCCTGAAGGGCATAGCTTCCCCAAGGAGCGACCACGCTTACGTCGCCGCCGGCGGTACGCAAGGCGAAGTCAGGGTAGAAGAGAACCTTACCACCAATCTCAAGCGGCTCCCGCTGCTGCTCTTCCGCCGTCGAAAAGATCGTCATCTTATATCCGGAATAGATCCATCCTTTAGCCTTTGCGGCCGCTCCAGCGGCATCGCCCGCCGACAGCGCGGCGACAAACTCCTTCGATTCGGGAAGCGCGGAGAGCAGTGAAATCGGGCCATGGCAGAGCACGGCAGTAGGCTTGGATGTTTGATGAAAGTGTCTCATCACGGTACCAGCGTCGGGATCATCGAGAAGATCGATCATCGGGCCATGGCCGCCGGGGACGAAAACAGTGTCGTATTGATCCAGGCCCGATGCAACGACATCCGAGATGCGCGTTGGATTTCTGAGGCCAGTCAGGCTATCGCGGAATTTGAAATAGTCCTGGAGCCTGGCCTCATCCCCGCCGAAGAAGTCGGGGACAGCGGAATGGAGATCCAGTTGCGGCGTGTTGCCCTTGGGGTTGGCGAAAGTGATTTCGTAGCCTTCCTCCATCAGTGCGCGAACCGGAACCGTCAACTCGTTCAGGTAATAGCCGGCGCCGCGATAACACCCGCCATTTTTCAACGGTAAGCCGTATCCGCTCGAGACTAGCACCAGAACTTTTCCTTTTGTTGTCATTTCATTCTCCTCTGAAATCGAATCTGTTTCCCGAGATCTTAGGTTGTGCAGGGCCACCCAATTTGTGAGGGCCTCGGCCTCAGCCACCCCGATCTTTGCGCCTACCAGCACCCCGGCCGACTCGCCGAAGATTAAAGTCGACGTGATCGAGTCAAAGCCGAGTGCCTCGCCGAAGAGCTTGGGCCGCTCGCCGACCACAGCCTTTTCGGGGCGCTAAACGTTCACACCAAGCGAGTTCGAGCGCGCGGTCACGCGCGTGATCTCTTTCGGCCCATTTGTGCCATCCATTTGGTAGTCGTTTCGATATCAGAGCGAGTGACCGTTCAAGGCGAGAATGGCAGAAGTGCGACGACGAGTCTATTAGACGAAAGTATCGACCAATACCACAGTATGGATTGGACATATCCGCAAAGAGCCCGTCCATCCAAGTTTGTTATCTCAAGTCTCAAATGCGAGATCCGAGTCACCCGCCTGACTAGCTCAATGACTATCTTTCGGCTGATACCGTAATGCCAAGGCTCCCGAGCCGAACTCAAGCCGGCTCACGAGCCTCAAGTCGATAAGCTTCGATAGGCCCGCGAACAACGTCGGCCCGTGGCCCACCAGCCTGGGATGCACCACGAACTCGTACTCATCGATCAAACCCAACTCCGCCAACGCCAGGGGGAGCTTTACGCCCCCCGTGAGCAGCCCCTTACCCGGCTCCTGTTTGAGCCGCTGCACGGCCTTTTCCAGATTCCCGCGTACGAGCTCTGCGTTCCAGTCGACCCGGTCCAGGGTGCTCGACACGACGTACTTCTTTGCCGCAGCGATCGTCCGGGCGAAGGGCTCCATCCAGGGTTCCAGCCAATCCGGCATCACTCCGGTCCGCGCCGGAGACCGCCACGCTGCCTCCATCATTTCGTAAATCACCCGACCAAAGAGGAGGGCATCGGCCTGGTTGAGGTTTTCGACCGCATGACGATGCAACTCTTCGTCGGGTGGAATTGCACGATGATCGCAGCAGCCGTCCAATGTGACGTTGATGGAATAGCGAAGGAGGCGCATCGAAGCAAGAGTACCACCGACGGGAAAGGCCTGCAAAAGTTTGGCGGTCAGCTCGAAATAGTGCGGCTCTCCGGTTTTATCTCTCGCGATTAATCTAGGCCAGGCCTCATGTATGAATGCCAGAGTCATGCTTTGAACTGTGCAGCGAGTTTTTTCATTGCGACATTTTCGCGGATCACTTCGCCGGCCTCTCGACTGTGCAAAGCTATCTCTGCGGCGATTGAGCGACCGAGAATTTGCTGATCGATATTGCCGAACGGCCCAGGCACGAGGCTTCCTAACCAACCGACCCAGGCCGGGGTATGAGCGTTGCCTACAATGATGCCGGGGCGAAAGATGGCGAGGCGAGTAAAACCGATGTTGCGCACGGTGTCTTCCTTCATGCCCATTACGCGGACATATCGAAACCGGCTGCGGGGTGTGCTTCCTACCGCAGAAAGCAGGCAAAACTGGGCGATTCCGGCATCATGGCAGCCACGCGCAAATGCACCGACGATGCCGAGTTCGAGTCGCTTCAATTCTTCTTCGCTCCAGCGCATCGATCCAGAACCGACACCCACACAGCTCACAGCGCTGGCGGGACCCTGGCTTAAGACTTCACGGGCAAGGGCGGCTGTGCGCTCGGCAAAGTCAGCAGCGCCGGTGTCAAGAACGACGTTGCGCACCCGCGGTCGCGCGGCTATGGGTTTCCTGGTGACCATCACCACCTCTCGACATTCCGGAATTGCCAGCAGCTCCGTGACCGCCGCACCGCCGACTTGCCCAGTTCCACCGAGGATCATTGCGGCGAAATTCTGATTCATAAAGAGTACCTCTGCTTAGGGAAGGATACGACAACCCCGTTCATCCCAAGAGGGAAGCATACTTGGAGTGGATTCAAAATTGAGTTGTTCGCGTAAACTGTTGTTATGCCGTCTGCCTCGGCCGCAGAGAACCAGCCTAGAAGGAAATGGCTTGCTGAATACGGAGCGCGTTGGAGCGCACGCCTTCATGAGCGCGAGGAGCAGGTTTTTCTTCTGCTGTCGCTGTTGATTGGAGCGCTTACCGGGCTCGCCGTGGTCGCGTTTATCGTGCTCACGGAGCGATTGGGAATGCGCCTCTATCCGGTGGCCAGTGCCGCGTGGAGGCGTGTGCTGGTGCCGGTGGCAGGCTCGCTGGCCATGGGTTTCCTGCTTTACCGCTATTTTCCCAACGCTCGTGGCAGCGGTGTGCCGCAAACCAAAGCAGCGCTTTTCGCTCGGGATGGATTCATCTCTCTGCGCACTGTTCTGGGCAAATTCTTCTGCACGGCAACTACGCTGGCCAGCGGGATTCCGCTGGGCCGCGAAGGTCCATCCGTTCAGGTGGGCGCGGGAATTGGCTCGGTGCTTGGACGCGCGCTCGGATTGAGCCCGGAAAAGGTAAAAGCGCTGATCCCTGTGGGAGCGGCGGCCGCCATTGCCGCGGCATTCAATACGCCGATGGCAGCGGTGCTGTTTGCCCTCGAAGAAGTTATGGGCGATATGAACGCGCCGATTCTTGGATCGGTTGTGTTAGCCTCAGCTACTTCATGGGCGATGATGCGTCTGCTGCTGGGCAACAACCCGCTCTTTCAAGTGCCGCAATATACCCTGGTGCATCCACTGGAACTGGGAATCTACGCCTTGCTGGGCATTGCAGGCGGTTTCCTGTCTGTAGCCTTTACCAAACTGCTGCTGAAAATGCGCAGCTTCTTTCTGCGTTTGCCGCGAAAGACCCTATGGTGGCATCCGGTGGTGGGCGGGGTGACGGTGGGCCTGATGGGCTGGTCCGTACCCCAGGTTCTGGGCGTGGGGTACACCTACGTCGGCAGCGCTCTAAACGGATCGATGGCGCTCAAGTTGCTGCTGCTGCTGGTGGTGCTCAAACTCATTGGCGTGACGGTCAGCTACGCCTCAGGCAACGCGGGCGGCATCTTCGGTCCGGCGTTGTTCCTCGGCGCCATGCTGGGAGGAGCCATCGGCACAATGGCGCATCATTTTTTGCCTGAGTACACGGCCACGCCGGGAGCTTATGCACTGGTGGGCATGGGAGCGCTTTTTGCGGGCATCGTGCGCGCCCCCATGACCTCGGTGTTGATGATCTTTGAAATGACGAGGGATTACGCGGTTATCGTGCCGTTGATGATCGCCAATATGACCAGCCTTTTCATCTCCCGGCGTTTCCAGAAGCAGCCCATCTATGAGGCGCTGGCGCGTCAGGACGGAATCCATCTGCCATCTCCCGGGACGCTTCACCAAAAAAGCCGGCTCACGGTAGCTCAGGTAATGCAGCGATCTCCGGAGGTTCTTTTAGCGGAGATGCGCGTCGCTGACGCTGTGGAACAGACTCGCACCAGTCAATTCCGCGCCCGGCCAGTGATGGACGAAGATTATTTTCTGGGCATGTTGAACAGAGAGACACTGGAACTAGCCCTCGTCAATGGCAGGGAAGCTGAGCCGTTGAAAAACATTGTGGAATCGCTTCATGTTCCGCATCTTCACATGGATCATGCTCTGCATTTGGCGCTGGAACGTATGAGTACGTACCATCTGGATGTTTTGCCGGTAGTTCACCGGGCAGACATTCATAAACTGCTCGGTGTAGTGACGCTCCGGGATGTTTTGAACACGTATGGCATAGACCGGACCGACTGAGGATCGTGGAAGAGATGCCGGGACTAAGGCCCCAGCCTGCCAATCCGTGGGGACCCCGGATCTCCAACCCACGGACGAAGGCCTGTCCGTGGGGACCGCAGACTTTGGCACCCGGAACTCTTCTTCAATCGAAACTTAATTGTTCGAGGAATTGAGAACCGAGCCTATGCTTCAACAGGTTGAGCATCAAGCTTCGCCTCGGAAATATAGCTCTTCATTGCCTGGGCCAGTTGAGAGTCCACCTCGTCGGCGATCATCATGATGTACATGAGAAGGACGCCGGACTGCGTGTCCTCCACATGCATCTGCAGCGTTTGGAATATGGAGACCTGAAGAATGCGCGACTCTTCTACGAGCATGGCGGCGGTGTAGCCCTGATCACGCCGCAGACGTCCATGGTCTCGAGCGGCGGCTGAACTCAGGGCATGGGTGCCGAGGGGAAGGGGATTGCGCAAACGGCTCACCAATTCGCGGAACATTGCCGGAAGGTGCCTGCATCGATCTCCGCGGCTCAATGGAATCATACGGAGCTCCGGCTCCGCATCCACGAGACCATACCAATTCGAAATCGTGACTTGTGTTTCGCGTTCAAGAACGCTAGCTACATCGTATTTAAGTGACATCAAATGTTCTCCCGTGGTTTGCCTGACTTGGTCTTCTTGGTGTTCCTTCCATGTGAGCATCTACAGGAACCCGGCGGAGCCCTCAAAGGAGTCATGCCGTTGAGCCTGAGAATTACCGCCGCTCATCGCCCTGGAAAATTGTTCGGGAGGGGCGGGAAGGCCGAAATAGTGGCCCTGCACCTCGTCGCAATCCTGCGTCTCCACGAATTCCAGACATTCCTTTGTCTCGACGCCATGGGCGATGACCCGCAGATTCAGCTTCCTTCCCGCACCAATCATGGCACTTACCAGCGCCGCTTCGGCTGGGTCGCCGACAACTTCAGCGATCAATGTTCTGTCGATCTTGATGGCATCCAAGGGCATTTTTCTCAGGCTCGTCAAGCTTGCCTCGACGGTGCCAAAGTTATCAACCGAGACACGTACTCCCTTGTCCTTCAGGGCCTTCAAGACCGAAGCCGTGGGTCCAAGCGATCTGGCCAGAACATTCTCGGTTACATCCAGTTCAAGGAACTCAGGGTCGACCCCTGCTGCTTTCAGAGTTGCAAAAAATTCCTTTGAAAAACCTTCATGGCGGAGCTGCCTCCCTGAAAGGTTAATGGTCATGGTTTTGAAGGGAAAGCCCGCATCCAACCAGGTCCGGATTTGCGCGCATGCCTGACGCAGGACCCAAGTGCCGATGGGCAGAATAAGGCCGGTCTCTTCCGCGACGGTGATAAACCTTTGTGCCGGGATGGAACCGCGCCTAGGGTGATTCCATCGGGCCAGTGCTTCCACGCCGACAGGCTCTTTGGTCTTCAAATCGATCTTCGGTTGATACTGAAGCGCCAGCTCACCCCGTTGCAGGGCGTGAAAGAGATCTTCTTTAAGAGATCTGAACTCTTCGGCGGGAAGTTTCATATGCGGTCTGAAGAACTCATAGCCATGAAGCCCGCCGGACTTAGCTTGATACATCGCGGTGTCGGCGTTCGCCACCAGCGTCTCCTCATCCAAGCCATCGTCGGGAAAGACGCTGACGCCAATGGATCCCGAGATGCGCACCTGGCGGTGTTCTATGGTGTGGACCTCCGCCAACGCCTTCAGTATTCTCTCTGCCGCGACGGCTGCCCCTCCAATATTCGGCAAATCCTGCATCAGCACGATGAACTCATCGCCTCCCAGCCGAGCGACAAGGTCCGGTGTGCGCATGCAGCGAAGCAGGCGTCTGGCCACGGATTGAAGAAGCTTGTCCCCAATATGATGTCCCAGGGAATCGTTGACGTGTTTGAAGCCATTTAGGTCCAGATACAACACCGCGATCTGGCGTTTCGTCTCGCGGGCGTCGAGGATAGCCTGCTCCAACTGATGGCTCAGGCGTCTGCGGTTTGCCAGGCCGGTGAGAGGGTCGTGCTGGGCGGCAAGGGAAAGTTTGTTGACCAGCGCCCGCGCCGCACTGACATCACGCACCACAATCACCGCCCCTGTTACTTGTCCAGCCCGGTCCCGGATGGGTCCAACGGAGTGTTCAATGAACAAATCCTTCTCATCTCTGGTGACAAGAACGCCGCTCCGTGACAGGCTTCCCGCAAGGTTCTGCAACGCGGCATCGGCCATCAATTTCAGAATTGCTGTGCGGTTGGCTTCGTCCTCGGCGCGGCGCGCCTGCGGCTCTAGCTGTCCGGAAACACTCCCCAAAGACCACCCCGTCATGACTTCCGCGGCGCGATTGAGGAGGGTCAGGTTGCCGGCGTTGTCAGTGCAAATCACGGCATCGCTGATGCAGTCCAAAGTGAGCTGTGCGCGTTCTCTTTCATTGAGCAAAGCCTCTTCGACCGAGTTCCGGGCGTCGGCATGAATCAGTGCCCGTCTCAAATCAAAGGGCCCAATCTGGCCTTTAATGAGGTATTCCTGCGCGCCGTTCCTGATGCCCTCGACGGCGGCGGTCTCCTGTTCCGGGCCGGCGAGCAGAACAATCGAAGCATTGGGGGCGGCGCGGCGCACTCGCCCGATTGCGCCTACCCCCGGAGCGGCCAACCCCATATCCAGCAGGATCATATCGACCGGGTTCGCGGCCAAATGCTTTGTAGCCCTGTGCAGGGTCTTAACGCAGGTCAAACTGCGATCTTTCAAGCCCTGCTCATTGAGCATGACGCGGACCGATTGTTCTAACGCAGGATCGTTCTCGACAAAGAGAATACTCTTCGTTGGCTCTTCGACCATAGGCTGCACCTCGGCCGGCAAGTCCCATTTACGGAATCCAGAAAGCTTGCCGTTCTCTGGACAAGTTGGCCCGGGAATTGAAAGCACGACTTCAGTAGGAATTAAGAATATTGCTGGTCCAACTTGCTTTGTGTGCGGTTTTGCACATCTTAGGCGAGATTGGCGAATAAACTGCGGGCGTTCGACCCGTGATGACTGATTGAGGCACTGGAGGAATTTCCAGTGCCTCAATCGAAGGGGAAGCCATCAAGACTTTGGGCAGCCGTAACACGAATGTCGTGCCCGCACCTCATCATACGATCATGTCAGTCGAAATAAGTCTGTTCGAAATTGCTCACTTTTCAATAAATTCTTCAGATTTCAACCCAGGGTCACGCGCATTGAGGCGTGCATGCTCAAAAAGAGCGCCCAAACCCGAAAACGACGGATTGCAGAGACCCGCGGATTGCGTGGGATCGGTTTAGAGGGCGGTTTCGCCGCGTTCGTCGTTGCGGATGCGGATGGCTTCGTCGACGCGGCTGACGAAGATCTTTCCGTCGCCGATGCGGCCGGTGCGGGCTGCGCCTTCAATGGCTTCGATGACTTTGTCCTTTAATTCGTCGAGAATTACCATCTCGATTTTTACTTTGGGCAGGAGGTCGACCGTGTATTCACGGCCACGATAGAACTCGGTGTGGCCCTTTTGGCGGCCGTGGCCGCGGGCCTCGAGAATGGTCATTCCTTCAATGCCTGCTTCAAGCAGGGCATCCTTGACTGCGTCCAGCTTGGAGGGCTGGAGAATCGCTTCGATCTTGAGCATACTAACGCCTCGCTTGACAGCGTAACAGGCGGGGATACCGGTTGGGCAGTGCCCCGGCTAAAGTTTTTGATCATCCACCCGGATTGAAATGAATCTGGATGGATCAAGATGCCAGTTTGGTGCTCTGCGGGACATTCCCTCAGGGGCTAAAGCCCACGATCTTCCTGGTTTCTCGCGGCACGGCTGAAGCCGTGCCCTCTCAAAGCCACGTTATGAAACATTTTCCACTTACGAGTTCAGGTCGTAGCCTTCCTCTCCATGCTGGGAAAGGTCGAGGCCGGCGGATTCGTGCTCGGCCGAGACGCGCAGACCGATGATTTTGTCGACGACGAAGAGCAGAACCAGGGTGCCGACTATGGAGATTCCCCAGGCAATAACGACGCCGGCGGACTGGTTGAGCAACTGTGTCCAGTGGCCGTCAATGGCGCCGGAGGGGAGGGGATTGCCTGCGGCGCCTTTGAAGATGGGGTTGATGACGCTGGCGGCAAAGAGGCCGGTGAGCAGAGCGCCGATGGTTCCACCGGCGCCGTGCACGCCAAAGGCGTCAAGGGAATCGTCATAACCGAGGCGGCTTTTGACCTCAAAGACCATAAAGCAGCAGAAGATGCCGGCGATGAGGCCGATGAAGAGGGCGGCGAAGGGTTGGACGAAGCCGGAGGCCGGGGTGATGGCGACCAGGCCAGCGACCGCACCGGAGATGGCTCCGAGGGCGGTTGGCTTGCCGTTGTGAATCCACTCGGCGATAGTCCAGCCTATGGCGGCGGCGGCGGCGGCGAAGTGGGTGTTGACGAAGGCGGAGGTGGCCAGAGGGCTGGCGGCCAGGGCGCTGCCGGCGTTGAAGCCGAACCAGCCTACCCACAGCAGGCATGCGCCGATGAAGCTGAGGACCATGGAGTGGGGCGGGAAGGCGGTGTGGGGATAGCCGATGCGTTTGCCGAGGTAGATGCAGGTAACAAGAGCGGAGACACCGCTGGTGATGTGGACGACGGTGCCGCCGGCGAAGTCCAGACTCGGAACGAGGTGGCCGGAGGCGTTGAGCAGGCCGCCGACGCCCCAGACCATGTGGGCCATGGGGCAGTAGACGAGCAGGGACCAGAGGGAGAGGAAGAGCGCCATGGCGCTGAACTTCATGCGTTCAGCGAAAGCGCCGGTGATGAGCGCCGGGGTGATGATGGCGAACATAAGCTGGTAGATCATAAAGGTCTGCTCGGGAATGGTAGCGGCATAGTCGGTGTTGGGGGTGAGAGTGACGCCGCGGAGGAAGAGGTGCTCGAAGCTGCCGATGAAGGCGTTGCCGTGACCGAAGGCCAGCGAGTATCCGCAGATGGCCCAGATGATGGTGACCAGTCCCATCATGGCAAAGCTCTGCATCATGGTGCCGAGGATGTTCTTTTTGCGCACCAGGCCGCCATAGAAGAGCGCCAGTCCGGGACCGGTCATGAGCAGCACCAGGGCGGCGGAGACCAGCATCCATGCGTTGTCGCCGGCGGACTGGGCATTCTGGACGGCCTGCAGGACGGCGGTGATTTGAGCTTGGGTTACGGGGGCCTGGGTGGCCGGGCCCGGCGCAGTTTGCGCCAGAGTTGGGAGACCCAGGCAGGCAAGTAGGAAGATCAGTAGCAATGCGCGACGGCACATACAATTCCACTCCTGAGTTGAGGATGACAATGGGTTGGTCCTTTTTAATCGGTTCTCTCGGAAAAGCATATGAGTTCTGGTATAAAGAACCCATCAAAATTTTAAAAAGAGTGAGTCGGGATGGTGGAAAAAACGCCGAAAACTATGGACATTTGATTGTTCTTGGACTAAAGCGGTTCTCCATAAGGCGTTGAGTGAGCGTGGACCGGGGGGGTCCACGCTACGGCCGGCAAGGGGGCCGGCGCTACCCTTTTTGCGGCGCTACCTATCCTTGTTGGGACCGGTAATCTACAGACCATTCGTCTCTATCGATGACGCAGTATAGTAGAAGCATGGCGGCTACGGCAGAGCGGGATCGCTATCTATTCGGGGCGCTGGACAGCAGTGTGCAGAACCGCGCCAAGGTGAAGGAGGTGAACTACGGCTACGAAGCGCCGGAGGGCATCATCCTGACGTCGATGGACTTTGCGGTGAACTGGATACGGAAAAGCTCGATCTGGCCCATGACCTTCGGGCTGGCCTGCTGCGCGATTGAGATGATGTCGATGGGCGCGTCGCGGTTCGATATCGCCCGCTTCGGCGCCGAGGTCTTCCGGCCGTCTCCCAGGCAGTCGGATCTGATGATCGTGGCGGGACGGGTTTCGCAGAAAATGGCTCCCATCATTCGGCGGCTCTACGACCAGATGCCGGAGCCGAAATGGGTGATTTCGATGGGCGCCTGCGCCACCTCGGGCGGGGTTTTCAATAACTATGCGCTGGTGCAAGGGGTCAACCAGGTGATCCCCGTGGACGTATATGTTCCTGGATGCCCGCCGCGGCCCGAGCAACTGATTTATGCCATCACGCTTTTGCAAGAGAAGATCCAACGCGAGCCGCGCAGCCTGGTGAAGACGCTGAACCTAGTGTGACGGGTGGGATTCTGTCGCAAACTTCGAGTTACTCTAGTAATGATTCTCCGGCCTTAGTCATCCTCTCCCACTTACCGGTTAAACAATTGGGGCTGATCGTCTTGGCGGATAGCCTCTTTTCGACTGCCAGCCTGTTTTTTGCATACTTTGAGGCAAAGGCCGACGGGCTGAATAATGAAAAAAAAGATGCTTTTTCTGAATCATCCTATGGTAGTTTTAATCTTGAAGTATGAATGATGTACGGCCCGTAACCATATTCCCTTAGCTATGTTAGGAGCGGAGTCAGTACGAGCCGAAAAACCTGGTCGCATACTTTCCTTTCCATTGGTCAACAGCATGATTGCGGAGGATAAACGCATGAACGTTCGTGTATTGAAGACAGTGAGTTGTGTTATAGCGCTGGCAATTGGGTCAATGGCGCCCGTTGCCTTTTCAGCCCAGGATTCGGCCACTCCGGCCGTCAAGCCTTCGGCAATGGCTTCGCCTTCTCCATCCAGATGGGACATCTTCCTAGGGTACAGTTATCTTGCGCCTTACGGGACAGTACAAACACCAACTAACAGTGGAACCTTGCCGATAAACTTTGTGTCCGTCAACGCCGGCGCCATCGGCAGTCTTGCCTACTACTTCAACAATCATCTTGGCTTACAAGTCGAGGGCGATGCACACCCAATGACCATTCCGGGCTGTACTCCGTACCCAACTGTAGTCGTAACGCCCCCGCCAACCGGAGGAGACAGTCTACCGGCGCTCGGTGTGAGACCACTGCAGGTCAACCCGGGCTGCAACTATCAGGCGACGGCATCAGCGAATGATTTCTACGGTGGCTCGGGGGGCCTGATTTATCGCTGGCCGTTCACCGGGTCGTACGCCGGGCATATGAGATTTACTCCTTTCGTGCATGCTCTGGCAGGCGTCGAAGAGGTTATTGGGCCATTGCAGCAGCCGAAAACCTGGGGATGGGTGATTACAGGCGGCGGCGGACTGGACTGGGAGACGGGGTGGTTTAACAATCATTTGGCCCTTCGCCTCTTCCAGGCGGATTATCAGTACATGGATGAGAATTACGGCCCCGTAGATGGCGGCGCCGTTGACGTCAACGCACTGCGTTTGAGCGCCGGCCTGGTCTTCCACGTTGGCAGCCTCGCGCCTCCTCCACCGGTGACACTGACTTGCTCAGCAAATCCAACCTGGGTCTATCCAGGCGATCCGATCACGGTAACAGCTACGGCAGGCAGCCTGAATCCTAAGGAGGCCGCGGTTTATGCATGGTCGGGCAACGGCGTGACGGGCAACGGAACCACGGCGACTGTGGCCACGGGTTCACTGGCGCCCGGCTCCTATGACGTGAAGGCTACGGTGACGGAAGGCAAGGGTGACAAGCCCTACGAGGTGGCCACTTGCACGGCCAGCTTTACGGTGAAGGCGTTTGAGCCACCGACTGTCAGTTGCTCGGCTAACCCCAGCACCATCAAGCCGGGCGACACGAGCACCATTACCGCTGCCGGCCAGAGCCCGCAGAATCGCCCACTGACCTACAGCTACTCGACTGACACGGGAACGGTGACCGGCACCGATACCACGGCGACGTTCAATTCGACGGGCGCTGCGGTGGGCGCGGCAACGATCAACTGCAACGTGGCTGATGACAAGGGCGGTACGGCAACGGCGACCGCAACGGTGACCATCGCTGCTCCGTACGTGGCTCCTGTTCCGCACACCCAGGCTCTCTGCTCGATCACCTTCGAGAAGGACCCGAAGCGTCCGGACCGCGTAGACAACGATGCCAAGGCCTGCCTGGACGAAGTGGCTCTGGATCTGCAGAAACAGACGGATGCTGCGGTTGTGGTAGTGGGCGATTCGACCGCTGTGGAGAAGACTCCTGCTAAGGGCAAGCACGCCAAGGCGGGGAACGACGCTGCACAGCGTGCCGTCAACACCAAGGACTACCTGGTAACCGAGAAGGGCATTGATGCCTCGCGCATCACGGTCAAGACCGGAACCGCGGATGCTCAGGAAGTGCAAAACTACTTGGTGCCTGCCGGAGCCGATTTTGCAACCGAAGTCCCGGGAACGACCGCTGTGGATGAAAGCGTCGTGAAGCCGCAGACCCGCAAGGCCTTGCCGACACGGCCCGAACCCAAGAAGAAAGCGGCAAAACAATAAAATACTCACCCGGGCCCATACAACTTAAGTAGTAGGATGGGCCCCGGTGAAAACGCTAGAACAGTAGTTTCATGGAGTTAAGAGGGGCTGACCAGAATGACGGTCAGCCCCTTTTTTTGCCTATTCTCAGCGATCCGACTAGAATCTGCTCCTATGAATAGCTTGCGGAACAACCATATTTTCTCCTATCGGCACATTAGCATCACGCCATTTCTATTCATGATGCTGTTATTGCTCGCCGGACTGAAAGTTCAGGCGCAGACCTCCTGGAGTGCTTTGGGTCCAGCGGGCGGCGATGCGCGCGCGTTTGCCGCGGAACCGGGGCAGACAAATCACATTTATCTCGGCACCACCAACAGTTGGATCTACGAGTCGACCGATCGTGGCACAACCTGGCACCGGCTCTCGAAGATCGATCCCCTTGATGACCTGGTTCTGGACCACATTATCGTTGACCCCAACAATCACTCGGTTCTGTATGTTGCGGCGTGGGAAGTGAGCCAGACCAACGGCGGACTATGGATCAGCCGGGATGCGGGCAAGAGTTGGAAAGAAGTTATGGGCATGCATGGGCAGTCGATTCGCGCCCTGGCGCAGGCGGCTACCGATGCGAAGATGCTGGTTGCGGGAACTCGCGACGGCGTATTCCGGAGTACCGATGCAGGACTGACGTGGACGCTGATCAGCCCGCCGGGAAACAACGAAATGCGCGATATTGAATCGGTGGCGATCGATCCGAAGAACACCAATATTCTTTATGCCGGCACATGGCATTTGCCGTGGAAGACGGAGGACGGCGGCAAGAATTGGCGCAACATCAAGCAGGGATTGATTGTGGACTCCGACGTATTTTCAATCATTCTCGACCCGATCGATCCGAATATTACTTTCTTGAGCGCGTGCAGCGGAATCTATAAGAGCGAAAACGCGGGCGAGCTGTTTCGCAAGATTCAAGGGATTCCGATGACGGCGCGTCGGACGCGCAAACTGCTGCAGGACCCGGTGAATCGCCAGGTGGTTTATGCGGGAACCACCGAGGGACTCTACAAGACCGTGGACGGCGGCAAGACATTTTCGCGCATGACCGGGCCGGATGTCATTGTGAACGATGTGTATGTCGATCCCAACGACACAGCGCATGTTCTGCTGGCCACCGATCGCAGTGGAGTCCTCTACAGCCGCGATGGGGCGAAGAGCTTTATTGCCGCCAATGACGGGTTTTCAGGACGGAAAGTGGAGGCGCTGCTGGTGGACAGCGGCAATCCCGCGCGGCTGTTCGCAGGGGTTGCAAACGACAAGAGTTATGGCGGCGTCTTTGCTTCGGGTGATGGCGGCACAAGCTGGGAGCATGTAGGGGCGGGCCTGAACGAAGGGGACGTCTTTACACTGGCGCAGGCGGCGGACGGAACCATTCTGGCGGGAACGAATCGCGGCATTTTTGCGCTGACCGCGGGAGCGAATCTCGCCGGCGCGAGTTGGCAGTCGCGGAACACCATCCAGAACTCGGTGGTCAAGGTCACAGAGACTGCAACAGACACGAAGGTCACGAAGACTGTAAACGGCAAGAAGGTCACGTTGATTAAAAAAGGCAAGGGGGTCACGATAAGTAAGCTGGTGAAGGATAGGCCGCGCGAACTTGACGGGCGCGTCTACGCGCTGGACTTGTCGGGAGATGTCTGGCTTGCCTCAACCAGCGGCGGACTGCTCACCAGCAAGGATCACGGAGCAAGCTGGCAGGGAGGCCCGGTGATGGGCTCCGGCGAATACATCACGGCTGCCGCGCATGGAACGACGATGGCAGCGGCTCGGCGGGACGGGGTGGTTGTTTCTACCGATGCCGGCCAATCCTGGATGCCTACACAGCTTCCGACCAGCCTTACGCGCATCTATCGGGCCACATTCTCAGCGGACGGAACCTTGTGGCTGGGCACGCGCGAAGGGGTTTATTTTACTCGCAACCAGGGCAAGACATGGGAGTGGTTTGAGCGGCTCCCATTCCGCAACGTGCACGATCTTTACTACAATGCCGAGCACGACAGGTTGATGGCGAGTTCCCGCAACAGCGACTTTGTCTATATCATCGATCCAAACAAGCTGACGTGGAAGTGGCGCGTGATTGGCGGATACCGGATTCAACTGATTCGTGCGGCAGGAGACCGCATGCTGGGGGCCTCTCTCTATGATGGGGTCGTGGTGGAATCTCCGGCTGCTGGAGTGCAAACCAGTCGGAAGTGAAAGGGCAGGGAATAGGGAATAGGGAATAGGGAATAGTATCTGAGTGCTCGACGGATGGGAGACTCGATTTCTGTATCATTAGAATATGCAGAGCGATATGGGAGCTTCCCTTCGAAATCGAGTTTTTCCGGGCCATGCCTTTCAAAGTCATGATCCACGGCTTGAGCCTATTGCGGCCAAGGTGCTTGCCCGGGAGCGTCTGGACTTCAACGATGGGCTGGTGCTTTACGGGTCGCCGGACGTGCTCGCGGTGGGCTGGCTGGCTAACCATGTGCGCGAGCGTCTGCACGGCGACGTGACCTACTTCAACGTCAATCGCCACATCAATCCGACCAACGTTTGCGTGGCTGCCTGCAAGCTTTGCGCCTTCGGCCGCAAGAAGGGCGATGCGGCGGGCTATACCATGGCGCTCGAAGAGGCGTGGGGGACTGCCGCGCAGGGATACTCGGAGGCGGTTACCGAGTTTCACATCGTCGGCGGGCTACATCCAGATTTGCCGCTGGAATATTTTCTCGATTTGGTGAAGGGGCTCAAAAAGCGGTTTCCGAAGGTACACATCAAGGCGTTCACCATGGTCGAAGTGGCGTACCTGGCGAGGCGTGCCAAGCTGAGCATCGAACAGACGCTCATCAAGCTGCGCGATGCTGGCGTGGACTCGATGCCGGGAGGCGGCGCGGAGATCTTTGCAGACCGAGTGCGGTCGATCATCTGCGACCACAAGATTGACGGCGATGAGTGGCTGGAGACGGCGCGACTGGCTCACAAGCTGGGCTTCAAGTCGAATGCAACCATGCTCTACGGGCACATTGAAAGCGACGAGGATCGCGTGGACCACCTGCTCAAGCTGCGGGTGCTGCAGGACGAGACCGCAGGATTCCAGACTTTTATTCCGCTGGCATTTCATCCGGAAAATACGGCGCTCGACCACTTGCCGGTAACGACGGGATTGACCGATATTCGACAGATCGCGGTGAGTCGGCTGCTGCTGGATAATTTTGCGCACATCAAGGCCTACTGGCAGATGATGACGGCGAAGATTGCGCAGATTTCACTTCGATTTGGCGCCGACGATCTGGACGGTACGGTTGTTGAGGAGAAAATTTACCACGATGCCGGCGCCACCACGCCGCAGGGCATGACTCGCAAGGAACTCTGCCGGTTGATTACTGAAGCAGGGCGAGTTCCGGTGGAGCGGGATACGCTGTACCACGCGGTGACGCGCACCGAGGATAGTTTTATCGTTGCGGTATAAAGGAAGTTAGAAAGGATCGAGCGATGCATGCTTTTGGGCGAGCTGTTTTGGTTGGACTCTTGTGGGGTTTTCTTTGGGGCATCGGTTGTTCGCTGGCAATTCTCTACTCGATCTACCTGGGCGGATACCGCAGGGCGATCAAGGATTCTCTCAAGCCGGAGAAGCCGAAGCGGTATACAGAGGTGATGGAAAAAGTAGTGGCTCGCAAGGCAAAGGCGCAGCGCCGATTGCTGAAAAGTGAGCCGAGCTAAGGCCGCACCACCTCACCGTTTTTCATAACAAAACTCACGTGCTCCACCGCTTTAATATCTTCAAGCGGGTTGCCGGGCACGGCGATTACGTCCGCGAAGTAGCCGGGCTTGAGCTGTCCGATCTGGCCTTCCCAGCCTAGCAGCCTTGCGCCCTCAATCATGTCGGCCTGGAGAACGGTGAGGGGCTTCATGCCGTAGCGGACCATCAGCTCCAGTTCAACGGCTTGGGTGCCGTGAGGCAAGGGACCTACGTCGGAGCCCACGGCAAAGGGAATGCCGGCGGCGATCTGGCGTTTGAATTCCTGAATCTTGTAGTCGAGCAGGAGAGATTCGCTCGCGGATTCGGTGGATGAAGTGCGGTTGTGGGCAAAGTAATCGAAGATGGCGAAGGTGGGCACGGCGGGAATGTGTTTTTCGCGCATCAGGCGCATGGTCTCATCGCTGAGCTGAATGGCGTGGTCGATGGACGCGACGCCGGCCCGTGCTGCGTAGAGCGTGCCCGGCTCGCCCATGGCGTGGACGGCTACGCGTGTGCCCAGGCGCCGGGCTTCTTCAACGGCGGCGGCCAGTTGCGCCTCAGTGTATTGGTAGGGTGTGTGCAGCACGCCGTCGATCATTTTGTCGGGGCCGGTCTCGTAGATCTTTACGAAGCTTGATCCCTGCTTGTGCTGGGCGCGAATGACTTCGACGAGCTGGTCGGCGGAGTTGGCGTAATCGGCGTTGGAGAGGACTTGCTGGGCGGGGTTGAAGCCGATTGCGTCTTCGTGGCCGCCGAGAATATCGATGGCGTTCCCACTGATGCGCAGACGGGGACCGGGAATTAGCCCCGAGTCGATGGCGTCGCGGATGGAGGTGTCGGCGGAGCCTGCGCCTTCAGTGCCCATATCGCGCTCGGCTGTGTAGCCGGCCAGCAAGTCGGCTTTGGCGGCCTGGGCGGCAAGGATGGTTCGCCAAGGAACCGATTCCTCCACTGTTTGCAGGTCTTCAGCGCCAGGGTGAAGGAAGAGATGGACGTGGGCGTCGATCAGACCGGGGAGCAGCGTGGCGTCGCCCAGGTCGATGATTTTGGCGCCCTTGGGATGATCAACCGAGGAGCCGACGGCGCGAATGCGATTCCCATCGACCAGCACTTCACCGGGCTGAAGCAGGGTACCGGTATCCACCTGGAGCAAGCGCGCGGCGTGGAGGACGATGGGCGTTGGGGCGGTCTGTGCGTAAACAGCGGCGGGCACGACAGCGAGTGATGCGCAAAGGAAATAGAAACGAACGCACCTGAACAATCCTGGCATGGGTAAACTATGCCCCATCCTGTTCGTCTTGTCGAGGGTTGTGTGCAGTTCCCTATCCATTGCGATACAAGGGGCTTGCAGGTCATTTATGATTGCCAGCATGTCAAGAAAGCTCCGCTGGGGAATACTCAGCACCGCCAATATTGGTCTCAGGAAAGTCATCCCGGGTATGCAATTGGGTGAAAATATCAGCGTGGATGCCATCGCATCGCGCGATCTGGCCCGGGCAAAAGCCGCGGCAACCGCGCTCGGCATTCCCACTGCCTACGGGTCGTATGAGGAACTCCTTGCCGACGCAAATATCGACGCTATTTACAATCCGCTTCCTAACCAGCTTCACGTTCCGTGGACCATGAAGGCGGCTGAAGCCGGCAAACACGTTCTCTGCGAGAAGCCGCTCAGCCTGACCGTGGCGGAAGCTGAATCTCTGCTCGCCGTTCGCGCCCGCACTGGAGTCAAGATCGGCGAAGCCTTCATGGTGAATTGCCATCCTCAATGGATACGGCTGCGTGAGTTGCTCAAAGAAAATCGTATTGGCGAACTGCGCTCCATTGTTGGCTACTTCAGTTACTCTGGCCTTGACCCGTCCAACTATCGTGCTCATGTGGAGTTCGGCGGCGGCGGCCTGATGGATATTGGCTGCTACCTCATCCACGCATCGCGCCACGCGTTCGCGGAGGAGCCCAAGCGGGTGGTTGGCCTTATCGATCGCGGTCCGCAGATGGGGATCGACCACCTGACTTCGGCAATTCTCGACTTTCCCAATGGCCATTGCATCTTCACCTGCAGCACGCAACTCGTCCCATACCAGCGTGTTCATTTCGTTGGCACGCGCGGGCGAATCGAGATCGAGATTCCGTTCAACGCGCCTCCCGACCGCCCTACTCGCCTGTTCATCGATATGAGCGGCGATCTGTTTGGCGGCGGAATCACCACGGAGATCTTCCCTGTCTGCGATCAGTACACACAGCAGGGCGACGCTTTTTCAAAAGCGGTTCTCGAAGATACGGAGGTTCCGGTTCCGGTTGAGGATTCCATTAGAAATATGGCCGTTATCGAGGCCGTTTTCAACTCCGCCAGTTCCGGTCAATGGGTATCTATTTAGACGACGTGAGTTTGTTTTTGCGCTCCATGGCGGCTATTGGTTCCTGCATAAAAAATGTTCTTGCGCCGTCCCTACGGGACTCCGTAACAAAACTTATGGAATCCTACCCCACGCTGAAGCGCGGGGCTAACAAACTCTGCGCCTCCGGCGCGTCTTTGCCGTGCGGCTATGGTGAGTTTGTGCTCTGCGGCTCTCGCGCGTCTGTGCTGCGGTCCTCAGATCTTAGCTGGTTGCTGCATCCCTTTTACCGGATGAGCAGATAGGATTGTGTGCCGGACTGATTGCTTTACTCCAAAAACGTGCGCACGAATTTATTGTTGGAGTGGACCAGGTCGTGGATGGAGCCGTCAAAGATGAGGCGGCCTTCATCGAGCATCAGATAGGTGGTTTTTTGGTCGGTTACGCCTGCGGGGAGCGGGATCATGCAGCCTCGCTCGGGGTCGAAACGGTGTGTGCTGAGGGTGAAGGCATCCTGCAGGCGGTGCGTGACCAGCAGGGAAGGCGTGTGGTAGACGTCGCGCTGCTTCATTACCAATTCAATGATGGTGGTGGAGGTGACGGGGTCAAGTCCGCCGGTGGGCGAGTCATAGAGCACCAACTCGGGCTGTCGGATCAGGGCGCGGGCGATGGCAACGCGGCGCCGCATGCCGCCCGACAGGCTGGAAGGAAAATAGCTGAAGGTATCTTCAAGCTCGACAAAGCGCAGGGCATTGCGAACACGCTCATCGATTTCATCGTCGGGGACCTGCTCCTGAATCAGCTGGTAGGCGACATTGTCACGGACGGTGAGCGAATCAAAGAGCGCGCCCTCCTGGAAGACCATGCCGGTGCGGATGCGCAGGGGGAATTGCATCTCTTCAGGCATGGAGGAAATTTCTTCGCCGAAGAGCAGGATGCTGCCCTGGCTGGGGCGGAGCAGGCCGTTGATGAGCTTGAGCAGAACGCTCTTTCCCACACCGGCGGGACCGAGCAGGATGCGCGTCTCTCCCGGCGCAACGGTGAAGCTTACGTCTTCAAGCACCGGCGGGCCGTCGAAGGCGATGGAGACATTGCGAAAAACCACTACCGGGCCGGGGTTCGCTCGAAGAGCGGGGCCTGGGTTGGAGTGGGCGGAAGTGAAGGTTGCGGTCATCAGGTGAGGATGGTGAGCAAGATCTGGGTGAGGAGGAAGTCTGCGACGATGATGAGCACCGATGAAGTGACGACGGCATCAATGGTGGAGCGGCCCACGCCCTCAGTACCGCCTGTGGTTCTCATTCCATAGAAGCAGCCGATGGAGGCGATGATGTAGCCGGAGAAGAGCGGCTTGACCAGTCCCTGAATGATATCGGAATAGCGGAGAGACTCCCAGGCCGAGGAGAAGTATTGGGTGAGGTCCTGGTGGTTCATGAAGACGGTGACGAATCCGCCGCCGAGGATGCCAAATGCGTCGGCGACGATGGTGAGAAAGAAGAGCATGGAGATGCAGGCGAAGATGCGCGGGGTGACAAGTTTGCGCACGGGGTCCACGCCCAGGGCGCGCATGGCGTCAATCTGCTCAGTCACTACCATTGACCCGAGTTCGCTGGCTATCGATGATGCGTTCCGGCCGGAGACCATGACCCCGGTGAGCACCGGCCCCAATTCGCGGACCATGGTGAGGGCGACGAAACGGCCGGTCATGGCGATGGCGCCGAATTGCGCCAAGGTCGCGGCCGACTGAAGGGCGAGCACGCCGCCGGTGAAGAAGCCGGAGAGCAATACGATGGAAGCCGAACCGAAGCCGATGATGTCGGATTGAATGAGGAAATCGGGCCAGTACCGGGGCTTGCTCCAGAGGTTCATGAATGCGCGCCAGGCGAACAGGGAGTAGTCCTGCACGGTAAGCACGATGTTCTTGGCAGTCCTATCGATCGTGGCGGATACCATTGGGTTTTCCTGGCTGCAGAATAATGGGCTTCCTACTCTTCGACAGGATAGCGTAGGAGGGAGCGGAAGGGTAGCGAATAATCGGCTGGTTTGGAGATCATCGCTGCTGTTGCGCAATGGAACGCGGTGCCGATACGATGTTCGAGGACTGTCCGCCGGGGCGCAGGGCTATCCCTGTCGGTGTTGGGTGGGGGGATTTCTGGAGGGATGATGATGTTGGATGTGAGTAGAACAAGCAGGCGCAGTTTTTTAAAGATTGGGGGCGCGGCTGCGGTTATTTCTTCATTGGAGCCGGCCGCGGGGGCGGTTAAAAGCTCGCTATCCGGCACTCAAAATGAAACGCAGGCTTCGGTTAAGCCGCAGCGAACGGCGGGCGGCGAACTTCTGGCGGACTTGGTGAATCCGCTTCAGGGGACCGATTCCACTTCACTCTTTTCACGCGGCAACACGTTGCCGATCACTGCGGTTCCTTTCGCGATGGCACACTGGGCGCTGCAGTCGAGCAATCGCAATGCGTGGTTTTTTCAGCCTCGTGATCAGCGCCTTGAAGGCATCCGCTGCACCCACCAATTGAGCGTGTGGCTTGGCGACTACGGCCATGCGACTTTTATTCCCTTCAGCGGAGATCCATCGCCGGAGGCGTCTGCACGCGCATCCAGTTACCGGCCGGAAGAACTGACGATTTCGCCCTATTTCCTTAAGCTGCGGCTTGCCCGTTATCGCTGTTTTCTCGAGTTGGCGCCTACGGAACGGTGCTCGGTGATGCGTTTTACTTTTCAGGATTCGGGTGAGGCGGGCGTGATGATCGACCTTCCGGGTGAGGACGCCGAGGCGCACTGTGATGCGGCGAGTGGGACGATTACCGCGCTGACCAGGGCAAATAGCGGCGGAGTTCCGGCGGGATTTGTCGCATATTATGTGGTTCGAACCGATGCGCGTATCAGCGGGTTCGAAGTGAAGGAGTTGAAAGACCGGCGGGTCGCGGTGGTGCGTTTTGCCGCGCAAGCGGAGAAGCCGGTTATGCTGCGCGTCGGCACTTCGTTTGTTTCCTTCGAGCAGGCCGCGCGCAACCTCGACGGCGAAGTGGGAGAAGAGCCGTTTGAGCAGGTGAAACGCGAGGCGGCTACTCGTTGGGAAGAGGCGCTGGGAAGGATTCGCATCCAGGGTGGAAGCGAGACTCAGAGGAAGATTTTCTATTCGGGACTTTACCGAGCGTTGCTGTTTCCGCGCATTTGGCATGAACGGGACTCGGAAGGAAAGTTTATTCATTGGAGCGCGTTTAGTGGCAAGGTCGAGCCGGGGGTCATGTACGCGGACCACGGATACTGGGACGTTTATCGCGCCTGGTATCCGATGATGGCGCTTGTTTATCCAGAGCGGCTGGGGCAGATTCTCGATGCCTGGGTGAATGCTTATAAAGAGGGCGGATGGTTTCCGCAGTTTCCATGCCCGGGATATCGCAACTGCATGACGGGGAGCCCGCTGGATTTTGTTTTTGGCGACGCGGTGGCCAAGGGCATCAAAGGGTTCGATGTGCAGGCGGCTTTCGCTGGATTGAAGAAACATGCGACGCAGCCTGTTGCGCCGGGTTTGGGTTACGGACGGCCGGCAGTGGCGGAGTACGCGAAGCTGGGATTTATTCCCTGCGATGTGGCCGGGGATGGAGTGGCGGAGACTCTGGACTCGGCTTACGGGGATTTCTGTATTGCGCAGGTGGCGCGGGAAGCTGGGATGAATGAGGACGCGGCGATGTTTGAAGCGCGGTCGCGGAACTGGCGGAATATCTTCGATGTCAAGACGCGATTTTTGCGCGGCAAGCTGGCTGACGGATCGTGGCTGGAGCCGTTCGATCCGCATGCATGGGGCGGCGCTTATGTGGAAGGCTCGGCTTGGCAATATCGATTTTCAGTGCCTTACGATACGGATGGGTTGATGGAGGCTATGGGCGGACGAGCGGCGTTTTTTGGTTATATGGAGGAGATGCTGAGCCAGCCGCCGGTTTTTCATGTGGGCAGCTACGGGAGCGAGATTCATGAGATGTCAGAGATGGCGGCTGTGGATTTCGGTCAGTATGCGCATTCGAATCAGCCGGTGCATCATGCTCTTTATCTGTTTACGGCTGCGGGACGGCGGGATCGTACGCAATACTGGGTGCATCGCGTGCTAAATGAGCTTTACACCGTGGACAATTTTCCTGGCGACGAGGATACTGGCTCGATGGGCGCGTGGTATGTGCTGAGTTCGCTGGGAATTTTCTCAATGTGCCCAGGCAAGCCGGAGTGGGTGCTGGGCGTGCCACTCTTCGATCAGGCGGAGATCCGGTTGCAGGATGGGCGAGAGATTCGGATTGAAACGCACGGCAGGAAGCCGGGGGAGTTTTTGAATCGAGTTACGCTGAACGGTGTGGAGCAGCATGGGCCTTCCGTGCTGCATTCGGAGCTGGTGAAGGGTGCGCGGTTGGTGTTTACGGCTACTTAGGGAACAATGTTTTTCCGGGCGAGCGGAGGCTTGGCCTCGGAATAATGCGCAACAATATCAGCGAGATTTTCATTACCCAAGTACACCATCCGGTTTGGTACCACCAGGTAGGGGGGTAGGGGGTACCTGTCCTGGGAAAAGTCCACAGAGAGGATTGCGACTCTGTTTCTATTGTGCGCCAGGTGGTGGTTATTTTCTGCAACGGCGGAGATTGTTTTTGGATATTTTCGGGGCTCCTTCGAAAATGATTTTTTTGCGCCGTCCCTACGGGACTCCGTAGCAAAACTTATGGAATCCTTCCTCACGCTGAAGCGCGGGGCTAACAAGCTCTGCGCCTCCGGCGCGTTTCCGCGGGCATTACTTATCTCTGGGTCCGGGGCGCGTTTGTGTGGACATTTCTTAAGTGTTCCTCAATAAGGCAGTGGGTATGAGTGCGGGCGCGGACGTCCGCACTACAGCCGGTCAGGAGACCGGCGCTACACGTTCTACTCTCTGCCTCTTTTGCGGATTTCGATGGTCAAGCGCTTGATCTTCTGGTTGAGGGTGGAAAGAGGGATGCGGAATTGCTCGGCGGCTTCGGTTTGGTTGCCGTTGCAGCGCTCGAGTTTTTCGACGATGATGCGGCGCTCAATGTCTTCGAGGATGTCAAAGAGCGAGGCGTTGGGGTTGTGCTGGAGCAGGGCGTCCTGGAAGCTTCGGCCGGTGATGTGGCCGGGGAGCAGATCGGAGCCGATGATGGGACCGGAAGAGAGCACGACGCCACGCTCGATGGCGTTTTCAAGCTCGCGGACGTTGCCGGGCCACTCGTAATCGACCAGCGCGCGCAGTGCGTCGGCGGAGAGCTTTCGCGGGGAGAGGGCGTTCTCTTTGGCGTAGAACTCGAGGAAGTGCTGGACGAGGAGGGGAATGTCTTCGCGACGGGCGCGCAGGGGGGGCAGGTCAACGGTGATTACGTTGAGGCGGTAGAAGAGGTCTTCGCGGAAGCGGCCTTCGCGCACTTCGGTGCGCAGATCGACGTTGGTGGCGGCGATGATGCGCACATCGACCTGAATCTCCTGGACGCCGCCTAAGTGCATGAAGCGGCGGTCCTGAAGTACGCGCAGGATTTTGGACTGGGTATCCATGCCCATGGTGGCGATTTCGTCGAGGAAGAGCGTGCCGCCGTTGGCTACTTCAAAGAGGCCTTTCTTGGCGGCGATGGCGGAGGTGAAGGCGCCCTTGACGTGGCCAAAGAGCGTGGACTCAAGCAGCTCAGAGGGCATGGCGCCGGTATTGATGGGAACAAAAGGTTTGTCGCGCCGGGGCGAGTTGGCGTGGAGGGCCTTGGCGATCAGTTCCTTTCCAGTTCCACTTTCGCCTTGAATGAGCACCGTGGAGCGGCTGGGGGCAACCTGGGCCACCAGATCGAAGACCTTGAGCATGGGTTCGCTCTTGCCCACGATGTTGGCGAAGCTATAGCGCTCTTTGAGGGCGCGCTTGAGCTGCAGGTTCTCCTCTTCAGCGTGATGGCGGGCAACGGCGGAACGGATGTCGGCCAGCAGCTTCTCGTTGTCCCAGGGTTTCTGGATGAAGTTTTCGGCACCGGCGCGTACGGCTTCAACGATGTTGTCGACGGTGCCGTAGGCGGTGATCATGATGACCGGAAGTTGAGGCTGGCGCTCCTTGATTTGGGGCAGCAGCTCGAGACCGCTCTGGCCGGGGAGGGCGAGGTCGAGGAGAACCAGGTCAAAACTTTCCTGGTCAAGAACGCGCAATCCCTCTTCTCCGTCGGCGGCCATTCTGACCGCATAGCCCTCGAGCGTGAGCAACACTTCAAGTGATTCGCGGATGCCGGCCTCATCGTCGATCACCAGAATGCCGGCGGCAAGGCCGGAGTCGGATGAGTTGCCGTTTGCGGCGGACGCGGAGACGGACTGGTTCACGGGCTGTTCAACTTCAGGCATGTACTGATTTCCTTAAGAAGGGGAATTCGAGATGGAAAGTAGTGCCGGCGCCAATGGAGCTTTCGACTTGAATCTTGCCGGCGTGTTCCTGGATGATGCCGTAGGAGACGGCGAGGCCGAGGCCGACACCGCGGCGGTCGCCGGGTTTGGGTGCGGTTTTGGTGGTGAAAAAAGGATCGTAGATGCGCTTGAGGTGCTCGGGAGCGATGCCCGAGCCGGAGTCGGCTATCAGAGCGGTCACAAAGCCTGAATGCCCATTGAGCACCGTGGCTACGCGCAGGCTGCCGCCGCCGGACATGGCTTCTTTGGCATTCAAGAGCAGATTGAGAAAGACCTGCTGAAGCTTGCCGGGGTTTCCGTTGATGAGTGGAAGATCCTCGGCCAACTCGAGATCGACGGCAATCTGAGCGGTCTTGAATTGGTGCTCGAGCAGGGAAAGCGTATCGCGAATGACCTGGTTGAGGTTGGTTTCACGGAAGGCGGTAGTGGAGGTGCGGGAGAAGTTGAGCAGGCCGTTGGCAATCTCGGAAGCGCGGAAGGTCTGCTGTGTGATTTTTTCGAGAACCGGGCTCAGGCGCTCGTCGCCCTTGAGCTGCTTTGCGAGCATCTGTGCGTAGGAGGAGATGACCGCCAGGGGGGTATTGATCTCATGCGCCACGCCCGCCGCCAGAAGGCCAATGGAGCTGAGCTTGTCAGCCTGGGTGAGCTGAGCTTCAAGGGAGACGCGCTCGGTAATGTCGTCGACGAGGATGATGCGACCAACGGAAACGAAATTGCGCGAGAGCAGGGGAGCGATGGCGATGTTGACAGTTCGCTGCTCGCCGGCGCGGGTGGTGAGAGGGAACTTGTATAGGTGATGCACGCCTTGCTCATTGCGGAAGCCTTCAAGAGCTTCGATAAATTCGGGCGGGAAAACGCTTTGGAGTGGCTGTCCGATGGCCTCAGCACGGCTGAGGGCGTACATGGCCTCCATCTGAGCATTCCAGCTTTCGATGCGGTCGTCGAGGGTTAGGGCAAGGATGCCGACGTTGGTGGACTCGACTATATTTTCGTTGAACTCCTTGAGGCGCTCGAACTCGCCGATCTTGGCTTCAAGGCGGGCATAGAGGCTGGCGTTCTGGAGGGCGATGCCGATGTAGCTGGCGAGAGATTCGAGCAGCTCGACGTCTTCGCTGGAGAGGAAGTCGCCGCCGATGGTGCGGCCCAGGCCGATGACGGCGATGGTGCGCACGTCTGCCTGGCCGAGGGGAGTAGAATCGATGGCTTGCATCTTGCCGGCGGCTACACGGCAGGGGAGATAGTAGTTGAGGTCAAGCAGAGCGGCAGCGCGCCGCTCGTCGCGGGGCAGATGCAAAGCGGCCTGGGCGTTTTCAAGGAAGATGTGGGAGTGTGCGTTGGCCTGATCGAAATCAAGGAAGCCGAGGGCGAGCCGATCCTGAGCGGTACGCGCTTCCGGGGGTAGCCCGTGGGACGCGGCCAAGCGCAGGCGGCCGGAATCGTCCACCATGAAAACGGCTACGCGGGCCACCAGAAGGGTACGTGGCAACCGTTCAACGATGGATTCAAGCAGGGCCTGGAGATCGGTCTCAGAACTGAGGCCGCGCCCAAACTCAACCAGCGCCTTGCGGTAATCGTAGCGATGGCGGTCAAAAGCGCGATCAACCCAGCCCTGGATTCTGCGTTTGAGAGGGTCGAAGACGGCGGCCGCGGCGACTACGGAGATGACCAAGCCCCACTCGCGCACGGCGTCGGGCAGGCGGGTGTGGACGACCAAAGCGGTCAGGGCGATGATGCCGAAGTACGCGCCCAACAGCAGGCCCGTTGCCAGTGTATAGGCCACGCCGCGCTTGAAGATGAGGTCAGTGTCCATCAGGCGGTAGCGGACGATGGCCCAACTGAAGGTGAGCGGCAGAAAGATGATGGAGAAGCCAGCCAGATTGGTGAGCCAGCTATAAGGCTGCCAGTCGAGGAGATAGGGAATCGCGTAAAAGAGCGTAAAGGGTACGACGGCCAGCAAAGTGCCGCGGTTGAGCCACTTCAACTGCTGGCGCAGGAGAGGCGTATCCGCGCGGCTGTAACTGCGTATGAAGAGAACGGCCGCCAGAATGTAAAAGACGGCATCATAAGCGGTGCTGGCCTGGTTGAGCCGGTGAAGTAAGAGGCCGGTAGCCTGACGAGTTTCAATAGCCCAGATCCAGAGGGCAAGGAGACCGGCACCGGGTGCGTAGACCAGTGGAATGAGCAAGCGGCGGCGGATGTTCTTCAGACGTTCTTCAGGGAAGCTGAGAGCAAAATGCAGGAAGAGCGCCGGCTGCACTGACTCGGCCAGCACATTGCACCAGAAAACGGTCCAGTCCAGAGCGCCAAAGCTGCCGGTGTATTTGAGCGCATAGAGGGCAAACGAAACCAGGCAGAAGAGATAGAAGTGGGTGGCGCGGGGAGCTGTCCAGCGGCGGAAGAGAACGTAGATGCCTATGGCGAGGTAGATGAGGCCGATGACGCGCTGGCCCATGGCCAGGCTGCGGTCCAGCGGCTCCGGGATAACGATCGTCTCCAGCGGAATGCCGTCGCGGGTGATTTGGTAACCGGCCTTGCCGTAGATTTGGGTGCGGTAGAGAACACGCTCCAGATCGGATACTCGAGCGATGGTGGCGTAGTTGGCCTTGGGAAGCAGCTGTTTCGCTTCCATGCCTGCCTGGTCAGTGCGCTTGGGGGATTCCTCAGGCAGCGGCTTTACACCCGGGAGCAGTTCATCTGTATCTGTGCGCTGGGCGGGGCTATCGGGAAGTACCTGGGCACCGGTGAGCAAGTCATGGGCCTGAATGCCTGCGCGCTGGCCGGGGCTATCAGGCAGGACCTTGTCGGCTTCGAGCCCACCAGGTGCCTCGCGCCACCAGACCCCGTCGACTGGCTGCTGGTAATGGCGTTCCTCCACAAGATTCAATGCCGCCAACAGGAAGAGGCCGACCGTGGCTACGGCCAGCAGCGTCGCCTGCAAACGGTTGAAAAGGCTTGTCTCCATAGGGGGAGCCCTGGACTATTGAATTTTATTGCACGTAGATTGCCATGCAGTCGATGTGAATGAGTTGCCGCAGATTAAATCGACAATCTGTTGAGAATACGCAAGATAGTGACTTCACGTTCCCGAATATGTCAACCAGGATTGAGGTCATTTTTCGTAAAAAATGCAGAAAACGGTAGACGCTCTACATCGTAAGGGATCGGACTATGGAAATCAATAGCTTCTGAAGGGAGGGAGGTTAAAAATGGGATTTCCGAAGCAATGCCTGAAATGTAACGAGAAGCTCCAGAGAAGCATGATGCGAGTCTAGTGAGATTTTTTGCTTTCAGAATTGGCCGTAGGAAGCTTCGGGGCCGTGCTTGCGGAGGTAGTGGTGTTCGGAAACGTACAGCGGAATGCCGGAATCGGACGCTCCCAGAAGCACGCTGCGGAATGCGAGGCGGGCAATGTACTCCAGAACGTCGGCATGCTCGACGGCTTCAGCGGCAGTTTTGCCCCAGACAAATGGGGCGTGGCCGGCTACCAGGACTCCGGGAACGGCGAGGGGGTCAAGGCCCTGAGAACGAAAGAGACGAACAATGACCGCGCCGGTTGAGCGGACATAGTCGCTTGCGACCTCTTCGGCGGTGAGGACTTCAGTGACCGGAACCGGGCCGTGGAAATAGTCTGCGTGGGTGGTTCCGAGGCAGGGAATGGAGCGGCCGGCCTGCGCCCAGGAGGTTGCGAACTCTGAGTGAGTGTGGACGATGCCGCCGATCTGGGGGAATGCGCGATAGAGGGCGATGTGGGTATCGAGATCGCTCGAAGGGCGCAGGGAGCCTCCGACGATTCTGCCGTCAAGATTGGAGATCACGAGGTCTGCGGGGGTGAGCTTGGCGTATTCAACGCCACTGGGTTTGATCACGACCAGGGGTTCGGCGCCGGTGCGGTCGATTCCGCTGGCGTTGCCGAAGGTGTGGGGAGCGAGGCCGCGGCGGGCGATCTCCTGGTTGGCATCGAGGACTTCCTGGCGGAGATGAGCAAGCAGCATGGCGTCTTCCTGGATCAAATACGATCCCTTCTTGCTACGGATGGGGTGGAGGTGGGGCGCCCGGGTCGTTGTGATCGGGGCCGTGACGGCCAAGCCTGCGGGCGCCATTATCGTCGGCCGGTTCGTCGTTGGGTTCAGGATCATCTTCTGCGGCGCTGGCAGCGGGCGGAGCGGGGCTTGCGGCAGCGGCCTGCGTGGTTGAGGATCCGTTTCGGCTGGTGAGCACGATCTGTCGTGGTGTTCCCTCTCCCTGGTCGCCGATCATGAGTACGTTATAGCCGGTGCCATCGAGGAGTTGGGAGAGTACCTCGCGCGCCTTTCCGGGACCGTAGGCGCCAAAGATTCGCTGGTCGGCGCCTAAACCCTCGACCTTTGCTCCGGTGGCGGCGGAAACATCATCCAGGATCTGCTTCAGGCTGGAGTTTTGCGCTGTGATGAGGAGGCCGTGGCTGTCCCAGGTAACGGAGGCATCGGCCGGCCTATCGTTGGCAGGCCAGTGAGGAGGTTCGGGTGGAGGTGGCGTAACGACGGGTGCGGGTGTTACCAGGGCCTTGGCGGCAAGCGACTTTTCTTTGGCGGACTGCTTGCGCCGGTTAACTTGCTTGCGCACCGATTTGTTTGCAGCGGGTTTTGAAGACGCATGCGCAGGGGTCTTTGAATTCGTGGCTGATTGGGGCTTGGTGGATGTGGCTGCAGGGGCCTTTGAAGCTGTGGTCGCTTTTGACGCGGTGGGTGTAGCGGGTACAGCGGCTGCAGCCGGCTTTGAAGGTGATTGTGGGGCGGTAGCCTGGGCTCCCAATTGAACTGCAAACAAGGCCGCGCTTGCGGCCAGAATCAAAAGAGCGGCGCAAGAGCGCGGCAGGCGCGATCTCCGCGAGGACTGGCATGGTGCGGGCTGTGATTGAAACAGGATCATCTTGGGCATGTTCTCCCTGCCCGATACGGGCGCGGGACGGCGGCAATTCGCTGCCGCTCTACTGTACTAGACTATCAGTGGCCCGTGGACGCTCAAAATGAGTTTCATCGGGCGAGAGAGGAACTGCCGTTGATGCGCCTCCAAATCTTATGTATCGCTGTGGCTTTGCTGGTTTTGCCGGCGATGAGCCGGGCCGCAAGTTGCACTGCGCAGGGTGAACTATTGCAGCAGGATCGCGATGCGCTGACGGCAGCCGGGGGAAGGCTGTCAGAAGCGTTAATACAGCAGGATTATCCCACGCTGCTGGATGCGCTGCTCGCTGCGGAGAAGAGCGAGTGGGCCGGGATTCGCGATGCGGTGGAAGATGCCGCGCCGGTGGTGAAGGGCGGGCAAGTGCAGCTCCGAAATCTGTACCTGCTGGATGCTACCAATCTTGCCGAGCCTGCCGATACGCAGTTTTTCTGCAGCAATAAGGACGGCTCGCTGACCGTGACCATCGGCATGCACGCGCTGCCACCGGGACGGTACGGGGTGGTGCTGGCCGATGCAGCAGGGGCTCCGCTGGGCGGGCAATGGGTATTGATGCTGGCCTGGGACGGCGGCGGGACAGGGGTCGCGCCGGGATGGAAGCTGGCCGGGCTGAGCGTGCGGCAGGGTACCTTTGACGGGCATGACGGCGTTTGGTACTGGGCGCGGGCCCGCGACCTGGCCAAGGCCGACCAGCCGTGGAGCGCATGGTACAGCTACGATGCGGCGCGCTATCTGCAGGTGCCGGTGGATTTTATCTCCTCGACGAATCTGGAAAAACTGGCGGACGAGCAGACGCGGATCAAGGGTTCGCCGCAGAACGCATTTCCTTATACGCTCAACGACGGACCGCGCACGTGGAAGATTGACGCGGTTCGCCTGGATGCCTCGCTGCGCGAGCCGGATTTGGGCGTTACCTACGAATCGACGGGTGTGACCGATCCGGCCGCTGTACGTACGGAGGCGACGGCGGTGATGAGCGCGTTAATGAAGGCGCAGCCGGGGCTGAGGGAGAACTTTCATGGGTTGTGGGCCTATTCAGTAAAGGATGGAAAACGGACGCCGGTGATGGAACTGCCGATGGGGCAGATACCGTAAGAGCAGGACTGATGGACTAGGGACTAGGGAATAGGGAATACGGAATACGGAATACGGAATACGGAATACGGAATACGGAATACGGAATAGAGATCGGCTGGTTGGGGGAGTTAGCTGAGTTGCGTGTAGAGTTGTTAGTTCGATAAAAATTCGAGGAGGTCAGGAGAGTCATGAAGACATTTGCGGGAATCGTGGTTGTGGGCGCATTTTTTGTTGCGTCTTGCGTAATGGATCAACCGGCGCTTCGCGCCCAAGAGCAGGCCGCGGTGAGTGCGGAGAAGAGCCCTCAGCTTCCGCCGGGACTTGACACAAGTTTCATGGATACGACGACCGATCCTTGCGTGAACTTTGCACAGTATGCATGCGGGAATTTTTCGAAGGTGTATCCAACTCCGGCGGATATGCCTGGATACGGACCGTTCTACATTATGTACGAGCATACGGAATATACGCTGCACTCGCTGCTCAAGAAGGTGGAGGCCGATGATTCCGTGCGGACGCCGAACGAACAGAAGACCGGCGATTACTATGCGACGTGCATGAACAAGGATGCGATTCAGGAAGCGGGGCTAAAGCCGCTGCTGGCGGAGCTTGACCGCATCGCGGCGCTCAAGAGCAAGAGTGAATTGACCGACCTGCTGGCGCATTATCAGATGATCAATGTGACGGCGTTCTTCAGTTACGGCGAGCAGCAGGATTTGAAGGACGCGCGGAAGCAGATTGCCGTTGTGGACCAGGGCGGGCTGGGATTGCCGGAGCGCGACTACTATCTGCGGACTGGCGCGGCGGACGAGAAGACCCGGCAGCAGTATGTGCAGCACGTGGCGAATATGCTCAAGCTGATGGGCGAGACGGATGACGCAGCGGCCAGCGACGCGAAGAAGATTATGGTACTGGAGACCGCTCTTGCGAAGGCGTCAATGGACATTACCTCGCGGCGCGATCCAATGAATGTGTACCATCCCATGCTGGTGACGAAGTTGGCCGAGCTGACACCGGCGATTGCGTGGCCGGATTTTTTCAACGCTACGGGCGCGCCTGCCATCAGCGACTTGAACGTTGCGAATCCAGATTTTTTCAAGGGAATGAACGCGGTGATTCAGTCCACCGATTTGGAGACGATCAAAGCATATCTGCGCTGGCAACTGGTCAAAGGGGTGCCGACGTATGCGCTGCCCGCGGCTATGGATGAAGAGCAATTCGATTTTTATGGCCGTAAATTGAGCGGTCAACCTCAGCAAAGGGACCGCTGGAAGCGGTGCGTACAGGCCACCGACGGCGCGTTGGGCGAGGCGTTGGGCCAGGTATACGCGGAGGCATATTTCCCAGCGGAGAACAAGCAGAAGACGGTGCAGATGATTCACGACATCGAGGATGCGATGGACAGGAACATCGGCACGCTGACCTGGATGAGCACGGAGACCAAGGCCAAGGCCAGGGAGAAGCTGCGCATGGTTGCGGACAAGATTGCCTATCCGGACCACTGGCGGGATTACTCGACTTTGAAGGTGGTGCGCGGAGATGCGCTCGGCAATGCGATGCGGGCCACGGAGTTTGAGAATCACAGGCAGTTGGCGAAGATCGGCAAGCCGGTGGATCGCGGAGAGTGGCAGATGTCGCCGCCAACCATCAACGCCTATTACGACCCGAGCATGAACGACATTAATTTTCCGGCTGGAATTCTGCAGCCTCCGTTTTTTGATCCGAATGCGACCGATGCAGAAAACTACGGTCATATCGGGTCGATCGAAGGGCACGAACTGACCCATGGTTTCGACGACCAGGGACGGCAATTTGACGGCAATGGAAATCTTCGAGACTGGTGGACGGCGGAGGATGGAAAGAAGTTTGACGCCATGACGGACTGCGAAGTGAAGGAATACGGCGGCTTCACGGCGATCGACGATGTGAAGTTGAACGGCAAGCTGACGTTGGGCGAGAACACTGCGGATAATGGCGGATTGCGCCTTGCATATATGGCGATGCTGGAGGATGCAAAGCGCAAAGGCATCGACCTGAACGCAAAGGGCACGAATGGCTTCACGGCCGCACAGCAGTTCTTCATCGCCTACGGACAGAATTGGTGTGGAGGGCCGCGGCCTGAAGCGGAACGCTTGCAGGTGCAGACCGATCCGCACTCGCCGGAGGAGTTTCGCATCAAGGGTGTAGTGCAGAACATGCCAGAATTTTGGAAGGCATTCGGATGCAAGACAGGGCAGCCGATGATGCCGGCGAATGCGTGCCACGTTTGGTAGCGGAAGCGCTAGCCTTGGACGAGCAGGAAGGAAAGAGGGAATTGACAGCAATTATCGATTTGCGTTCGGATACGGTTACGCGGCCTACGCTGGAGATGCGGACGGCGATGGCTGCGGCGGAGGTGGGGGACGACGTCTATGGCGAGGACCCCACTGTGAATTTGCTAGAGAAGCGTGCGGCGGAGGTCTTCGGACGCGAGGCGGCGCTGTTTGTGCCCACGGGCACTATGGGGAATCAGATTGGGATTCGCCTGCATACGCAGCCGGGACAGGAGGTGGTCGCCGAGTCGAGAGCGCACATTCTGGACTGGGAGATGGCTACGACGGCGGTTTTTTCCGGCTGCCTGGTGCGGGCTGTGCCAGCAGAGCGGGGCATTTTGACCTGGAAGCATATTGAGCCGGTGCTACAGGCGCGCGGGGCGTTTCGTGCTGCTACCGGGTTGATCGAGATGGAAAATACGGCCAATCTCGCTGGCGGCACGGTGACGCCGCTGCCGGTGATGGAAGAGATCTGGGCCGGGGCGAAAGAGCGCAAATTGCCTGTGCATCTGGATGGAGCTCGCATCTTTAATGCTGCGACGGCGCTGGGCGTGGATGTGAAAAGGCTGACGCGCGGATTCGATACGGTGATGTTCTGTTTATCGAAGGGGCTGGGCGCGCCAGTGGGGTCGATGCTGGTGGGTTCGGCGGAGCTGATGGAGCGGGCGCGGATTTATCGCAAGGCCCTGGGCGGCGGAATGCGGCAGGTGGGCGTGCTGGCGGCGGCGGGGTTGATTGCGCTCGAAAAAGGTCCGGCGCGGTTGCATGAAGATCACGCCAACGCCCGGCTGCTGGCTGAGGCGCTTTCAAGCATCGAGAATGTTGCGATCGATCTTGATGCGGTTGAGACGAACATCGTGGTCTTCAGGGTGACGGGTGGGGTGAGTAATAAGGGTGTGGCGGCGCGACTGAAGGAGCGCGGGATTTTGATCAGCGCATTTGGGGCGGATGCGATTCGGCTGGTTACGCACCTTGACGTGGATCGTGGGGCTTGTGTGTTGGCCGCGCAGGCGCTAGTTGAAGAGATTGAGGCGGCTTGAACGCTGATTCGGGGGTAGAGGACGAATATTTAGGACCGTGGTATCCCACCCATTTCGCACAAAACGCGAAATGGATGGGGCTCGGAGCTCTGTGGGGTAATGGTTTCTGCATAAATAGCGTTCTTGCGCCGTACCTATGGGACTCCGTAACAAATCTTATTGAATTTCTTCCCCACGCTGAAGCGCGGGGCTAACAAACTCTGCGCCTCCGGCGCGTTTGTGCTGAATATTCCGAGTGCGTTCGGTGCCGGTTTGCACAGGCATTTTGTGTGCCTCCGGCGCGCTTATGCGCACATCACTCAGATAGTTATCATTATTCCTGCTCAACCAATGCCATCATCCCTACTCAACCGATGAAATCGCATTCGTTCACGCGAGCGCTGCCGAAGTTTTGTGCTCCTGAAAGTCCGCGAAGACGAATCCGTCTCTGATCACAATTTCTCCGGGTTCAAGATTGATTGGGGATGCGAACATTGGGCCTGCATAGGCGCAGGTGTGAAATTCGCCGCGCTCGGCGCATGGGTCGATCCCGGGCGGGAGTTCATCGAGCAATGCGGTGTCGTACTCGCGGCCGGCGAAGGAGCCGGGCAATTGTTTGGTATCAACGCAAACTACTTTTGCTCGCAGACCACTGGCAATCATCTCGCGAGCCAGGGCGGCGGTTGGAATCTGCCATAAGGGGAACAAGGGTTCCAGGCCGGTGGGCTGCAATTGCTTTTCGCGATAGGCGCGAACGTCGGGCAGGAAGAGATCGCCAAAGGCTACCGCATCAATGTGCTCGCGGACGGCTCGACCGCAGACCTCAGTCATTCGCTGCTCGTAGATTTCGTTTGAGCAGGGCCACGGCAGAGGCACGACCCACAACGGCAATCGAGCGGCTTCAGCCTGAGCTTCAAGCACGGAGAGGCGCGTGCTGTGCATGGCTACTCGCTGAAACTCTGTGTTCAGTGTGGTCAGCAAACCGATCAATTCAATATCAGGTTGCTGACGCAGGACGTGGAGCGCCCAGGCACTGTCTTTGCCACTGCTCCAGGACAATAAAACTCGTTTCATTCTGCAATCATAAACTTGCCAGCGCGCAATTTTTGCCCGCGGCGGATTTGTATTCTTTTGAACACAACTTTTTTTCAGAATGTGAGTTGATAGGACTGTGCTACCGGAACAGATGTTCGTGTTCCGGATCCACAATCAAGACCCAGGAGGAATCGAATCGTCGTGAAGAAAATTGTATTGGCAGTATTGTTCGCACTGACCCTGACTATGGCTATGGTTCCTGTGGCTTCCCAAGCGCAGGTTGCGATTCGCATAGGTCCACCGGCTCCCATTGTTGAAGAGCGCGGCGTGCCGCCGGAGCCCGGTTTTGTTTGGATTGACGGCTACCATCGCTGGGACGGCGATCATTATGTTTGGGTTCACGGCCACTGGGAGCGTCCGCCGCATCCGCACGCGCATTGGGTAGCTCACCGGTGGGAACATCAGCACGGGGAATGGGTGCTGGTTGAAGGGCATTGGCGGTAAAGCAGGTTGTGGAAATGAGAAAGCGGGGCTGGCGCCCCGCTTTCTTTGTTTGCAAACGAAGATTTGTTGCACGCGCCGTCTTATCTGATTTCGATTACATCGGTGGCTGCGGCTGCGGCTGCTTCGGCTTGCTCCATCAATTTCTGGGCTATGGCATAGAATTCGGCAGCCTGCGGGCTTTTGGGTCCGGCGAGTGAGACGGGCAGGCCGCGGTCGCCACCTTCGCGAATGGCGGGTACCAGTTCGATGGCTCCCAGGAATGGAATGTTGAACTGCTTCGCGGTGCGTTCTGCTCCGCCGCGGGAAAAAATGTCGATCTCCTTATGGCAGTGGGGGCAGGTGAAGTGGCTCATGTTTTCAACGATGCCGAGCACTTCGACATTGACCTGGGCAAACATCTCCAGGGCCTTGCGCGCGTCTTGAAGGCTGACGTCGCTGGGTGTGGAAATTACCACTGCGCCGGTGAGGGGGACGGTTTGGACCAGTGAGATGACCACGTCGCCGGTGCCTGGAGGCAGATCGACGATGAGGTAATCTAGCTCGCCCCATTCGACCTGCTGCAAAAACTGGCGGATGATCTGGTGGAGCATGGGGCCGCGCATGACCAGCGGTTTGTCGCCGGGCGAAATGTAGCCGATGGAGATGGTCTTGATGCCGTGGGTGAGGTTGGGCTCGATGCGGTTTTCGGGGCCGACCTTGGGCTGCTGGGATGAGCCCATCATCAGTGGCACATTGGGGCCGTAGATGTCGGCGTCAAGCAGGCCTACGCGGTGGCCGAGTTTGGAGAGCGCGATGGCAAGGTTGACGGCGACGGTGGTTTTGCCTACTCCGCCCTTGCCGGATCCGATGGCGACGATTTTAGAGACGCCTGGCAACGCTACGGGGGAAGGCATGGCTGGTGAATGGGCCATAGCGATTTGTTGCTCCTTTTCAAACTTTAGATGTTCAACTTTGGTCGAAATGCGCGACTCGTTTCAGAGTATCAATTCCACACAGGAGTTGGCGCTTTGAGACTGCCTCCAGAATTTGCGGCCTTCTGACCCTCCTTTGCCCATTTCAGTGCGTCTTTTGCGTCACTGTCGTTTTTGTCGATTTTGAGAGATGTTTCAAGATTCTTGATGGCCAGATCCCATTGGCCCATTCTTCCGTAAGAGATGCCAATGGCCCAATAAGATGGCGCGAGGTTTGGCTTGATTAGAAAGGCATTCTTTGCTTGAGCGATGCTCTCCTGAAATCGGCCAGCTTGATAGGCAAGCCGCGCCTTGTTGAGTAGGGCGTAAGCTTTCAGCGTCAAAACGTCCGGAACTGGCCGGTTCGCCAGCGCATCCTTGGCGATCTGTAGAGTCTCAGCTTCCATGGGGCGGGTGCAAAGTGCAGTGGGGTAGATGGAATTTCCTAAAGAGGAATAGATTCCTTTCGTCAATTCCAGGGAGGATACACCAATCATGCCGCCTAAATAGAAGTATTTATCGCCCCAATTGCCTGTGGGTGTTACAACAAAGGCCTTTTGACCGCCGTCCAGAGTCGAAGACCAAATAGACATTGGGTATGGAACGGATATTCCACCTTTAAATTCTTGTGTTTCGTGCGCGGGCTGGGCAGCATCTTCCATTTTCATCCGCTGGCAATCCAGCACACTATTCGCCATGTTGCAGTTAGTATATTGCGTAGGTTTCGCGTCAACATGACGGAGCTCGGTGATCGCCGTCAATTCGTTAAGCGTCGGGAGCCTCCAGCCTGAATAGCCTCCAAGTTGAAGTGAAGTGCAATATTTGTTGGCATTATTCCAGTTCATAACCGTATTAGGGGTCAGAATGTAGAATTTGTTCGGTGTCTGCCCGGTCCACATCAGCCCGGTGGTTGGGTCGGGCCACCAAGTTGCTGGAGGCTTCAATGAGCCAGCGAGCGAGAACTGTGCTCCGCATGCAACCAAGCAGAGAAGAATGAATGAGTCTCTTAATCGGGGTCTTGTTTTAGGGATTTGTTCCTCTCTTGCCTTGTGACTGTTTTGCGGGATTCTGTGGCAATTCTCAGGCTTTGGCATCATCCTGCCCTGCGATGGTCAGTTTGGCTTCTCTGCGGCGCGCTGACTCTCTTTCGCGGTGCTCGCGGCGGAGCAATGCATCCTCATAGCGGCGAATCTCATCAGGAGTTTCAGGGAGCAGCGGGGGGACCTTTTGGCGCTGTCCTTGATCGTCTATGGCTACAAAGACCAGATAGGCACTGGCGACGTGAACCACGATGCCTGTGCGCGTGTTTTCAGCCCAGACCTTTACTCCGACTTCCATGGAAGTGGAAAAGGCGCGGTTGACGCTGGACTTGAGGGTGAGCAAGTCGCCGAGGTGCACGGGACGGATGAAGTCGATGTGGTCCATGGCGGCAGTAACGATGTTTGTGTGCGAGTGACGATACGCGGCCATGGCGCCGGTAAGATCAATGAAATGCATCAGGCGTCCGCCGAGAAGATTGCCCAATGTGTTGGTATCATTAGGCAGAATGATCTCAGTCATCTCCGACTGAGTGCTGGCTACTGTGCGCGGACTCTGGTTGTTCTGGGGGGAACTCATTCTTCGCTAACTCCATTCGTTGTGCTGCCGCCCGCGGATCGCTTGCCGCCCGGTACAATGGAGTTGGCGGCTGAAGAGCGGGTTGGAGAGGTGCCTGTGGCGAGGCCTACCTATCCAGTTTCGGCAATCGCAGCCGAATGTGCAAATCCCCCGCGGACTTCCTGAGGCAAATGGAGGCCGTAGATGAGCAAAATGGACAAATTAGCAGGACTGAAAGAGATTCTGACGCTAGACCCGAAGAGCAGCCTTGCGCGCTACGGGTTAGCGGTTGAGCTGGCGGGCCGGGGCGAGACAGAGGCGGCGCTGCGTGAATTCGATACACTGCTGGCCAACGATCCTGACTACACGGCGGGCTACTTTATGTCGGCGCAGACGCTTTCAACGGCGGGGCGAAACGCGGAGGCCATCGAGCGGCTGAAGGCCGGGGTCGCCTGCGCAGCCCGCAGCGGCAACCAACATGCGCTGAGCGAGATGCGGGCCATGCTCGACGTGCTGAACGCCTAATCTAACTTCGATTTTCCGGGTTCTCGATGATCGCTTCGCTGATGGATTAGGGCCCTTTGCGAATTTCCTTAATACTTTTCTTATAGATACGGCATCTATACTCACACTATGGCGAAGTATTCGATCGTGGTGCCGTTTCATAACGAAGAGGAGAGTGTTACCGCTTTATATGCGCGCCTGAAGCAGGTGATGGAACAGGTGAGCGAGAGTTTTGAGCTGGTGCTGGTCGAGGACGGGTCAAGCGATCGCACCTACAAGTTGCTGGAAGAGATAGCTGCGGTGGACAGCCGGGTGCTGGTGGTGAAGCTGAGGAGGAATTTCGGCCAGACCTCGGCATTGGCGGCGGGGTTCGATCACGCTTCAGGCGAGTTCATCCTGGCCATGGACGGCGACCTGCAGCACGACCCCAACGATATCCCCATGTTTCTTGAAAAACTTGAAGAAGGCTACGACGTGGTTTCCGGCTGGCGCAGGGACCGCGTGGACAGCTTACTAATGCGGCGGATTCCCTCACTCTGCGCAAACTGGCTGATGGCGTTGATCTCGGGCGTGCCCATACACGACTTTGGCACTACCTTCAAGGCGTATCGCCGCGAGGTGATCCAGAATATTCCGCTTTACGGGGAGATGCACCGGTTTATTCCCGCGCTGGCCAGTTGGTATGGCGCATCAATTTGCGAAATACCCATCCGGCATATGAACCGCGAGCGGGGCAAGAGCCACTATGGGATCGGGCGCACCTTCAGCGTCATCTTCGACCTGATGACGATTCGATTTCTGCTCAAGTACATGAGCCGTCCGCTGCATTTTTTTGGTGGCTTCGGCGCACTGGGCATCTTGGTGGGCAGCACGATTTCGGCAGTGCTACTGGGGCTAAAGCTGCTGCACCCGCACCAGAGCCTGATGGAGCTGCACGGGCCAATGTTCGTAATTGGCGCGGTGCTGATTGTCGCCGGTATCCAGATGGTAGCCATCGGTTTGCTGGGAGAGCTGCAGGTGCGTCACTTTCACACCAGTCAGGAACACGCTCCTTACACCGTCGACCGCGTTGTGCGGCTGATTTCCGCTGAAGAGCAGAGCTTGCTGACGGAAGGGCGGGAGGAGAGGTTTTGAAGGCAGGGAATAGGGAATAGAAAAAGCTTCGTCTGGATTCGTCTGGGCGAGGCTTGATTTTTTTGGGCTCGATTTGGATTGAATTGAAACTTGCAGAATACGGGTCTCAAGGTTCATTCTTACCGTGACATGAAAGCCATCCAAATTAACCAAACAGGCGGCCCTGAAGTTCTTGAGATGGCCGAGTTGCCCATTCCGCAACCGGGACCGGGGCAGGTGTTGATCCGCATTGAGGCTATCGGGGTCAACTTCATCGAAGTTTATTTTCGCAAAGGCGTCTACAAGGCGGCGCTGCCGATGACGCCGGGTAGCGAAGCGGCTGGCACGGTGGAGGAGCTGGGTCCGGGCGTGACGGGATTTGCTGCCGGAGACGCGGTGGCATCAACCGGCGTGCTGGGCAGCTACGCTGAATACGCGCTGGTTCCGGCGACGCAACTTGTGAAGGTGCCCGGGGGTCTGAGCATGGAGCAGGCCGCCGCAGCGATGCTGCAGGGAATGACGGCGCATTATCTTTCCCACTCCACTTTTCCGCTGAAGGCGGGAGATACGGCGCTGGTGCATGCCGGGGCCGGCGGCGTGGGGCTGCTGCTGACGCAAATGGCGGTGCAGCTGGGAGCGAAGGTGATCAGCACGGTTTCAACGCCGGCCAAGGCGGAACTGTCGCGTGAGGCCGGCGCAGCGCATGTGATTCTTTACACCAAACAGGAATTTGAGCCGGAGGTCAAGCGGCTGACAGATGGCAAGGGCGTGGACGTGGCTTACGACTCGGTGGGCAAAACCACATTTGAGTCGAGCCTGAACTGTTTGCGTCCGCGCGGGATGATGGTGCTGTTCGGCGCCTCCAGCGGGCCAGTGCCGCCTTTTGACCTGATCCAGCTCAGCAGCAAGGGGTCGTTGTTCATCACGCGGCCTACGATGTGGCACTACATCGCCACGCGCGCGGAGCTGGAGTGGAGAGCCGGAGATGTCTTGAGTTGGGCTGCCACGGGAAAACTCAAGTTGCGCACTGAGCACATTTATCCTCTGGCTGATGCTGCGCAGGCGCAGACGGATCTGGAAGAGCGCAAGACTACGGGGAAGATTCTGCTGGAGCCGTGAAAGAAGCAGGGGTTACGGATTAGTGGTTAGGGGTTAGGGAACGGATGGGTACCGCAGTCTCGCTTTTGAGGGTTGGGATTGCGCAAAGCCGAGCGGCAAATAAATCAGGAACGAAAATCATGAGCAAGATTTCTATTGCTGCTGAAGATCGCGTGTTTGTGCTGACTGGGGCGGGGATCAGCGCGGAGAGTGGCTTGCCTACTTTTCGCGCTTCCGACGGGTTGTGGGCAGGGCACAGCGTTGAGGATGTCTGCACGCCGGAGGCATGGGTGCGGAATCCGGCGCTGGTGTGGGATTTTTATTCCGGACGGCGAGCGGATGGGGCGAAGGCTCAGCCGAATCCGGCGCACGTTGCCCTGGCTGAGCTTGAGGCGCGGCTGGGAGAGAGATTCTTTTTGTGCACGCAAAATGTGGACGATCTGCACGAACGGGCCGGGTCAGTGCGGCTGGTGCATATGCACGGTGAACTGGCCAAGTCGCGTTGTGAGCGGGAGTGTAAGAGGCCGCCGGTCGAGGATCGCGCTACTTATCGAAGCCTGGACGAGGTGGGCCGCTGCGCCTGCGGAGGACGGTTGCGGCCGCACATCGTTTTCTTTGGCGAGGTTCCGCTGGAGATGGATCGTATTCAGGAAGAGATAGGCAAGGCTACTCTGATGGTGGTGGTGGGCACTTCAGGATCGGTTTATCCGGCGGCGAATTTTGTGCACTGGGCGCGGCAAAATGGGGCGCGCACGGTTTATATCGGACCGGAAAAACCGCTGAATGCCGCGGCGTTTACGCATGTGGTTGAGGGTAAGGCCGGGGTGATGATGCTGGGGCTGTTTGTTTAGCTTGTTAGCTTGTTGGCTTGTTGGCGAGTTGGCATTTTCGCGAGATAGCGGGTTGGCGCGGGTCATGGAGATGCACCTATTCCTTGGCGACTGCTTGACGCGGCTGGATATTTTTTCCTTCAGCTTCGCGGTCTAGCTTGGCTCGCTTGGGAACTTCAATCAAATCCTGATCGTGGGCGGGGCGATGGACTTCGGCTTGTGCCGGACGCAGGGTTTTTGGCGTGGTTTGCATTGTTTTTTCTCCTTCTTTTTCCATTTGAGATGAATGGGTGCGGTTTTTTTCGCTGTTAGTTACTGTCTGGTTATGGGTTGGTTACCACCGGGCAGGGGGCAAGGGGGTGCATCGGTATGGTGTAGACCGGGCACATCCTGACAGATTCAACGGGACTTGATGAACTCATTGCGGCGGAAGCGAAGGCCGGTCCAGTCTTCGTCGATGGCGATGTAGCGCACGGAATCGAATCCGGCTTTTTTCAGCGCGGCCCAGCCTGTATCGCGGTTGAAATCGCATTGGAATTTTTTTGACGTGCCCTTGGGATAAGCGAACCAGACAATTGCATCGCCTTTGGCCTTGGCGGCAATTTTCGGGGCGAGAGCGTCGACCTCTGCCTGGCGGGTGACGAAGGCGACGGAGATGCGGATCTCGGGGAGGGTCTCGAGACGGTGAAAGGCGATTACGGGCAGCCGTGAGAGTTCGCGGTTGAAGCTCTCAGGTGCGTTCAGGATGAGAATCTCCTGGTGATCCTTGAGGTTGAGCTTTTCGAAGAGTGTGGCCATGGATTTTAATAGTAATCGGATTGGGGAAATAATCTGCAAATTATTTTTTGAAATATTTAGAAGTGGAAGCGGTAGCGAAGTTCTGCGGAGATGATTCTTGGATCGTTCCAGTGAAAGCCGCCGATGGTTACGGAGTTATCCTGCAAAACCCGGTGGTTGGTAACGTTGATGGCCGTGACGGAGAGCTTCCAACGCTCGCCGATCTTGTGGCCGGCGGAGGTGTCGAAGGTGGTGTGTGCGGGCAGGTAGGGGCCGTTGTATGGGCCCTTGTTTGCACCGGCAAGGCCGTTGGAGAAGCCGGAGCCGTAATAGACACTGGTCGAGAACCAGGAGTGCAGCGGGAGATTGGCTGTGAAACCAGTGTTGAGAGTGTTGCGCTGGTCATGGTCGAGGGCGATGTAGTTGGGGCCGAGGTCGCAGGCTGGGTCGGTGGGAATGCTGCAGACAAAACCGCCGACGATGTTGCCGCGCTGCTGGGCGATTTGATTGGAGTAGGTCAGGTGGAATTGGCCGGCGTGGGCCAACTCGGGCGAGCGTGCGGTCAGTTCCCAGGCTCGAATTAGTGCTCCATCGAGGGCGATGGGGAAGTACATATTCGACTCGCCCAGATTGGAGTGATCGAGAAAATTGTTGACGCGATTTTTGAAGGTATCCACGTCGAGCGACCAACCCTTGTATGGAATGAGAATGCCGAACTGGTGCTCTTCATCGCGCTCCGAAGGCAGGGGCGTGAAGGTATTTTCGCCGGTGGGCAGGCTGCCGGCGTAGTTGAGGACGGAGCTGGAAATGGTGAGCAGAGGTGTGGGTTGGAAGAAGCGGCCGTAAAAGCCGCGCAGGACCCAGTGAAAACGGGGAATCTCGACAGTGGCGCCGATGCGGGGGTAGGTTGCGGATTCGTCGTACCCGCCGTTGTAAATTGAAAAGCGCTCGCCACCGAGGAGGGTGATGTACGGGCCCAGGCGCAGGTGGTCGGAGAGATAGAACTCAACCAGAGCAGCGCCGGCGGTGGCTGGAGTGTTGGGATAAGAGGCTGCGGGGGGAGTGTTGACCTCGACGCCGAAGAGGTCATTTTCTTTTTGATAGAAGGAATAGAAGCCGGCGGAGAGGCTGTTCGGTCCGGCGTCCACGCGGGCATCGCCTTGGCCGCCTGCATAGTTTGAGGTCTGGTGCCAGGTGGTGGAAGCGGGAAGGTCCGCGGGGAGCGAGTTATAGTCTGCCTGGTTGAGGTGGTAAAAGGGTGCGAAGGAAAATAGAGCTTTGGACGAGAGGGTGCGGACCCAGTTGGCGATGAGGAAGGAATCGCGCTCGGACTGAGCGTCGCGCAGGCCGTAGGAACAGTAGTAGTTCGAGGTACATTCGTAGTCGTTGGGGTTGGGGTCGTAGGGTACGTCGAAGTAATCCTGGCGATATTGCGCGTCGAGGCGGAGCTGATCTTTGGGGGTCTGGTTGCGAATCAGGTTGAGAAGGCCGCTCTCAGAGTTGGTTGCATCGTGATAGATAGCCGCGACCGGTGTGGCGAGGCCGTAGTTGGAGCGGGAGCCGGTGAGGCTTGCGTACCAGGCGGTCTTGCTGGAGTGGTCGCCGAGGGAGAGCTGGGCCTCACCGGTGCCGAGGTTGCCGCCGGTGAGCAGGAACTCGCCCTCGCGGTCGCGCTCGAAGCCGTTGCGCGGAACGACGTTGAATGCGCCGTAGGTGCGGTCACCCACGTCGGCGGAGTAGCTGCCGCGCTGAGTTTCGATTGCGTCAATGTCCTTGGGATCGATCTGCGGGCCGACGTTGGAAGCGATCTTAGTATTGGGAATTGCAATGCCGTCGATCAGCCAACTGGTTTGGTGACCGCCGCGCATGTGAAGCATGTCGTGAGTCATGTAGGCGCCGGGAACGTAGTCGGTGATCATCTCCATGCCGATAGTGCGGTCAGCGCCGGGCGTTAGCTCGATATCGGCACGGGTGATGAGAGAGGTGGGGGTAGCGGAATCGGATGCGGAGAGGGAGATTCCCAGCCCTTCGACCTGAATGCTCTGGATGGCTGGGGCCAGTTGGAGGGGAATGTGCAGAACGGGGTTGGTGCCGGAAGCGACCTTCAGCGGCTGGGTGACGGTGGAGAAGCCGGGAGTGGTGACGGTGAGCCGGTAAACGCCGATGGGGGCCTGAGGCAACTCGAATGTGCCTTCGGAGTTGGTTTCAGTTTGTAGGGTGAAGGCGGAATCGGTGGCTTGGAGGGTGATCATTACGCCGGCGATGGGGCGGTGCTGGGGATCGTGGACTACGCCGTGCACGATGGCGAAGACGGTGGCGAATGCGGGGATGGAGGCGGCCAGGAATAAAGCTACGGCAAAAGAAAAGAGGCGACGCATGAATTGACCTCCGAGAATGTGAAGCGCGTGCAGGTAGAACTATGGTCGGGAAGCTGGGCGCGCGATGCCTGACGGGATTTGGGATCGCTGAAAGGCGGATACGGTCCCAGAGAGACGAATCTTCTCAAGGCGATCATTCCTGCTGGCCTGTTTCCTCACGGGCAGGATTCATCCTTTGTTCCTGAGGGGAAGACAGAACAGCACCTTCAACGGTGTTTTCTAGGCGAGGGTTGTGGACGGAGGGTCGCGACTGGCGCGGGTGCGAATCTGGCCGAGGCGGGCAGCGGCGCGGCCTGAGGCGGGCGAGTTAGACAGCGCGAGCAGGACCGGCATGCTGACCGGCGATGCGGCCAGCGCAGGAATTACCGATGGGAGAAGGGCTGCGCCGCCGGGGTACGAGGGACAAGTTGCGGGAGCGGTAAGGATGGGTTTGCCGGATGCGGCCTGGGCCATCATGGAGGCCATGGCGCAGTGATGTACTCCGTGACGGCGGCAGCAGGGGGGCAGGCGCGACTCATCGCTGGCAGGGAGGATGGCCGCCAACGGCCCCAGCCAGCAGTTCAGAATCAGGAAAATGGTGAGCGTGCGCCGCATCTGGAATTCATCTTACAGGATGAATGATTTCTGAGATACGCATTGAGCAATCGATACGTGCGGTCAGGTATCATCGGGGTATCAAGTAATTTCAATTGCTTAATTCAAAGGAAATGCCGGTGACCAAAGTGCAGGGCTCTGAATCTACGCAACAACATTCCAGCGAGGCGGCACGGGGAGCACGCGCTAAGCAACCGCTGCGCATTGCGATCTTTGGTTTTGGGACGGTGGGCAGTTCAGTGGCGAGGATCCTGGCGGAGTCAAAGCCGCAGGGGCTGGAGCTGACCCACATTTTCAATCGCGGCGTGGCACGCAAGAAGGTGAAGTGGGTTCCATCGAGCGTAATTTGGAGCGAGGATGCCGATGCTGTGCTGGCCTCCGATGTGGATGTTGTGGTGGAGCTGGCCGGGGGGCTTGATCCGGCAGGCGGCTGGGTGCGGAAGGCGCTCGAAGCCGGCAAGAGCGCAGTGACGGCCAACAAGAAGCTGATTGCCTACCATGGAGTGGAGTTGGAGCGGCTGGCCGCGGCCAAGGGTGGGCATCTGAAGTATGGGGCCGCGGTGGCCGGTGGGATTCCAGTGATTCCGGGGCTCGAAATGGGAATGGCCGGGGATCGGATTGAGCGCATCGAAGGTATTTTGAACGGCACCTGCAATTTCATTCTGAGCAAGATGGAGGCGGGCGCGGAGTATGCGGCGGTGCTGGCCGAGGCTCAAGCCAAGGGCTATGCGGAGGCGGATCCGACGGAGGATGTGGGAGGGTTTGATGCGCGGGCCAAGCTTGCAATTCTGATGCGGCTGGCGTTGCGCGTGGCTGTTGACCCGGAAGAGATTGTGCCCCAGGCGATCACCGCGATCACGGCTGTGGACTTCAGCTATGCGCGGGACCTGGGCTGCACCATCCGCCAGGTTGCGAGAGCTGAGAGGAATATCGGAGAGGTTGCGGCCAAGGTAGGACCGACGCTGGTGGATTTACATTCTCCGCTGGCCTGGTCGCGGGGAACTGAAAATATGGTGATTCTCACCGGACACTACGGTGGCGATGTGGTGTTTTCTGGTCACGGAGCTGGCGGGCAGCCCACGGCAGTAGCAGTGGTCAGCGATCTGCTGGCGCTGGCGCACGGATCGCGGAGGGTCAAGCTTCCAGCCGATGCGGCGAAGGTGAGCGCGGAGTTCGAGGTTCCACATTACATTCGCTTCCTGGTTAAGGATCGACCAGGGATTGTTTCTGAGATTACCGGGGCGCTGGCGAAAGAGCACATCAATATTCGCGCGATTGTGCAGAAGCCGGGATATCCAGAGGATGCGCTGCCGTTTGTGGTTACCGTGGAGCCGTGCAAGTCTTCGGCGCTCAGGCGAGCGCTGGCGTGCATTCGCGGCCGGGACTATCTGCTCGAAGAGCCGCTGGATTTGCAGATGCTGGAGTAGCGGAGAACAGGGACTAAGGAATAGGGAATAGGGAATAGGAAATAGGGGACTGGGTTCGTTCATTCCCCAGTCTCAAAAGTGAGATCTGGGGCAATCACCTTGCTCAAATTTATTTATTGAATACCTTGATCACATTCATTTGCTGCTTTTAGTCGTCGCTGGGCCGGTGGACTCGCGGACTATTAGTTTCGGGGCCATGACGATCTTGGATGGGAACTCTTTTTCACGATTGGCGATGCGGTCGAGAAGCACTTGTGCGCCGCTTTTGCCCATCTCGGCAAGCGGCTGGCGGACGGTGGTGAGCGAGGGCGTGGAGTAGGCTGCGGACTGTATGTCATCGAAGCCTACGACGGAAACGTCTTCAGGCACCTTGAGCCCCGCGTCTTTGAGGCCGCGAATGGCGCCGATGGCGGCGATGTCGTTGAAACAGAAGATGGAGGTGAAGTCGCGGGTCTTTTTGAGCAGGACCTGCATGGGTTTGTAGCCGATCTCGGGAGCCATGGGGTGGTAGCCGGTCTTCATCGACCACCCGGCAGAGTCGATGCGGATGATGAGCGAGGGGTCAAGCTTGATGCTCATCTTCGAAGTTACCTGCTGGATGGCCTCCCAGCGAATTTCCGAATCGGGAATGGCGTGTGGGCCGCGCATGAAGGCGATGCGGCGATGGCCGAGCTCATAGAGGTGGGTGAGCGCCTGCTCGACGGCGAGATTGTGATCGAGCACGATATTGGTTACGTTTTCAGCCGCGCTGTGGGCCGAGATGGCTACCACCGGGACCGGCACGGCGATGTGATCCGCCGGGGTATTGAGCAACAAAAGTCCGTCGACGGAACGATTCACCAGCATGCGCGGGTACTGCTCGATCAACTCCTTTTTCCAGTCGTGGCAGGCGGTGAAGTAGAAATAGCTGGCGCTGGTCAGTTCTTCAACCACCCCGCTCATCACGTGAGTGAAGTAGCCCTCGCTTAGATCCGGCGCCAGCACCCCGACGCTCATTGAGCGGCTCTGCCGAAGAGAGCGGGCGAAGTAGTTGGGTCGGTAGTTGAGCCGCTTGGCCGCCTCCTTGACCCGGTTGCGGGTCTCCTGGGGGATGGAGCGGGCGGAGGGTGAATTATTTAGGACCAGGGAGACAGTGGTCTGGGATAGCTCGAGGTATTCGGCGAGCATTCTCAGGTTTACGGGACCTGATGGCGGTGATTTTTTCCCCTTGGCCATGTTCGAGTTGTAACACTTTTGCTTCAATAGGCGAAACAGCGATTCGCGTTTGATATATCGATTTTTCTGGTATGGCAAGGAATGTCGCGGGATTATGCGTAAATCGCGCTGCGTCATTTCAAAGCATTAAAGGTTGGGCTTCATGGTATTCCACCCTTGACGCGATGAAACTGCGTCAAGGATGGGGCACCAGCTGCTTATTTCTTCACCGGCATGAGGCGGACTATTTTCGCGGGGCGTGAATTTGGTTTACGCCCGGCTTGAGAGGCCACCAATCCTTGCCTTCATAGACGAAGCTGCCGGTTAGCGTGCCGGGGAGAGTGATGGTGGCATTCAGTCCATCGCCCTGGCGGTGATATTCGACTTCAATCATGCCCTGGGGATGGGGATAGCTTGCCTTGAGCGAAGTGAGCGAGCCCAGGTGGGGAGCGATGTGGACTGTGGCGAAGCCGGGGGCGGAGGGTTCAATGCCGGCTACCAGCGTGAGCAGGTCGTAGATAGGGTGTGCGCTCCAGGCGTGGGAGTCGGAACGCGTGGCGCCGGGAGTCTCAGGCCAGGTGCTGAAGTGGAGGGCCAGCATCTTTCGCCAGGGGTCGATGGAGTTGAGGTATTCGTCCGCCATGCCGGCGTGCTCCAGGGCGCGGGAGAGATAAAAGCGGAAGTAGTAGGAGGCGCTCAAGATCCCATCGGGGGTGGTGGCCGGCTCGATGGCCAGCATCCGGCGCAGAACGTCTTGCTGGCGGTCTTTGGGGATGACGTCGTAAAGGACGGCCAGAATATTGGCTTGCTGGCTGAAGTTTTTCTGCTCGGGATTGTCGGCGAGCAGGCTGCGGGAATCGCTCCAGCATTTTCCGTAGATTCCTGAGCGCACGTGGGCCGCGCGGTCCTGGTAGCGGGTGGCGAGACGCGGGTCGCCGAGGCCTTTTTCGAGATCGGCAGCGTCGTTCAGTGCTCCCAGGTATTCGAGGGTGGTTACGCAGGATTCGCCGTTTGCGTCGTAGGTGGGGATTTCGCCCTTGGTGACCCAGTCAATGAAGCTCCACCAGGGAAGCTTGTCGAGAAGGCCGTCGGGTTGCTCGTGAGTTGCGAACCAGTCGAGTACGGTGCGGGTTCCGGGAAGTGCGGAGCGGGCGTGTTGAGGGTCTGGGCGGTAGAGCCAGTAGTCGTGAACCATGCCGATCCAGAGCAGGGAAAAGGTTGGAATGTTTTGCGCGAGCGAACTGGGATAGCGGCTGTGGGTGATGCCCTCCGAGATGCGGGACTGGTCAAAGGCTTCGATGGCCTGACGGGCGAGGCGGTCGTCGCCGGTTACGGAGTAAGAGATGAGGGCCTGGATGCGGGTGTCGCCCACATATTGGAGCTGCTCCCAGTAGGGCGTGTCCATGTAGGTTTCGTGGGCATCGAGACGCGCGGTGCGCCAACTGATCTCCCAGATTTTTTCGAGGTCTGGGTCGGGAGATTGGAATGTGGCCAGCTCTTTGAACGGATAGGCGGTGAAGTTAGCGGTGAGGGATTCGAGGGTGAGCGGCTGGTCGGCGGTGGTGATATCGAGGTCAAGATAGCGCCAGGTGCGCCACCAGAGGGGCTCGAAGGTACGATGCTGGCCGCCGTCGGGGAGGAAGCAGTCGATCAGGCCGACGGCCTGGCGATCGCCCACTTCGTCGCGGTCACCTTTGCGCCGGTCCTTGTCGTAGAGAGCTTCAGAGTAGGTCAGCTTGATGCGGGCGCCTTTTCCGCCGGAAACAGCGAGGAGGGGATAGGCGGTTGTGAGGGCCTTGCGGTCGACGAGAAGTTTAAAGTGCGAGTTCGCGGGAATCCACGCTGGACCATCCGGAAAGCCATTCTTAAGCAACGCTTGGCCTCGAATATTTCCTCCAAATGAGCGCCCGCTCGCGTGAGATTCATCAATAAATACGCGGACCACTTTACCCGTTGGCGTGGGCTCGAACACCATGTGTGGAAGCTGGTCAGGGACCAGGCCCCAGGGATTGTCGGCTTCGACGTCGAATGAATGGGCCTGATTGGTTGTGGAATAAAGGCTTTCACGCATGGGCGAAGCGGCTGGAGCCCAGGACGATGAAGCTGTGGAGGCGGCGTTCCACGACCAGTCGTAATGCGCGGCATCAATCTGCTCGCCGGGACCTGAGGCCATATAGATATGCATATCGATCAGCGAATGATCGAGGGGACCTTGGCCCTGTTCCTGCTCGACCTGCCAGCCTTCGGGGGTGCTGATGGAGCTGTCTCCGGTGGCTTCACTCTCCAGCAGAAAGGCGGTGCGGTCAGAGAATTGAGCGATGGGCGCGTAGATGCCGAAATTCCAGACTGTCGCGGTGATGAGGTTTTCACCCGGCTGGAGCAGCGGGGCGAGATCAAAGCGCTCATAGCGCCAGTGGGCCAGGTCGCCGCGGGCTGGGCCGTCGCCTGTACGATGGCCGTTTACATACAAAATGAAGCGGTTGTCGGCGCTAACGCGAACCGGATAGGTGGCCGGAACAGATGCCAGCGAGAGCGTGCGGCGGAAGTGGAGCACCACAGGCTCGCGCAACGGGGCGGTGGGATGCGTGACCCAGGAGGCCTTCCACTCGCGGTGGGGTGGGTCGGGCTGGAGATTGGTTTGGGCGTCGAGGGTGAGGGTGGCAAGGAGGAGAGCGAATAAGGTAATCACTGTGCGCATGATCGAGGCCTTCCGGGTTGCTGGTTACCAGCTTAACGGAAATTGAAAACCAATGGAGGAAAGATTTCAATTTCGTTTTGAGGAGGAAAATCGGAAAGTTGAAGAGTGGCAATCACAGCTGGCTCGGCGCAAGTTGACCAGGTCCGGCATGCAAATGAGGAAGGGGGCGCGCCTGAGACCGTTGCGGGTGTGTTTGAGCGATTCAGATGGCGGGGGCGGGATTATTCCTGCTGTATGCGCTTGATTTTGCTCCCTTGTAACCTCCTATTCATATTTGCCGGTTAGCCTGTTTGAAGTGAACGCCAACGTGCCTGATATTCGCATCTCCCGCGAGCAGCTTCAGCCTGAAGCAGATCCTCCTGACGGTAAACGTCCAGCGGCGCCGGTTCAGGTTTCGGCGATTCGCTCCTTTCTTTTGTCGCGCGGAAATTCGGCCATTGCCGATCGCGGATTTCATTGGCTGATGGTGCTCTGCGCGCTAAGCATCTTCGGCATCGTGGTGCTGATTGCCGTCGAGCTGGTGTTGCGCTCGAAGCTGGCCTGGCATCAGTTTGGCTTTCAATTTTTCTTTAGCGCCTTTATCGATCCCGAGACCAAACTTCCGCAGTACTGGGACCCCGTAAACGGTCATTTCAGTGCTCTGCCCTTTATCTACGGGACGCTGGTCTCGTCGTTTCTGGCGCTGCTGCTGGCGGTTCCGCTGGCCGTTGGCGTGGCCGTGTTCCTTACCGAGATGTGTCCCCAGGCGGTGCGCGGTCCGCTGGCGTTCATGACCGAACTGCTGGCAGCCATTCCCAGCGTGATTTATGGACTGTGGGCGGTCTTTGTGCTGGTTCCTCTGCTCAGGGAACACGTGAATCCGCTGCTAATCAAGCTGCTGGGCTGGACTGGATTATTCGGCGACGATAATCCCACCGGGCTGGGATTTCTTACCGCCGGAGTGATTCTGGCGGTGATGATTTTGCCCATCATCTCTTCTCTGACGCGGGAGGTGATGACAGCGGTGCCGCACTCGCAGCGGGAGGCAGTGCTGGCGCTGGGGGCGACGCGTTGGGAGATGATCCGCATGGGCGTGCTGCGTAATGCGCGCATCGGAATTGTGGGCGCGATCATTCTTGGCCTGGGCAGGGCGCTGGGAGAAACCATGGCGGTGACCATGGTGATTGGCAACAACCCGCAGATTGTGCGCTCGCTGCTGGGTAACGGAAGCTCGATGGCGGCGGTGATCGCCAATGAATTTGCCGAGGCCTCAGGCGATTTGTATTTGAGCGCGCTGATGGAGATTGGACTGGCGCTGTTTGTGGTGACGATTATTGTGAACGCATTTGCGCGGGTGCTGGTGTGGGCGGTTACACGAGGGGCGCCGGCGCAGGTGCATTGAAAACAGGGGGTAGGGAATAGGAACGGGTTGGGAGAGCGAGAGAGTGCCGACGGAACGTAAATTACGGGCTCAAATTCGGGCGGGGATCGATGGCGCGGCGACCGGGCTGGCGGTGATTTCAACGCTGCTTGTGGTGGCGCCGCTGTTAGCTATCTTTGCTTATTTGCTCTACAAGGGCGCCAGTTCGCTGAGCTGGGCGTTTTTCACCGATATTCCCAAGCCGGTGGGCGAGGCGGGCGGCGGCATGGCCAATGCGATTGCAGGTTCGGGGATTCTGCTTGCGATCGGCAGCCTGATCGGCGTTCCGATAGGGATTGGCGGCGGAATTTTTCTGGCTGAGTTCGGACGCGGAACCAAGATGGCCAACGCGGTGCGCTTCACGGCCGATGTGCTCAATGGCGTTCCTTCCATCGTGATGGGCATCGCGGTTTACTCGCTGATCGTGGTCCCGCAAGGGCACTTCTCGGCCTTGTCAGGCGGAGTGGCGCTGGGCATCATGATGATTCCCACCGTTTGCCGTACTACTGAAGAGATGCTGCTGATGGTGCCGCATGCGGTGCGCGAGGCGGCTCTGGCGCTGGGCGTGCCCAACTGGCGTTCGGTGCTGGCGATTACCGTGAAAACGGCCTCGCCGGGTATTATTACCGGCTGTATGCTGGCTTTTGCACGCGTGGCGGGAGAGACAGCGCCGCTGATCTTTACGGCCTTCGGCAACATGGGCTGGAGCTCGAATCTGAACGAGCCTATTGCCGCCTTGCCATTGCAGATTTATGTCTATGCCATCTCGCCCTACGATGAATGGCATCGCCTGGCATGGGCGGGGGCGCTGGTTTTGATTGTTCTAATTGTGACCGCGGTTTCACTGGTGCGTTATGTAACCAGCCGCGGCGTTTTGAAAGGGGCAAGCTAAGTGGGCATTGGCATCGAGGTAATCAACCTGAATGCGTGGTACGGAACGAATCACACGCTACAGGACATCAACCTGAATATACCGGCCAATCATGCCACGGCGCTGATTGGCCCTTCAGGCTGCGGCAAGAGCACTTTTGTACGCTGTTTGAACCGCATGCATGAGACCAATCCCATTGCGCGGGTTACGGGCAAGGTGATGTTCGGCGACCTGGATATCTATGAGGATTGCAAGCCGGTGGAGATCAGGCGCCGGGTGGGCATGGTCTTCCAGAGGCCCAATCCATTTCCGACCATGTCCATTTATGACAATGTTTGCGCGGGGCTTAAGCTGAACGGCTACACCAATCGGCGGGCTCTGGAAGAGATCGTGGAAAAGTCGCTGAGGAACTCGGCGCTGTGGGACGAGGTGAAGGACGATTTGAAGAAGAAATCGGGCGCCAGCCTGAGCGGCGGACAGCAGCAGCGGTTGTGCATTGCCCGCGCGCTGGCCGTGGATCCCGAGGTGCTGCTGATGGACGAGCCCGCTTCGGCGCTGGACCCGGTTTCCACATCAAAGATCGAAGACCTGATTTTTCAGCTGAAATCGCAGTACACTATTGTGATAGTTACCCATAACATGCAGCAGGCGGCTCGCGTGGCAGAGAACACGGGCTTCTTTTTGAACGGGCGGATGGTGGAGTTCGATTCAACGCACAAAATCTTCACCAATCCAAGCGACAAACGCACCGAGGATTACATTACAGGCAGGTTTGGATGACACGCATACGCTTTCAACAAAGTTTGGATGAACTGAAAGAGCAACTGCTGGTGATGGCGGGGTTGGCCGAGCAGGCCATTCAGCGCGCCATTGAAGCTTATCGCGTGCGCGACCTTTCTATCTGCGATCTGGTTAGCCGCAGCGAGATGGCAATCAACCGGCTGGAGCGCGATATCGACCAGGCCGCTCTCGATCTGCTGGCGATGGAACAACCCATGGCCATCGATTTACGTTTTATTTTGGCCGTGATCAAGATCAATGCCGACCTGGAACGGGTGGGTGACGCAGCCAAGGCGATCAGCGACCGGGTGCGGAACATGGACCAGATGGCCGTGGTTGAACTGCCGGTAGATATTCCGAGGATGGCGACGCTGGCCGCGGAGATGGTGCGCAAGTGCCTGCAGGCGTTTATTGAAGGAGATGCAGCGCTGGCGCGCTCAATCCTGGCCATGGACGACGCCGTGGATGCGATGAATAAAGCGGCTTACAAGGCACTGACCAAGGTGATGGAAGAGCAGAGCCACCTGGCTCCGCAGGCACTAAATGCGCTGATGATCAGCCGCAACCTGGAACGGGTTGCCGACCACGCCACGAATATTGCCGAGGATGTGATCTTCTGGGTGGAGGGCGCGGATGTGCGGCATCACAAGAGCGTTACCGGCGGGCGTGATCCGGAGGCAGGGCTGAAGGTTGAGACGGCGCCGCAGGCGTAGCGAGAGGAAGCTCGGCTATAGTTCCCACCAATCCAGCGAAATCATGCGCGGGTAATAGAGGCCGGCGCGGATGGGTGCGTCTGCGCCGTGCAGGTTGCGGAGGATTGCGGCGTAGGCTTCGAGTTGGGGCGCGAAGATTTTTCTTAGCTCAGGGAGAACGGTGGAAGGGTCGGCATTGTCGGCGTGCGCGGTTTTGTAGTCGATGATCCACCAGCATTCTTCACCCTCCGTTTGAGGAGTGGGACCGGCGCGGAAGATGCGGTCTACGCGGACTATGCTCAGGCTGCCGGCGAGGACTCCGGCCCAGCGGACTTCGCTCTGGGCGTCGGTGTGGGGCGAGAGAATCCATTGGCCGATGGGGTCATTCGAGGCGCATAGTGCGGACTCCAGCGCCTGGGCGGCGATGCGGGCAGCCTGCGCCTGATCCACGCCTGAGGCGCGCACTTGGGCGGCGATACGGGGTTCGAAGCGCTGAAGAGCGGCGCGGGCGGCTTCCCATTCATGCGTAGCGCGCAGGCGGGCAAGCTCTTCCAACAGTGAATGGACGGCGACGCCGAATGCGCGGGAGAGTTTGCCGCCTTCGTGGCGGCTGTAAAGTCCCGATGTGCTCAACCCGACGATGCGCGAATCTGCTGTTGGAGAGAAATCTGTGCTCTGCGCAGGCACGTAGTCCGACGGGAGTCGGCGCAGGAGAGTTGGCTTGGCGGGGGTGGGCATTACGAGCAGGTTGCTCTCGCTGGCGGCGATGGTTTCGATCACCTGGTCTTCGCCTGCTAATGATTTTTCTCTGGCGGTTTTCCATTCTTCGAAACGACTACGAACCTCATCTTCAAGCGCGGGCCACGCTGTGGCTAGCAGGCTGTTTTTGGCGGGATCGGCGAGACTGAACTGACCATTGGCCTCGCTCTTGTAATTGGGGCGGGCGAAAAGGTGCAGTTCGTCGCGGGCGCGGGTTGCGGCAACGTAGAGAATGCGCCGGTCTTCCTGCGACTCGCGCTGGTGGTAGATGCGATCGACCCACTTCTTGGCTTCGCCGGGATCTTTGCTTCTGGGCTGGAAGGGAGCGATGAGGAATTCGGTAATGTTTTCTTCTTCGTCCGGTTGAGCAAGGCCGCGTTCAAGCCAGGAAAGCATCTCGCGCTTCCCGCCTTTTGTTATGGCTTGAAGGTCGGGGACAATGACCACCTCAAACTCAAGGCCTTTTGATTTGTGGATGGTCATCAACTGAACTCCGGCATCGCTGTTGGCCTCGGGATCGGGCAATGCAGTGAGCTTGTCGAGAGCTGCATCGAGCGCGGGGCCGGGCAGATCCTGCTCACCCGCAGGCAAACCGTCAAGGCAGCTCCACAAGAGGTCGATGTTGGCGCGCGCGGAGGCGTCGACGCATGCGGCTCCGCCCAGGCGCAGCCAGAGCTGTTCGAGCCAGGTACCCGTGGAGGCGGTTGGCCGGGCGGCACGCAATGCGGGGAATGAGTTCCACATTTCAAGGACGCGACTGGCGGCGCGTTGGCCATCTTCGCTGAGGAGCGGGAGGCGCTCGGCGAGCAGATCCGGAACGGGACGGGCGAGCAGTTCAGGATCGTCAGCGCTAGTGAGCCGGTAAAGATCGCCGAGCGCAAGAGCGCAAAACGGTGCGCGTAAAACTCCCAACCAGGCTACGCGGTCCTGAGGATTGAGGACAGCGCGTGCGAGGCTCAAGGCATCGAGAACTTCGGGGCGGTCTTTCAGTTTTTCAAGCTCGACGGCGCGAAAAGGAATTGAGGCTTCGTGCAGGGCCTCCGCGATGGGCAGGAGCGACTTGTGCGCACGGGCCAGAACGGCGACTCGGAATTTGTCGCCGTGCGCCTTCGCTTCGCCGATGCGGGCGCTGTTGCTCTGAATCAGCTTTACAATTTCTTCGATCTGCGCAGATTTAGACGCTTCTCTTTGTTTCGTGATTTCCGGGTCAGATGATTTTCCACGAGATGCTTGCGGCTGAAATTGAAGATGCAAATTGAATTCCGGCGCAGGGTTGGGCAGATCCGCGCGCGCAGGCTCGGCGGAAGAGAAGGTTACTCCGCTGCCATCGTCGACGGTGAAGACCTGGGCAAAGACTTCGTTGAGCCGGTTCACGAGCGGCGGCGTGGTGCGGAAATTTGCCGTGAGTGAAGCGAAGTCGAGTAGGAGCGGCTCGGCGTTGGGTATTTCGAGGCCGAACGACTTTACACGCGGGAAGAGTTCCGCGTCTGCTTCACGGAAGAAGTAGATGGACTGCATGGGGTCGCCGACGACGAAGCAGGTGCGGCCGGTTGGCTCAGACCACGCAGCGATGAGGCTCGAAAGCAACTCGTGCTGGCGGCGGCTTGTGTCCTGGAATTCGTCGACGAGCAAGTGACGGATGCCGTCTGCTACGCCCATGGCTGCATCAGTGGGAAGGCCGTCGTCGCCTCTGAGAACGCGTCGCGCAATCTGCGAAACCTCTGTGTAATCCACGGTTCCGGATTCGGCGAAAACCACCTGCAGTTGGCCCACCGCATGGCGCAGCAGGATGAAACAGGCTTGCACGGTCTGCCAATCTTCTTCGGTATAGCGTGCAGGGGGCAGATCCAGAACTGCGGCAAGTGCAGGCTCGAAGCTGGGATTTTGGCCCAGGGTCGCAAGTAACTTAAAGAGTCGCGCCTTTTCTTGCTTACGGTCGGACGGGAAGCCAAGGCGTTTATCTACAGCTTTGCGGAAGAAGCCTTCGTTGGTAAGGAGCAGTTTGGCCAGGCATAGATAGGCATCGCGCGCTGTCGCAAGATCGTCACTACCGGCGAATGGATCGGAGGGGAACTCGGCGAGTTCAGCCAGTTCGCGATGCTTCTCGCCGTTGAGTTGCGTGCAGGCAAACCGTGCCAGCGACAAAATTTCTTCGCACGCGCCTGGGACTTGATTCAGCATTCCGTCAAGCACTGACAGCGCTTCACTCACTGCATGGACAAAGGGTCTTTCAAGAATGACTCTGAGCGCATCCCAATCCGGATCGCGCGCCAGAACAAATTCGTGCATCCAGCGTTCGCGTTTGCCGAGCATCTCAACCAGCAGATTTTCCACGTCTTGCCAGTTGTTGTCGCGCCACTCGAGCAGCAAGGCAATGGCTCCGCTCAGCATTGGATCGGAATTGTCTATCTGCTCAAGGCTGCGGCGGGCTGCGCGGCGATAAAGCTCATCGGGCTGCTCGGCTATATCGAGGCCGCCGCCAAGGCCGGAAAGCAAAGGCTGCTGCAAGGCCAGGTCACGGCAGAACGAGTCGATGGTTCTTATGCGCAGTTGCACCGGGAGTTCGAGGAGATTCCAGCCCATCACCTGCGAACGCTCCAGAACGCGGCGGGCCAGAGGTTCGGGGTCCGGCGCACGAAGTTTCTCGAGAATCCGGTTGCGCATTTCGGCGGCGGCGGCGTTGGTGAAAGTGATGGCTACCACTTGGCTCGGGTCGTCGATTTCGGAGAGAAGACAGAGGAATCGATCGGCCAGCAGGGTGGTTTTGCCCGAGCCGGCCGGGGCCTGGACCAGGACGGAGCGTTTGGGATCGAGGGCGAGATCGCGTTCGGATTGATCGGGAGGCGCAGGCTTATCGAGGCTACTCATCGCTCTCACCTTCGCCATTTTCGTCTTCATCTTCGAGCAAAGCTCGGGACTCCTGGATGCGGCAGAGCGTTTGCAGGCCGCAACGTTCGCAGGTATTGGGGTAATCGCGCGGGTCTACCTCGGCGCGGCCGGCAAGGAAATCTTTGGCCATTTTCTCTATGTACAGTCGCCAATCGATCAGGCTCTCGGCCAAGGAATCGTTCCTGGCCAGATTGCTCATGCTGGAGAGATCGGCCTTCAGTGTTGTCCTGGCATCGCCAACCAGACCGGCAAAGCACTGGTTACCTGGCCGGACCTTGGCAAAGACCAGCCCGCCGAGTACTTCATCTCGCTCAACGGCGAAGCTTGCGTAGAGAGGCAGTTGCACATCGTTGGGGCGGGGCAGGTCCCAGGATTTAGGGTTGACGTCGCCGGATTTGTAGTCGATGACCAGCAAGGAATTGTCGTGGAGACGGTCGATGCGGTCAAGGCGCAGGTCAAATGTGAGACCCGCGATTTGAACGGCGCTGTCGACCTCAGTTTTTGTGTCTCCGAATTCGATTCGAGTGGCTTCATAGTCGAGCCATTGGGTCACGAGCAAAACCAGGCGTTGATTCTCAAGTTCCAAATAGCGGCGGGGCATGCGGTCTGCCAAGCTTGCTGGAATCTCCTCCTGCATCTCGCGCCTGACGTGACTTGCGACAAAGGACTCTTTGTCCTCGATTGCTTGCAACTCACTGAGAGAACGAATGCCGTTCGGCGGACCAGCCCAAACAGAGTGAAGCACTGCATGAAGCAGTTTCCCGCGTTGAGACGGGGTAAGTCCGGCCCGGGCCGGCTCCCAGCATTGGGCGGCCAGGCGTGTGGTCGCAAAGGCTTTGAAGGGGCATTGAGACTGAGAGGTGAGGACACTGGAGCCGCCCAGAATTTTGGTCGCCGCAGCGACGAAAGGGATTTGGCTCCGATCTTCAAATTGCACCGTGAGCGGCAACGGGTTGTGCGGGGCGACCAGCTCCGGAGGCAGCGGTTGCGCAGGGCCGGCCAGCTTCGCGATGAGCTGCGATGGTCTGACTTCAACGCCTTCGTTCTGCCGCGCATAGCTGAAGTGGATCTCCGCCGCGGAGGCAAGCAATCTAACTGTCATGGATTCGGCGAGATCCCAATCAAGTTGAGGGGTCGCGTGAGGCATTTTGGTTTCGTGCTGCACCTCGGGTGGGAGCAGGGGATGAGTCGAGCCACCGGCAGGCCAGGCGTCCTCGTCCGCGCCGAGGAACCAGACGGCATCGGCGGTGAGGCCTGCTGACTCCGCTGGGCCGGCGATTTGTATGGGCACGTCGCGAGACTCCGGGGCAAAGAGGGTCTCGTCCAGTGTTCGAACTAAGACGGAGAGGAATTCGGACCAGGGAACGCGGCTGCCGTCGAAGCCGAGGGATCCGCAGGTTTCAAGAGTCTGCTGCCAGCGGCGGACGGCTTGGAATTCGATGCTGGACAAAAGCCGCTCACCGGGCCACGCGGCGGTTTCAAGCAATTGCGGGGCGAGTTCGGCCCATTCGAGAGGACTTTGCAGGCGGCGCGAAGACTCCGCCAGAAGGCGTTCGGCCTGGCGCATGCGGGAGACCCACGCGGGGGGCAACTGCTGGCCTGATCGCTGGTTGATAAATGCATCAAGCGTCCAACTGGGCTGTTCCAGGCTGCGGCGGCGGAGCTTGCGCATGTGTGTTTGCAGTGCGGAATTTTCGCAGCGGCTTGCGGCAGCGTGGCCGGTGGAGAGCAGCCAGTCGAGTTCGTGCTCGGCTAGCGGGCCGGAGAGCCAGCGCAGCAACAGATGAGCGCTTCTGGGGAGCGTGATTCGGCTTAGCGGCACTCCGAGGGAGAATTCGAAGAGCGGATCTGCGGCTGGGCCGGTGTGCTTGAGAAAGGCACGCTCGATTTCGCCTCGGCGGCTGTTTGCGTTTTGCGTAACAACCAGAAGACGAGAGCCTGGGTTTGCAGCAAGTTGGTGGCCGCACCAGAGAGCGCAGGCTGCGAGTTCTGCCTGTGCGTCTGGGGCTTCGTGAAAATGATTTTGGTCGGCGGGTTCGTCGAGGGTGGCCTGCCACCATTCGCCCCAAGCGTCAAAGAGAGCGCGCTGGACGGGCAGAATGCGGTCAAAGCCGACGAGAAGAAGGGGGGAGCGCTGTGTTTCCTTTATTGGCGGATTCTCGAGCAGCTTGATCAGTTCGAGCGGCAGACGGGCAGGGCTGAGCAGGTTGCGGGTGCGGCAGATTTCGTCGAAGGCCGTGAGCCAGTTGCTGAAGGCAGCCGCATCCTGTTGCCAACTGCTACGCGCACTTTCTCGCAGGAATCGGAGAGCATATGCGCATAACAATTCGTGAGCTTCCAGGGCCAGAGCGGCCAGGCGATAGCGCGGGCCTTCGAGCACCGTGGCCATCTGCCGGTCGGCACCGGCTAACTCCGCCCATAATGACTGCTCCTGCAGAGGGTTCAGGAGCAGGCGGCCATCGAATGTTCGCTTTTCCCATTCCGCCTGGGTAAAGCTCTTCCAGTCAAGAATATTGGGCGCGAACCAAGCGGTGAGCCCTTCGGCGCGCCGGGCTCGATGGAAGGCGAATGCAAGGGCGCGGGAGGCACGGTCACTGGCTGTAACTACCAGCCCCCCTTTACTCAGCCATGCTTCAATCTCAGCACGTGATCTGGAATCAGTTTTCGTGCACGCCCCCATTCATGGGTTATACGCCGTTGGTCGGGGCGAGTGCCAATTTAGGTCAATCCGATGGGTGTGCTCGCTCATCAGATTATGTACCCGCGGCGGCGCCGCTTCAGGGCGTCGAAGGGTAAAGTCCTGATGATAGAGTGAGGTATGAACGTGAGCGGACGTTTGGTCCTGCCTTCTGGTCCTTATTGCGCGGCGGCGTTGATGGGGTTTTTCCTAGTGGCCACCCATCCCCTGGCGGCCGAGCAGCCTGGAGCGCCGGAGAGCGCGGGACAACTGGAGCCCGACAACAGCCGCCCCGCGTTGCCCTGCATGCCTTCCGCGTTGGGCTCGCCGTTTATTCCGGTCGACAGTTGGGTTTATCCGGCCATGTTGCGACTTTACTCACTGGGGTTTGTGGATACCGTCTACCTTGGCATGCGCCCCTGGACCCGCGCCAGCATGGACCACATGCTGGAAGAAGTCGGCGCACGCATTGAAGATGCGGATGAGGGGCCGGCGACAGACGAGGCGCAGGGAATTTATGACGCGCTGATGCAAAAGATGCTCAACGACATGCAGGGCCCCTGCCTGAGACATGAAGGCAACTCGCGCGTGGAAAGTGTTTACGAAGTTGCGCGCTCAATCAATGGCACGCCTCTGCGCGACAGCTATCATCTGGGTTCGACAATCATCAACGACTACGGCCGTCCGTACCAGGGTGGCTTCAATAACTATTCAGGCGCCAGCGGCTATGCTGCCGCAGGGCGGTTTTTGTTCTATGTGCGAGGCGAGTTCCAGGCAGCTCCTTCAGGTACGGGCTACTCATATGCTTTGGCAGAGGCATTTGTAAACAGCGTCACCATTGACGGCACCAGCGATTACTACTTCAACACCTACAACAACGGAGTTCTCATCGTCCCTCCACCTCCGGTAATCCCTTTGCCATTAAATCTGCAGACGACTGTTCCGGTGGGACCGATTGCCTCGGTCACCGACGGACGCTTTATGGAAGCCTACGTCTCCGCCCAGGTTCTGAACCACGTAATTTCTTTCGGCAAACAGGACGAGTGGCTGGGACCCGCCCAGGGCGGCTCCATGGCCTATTCCAACAACGCCGAAAACGTTTATGCATTCCACATCAACCGTATTGAGCCTTTGCACGTTCCGGGGCTCTCCCGATTCACCGGTCCGTTCAGGTATGAGTTTCTGATCGGCCCTCTCAAAGGTCACACATATACCATCGACCCCTGGGTGCATGTGGAGAAGATCAGCTTCCGGCCCACAGAGAATCTGGAATTCGGCTTCGAGCGGACCATCATTTGGGGCGGCAAGGATCATGAGCCGATCAACATCAGGAGTTTTATTAGAGGGTTCTTTAGTCTCACCGCACCCCCTGCCGATATCAAGTTCAGCAAACTGGATCCGGGTGCGCGCTTTGGTGCCTTCGATTTCAATTACAGGTTGCCAAAACTCCGCAACTGGCTCACGCTCTATGTGGACTCGTTTGTGCACGACGACCTATCCCCCATCGACAATCCTCACGGCTCCTCCTGGCATCCAGGTCTCTATCTCTCCCACGTGCCCGGTGTTCCTAAATTGGATGTGCGGGTTGAGGCGGCTTCAACCGATCCGCCCGTCTATAAGAGCCTTTATGGCCAATATATGTACTATGAGGTCGTGCAGAAGCAGGGCTACACCAACAACGGCCAGATCTTTGGCGACTGGATCGGGCGCGAGGACAAAGGCGGCCAGGGTTGGATCACTTATCACCTGAGCGGCAATGAGTGGCTCCAGGTGGGCGTGCGCAATCAAAAGGCGGCCACGGACTTTATCCCCGGTGGAACTACGCTGAACGATATAAACTTCCAAGTGGTGAAGCGAATAGCCAAGGACTTCGAGATCAAAGGCAGCTTTGCCCACGAGCGCTGGCAGGCTCCGATTTATCCCACTGGGACGCCGGTCTACCCTGCGAGCCAGCAGACCGTAAACACTACCACTATCCAGCTCACATGGTTTCCGGAACGCAAAGTTAGCTTCTAAAAGGAATAAACTAAATACTAGCTATGCAGGTGAATGAAGAACTAAAGATGCCGTCGCCAGAGCAGCGGGAAAAGCTGGCCCTGGTAATTCCCACACTCTGTGAAGAGGAAAATATTGGCGGCCTGCTCGCCCACGTTCGTTCCGTCCTCGACCCACTGAATCTTCCCTACGAGATTCTGGTTGTGGACGATGACAGCACGGATGGGACCGGTGCAGTGGTTTCGGCCATTGCCCGCGAAGACAAGCGCGTGCGACTGCTGGTGCGCAAGGGGCAGCGAGGGCTCTCCGGCGCAATTCTCTATGGCTGGAAGAACACAGATGCCGAATTTCTGGGCGTGATGGACGCAGACTTGCAGCATCCACCGGAACTGCTGCCGCGATTGCTTGCAGCCATCCATAGTGGGAGCGATATTGCCATCGGCAGCCGCTATATTCCCGGCGGAGGCGTGGGCGGTTGGAACCCGGTTCGCAGGCTGCTTTCCACTGCGGCGGTGTGGGCTACATGGCCCATTCAACGGGCAGGCGTCCGCGCTCATGACCCGATGACCGGATTTTTCTTGGTTCGCCGCGCGTGCATCGACGGCATTGACTTTCAGCCCAGCGGCTTCAAATTGCTGCTGGAGATTCTGGTGCGCGGCCGGCTGTGCTCGATTGCAGAGGTTCCGCTAGCCTTCGGCAGCCGCCATAGCGGGTCAAGCAAAGCCAATTTCAAGGTAGGTTGGGATTATGCGAAGCTGCTGGCACGGCTCTATGCAGGGAAATTCTTTAACTGATCGCGAAGATGAACTTCGCTGATCTAGAGTGCAGGCAAAATCATGCGAAGCAGCAGAAACGCGCCTACACCGGCAAAGAAGACCAGCGCCATGCGGATGCCGGGTTCGCGATTTACCTCGGGCACGAGGTCGGTGGCGGCAACGTAGAGGGCCACGCCTGCTGAAATGGGCAATCCGTAGGGCAGCCAGCTTGGGATCAGTTCGATCACCAGCACTCCGGCCAGTGTTGCCGCGGCCAGACCGATGGCGGAGTAAAGCGCCACGGTCCGGCTCCGTCCGCTGGCCAGCATCACACTGGCCATGGTGAATCCTTCAGGAGCCTTGTGGAGAAAAATCGCCAGAAAAATCAGCCAGCCCAGCCAACCCGAGACCAGAAAACCGGAGCCGATGGCCACGCCGTCAAAGACCGCATGAAGGCTCAGGCCTGCCATTACCGAGTTGCCGGTATGCCGGGAGACAAATTCGCAGTGATGTGTTTCTTCGCCAAAGTGGAAGTGGGAGTTGACGGTGTGTTCCAGCAGATGCACTAAGCAATAGCCGGCCATGATCAGGACCGGACCCAGCCGGGGACTGAGCCGCAGGCTCTCAGGCGTCATCTCCAGCAGCGCGGTGGCCATCAGGAAGCCGGCACCGAGGGCCACAAAGTAGCGCAGGTAACGCTCCACGCCGCGCGCACGCACCAGCACCAGCCCACCGGCGATGTCGGCCAGCGCTGCAATTGTGCCAAGAACCAGGGAAAGTTTCAGCATCCGTCTTATCCGCTGTGGCGGATGTGCATCACGTCGCCATCCTGCACCACGTATTCTTTGCCTTCCAGGCGAAGAGTTCCTTTGGCTCGCGCTGCCGCTTCCGAGCCCGCGTCGAGCAGGTTATCCCAGCGGATGGTTTCAGCGCGAATGAAGTGATGCTCGAGGTCGGTGTGGATCGCCCCGGCACCCTGCGGCGCCTTCGAGCCAACAGGAATGGTCCAAGCGCGGCACTCGTCCTCGCCTGCGGTGAAGAAGCTGATGAGCCCCTGCAGTTCGTAGCTCTTGCGAATCAGCCGGACCAGGCCGCTTTCGTGCAGTCCGTAGCTGGATAGAAACTCCGCTGCCTCCTCGTCGTCCATCTCCGCCAGCTCGGCCTCCACCTTGCCACAGATGGCCGTGGCTCCTGCGTTGGGCCGGTGCGCAACCTCATCCAGCTTAAAGCGGCTTACCGCTGCTTCCAGATCGTTGCCCAGCGTTGTGCTCTCGCCGATGTTGAGCGCGTAGAGAATTGGCTTTTGCGACAGAAACATGAAGCCACGGATGAGCTTCTTTTCCTCGGCTGTCATCTCCAACTCGCGCAGCGGCTGCTCTTTTTCGAGGGCCTCTTTCGAGCGCAGCAGCAAAGCCTGCTCGTGCTCCAGATCATTGGTGCGCCCTTTCTTGAGGTCTTTTTCCAAGCGCTCCAGACGCTTCTCCACCTGGGTCAAGTCACTGATCATCAGGTCGAATTCGACGTTCTTGATATCGCGAAGCGGATCGATGGGGCCTACGTGGGGAATTGAATCTTCTTCAAAGGCGCGCAGCACGTGAATCAGCGCGTCCACATTGCGCAGGCTGGTCAGGAACGCGGTTTCTTTCAGAGCCTCCTGCCCGATGGCCGCTACATCGACAAATTCAACCGATGCATAGGTGGTTTTCTTTGGCGAGTAGAGCGCCGAGAGCTTATCCAGCCGCTCGTCGGGCACGCGCGCCACGCCGATGTGCTCCTGGCGCGAGTGGCCGCGATCCTCGAGCTTGGCCTTGGTAAGAATCTTGAACAGCGAAGTTTTGCCCACCTGCGGCAGGCCGATAATGCCAGTCTTCATATGAGTTCCATGAGAGCTCCCGCACGGTGGATTGCGCGTTTCAGAGCCTCTTCGATGATACAGGAACGGGGAACAGGGACTAAGGAATGGGGAATAGGGGAAAGTGGTCACTCCCTGCCGATCGGCTCATAGCGCAGGATTACATAACTGTTGCTCAAGGGCCGCGTTTCTAGCAGCTTCATATCTGCCCGGCTCAGGCCGCGGCCGAAAAGTGTTGCCCCCCGGCCCAGCACAAGAGGAGCCAGAGCCAGGCGCACCTCGTCGAAGAGACCGGCCTCAAGAAGCGCCGCGCACAATTTGCCGCTGCCGAAGACGAAGATGTTTCCTTCAACGTGTTTTTTCAGTTCTCGAACTGTGTCCAATGGATCGTCTTTCACCAGCTTCGTATTCACCCAGTCGGGGCGTTCCATGGTTCGAGAGAAGACGGTCTTCGGCAGGGCTGTTCATGAACTCCGCCACCGTGCCTTTGGCGGTCTGCCAGTAGGCCGCCATGCCCTCATAGGTGACGCGACCAAAGAGCAGCATGCCCGCCGAGCGCAACTGCTCGATCGAGAAGGCCTCAAGTTCATGGTTAAAGCTGGATTGCATCCAATCCAATTCCCAGCTCTTTGCGCCTTCAAAGAATCCGTCGAGCGAGATCACGTTCCACTGAATCAGTTTGCTCATTCGAGTTCTCCATGAAGGAACGGTATTATGTTTTCATTCGCAAATTCCGACCTCAGGGATCAACGTCCCCAAAGATCATTTTTCCCTGCAGGCCAGCCGGATGTGGTTGCTGTGCCCATTGGGCCCATAATCGATCGTCAGTTCAGTACCGTCCTCCCAATCCATTTCCACGGAGGTTGTTCCTTTTTCGGTGTAGGGAAGCGAATAGCGATCTCCATAAATGGTCTTTTGCTGCTCCAGCGTGACGCCGAGCTGAAGGCCGCGCCCCGTAACTCCGAGCTGTCCCCTGGGCGCGTCGCCCCATACATCGATGTACGCCGGATGCGATTCGATCATTGTCCGCTGCTCACCTCCGAAGTAGTAAAAGTACGTGGCCACGCTCATGCGCAGCCCTGGCCACTCCCACTTATAAAACCGCGTACCGCCCATTCCATCGGGAACCACCGCATCCTCCTTCGAGGTCGGCTGGCCGTATAGCTTGATGATCTCGGAGATTGGTGTGCCGTTCGGGAGCTGCGTTCCTTGAGGCCGAATTCCAACTGTAATTCCCGACAATTTGGTCTCGGGCGTGCCCGTGGCGAGGACCTGGCTTGGATAGCCAGCCGCGGCCGGGCCTGGCACGATGGACAGGAACGCCAGAGCGGCAACTGCCGAAATGAAACCCCACGCGCTGACACCTGCCGGTTTCTTACTGCGAGATGGGTTCACGTCTTTCCTCCACGCTCTTCGCGGATTGTGGCCTCCACCGTTCCGTATTATTTCGCGGTCTCCGCCCTGGCCACCAGAATCACTGTTGCTAATCCCAGGAGGAGAATCATCTCCTCCACCTTCATGCTGTGGCCGTGCAGCCGGTTGAAGTCGATGCGATAGGGGTTGTTCAAGTCCGCCGCATCAATCACTCCGCCGGCGGCGATGCGGTCGCGCTCCATAGCGGGAATGATTCCGAACTGCGAGTAAAGTGTGAAGGCCGCCATCAGGAGGATAAGTGCCATCGGCGCCAGCACTGTGCGCGGCTTGTAGATGCCCCTCGCCGCGGCCAGCGCCAGCAAAGCCAGCGCCGCCATTCCCGAAACCAGACCCATCCCGTGCAGAATTCTCAGCAACTGTCCCACTATCGTCCCAGCCGTATGCGTATCCGGCTGCAGCGTCCCGAAAGTGATGGCAGCCACGATGGGAAAGAATATCTCAGTGCCCAGCCAGACGATGAGCGAGAGATAAAGGAGCGTGCGGAGAAGAGTCTTCATGGCACAAGAATACTAGGGAACAGGGACGAAGGGACTAGGGAATAGGGAAAAAGAAACGCGAGGAACTGTCGATCCTCGCGTTTCCTTCCTTGCTTTCTCTTTTCGTCTGAGCTAACTTGCCGATTGCTACTTTTTGTTCAGCGCGCGCTTCAGCACCGTTTCCAGTGCCGCTTTTACCTGGGCGTACTCCTCGGGACTGATGGCGCCGTGGATCTTTTCGCTCTCTACGTCAAACAGCTCTTCTTTCAGAACGTTCAGGAGGGCAGAATTCTTTGCCGCTGGTGAAGCGAAGGCTTGTGCTATTCCTGTGGCGGCATCGTATGACGCGGCTGGAACTGGCTTGCGCAGGAGGAAAGCTGCGGCAACGACCAGCAAAAGTCCAAGACCGCCCAGAATCCAGCCTTTGTACTTGCTCAGCGGATCGGGCGTGTTGATGGGGTTGCCGATGCCGCCGCCGGGCTGCGAACCGGGGGCTGCTTCCCGCCCGCCGTTTCCATTGTCCTGCGCTCCCATGCCGGATTGCTGTCCGGCTCCCGCGCCCTGGTCCTCACGAGGCATCGATCCGGTGCCGGAGATGGTGAACTCCAGCATCTTGCCTGGCTCGACGTTGCGAGTGAGAAGCGTTTGCACGCCGGGATCTCCTGGAGCGGGCTTGAAAGCCGCACCCGAGCCAGGCGTGAATGTCATGCTCTTGGGTAGCAGCACGGCAAAGTTATCGGCCGGCAGCGCGAGTTGGGGTTTCTTGAACGTGAACTTGCCGCTGGCGTAGGGCAGGTGATAGACGAGCTGGAAGAGCGTATCTTTTTCGCCGTTGTCGGGCTGGATGGGGAAGTTGAACGCGTAATGGCCTTTCGCGCCAAGCGGGTCAAGATTGATGGAGGTGGGAAGGCCGCTGGGACGCTGTGCTTCCGCGCCGTCTACCGTGGCCTCGGCGGGCAGGACAATTTCAAATGAGCGCGCGCTCCACTGGGTGACGGGCGGGGAACTGGTGTTGTGGACGAAGTAGCGCTCGGTGACCTGAAGCTGGCCATTCGCGGCCTCGACCTCCATCACATCGGCCTCGATGGAAACATTCTGCACCTTGGCGGCTACGTCGTAGACCATGATGTTTCCCGTTCCGCTGCCCTGAGGCGCGGCGATAAAGTAGCCTGCGCTCTGGTGCATGGCACGCACCAGGTAGGGGCCGCTGCCGGGCTCGTTGATGGAATAATGGCCGCTGCCGTCGGTGGTTGCATGAGCAGCCGTCCGCATGCCGGCCTGCACATCGACGAGTTCCACGGTATCGCCCACGGCGGGCTTGCCGGTGGTCTTGTTGGTTACCGTGCCGGAGACGGTGGCGGCCTGTGCCAGAGCGCCGGCGAGGAGCATGCTTAGAGCTAAAGTGCGAATAACAGATTGTGCAGTTTTCATGGTCGTGAGGGAATCCTTCTTGTCGTAAAGCACGAATAAACATGTGCGCCGCGAGCCCGTTTTCAGGCTTGCTGCAAATATTCGATCTCGGCCAGCAGCTGCGCCGTTTCGTTTTCAAGCTGGGCACGCTGGGTTACGAAATCCTCTTCAGGATACTTGCCGGCGCGGTACTCGAAGTTCAGGTCGCGCAGGTTTTCGTAGAGCTGTTCCTTGCGCTCCAGCAGATAGTCCAGACGTGTTTTTTCGCGCTGGCTGGCGAAGACGTTCTCTGGCCAAAAGGTATAAACGACCAGGATGAATGCCAGAATCAAACCGCACAATTCTCCTCGCAGAGTAGTCATGGCTCAGTAGCCTCCATCGCTGCCGGTCTCCCGGCGAATCTTTTCTTTAAGCGCATCGGTTGCCGGATCGGAAACCTGGGTGGCGGCCTGTTGTTTGCCTACTGAAACGCTTGCCCAGCGGCGAACCAGCAAAACGGTGCCGAGCAGCGCCGCTGCAAACACCGCGAAAGGAGCAATCCAGGCCACCAGGTTGAATCCCTCGGTGGTGGGAGCTGCCAGCACAGTGGCACCGTACTTGGCCGCGAATGAATCGAGAATTTCCTTGTCGCTTTTGCCGGCGGCGATGCCCGCGCTGAGCTCTGCGAGCTCGCGCCCGCTCTCAGGGCAGCCCACGTGGTTGCACTCGCCCAGAATTTCGGCACAGCCGCAGGTGCACATGAGGCGGTGGTTCAAATTGAGGTAGCGCGAGCCGGCATCAGTTGCGCCCAGCGAGAAGCAGACGATGATGGCTAGCAATATTGCCTGCACCGCTTTCGCATAATTTGAAAAAGACCGGAAGCTCTTCATAGGCTGCTCCCCTTCAGCGCCGGTTCCGTGGGAACAGCACGAGCGGGCACGCGCAATGCGGCAGTCGCCGGACTCAAACTGGGAACCAAAGCCACAAACGTGCCGAAGACCAGCACCACCAACCCCGCCCAGATCCAGCCGACCAGTGGATTGAGGAACGCCTTGATGATGGGCTGGCCGGTGTCGGGGTTCGTGCCTTCGTAAACCACGTACAAATCCCAACTGGGCGTGGAGTGAATGGCAACCATGGTCTGCGGCTGCTGACTGGCCAGATAGACTCGCTTCTCCGGAGCCATCTGAAACTGCAATTTGCCGCCCTTGTATACATTGAGCATCGCGTACTCGGAATTGAAATTCAGGTTGGAGTCCTGCGTAGCGCCTATTTGCTCCAAAGTGTAGGGTCCTATGCTGATCTTGTCGTGCAGACCCATTTCACTTTCTACGTTGCGATTGAAGGCTGCTCCGGCCAATCCTATGACGATAATCACGACGCCGATGTGGATGATGTAACCGCCATAGCGGCGGGTATTGCGGCGCGTCAGCAGCCAGACGCTGACAAGCAGGTTCTTTCCGCTTTGTTTGGAGATGACCACGGCTCCGCGCAGGAACTCGCTCAAGATGGCGGTGAACACTGCCGCCGATAGCGCAAAGGCGATGAGTGCATAGAAGTTGCCTTGATCGATTGCGCCGTCCTTCCACGGCCGAACGCCTACGGCCAGACACACGATTACCATTGCCCACAGCGCAATGACAGGCAGTACAAAGTTGCGCTTGATGCTTTTCAGCGATGCAGATCGCCACGGTAGCAGTGGTCCTACGCCGGTAAGAAACAACAGGAACAGCCCAATGGGTATGGCCACTGCGTTATAAAACGGAGCGCCCACCGTTACCTTGCTGCCTTCAACATACTCCGAGATGATGGGGAAGAGTGTGCCCCACAGAATCACAAAGCAGGCCGTCAGCAGGACCAGGTTGTTGAAAAGGAAGCTGGATTCGCGGCTTACCAGCGACTCCACCTGGTGGTCGCTCTTCAGATGGCTGCGCTGCACGATATAAGTGAAGACGCAGACAGCCAGCACAATCCCCATGAAGACCACAAACCATGTGCCGATGGAAGATTGCGCGAAGGCGTGCACGGAACTGACCAGCCCGGCGCGGGTGAGCAGAGTGCCCAGCAGCGTGAGCAGAAAGGTCGAGAAGATGAGCCAGACGTTCCAGCTCTTCATCATGCCCTTCTTTTCCTGCATCATTACGGAGTGGAGAAATGCGGTTCCGGTGAGCCAGGGCATGAAGCTCGCGTTTTCGACCGGGTCCCAGCCCCAGTAACCGCCCCAGCCCAGGACGGCGTAGGCCCAGTGCATGCCCAGAAAGATGCCGCAGGTCAGGAACAGCCAGGTCACCATGGTCCAGAGGCGCGTGATCTTGATCCACTTTTCGCCGGGGTAGCGCATCATCAGGGCGCCTAGCGCAAAGGCGAAGGGAACTGAGAAGCCGACATAGCCGAGATAGAGCATCGGCGGATGAATGACCATCTCCGGGTATTGCAAAAGCGGGTTCAGGCCGTTGCCGTCGTCGGGAATTGCGCCTCTATAGAGGGCGAAAGGCGGTGCTGCAAAGTTGAGCACGGCCAAGAAGAAAACTTGAATTGCAGCGAGAATTGCGCCGGCGTAGGCGTATAGTTTTACGTCCTGCTTGTGGGTAAGGCGAAGGACAAAACCGTAGGCTCCCAGGAGCCACGCCCATAGGAGCAGCGAGCCCTCCTGGCCGGACCAGAGAGCAGAAAACTTGTAGGCGGCGGGGAGTGCGCGGTTGGAGTGCTCCATGATGTAGGTGATGGAAAAGTCGTTGGCGAAGACCGACCAAATGAGGGCGAAAGCGGCCGCTGTGACGGCCACAAAACCGGCGATTCCAGCCCGGCGCGCTGTATCAGCCAGCCGCTCAGGCGAGATGGGCGCCGGTTGCCCGGTGGCGATCCAGCGCAGGGCCAGCGCTCCGGCCAGCAGATTGTAAGCAGCCAACGCTAAAGCTATTAGAAGAGCGAAACTACCAAACGCTGCCATTTAGACTCCACGATGATTTTCGCACGCGAACCGGGAGCCAAAGGGCCTCCCAATGAGGGTATTCTCTTATCATCATAGTCGCTTTATGTGTGATTTGGCTCACAATGCTCGCTGGATACGAGAATGCTCTTGAGACGATTTGTTCATTCTTTACCGCAGGGGCTAAAGCCCCCGAGTTTTTCGGGCACAAATTGGCATGGCTAAAGTCATGCCCTGATACAAAGCATGCTCTTGCGGTCCATGCGTCGTCCCTACAGGACTCTGTGACGAACATTTGGAATCCCTTTCCCCACGCTGAAGCGCGGGGCTAACAAACTCTGCGCCTCCGGCGCGTTTGTTGCAGACAGTATGGCCGAGGCGCCGCGATTTTTATTTGCGGCCAGGATGGAATTCCCGATACTTAACCGAAGAGAAACTCTTTTTCGCGGAGTTCCTTTATGCTGTCGCGGAGTTTGGCGGCTTTCTCGAACTCGAATTTCTTGGCCGACTCGCGCATCTCGGTTTCCAGTTTGGCGAGGTAGGCGTCGAGTTCGGCTTGCGATTTGAACTCAGGCAGGCCTTCGGTTTCCTGCTCCTCCACTTCGCCGTATTCGGCTTTCAGGATCTGGGCCAGGCCCATATCCATGGTGTTGATGATCGACTGCGGGGTGATGCCGTGCTCCTCGTTGTAGGCGCGCTGAATCGTTCGGCGGCGGTTGGTCTCGCCGATGGCGCGCTGCATGGAGTCGGTGATCTTGTCGGCATACAGAATCGCGCGGCCCTCGAGATGGCGTGAGGCGCGGCCCATGGTCTGGATCAAGGAGCCGGCCGAGCGTAGAAAGCCCTCCTTGTCAGCGTCGAGAATGGCAACGAGGGAAACCTCAGGCAAGTCCAGGCCTTCGCGGAGAAGGTTGATGCCGATCAGGACGTCGTACTCTCCCTTGCGGAGGCCTGCCAGTAGCTTCACGCGCTCAAGAGTTTCGATTTCGGAATGCATATAACGGCAGCGGACGCCGACTTCGGTGTAGTAGCCGGCCAGGTCTTCAGCCATGCGCTTTGTGAGGGTGGTCACCAGGACGCGCTCGTTGCGGTTAGCGCGGTCTCTGATCTCGCCCAGGAGGTCGTCGATCTGGCCTTTGACGGGACGGATTTCTACCTCGGGATCGACCAGGCCGGTGGGACGGATGACCTGCTCGACGACCACGCCGGCAGAGCGGGTTAGCTCATAGGGGCCGGGGGTAGCGGAGACGTAGATGGTCTGGTGAATTCGATTCTCAAACTCCTCGAACTTCAGCGGGCGGTTGTCCATGGCCGAGGGGAGGCGGAAGCCGTAGTCGACGAGATTTTGCTTGCGGCTGCGGTCGCCGTGCCACATACCGTGCACCTGGGGAATGGTAGCGTGGCTCTCATCGACAAAGAGCAGGAAATCGCGCGGGAAGTAGTCGAGCAGAGTGGGCGGAGGCTCGCCGGGCAGACGGCCGCTGAAGTGGCGCGAGTAGTTCTCGATGCCGTGGCAGTAGCCCATGGACTTGATCATCTCCAGGTCAAAACGCGTGCGCTGGTGAACCCTCTGCGCTTCGACCATGCGGCCCTCGGATTCCAGTTGCGGGACCCAGTCGTTCAACTCGGCAACGATGGAGTCAATGGCCTCGGCCTTGCGCTGGGGCTGCACTACGTAATGGCTTTTGGGATAGATGGGCAGGCGCGAGTACTTCTGCTTCACGGTTCCGAAGAGCGGATCGATTTGGGAGAGAGATTCGATCTCGTCGCCGAAGAGCTCAATTCGGTAAGCGGTTTCATCGTATGTGGGGAAAACTTCGATCACGTCCCCACGTACTCGGAAGGTGCCGCGCCGGAAATCAGTATCGTTGCGCTCGTAGAGGATTTCGACCAGACGCTGCGTAATATCTTTGCGGCTGATGCGCTGACCTTTTTCGAGAAGCAGCAGCATGCCGTAGTAAGCTTCCGGCGAGCCCAGGCCGTAGATGCAACTGACTGAGCTGACGATGATGGAGTCGCGGCGCTCGAAGAGACTGCGCGTGGCGGAGAGGCGCAGCTTGTCCAACTCTTCGTTGACGGTGGCTTCCTTCTCGATATAGAGATCGCCGGCGGGAATGTAGGCCTCGGGCTGGTAGTAGTCGTAGTAGCTGACGAAGTATTCGACGGCATTGCCGGGGAAGAACTGCTTAAACTCGTGATAAAGCTGCGCGGCGAGGGTCTTGTTATGGGCAAGGATCAGAGCGGGGCGATTGGATTGCTCGATGATCTTGGCCATGGTGAAGGTCTTGCCGGAGCCGGTTACGCCGAGCAGCACCTGGTGGCGTTCGCCCGCAGCGAGGCCCTCCATCAGCTCGGCGATTGCACGTGGCTGATCGCCCCTCGGCTTGTAGGTGGTCACCAGTTGAAAGTCCATGGGTAGCATTATATCCGAGTAGCGAAGATTAAGCGAAAGGCAAGGACCAGGCATCAGAGATCAGAAAAAGCGTAGTGCATGTTTTGGCGTTACGTGCATTTCGCTTTCTCTGCTCTGTTGTACACTTCCCTAAATGAAACCCGCCGTCTTCTGCACCCTCGTTCTTCTCGCCTCTTCCGTTGTTGTCGCTGCCCAGGAAGCCAAACCCAAACCCGAGGACACGGAAGTCTGGAAGCCCATTCCGACCGTCGTCACGCCCGGCGCCACCAGCGACGCGCCCCCCTCAGACGCCATCATCCTGTTCGATGGCAAGAATGAGGACGAATGGGTCTCCGCGCAGGACCACACGCCGGCAAAGTGGGTCGTCGCTCACGGGCTGCTTACGGTCGCCAAAGGCACCGGCAACATCGAAACCCGGCGCGCTTTCAAGGACTACCAGCTCCACATCGAGTGGCGCGTTCCCGCCGATATCGCCGGCTCCGGCCAGGGCCGCGGCAACAGCGGCGTCTTTCTCGCCTCGACCGGCCCTGGAGATGACGGCTACGAGCTCCAGGTCCTCGATCCTTGGAACAATCCCACCTACGTGAACGGCATGGCCGGCAGCCTTTACAAGCAGGCCATTCCCCTCGTCAACCCCGGTCGCAAGCCCGGCGAGTGGCAGACTTACGATGTGGTGTGGACCGCCCCCGTCTTCAACGACGACGGCTCGCTGAAAACGCCTGCCTACGCTACCGTCTTCTTCAACGGTGTCCTGGTCGAAAACCACTTCGCGCTCAAGGGCCAGACCCTCTACATCGGTCAGCCCTTCTATAAGAAGCATGACCGCGCGCCCATCAAGCTCCAGGCCCATGGCGACAAGAGCGCGCCGCTCAGCTTCCGCAACATCTGGGTCCGCGAACTACCCTGAAGACATCGATCAATGGGCTTCGACAATGGGTGGCTTGGGTAGGTGTGGGGGCTGAAACTCCCGCCTGCCTGTGTACCATTGATCCGATGCAAAAAATCGATGACTCGGAAACAGGGGCCGCAGGTCAGCCTGTGTAATGTGCTGCACGCAATTACCAGCCCGTTTGGCTCATTCGTTTGAGAATTGCTGCGCTATAGTGATTCATTCGTTCGGGCTTTCGCTTTAGGGGAGCGGGGAGAATGGCGGCGAGACGTGCGGATTGTTCGCGGCTGACGCTGTGGGCAGGTGTTTTGTCGTAGTAGCGGCAGGCTGAATCTGCGCCGTAAATTCCTGGGCCCCATTCGACTACGTTGAGATAAAGCTCCAGAATGCGCTGCTTGCCGAGGGCGAATTCCGCCACTGGCACTAACGAGGCCTCAGCACCCTTGCGGAGGATGGAGCGGCTGGTTCCGAAGAAGAGATTTTTAACCAGTTGCTGCGTAAGGGTGGAGGCACCGCGGGTGCGCTCGCCTTCCATATCTTCCTGGGCGTCGATCTGGATTGCGTGCCAATCGAAGCCATGATGCTGGTAGAAGTGCCCGTCCTCGGCAGCGATGACCGCGTGCTGGAGGTTGGGGGAGATTTGGCTGAGGGGTATGAATTTGTAGTGCTCTTGATAGGGCTTGTTGTGAATCCATGCCTGAAGGCGGCGCTCGACGTGAACGGCGGTTGTGGGCGGGTCGATCCAGCGCGCGGCTACGAGGGTGATCGCGGCAAGGGACCAAAGAATGATTGCGGTGAGGATAAAAATGCGAATGATGGTGCGGAAGGTATGTTTGCGAAGCGCGGGCCTGGGAGGTGGGATTGGATTAGTGGTCACTCTTTGAGAATAATGCTTGGGGCGCTGGTAGTTTCTCCCTTGCGACATAGAAGAGTCGCGAGGGTGGGGCGCGGGGATTAGATTAGCTTTCCTGAAGGCGTGGAGTGAGCGTTGACCGGGAGGTCCACGCTACAGCCGGCCAGGAGGCCGGCGCTACTCGAATCATCTGCCGACCAGGACGAAGGCTCCCCAGTAGTAGGGGAGGTCGTTGCCGTTGTGGGTTTTCTTTACTTGCTCGCGCGTTTCCAGCTGCGCTTCTTTCAATGCCTGGTGGATTTCCATTCCGGATAACCACTTGGTGTAGAAGCTCTGCATCAGATCGAGGGTTTCTTTGTCGGGCACGGACCATAGGGACATGAGGACCGATTGGGCGCCGGCCTCCTGAAATGCGCGACGGAGACCGAAGACGCCTTCACCATTTTTTACATCGCCCTGGCCGGTGTTGCAGGCGCTCAGGACTACCAGTTCCGTTCCTCTGAGGTTCATGCTGCCGGCTTCCATGGCGGTGAGCACGCCATTGTCGAGGTCTTCAGCGGCGGGTTTGCCGGCGAGGGTGCGGTTGGCTCCGGCGAAGTAGAGTCCGGAGCGGAGCATGGGGTCTTCTAATGCTGAGGATTCGATCTTGTCTGGGCTGAGGCGGGCGGCGTTGATTTGACGGGCCTTGAATTGCTGGTCGGGGAGGAAGAATCCGTGCGTGGCCATGTGGACTACGCGCGGACTCTCAGTTTGCTCCACCGCCCGCTTGAGGGCGAGATCTTTGGTATAGACGCTCGTCTTCCACTGGTGCTGCTGCATCAACTCCGCAATGGAATTCACTTCCAGGCCGGTTCCGGGCAGGGGCTTGAGCGTGTAGCCCTCGCCCTGATCGCGCTTGACCAGAGTGGGCGATAGAGCGTCGGGCGGCAAAGCTGCCATCAACACCGGCGATTGCTGCGTGAGAGCTAGCTGTTTCATGGCCGCGCGCTGTTGCTCGTCATTCAAGTCAAAGACGGGGTCGCCAACCAGCAACGCTGTGGCGGCGGAGGGTGGAGGCACGGAGCGCAGAATATCCCTGGTGCTGGAGACGAGGCGCAGATCGTATCGCTCCATCTGCAGTTTGCCGTCAGGCGACGGGATAATGCCGAGAGGGAGCTGGTTGAGAACGCCATCCGGAGAAAGATAGATGCGAGTGATTCCGGCAAGAGGCGTCTCGAGTGGTTTCCAGATCAAATCGTACGCATTTGCTCCGGGGAGGGTGGTTTGCGGACGGGATGCTCCGCGGGTTTGCACGGCGTGCTCGAAGCTTGTGGCTGCGTTGCCTTCGATCTGCTTGTCTTCACCGAGAAAAATGTACTTCGGCTGGTCTTTGGTTTCGTGCGTCACCACCAGCGCCACGTAGTAGCTGGCGCCGGTCCGCTTCTTGTCATAGAAGTCGAAGCGTGCGAACTCAACCGCCGCCTCTCCCGGCTTGAGTGCGCCGCGCACCTGCTGCCACGTAGCCCGCTCCAGCTTCGTCCGTTCCGCAAAGGCTGAGGAGCGCGCGACGAGCGCTTTCTCAATCTCGTTTGCTTCCGTCCGCAACTGGTCGATCTGCTTGCGCCACAGGTCGCGGTCCGGCGGCGCGACGTTGAGCAGAGCGGCGATTTGCGTGCGCTTGGCAGAAAGTTGCTGGAGCAGCTTGAGCGCCTCCGCGTCTCCCGATGCCTCAACCTGGCTGCGCATATTCGCAACGCTGCCGGCGATGAAGCTTTTTTCCCAGAGCAGCAGGTTGTACATGGAGCCGGTGAGTTGCGGGTCCTTTTCGCGGAAGCGGTGTACGAAGCTGAAATAAACTGGAAAGCGGTAAGCAACGGTATCGAGGAAGCCCAGCCTCTCCTTCTCGCTCATGTAAGTGAAGTTATGTTGGAACTGGTCAAATAGGTTGTCGAAGGCGCGTTGGAAGAAGGGCTGCGCCTCGGCGTACCTGCCCTGGTCGCCGTAAAGCAATGCGAGGTTGTTGAGATCTGTGGCGACATCAGGATGGTCTGGCCCGAGCGTCTTTTCGTCGATGCGCAGGGCGCGTTGGTAAAGAGGTTCCGCCGGGGCGTATTTTCCCTGCTCTCCATAGAGCGCGGCAAGGTTGTTGAGCCCCTTGGCGACGTCGGGATGGTCGGCTCCGAGCGCCTTTTCTTCGATGCGCAGAGCGCGCTGGTAAAGGGGTTCCGCTTGATCGTATCTCTTCTGGTCGTCGTAAAGCCATGCGAGATTGTTGAGATCCGTGGCGACCTCGGGATGGTTTGGCCCCAGCGCCTTTTCATCGATTCTGAGGGCGCGTTGGCAAAGGGGCTCCGCTTCGGAGTCCCTGCCCTGATCTACGTAGAGCACGGCGAGATTGTTGAGATCGGGGGTGATGCCGGAGTGGTTTGGCCCGAGTGCCTTTTCGTCGATGCGCAAGGCGCGCTGATAGAGGGGCTCAGCCTCGTCGTACTTGCCCTGGTATACATAGAGCAATGCGAGATTGTTGAGATCGGTGGCGATATCGGTAGGGTCGGGCCCGGCTGCTTTTTCGTCGATGTGGAGGGCGCGCAGGTAGAGAGGTTCCGCTTTGGCGTGTTGTCCCTGACGAAAATAGAGGGCGGCTAGATTGTTCAGGTCGGCGGCGACGCCGGGGTCCGCAGGCCCCAGAGCCTTTTCATCGATTCTGAGGGCGCGCAGGTAGAGAGGCTCGGCCTCGATGTACCTGCCTTGGTCTCCGTAAAGCGAAGCAAGATTGCTGAGATAGGTGGCCACATCCGGGGATTCAGGCCCCAGGGCCTTTTCCTGAATGCCGAGGGCTCGCAGGAAGAGAGGCTCGGCCTCGGAGTATTTGCCCTGGTCGTCGTAGATGGTGGCAAGATTACTGAGAGCGGTGGCAACCCTACTATCGTTGCGGCCAAATGTTGCGTCGGCTGCCTTGAGCGCTTCAACGGCAATCGGGAGGGCTTCGGCGTACTTGCCTTTGTGCTCCAGATCCAACGTCTGCTCATTGAGCTTTTTCCAGCGCAATTCCTGGGCGCGCAGGGAGGTTGCGCCGAGCAGGGCGATCAGGAGCAGTGAGAAAACGAAAATGCGACCGCGCGATGAGGTCATCCGGGTGGCCTCCGGGAGATTTGTGGGTTGGCAGGCAGCGGGAAAAATGAATGAGGCGAGTATAGCATTCCGACTGGTTGAGGTCGGAGTAGAGTTTGTGGGCCGATTCCCATCCCAGCTGCAAAAAAACGAAGGTGCGGTGCTCTGACCCCGACCCAGAGGATACCCCGGTACCCCGGCGCCCAAGTGGGGCACCCGGAATCTGGGTGATGTGGTGCGACGCCCAAGTCGAGCATCCGGCCTATGCCAGCGCGCACAATCTTATGCCGGCTTCCAAGGCTGAGAGCGGCAATCGTAGTGGCCTATTCCGGCCGCAACTGTACGCTGAAGGTCGCATGACAATTCAGCTTGGGATTGAACTCGACCATATCTCCCAATTCGTCTTTGGTGATGTGGATATACATTGGCTTTTTCAGAGACTCGGGGAGATTCGTAATTCTCAATTGCCCGTCAGAACCTGTATAGGCTTCGAGGTCGAGCCGTTTCACGCTCAGCGGACCGTACTGAATGCGCGTGGTCATCTTTGCGGCAAAGATTGGTTTGGAGTCGGCTCCGGTGACCGTAATCAGGACAGAGCAGGGTCCAAGATCCGCCGATATCACGCTTGACGAAAATGCCTTTGCAGTGCCTTGCGAGTTTGCGGTGCGGGGACAATATGCCAGGGCGCATAACAAAATCAGGATGGATACATAGAGGTTACGCATGATATCAAGTATATTGCAGGTCACGAATGTGCGCAGGTTAGAGGTTTTATTCTGCGCAGGGCGTAGTATTCCGCCCTGGCCGGAGAAACTAGCACGTGGTGTCAGGGGCATCCGGTATCGGGGTGTTGTGGTGTCCCATCCTTTCGCACAGAACGCGAAAGGATGGGGCACGGAGATTCGTTGTTGTGAGGAGCTTTTGTTATTGCAGGCTGGCCATCAGGCCGTCTAGCGCGGATTTTGGGGGGCGCGTTACTGACTCGGGGAGGGTGGCGAGGGGGTCGTCTACTACGTTGAGCAGGTCGATGAATGTGGGCTTCTCAGTGTCGATGTAGAAGACGCCGGTTAGGATTTCGTTGTTGTCATGGGCTTCCATCAGGGTGCGGACGGCGTTGGCCTTGTCGGTGGGGTCGTAGTCCTCGTGGAGCTTGCGCAGGCGGAGGTTGGAGCCGTCGTGCATCTCCACTTCGTAGACTTCGCCGGAGCCGTAATCGACTTCAATGTCGTCGAAGCTGGCTACAAAGTCGATTTCGTTGATAGGCTCGTCGTTGTCCTGCATGAATTTGTAGCTCTTGGTCGATCCTTCGTGGTCGTTGAAGGTGACGCAGGGGCTGATTACGTCGAGCATCACCGTGCCTTTGTGGGCGATGGCGGCTTTGAGCATGGAGAGGAGCTGGCGCTTGTCGCCGGAGAAGGAACGGCCGACAAAGGTGGCGCCAAGCTGGATGGCCAGGGCGCAGGTATCGATGGCGGGGAGATCGTTGATGACGCCGGTTTTGAGGCGGGAGCCGATGTCGGCGGTGGCGGAGAACTGGCCCTTGGTGAGTCCATAGACGCCGTTGTCTTCAATGATGTAGATCATAGGCAGATTGCGGCGTAGCAGGTGGACGAACTGGCCCATGCCGATGGAGGCGGTGTCGCCGTCGCCAGAAACGCCGATGGTGGTCATGGTGTGGTTGGCGAGGATGGCACCAGTCGAGACCGAGGGCATGCGGCCGTGGACGCTGTTGAAGGAGAATGAGCGGTTCATGAAGTAGGCGGGGCTCTTGGAGGAGCAGCCGATGCCACTCATCTTCATAACGTGCTCGGGCTCGACACCCATCTCCCACATGGCGTCGATGATGCGCTCGGAGATTGCGTTGTGGCCGCAGCCGGCGCAGAGGGTGGTTTTGTTGCCGCGGTACTCAAGAACCGGAAGGCCGATGTGATTCACTTTGGGGGTTGGAGTAGCGGTGGCCATCAGAGGCCCTCCTTGGTAGCAAACTCTTCAGTGATGGTGCGGGCATCGATAGGCAGCCCGTTGTAGTGGAGGATGCTGCGCAACTTAACCACTTGGTCAGAGGGCAGGTCGAGCTTGAGCAGGCTGAGCAACTGCGCATCGCGATTCTGCTCGACGACGTAGACGCGCTCGTGCGAGGCAACGAAATCGTGAATCTCGTGCGCGAAGGGATAGGCGCGGATGCGCATGTAGTCCACATCCTGTGAGTATTCCTTTTTGATCTGGTCAAGACTTTCGCGGAGGGCAAAATCGGTGCTGCCGAAGGCAAGGAAGCCGATCTTCGAGGTTCCGTCTTTCACCGTGATTGGAGCGGGCACGAGCTTGCGCGCATTCTCAAATTTGCGTGACAGGCGCTCCATTACCGCGACGTATTCGTCGGGCTTTTCAGTGTAGGCGGCGGCGTCATTGTGACCGGAACCGCGTGTGAAGTATGCAGCCTTGGGATGGCGGGTTCCAGGGAGCGTGCGCCAGCCGATGGCGTCACCGTCCACATCGCGATAGCGGGCAAAGCTGCCCAGGCGTTTGAGATCCTCGGCAGTCAGCACCTTGCCGCGGTCCTGCGGAGTTGTGGGATAGTCGAAGGGCTCGGACATCCAATTGTTCATGCCCAGGTCAAGATCGCTGAGAACGAAGATTGGAGTTTGGAGGCGCTCGGCCAGGTCGAAGGCGGCATAGGCCAGCTCGAAACACTCCTTCACATTGCCGGGCAGCAGCACAACATGCTTGGTATCGCCGTGGGAAAGAAAGGCCACGCTGAGCAGATCGGACTGCTGGGTGCGCGTGGGCATCCCTGTGGACGGGCCGGTGCGCTGCACGTCGAAGATGACGCCGGGAATTTCGGAATAGTAGCCGAGGCCGGCAAATTCAGCCATCAGGGAGATGCCCGGCCCGGATGTGGAGGTCATGGAACGCGCTCCGGCCCAGCCGGCTCCAAGGACCATTCCGATGGCGGCCAGTTCATCTTCAGCCTGGACGACGGCAAAGGTCGCCTTGCCATCCGGCGTAACGCGGAATTTCTTGAGAAGGTCGGTGGTCGCTTCAATCAACGAGGTGGACGGCGTAATGGGATACCACGCCACTACTGTGACGCCCGCAAAGACCGCGCCCATGCCGGCCGCGGCATTGCCGTCGATGATGATCTTGCCTGCGGTGCGGTCCATGCGCTCAATGAAATAGGGATCCCGCTTGGTGAATTTTTCAACTGCGTAGTCGCGCCCGGCTTTAACCGCGCCGAAGTTGAGATCGAAGACTTTCTGCTTTTTGGCGAACTGCTTGCGGAGGCTGTGCTCCACCACCTCCAGGTCGATGGAGAGCAGGTGGGCAACGACGCCTACGTAGACCATGTTCTTTACCAGCTTGCGCAGCTTGGCTTCAGGGCAGATAGATGCCGTGATCTTGTCCAGCGGCACGGGGTAGAAGATGACGTCGTCGCGATACTGCTTGAGGTTGAGGTTCTCCTCATAGATGGCCACGCCGCCGGGCGGCAGAGCCAGCGCATCTTCGCGCGCAGTATCGGGGTTGAGTGCGACCAGGACTTCCGCGCCACGCTTGCGGGCTACATAGCCGTCTTTGCTGGCGCGGATGGTGTACCAGGTGGGAAGGCCGGCGATGTTCGAAGGGAATAGGTTCTTTCCGCTGACCGGGACGCCCATACCGAAGATGCTCTTCAGGAGCACGCTATTGGCAGATTGCGAGCCGGAGCCGTTCACCGTTGCCACGTTAATGCTGAAGTCGTTGATTACACGTGCTTTCGTGCTGATTACGCCCTGTTCTTGACTCAGGGCGAGGTCGCCTGTCGCCATGTGGCGGGATCCCTTCCTAGGAGTTCTGGAAAGCGTCTACTTCTTTCTCAAATGTGATTATAGTCACTTTCTGTTTTTGTCGCTTCCCGGTTGGTGGCAGGGCGGTAACCATTTAGTTCCCTTTTGGAAGGGCGCGTGGCACCTGGAGCGGGAAGTCTGTGACGGAACTGGATGGATGCGGACGGAGAGCATTCATCGTTCACCGATTTCCGAAAGCCCAGACCTACCAATTCTCCATCCATTCGATTCGTTAGAAACCGTTTTTGATTCGACAGGGAATGAATAAACCGGCAGGCTGCCAGGTCCTCCTCGCGACGGCAAATGAAATACAATCGCTACAAACCATGAGCAAGCCCCGTCAATGATGACCATCAGCAAAAAGCGAGTCCTTTTCCCAGCCGCCAACAACGGTTTCTCGCTCATCTCAGGCGAGAAATTGCTGGCGATTTACTCCACAATGCTCAAGTGCCGCATGATTGAGGATCGTGCGTGCGTCCTGCTCAAAATGAAAAAAATGAACAGGCATGTCGATGCGGGACAAGAGGCAATTGCCGCCGCAGTTGGGATCGACCTGCTGCCCGAAGATACCGTGAGGGTGGTTCCTGGCGGTCTCATCTATCTTTTTATCAAAGGCCTGCCGCTGAAGAAGCTGTTTGCACGAGGTTTGAATGGAGTCGACCCGGCTTTGAGTCTCGCCGAACAGCTGAAGCTGGCTATCGCGGATGCCGTTGCGTTCAAGATGAATAAGAACAATAAGATAGTGGCGGTTTTCTCAAGTAGTGAATGGACTCATCTTGAATCGTGGCTTGAGGCTTTGAAGTTTGCGGGCGCTGAGAGGCTGCCGATTCTTTTCGTCTCTCAGTGCACGAATCGGGGGGCGGGACCCGACAAGCGGAGCAACGGAAGTGGTGGCAAGCTGAAGGCAAAGTCCTATGGTTTTCCCGCCATTGCTGTGGAAGGCAATGATGCGGTCGCTGTTTATCGCGTGGCCTGCGAGGCCGTTGCGCATGCACGCAAGGGAGATGGGCCTACGCTTATCGTATGCCAGCGCTGGCAGGAAGGTGACCCGCTGCAGAATATGGAGAACTACCTCGACCGCAAGGGGTTGTTCAGCGAGAAGTTCAGGCGGCAGGTGGAGAGCGGGTTTCTTGCGAAGTTGGACGCGGCGATTGGAGCATGAGGTTGGTCGCTATTTGATACATTCTGTTATGGATAAGCATCGTTATCACATAGAGCTGTGATCTTAGGCACATCCAAATCCCACTTGGCGGTATCAATGTTCCCACGGACACTCTTTGGGGAGAGCCTGGTGCGTAGAACGTGGCTGCAGGAAAGCGGCACGTTTGTTTTCACCGGGTTGCGAGAGGTTACTAGAGAAGGCTTTTTTCCTTTCTATTTCCTCCCCCGAGATATGGTCAGGAAGTCAGCGGTTCGATGCCTGTGGTTCTCACGTTGCGGCGAGAAACGGGCCGGATTGCGACCCGTTCGGGCGTTGAAGGGGGGAATCATGCAGAGTGCCGTTCATGAGGTCCTGGGTTCGAATGAGAGACTGCTGATCGATCAGGCGATAGCAGCGCATCAGGACCGGCCCGGAGCGCTGCTGGGAATCCTGGAGGCGGTGCAATCGGCCAATCCTCATAAATATTTATCGATGGAGTCGCTGCGCTATATCGCGGAGGAGACCGGGGTGCCCGCGGCCAGAATTTATAGCGCCGCAACTTTTTACGCGCTCTTCAATCTCGATCCGCAAGGCGACAACGTGATCTGCGTCTGCCGGGGGACGGCCTGCCACACGCGGGGTTCGCGCGATTTGCTGGAGAAACTTTGCCTCGACCTGGGGCTGAGCGAGCATGAGGCGGGCGACACGACCGAAGCCGACAAGCTGGCGCTAACCACCCCCGACCAGAGATTCACGATTCGCACCGTGGCCTGCTTTGGGCAGTGTGCGCTGGCCCCGGTAGTTGAGGTGAACCACCACATTCTGAGCCACGTGAACGAGCGCACGTTGCAGCGGGAAGTGAAGGCGCTGATGCCGGGGAGGAAATGATGCAGCGAATTCTGGATATAGGCGCGTTCAATGCGGTGCGCGAGTCAGGGCTTGCGAAGGTGATGCCAGCGGTTCCGCGGCTTACGGTGGGCATGGGAACCTGCGGCCGCGGCAACGGAGCTGAAGAGGTTTATCACGCACTGAATGAGGGGATCCAGCGGAACGGGCTGGATGTGCTGCTGACCGGAGTCGGCTGCCTGGGTTCGTGCTTTCAGGAGCCGCTGGTGAGCGTGCGGCTGCCGGGCAGTCCGCTGGTGGTGCTGCACCATGTGCGTGCGAACGACGCGGGAAGGATTTTGGAAAGCCTGTCGACTGGGATACTGCCTGCCGATCTGATCTATTGCAAGGTGGAGGAATGGGATTACATTACTGCGCACTTGAAATATGGGCAGGGCTATCCGGATGTGGCGGCCTGGAACGCGATTCCGTTTTTCAAAGGGCAAAAGAGGATTGTGTTGCGTAACTGCGGGTTGATCAATCCTGAAGATATTGAGGAGTACATTGCGGTCGGCGGGTACCAGGCGCTTTATAAAGTGCTGATCGACGGTCGACCGGATGCGGTGATCGAGCAGATCAAGGCGGCGAGGCTGCGCGGGCGGGGCGGCGCGGGATTTCTGACGGGCAACAAGTGGGATTTTCTGGCCAAAGCGAAGGCGGAGACAAAGTACATTATTTGCAACGCGGATGAGGGCGATCCTGGCGCGTACATGAATCGCAACGAGATTGAGGGCGATCCGCACTCACTGCTGGAAGGAATGATTATTGGCGCTTACGTGATGGGCGCTACCGAAGGAATTGTTTATGTGCGCGCGGAGTATCCGCTGGCCGTGCGGCGGCTGACCAAGGCGATCGAGCAGGCGCGGGCTTATGGATTGCTGGGCACCGATGTTCTGGGGCGCGGGTTCAACTTCAATATCGACCTGGTGCAGGGCGCAGGGGCATTTGTTTGCGGCGAGGAGACGGCTCTGATTGCGTCGCTTGAAGGCTTTGCCGGGAGGCCGCATCCACGGCCACCGTTTCCAGCGCAGAGAGGGCTTTGGGGCAAGCCGACCAACATCAACAACGTGGAGACCTGGTGCAACATTGCGCCCATCGTTACGCGCGGTCCGGCGTGGTTTGCCGAGACGGGCAGCGTGAAGAGCCCGGGGACGAAGGTCTTTTCGCTGGTGGGCAAGGTGCGGAACACGGGCCTGGTGGAGATGCCACTGGGCACGCCGCTGAAGAGCTTTATTTATGACATTGGGGAAGGCACGGGGACGGGACGCCGCGTGAAGGCGGTACAGACCGGCGGACCGTCGGGCGGTTGCATTCCGGTGGAGATGCTGGATACGCCGGTGGACTACGAGAGCCTGACGCAGATTGGCTCCATCATGGGCTCCGGCGGCATGGTGGTGATGGACGAAGACAATTGCATGGTGGATGTGGCGCGATACTTTGTCGAGTTCACCCACTCGGAGTCCTGCGGCAAGTGCGTGCCTTGCAGAGTGGGGCTGAACAAGGCGCTGCGTATTTTGAATTCGATCACTGAAGGCAGCGGAAGCCGGGATCACCTGGGGCTGCTGGATGAGTTGGGGCGGATGATTCGCGAATGCTCGCTGTGCGGGCTGGGACAGTCTGCGCCGAATCCGGTGCTGACCACCATCCGGCATTTTCGCGAGGAGTATGAGGACCACATCGTTGCGCATCGCTGCCGCGCGGGGGTTTGCCAGGAGCTGGCGCTCTCACCGTGTGAAAACAGTTGCCCGCTGCGCATGAATATTCCGCGCTTCCTGGAGCTTTACCAGGAGGGGCGGCTCGAAGATGCGTTCGAGTCGGTGATTCTGGACAATCCATTGCCGGCATCGACGGGCCGCGTGTGCCAGCACCCTTGCGATAACAGATGCCGCCGTCAATCGTTCGATGAAGTGGTGAACATGCGCGAGGTGCATCGCTCCATTGCGGACCAGATTTATGATTCCGATCTTTTTGAGCCGATGCTCAAGCGGATTGTGGCGCGGCGGCTTCCAGCGACGGGTCACAAGGTTGCCGTGGCCGGCTCCGGACCGACCGGACTGACGGCTGCATTCTACCTGGCCATGCTTGGGCACGACGTAACAATTTTCGAAGAGCGGAACGAAGCGGGCGGAATGCTGCGCTACGCCATTCCCGAGTACCGGCTGCCGAAATGGATGCTGCGGCGGGAGCTGGATTTCATTGAGGGAGTGGGCGTGAAGATGGAGTTCGGCGTCAGAGTGGGAATCGATCTGCCGTTGAACGAACTGGCGACTCGCTTCGATGCGGTCTTTCTTTCGATTGGAACGTGGAAGGAATCGTGGCTCTATCTTCCCGGAACGGAGTTGAACGGGGTGCATCCGGCGCTGCCGTTCCTGGAGTCGGTGGCCAAGAGGGAAAAGGTGGAGATGGGCTCGCGCGTGACGGTGATTGGCGGCGGCAATGCGGCCATTGATTCGGCGCGAACCATGCTGCGGATGGGAGCACAGGTCACTATTCTTTACCGGCGTGAGCGTAAGGATATGCCGGCTATCGACGAGGAGATTCAGGCGGCCGAGGATGAGGGCGTGCGGTTTGTTTTTCTCGCCGCGCCGCATCGCATTGTTGGCGACGCGGACGGAAATGTGAAGGCCATTGAGATCGTGAAGACGCGGCTGGGCGAATATGACAAATCCGGACGCAAGCGGCCGATTCCTACCGACGAGGTGCAGCGCTTCGAGTGCGACAGCGTGATTCTCGCTGTGGGCGAGACGTTCGATCAGGATTTCTGCCGCGCCTCGGGACTGGAACTGAAAGAAGAGGGAACCATCGTCGTGGATCGATTCTCGTTGGAGACCAGCCGTCCGAATTTCTATGCGGGCGGAGACGTGATCACCGGCGCATCGAACGTCTCCAATGCGATGGGCGGAGGCAAACAGGCGGCGCGGAAGATCGACGAACGATTGATGGGCGAGAGCCGCTGGAAACGGCTCTTTCCCGATTTCGAATACAGCCGCCAGACGCCGGGAGAGCCGAGCCTCAGCCGACGTCACGAGGCTCATGCCGTGGACGCAAAGGTTCGCGTTCGCTCGGAGCGAGAGGTGATTCCAAGCTTGAGCCCAGAAGAGGCGCTGGAGGAATGCCGCCGCTGCCTGCGCTGCGATTTGAGAATCACCGCCAGCGCAACCTGAGGCCCGTGGAGTGAGAAAGGAGCGTCGCGTTGACTAACAAAACGATTTCAGTTCGCATTGATGGGGAACTGGTGACCGCCCAAGAAGGGCAGACAATTCTGGAGGCGGCGCGCGCCAACGAGAAGCAGATTCCGACGCTCTGCTATTTGAAAGGCCTGAGCGCGGTGGGCGCGTGCCGGGTGTGCATGGTGGAGCTTGCCGGGACCGACCGCCTGCTGCCGGCCTGCACTACGCCTATGCAGGAGGGAATGTCAATCAAGACGGCCTCAGCGAAACTGACGCTCTACCGGCAGATGGCGGTCGAGCTGCTTCTTGTTGAGCGCAACCACATCTGTTCGGCGTGCGTTTCAAACAGCCACTGCGAACTGCAATCTCTGGCGCGATCGCTGGGCGTCACGCACGTGCGCTACTCCTACAACAATCCCCGGCTGCCCGTGGATATGACCCACAGCCGATTTGTGCTGGATCACAATCGCTGTATTCTGTGCACACGCTGCGTGAGGGTTTGCGCGGAACTGGAGGGAGCGAATGTGTGGGAGGTTGCTTCGCGTGGAATTTATGCACGCATCGTGAGCGACCTGAGGGACGATTGGGGGCAGGCGCAGAACTGCACCGGCTGCGGCAAATGCGTGCAGGCATGCCCGACAGGCGCGCTTGCGGAAAAAGGATTTTCGGTGCAGGAAATGGCGAAGCAGTGCGATGCTGTCAGCCGTCTCGCCATGCAAAGAACGAATCACGGCAACGGTTCGCATCCGGGTTGAAGATCGAAGCCTCTCACGTTGCCGCGCTTAGAGCAGGTTTTCATTCATCACCAGTGCGACAGCACCGCGCAAGCGCGCCCTGTTACCTTCCTGTGCGGGACGAAGGCCGGGTGCCTTGATGGATGGATTGCGGCGCATTTCCGCTTCAATCCGCGGGCCTGCGTATTGCCACAGCGTGGTAATGTCGCCAACAACCACGATCTCACCGGGCGCCAGAGCCGATGCGATCATCTGCATTCCGCGGCCGAGTGCAATACACATTTTATCGATGGACTGCGTGGCAGCCGCGTCTCCTTCTTCAGCTAATTTGAGAAGAGGCTCGAACGACGCGGATGGCTTGCCCGCGATCTCAGCGTAATAACGCATTCCGGCCCGATTGGAGGCTACGGTCTCCCAGCACCCCCTGCTTCCGCACGAGCATGGCAATCCATTCGGGTCGACCTGCACATGCCCGAACTCTCCGGCAAAGCCGCCTTCGCCGCGGAGGATTCTACCGTTTGCAAAAATTCCTGTACCGAGTCCCTCGGAAACATTCACGACGACCAGGTCGTGCATTCCGTCACTCAAGCCAAACCAGATTTCCGATAATGCGCAGGCGTTGGCCACGTTATCCGCAACGACAGGCAAGCCAGTAGCTTCTTCAACGCGAGACTTGATGCGGCCGATGGGCCAGTGGATGTTGGGCGCGAAGACGGGCTTTTCCAAGTTGGACTTATCGAGCTGAAGGTCAAGACGGCCGGGCAAACTCATGCCGATGCCGTCGAAAGACCGGCCGTTGTGATCGGCAATCATCTTTTCGATTGCTTTCACAATTGCGCCGATTACCAGCTGGGGATTCACGGGGAGGTCGATTAGTCTTTGCTCAAGAATATTTCCGCCCAGGTCCGTTACGGCCAGAGTGGTTTGCGCGGGGTGAATATCCAATGCAAGGACGCCGCGCTCGCTGTTCAGATTCAAGAAGGTTGGCCTGCGGCCGCGAGGAAGACGGCCCAGCGATCCTTCGACGATCCATTTTTCAGTGAGTAACTCCTCGACAATGAGCGAGACGGTGCTTCGCTGAAGGCCCGAGACGCGAGCGAGGTCTGCGCGCGAAACCGGTTGGCGGGTACGAATCTGGTTGAAGATGAGATTGCGATTGATCTGCCGCGGGATTTTGTTTGAGGCGCTCAGATTGTTTGTGAAGGATAAACGCGGAGTGGGCATTTAGGCACTTTCCATCTGCGAACTGCCCAGGGCGCCAGGAATCGAGACCCGGGGCATCCGCTATTGATACGACAAACTTTCAGAAAAACTAAACAACGTAAGTGGAGGACGAAATCTTACCGCCGCGGCCCGTCCAGTTCGTGTGGAAGTACTCGCCGCGGGGCTTGTCGACGCGCTCGTAGGTGTGCGCGCCGAAAAAGTCGCGCTGCGCTTGCAGCAGATTGGCGGGTAGCCGTGCGGTGCGGTAGCCGTCAAAAAATGCCAGGGCGGTGGAGAACGCCGGTGTAGGCACGCCGAGTTCAACGGCATGGATCAGTGCCTTGCGCCAGGACGGCTGGTATTGATTGAGCGCTGAAGAGAAGAAGCTGTCGAGCAGCAGATTATCGATGTTTTTGTTTTTCTCGAAGGCCTCTTTGATCTTGCCCAGAAAGCGGCTGCGAATGATGCATCCGCCACGCCACATCAGCGCGATGCCGCCCATATTCAGGTTCCAGTCATTCTCTTTGGCGGCGGCCCTGAGCAGCATATAACCCTGTGCGTAGGAGACGATCTTGGAACTGTAAAGCGCGCGACGAACATCTTCAATGAACGCGGCGCGGTCGCCGACAGAGGATTTGGTGCGCGGTCCTTCAAGAATTTTCGAGGCTTCAACTCGTTCGTCCTTGAGCGCGGACAAACAGCGCGCAAAGACCGACTCGCCAATGAGAGTTACCGGCTGGCCCAAGTCGAGCGAGCTGAAGACAGTCCACTTGCCCGTGCCTTTCTGGCCGGCTGTATCAAGGATCTTATCGACCAGCGGCCTGCCGTCTTCGTCTTTCTTGGCGAAGATCTGGCTGGAAATTTCGATGAGGTAACTGTCGAGCTCGCCCTTGTTCCAGTCGACGAATATTTCGTGCAGCTCATCGGCGGTGAGTCCAAGGCCGCGTTCGAGCAGATTGTAGGCCTCGCAGATCAACTGCATATCGCCGTACTCGATGCCGTTGTGGACCATTTTTACAAAATGACCGGCACCGTTTTCGCCCACCCAGTCGCAGCAGGGGGCTCCATCTTCAACCTTGGCGGCGATGGACTGAAGGATTGCCTTCACGTGCGGCCACGCAGCGGGATTGCCGCCGGGCATGATGGAGGGACCGAAGCGTGCGCCTTCTTCGCCGCCGGAAACGCCGGTGCCGATGAAGAGGATTCCTTTATCGGCCAGATATTTTGTGCGCCGATTGGAATCGGTAAACAGCGAGTTACCGCCGTCGATGATGATGTCTCCCGCTTCAAGGTGCGGCAGCACCTGCTCGATTGTCTGGTCGACCGAAGCGCCAGCTTTGACCATCAGCATGATGCGGCGGGGCCGCTTGAGCAGGCTGGCCAGTTCTTCAATGGAGTGTGCTCCGACGACCTGGGTGCCCTTGGCTTCATCGGCGATGAAGTCGTCCACCTTTGAAACGGTGCGGTTGAAGACGGCTACTTTGAAGCCGTGGTCGTTCATGTTGAGGACAAGATTTTGCCCCATGACTGCGAGGCCAATAAGACCGATGTCACATGATGCTTCTGACATACATTCTCCTAGATCTCTGAGTGTTAATTATTGCAAAATCAATTTCGCGCCAATCATTATTGGCAATTTATGTTGCGGGCATCGGGAAACGCAAGGAAGGTAATACTCGCGGGTGCAAAGGTGATTTTTCCTGCCCGCGTGGCCGTTCCATGCAGTTCAGGAAGGGCATCGTCGGGGCCAAGATTGAGTTCGCTTCCATTTAAAAAAACTACTCTGTCTGTCAGATCGCGCGCCGTGAGATTGTAGCGTTCTGACACCGTGGAAGCTTGAATGGATTGCGCGTCAGTCTCGCTGGTATTTAGCGCCAGCAGCGTGACGCCGCCGGGGTGATTGCGCAGGCAATGCGCAAAGAGGTGCAAATTTGGAGCGGGCGAGGGGCCGGGGTCGAGCACGGTGGTTCCCATCAACTTGCGCCAAATGAACGCTGACCAATAGTTGGGACGCGGGGTGTAAGTCCTGGTATCGATCAGTGCATAGTCGCTGGCGGCAAACGTGTTATGCATAGTTACCTGAACGCCGCGTTTAGCAAGGGTTCCAAGCTGGTTGAGATAGCGGAAGCTATCAAGATAAGTCGAGGCCCAGCGATCGCCTCCGCAGGCAGCCTGAGCTGTTTCAGTGAGCCACAACGGTTTGCCGGGCTCAAAGCGGTCGCGGAGATTGCTGTAGAATTCCTCGACAAGTCCGGTCTTACCGAGCCACTTTTCAGACAGTGCCGCATCCAGGTTTGTGTTTGCATCCCCACCGTAGGCCGCGCAGCGGCTGGAGGCTGCTCCGTAAAAATGGTAGGAGAATGCGTCGAAGATCGGGCCGGTAGCCTCTATCAAATCCGCAGTCGGGAGCGCGGGAATGGCAGCAACCGTAGCCGGAGTGGCCTCTCCTGAACCGCCGGGGCCGAGGAACAACATATCGGGCAAGTACTGCTTTTGAAATGCGTGGAAGACTGCCATATCGCGGCCGAAGTCTGCGGCACTGTAATTTTTGGGTGCGCCACCACCGTCCATGGCGATGTTTGGCTCATTCATAAACTCCGCTGCAGCAATGCTGCCGCCGACGGATTTGGTATATGAAACCCACTGTTGCGCAAGATTCGGGGTCCACACGCCGGAGGCGTCGCGGGTTCCCGGACTGATGGCGAAGGAAGTTACAATCTTCGCATCCACGGCTTGCGAAAAGTCGATCACGCCTTTCCACTCCTGTCGCGTGAGCACTCCGTTGAACCCTTTGGGCGGGGTGGACGGCGAAGGTTCGTCGGAGTTTTGGAAGTAAGTATTATTGGCCCAGGTGCCGCTGATGCGAACGTATGCAGGTCCCAGAGCTGCCGCGAGTTTGCGAAGCCGGGGATTGGTCAGATCGATGGGAGGCCGGTATTGAAAGCGGGATTGGTCCTCATCGGCTGACTTATCCGATGGCGCTTCCTTAGTCGTGGACTGAGTTGCATTCCCCGGCTGGTCATATGGCTTCCAGAATCTCCCACCTGTAACTTCGACCATTTCGATGTTATAGGACTGAAAGCGCTCATCGATTGTGGCGACGCGCGGCATGGTCGCGGGAGAAACCCTGGCCGGCGACGCGCTCTCTTGTCCGGCAAAACACTTCGTTATTCCAAGCACGGCCAGAGCTGTACTTGTGATGAGCGCGATTATTTTGTTTCTATTCATACTGGCGACTCCTCGTCGTATTTATGACCTTCGAACTCTTTTTCTTATGGTACCCAGGAGTCCTTGGTTGATCCTGTTCGATGCCTACACGCCGCTGAATGCTGAAAAGCCGCCATCGACTGGGATCACTACGCCGGTTACAAACTCCGAGGCGGGCGAGAGCAGCCAAAGGACGCAGCCAAACAGATCTTTTGATTCTCCCAGGCGGCCCATCGGCGTGTGCCCGATGATCGTCTTGCCACGCGGGGTCCAGTCGCCAGTCTCCTTGTCGGTCATCAAAAAGCGGTTCTGATTGGTGAGAAAAAACCCGGGGGCGATGGCGTTAACGCGAATCTTTGGTGTGTATTCCTGAGCCATGTGCACAGCCAACCACTGGGTAAAGTTACTGACCGCAGCCTTTGCCGCCGAATAAGCGGGGATGCGGGTGAGGGGACGGAAGCTGTTCATCGACGAGATATTGAGGATTACGCCGTAGCCCTGCTCCACCATCACTTTGCCAAATGCTTGCGAGGGCAGAATCGTTCCCAGCACATTCAATTCGAAAACCCAGCGAATGGCGTCGGCGGGAAGATCGAAGAATTTCAAGTCGGGGCTGGTTGTGGCCTGGGGCTTATTGCCACCCGCGCCGTTGATCAGGCAATCGAGCTTTCCGAAATGGCTCACGACCTCGTGAGCTGTCTGGCCGATGCTTTCGCGATTGAGCACGTCGCACTTGAAGAAGGTGAGTTGCTTGCCGCGCTTTCCGAAACCCTCAATCAGCGCGTTGCCGGCTTCAGCATTCACGTCGAGAATGGCGACTTTTGCGCCGCATCCGGCAAGTGCGTGGGCAATTTCCCCACCCAGAACCCCGGCGCCGCCAGTAATGGCCACGGTCTTCCCTGTGAAGTCGTACATCTTCGTCAGTTCCGCCAAATCGAAGGAGAGATTGTTTGCATTCTCCTGCTTCTGCCCACTTGCATCGGCTGTTTCCTTTTCCAATTTGTACCCCTTTTCAAAATTACGTCAGTTGATCTTGTTCGATCGATCTGCACTTAAAGCCGGCTGCGGTGCGCCCACAGCCCTAATCCTGGATTGGCGATAAAGAAAATCTCTTCGCCGTCGACTTTGTTTTGTCCGTGGCTTAGTTTGGCGGGATCGTAACACTTGAGCATGGTCGCTAGATCGCCATATTCAAAGCCCGCACTCTCAATTTCTTTTTTGGTGAGGTGGCCGGGACACCAGGTGATTTTGAATCGGCCTTCGGAAGAACCGTGAATAAGGTGCGCGGCGGCGCTCAGATCGTTGGCCAGATCGGGGTTGGCTTCAACTGCCTTGAGCGTTGCCGGTGTGCCGAAGTAGCCGTATTTGCGAATCAGTGCGTCGATGGTTTTGTCTTCGCCAAATTCTTTTACGCCCGGAGCGAGAATGATCAGTTCAGCGCCGTCGGCCAGCGCCATTCGGGTGCGATAAATGGCTTTGTTGCCGAGCCAGGTGGAGTGGAACTCACTGGGATCGAGATAGACGACGGCCTTTTTGATGGGCTCGTCGAGCATCTCAAAGTTGACCGCGAGACTCAATTCGGATGCAAGAGTGAAACACTCGACGTCATCGCCGATAAACAGGCCGCGCACGGCCAGAGTGTTGTTTGCTCCGCGCCCTACCACGGTGTGCACATAGACGATGGGCAGATGGTGGAGGAAACGATCGGCGGCGGAGTTGATCACGTTGCGCACGGGATTGAGCGCGCGGCCCATGATGCGCTCCATTCCGTAGACGGCGCCCAGATAGTGGCTGCGGTTGATGCCTTCGCGGCCACCCGTGCCCACCAGAATGTTTTTGGTGTAGTTTGCCATGCCGATAACTTCATGGGGCACGACCTGGCCTATGGAAAGGATGAGGTCGAAGCCGCCTTGCGAGATAATCTTGTTCACCTGCGCGGGCCACGCATAGTTCAGTTTGCCTTCTGACTGCTCGTGAATATATTCGGCCGGAACTTCGCCTAGGGTCTCGATATCCGTTCGCCAGTTATGAACGCGGAAAAGATCCTGCGGCACTTCGCCGAACATGTGCGAGATCTGATCGGGCCGCATAGCCGTATGCGTGCCGAGTGCGGGAAGAATTGCCTTGAGGCGGTCGCCATAGTATTGCCATGCATAGCGAGTAAGCTCGCCGGCACGGGAATGCTCGCGGCTCTGGTCTGGAGGCACGGCCAAGACTTTGTTACGGGGGCCAAGCTTGGCCAGGCTCTCCGTCAGCAGGTCGTTCAACTGTTGCGGAGTGAGATCGGTATCGAGACTTCCAACTGCGCAGTAAAGGCTCATGCGGCTAACTCCACTTTTTTTAATCCGGGTGCAAGAAGAACGATGACAAGGAATGCTGTAAGGTAGGCGGAGGCGGCGATAGCGAAGAGACTGGCGTAACTGTGCGTGAATTGCAAAATGTAGCCGGTACCGTTCATAAACAAGGCGCCGCTCGCTGCCCCCGCCATGCCGCCGATTCCGACAACAGAGCCCACGGCGCTGCGCGGAAACATATCCGATGAAGTGGTGAAGAGGTTAGCCGACCATCCCTGGTGTGCCGCCGTCGCCAGGCTGAGCAGTCCGATGGCGACCCATTCCGAGCTGAGATAGTTGACCAGAAAGACGGGGACTATTAGGCAAGCGCAAGTGAGCATGGCCGCAAGTCGCGCGCGAGTGGTTGTAAGCCCGAAGCGGCGGAAAGGAGCGGGCAACCAGCCTCCGGCGATGCTGCCTGCGGTGGAGGAGCTATAGACGATGATGAGCGGTAGTCCGAGATGGGCAATATCCAGATGGAATTTTGCGCTGAAATAAGAGGGAAGATAGAAAAGGAAGAACCACCAGATGGGATCGGTGATGAACTTGCCCGCGGTAAATGCCCAGGTCTGACGATGACCGAGCAATTTGCGCCAGGGTACGAATGGACCCATCTCCTCGGCAGCTTCCTGGTAGATATGCCGCAGTTCGGCGCCGGTGAGCGTGGGGTGGTTGCTGGGCTTGCGATATTTTCGGTACCAGAGAATGATCCACGTCGCACTGAAGAGGCCTGTGACCAGGAAAGCCGCGTGCCAGCCGTAGTAGATGGTGACCCAGGGAACGATGATGGGCGCCAGAATCGCGCCTAGATTTGTTCCGGAGTTGAAGATGCCGGTAGCCAACGAGCGTTCGCCCTGCGGGAACCACTCGGCCGTGGTCTTAATGGCGGCGGGGAAATTGCCTGATTCGCCCAGGCCTAGCGTGAAGCGCATAATGCCGAACTCCAGTACCGAGTTGGCTAGAGCGTGGCCCATGGCCGAGAGGCTCCAGACGGCCATGATGACCATGTAGCCGATGCGCGTGCCGACCTTGTCAATGAAGCGTCCCGCTACCAGCAGGCCAATTGCATAGGCGACCATAAAGAGGGCAGTGATGTGGCCGTATCCCACTTCTGTCATCCCGATGCCGTGTTCACTGATCGGTTTCATAAGAGTGGGCTTGAGTATGGCAAGGACCGAACGGTCCATATAGTTGATGGAAGTGGCGGCGAAAAGCATGGCGCAGATAGTCCAGCGCACGTGCCCGATCCGTGCGCCGAGGGACGACAAGTCTTTGTCCTGCGTGGCCAAATCCGCTTTTGTAGCCATTTATGGCTCCTTATAATTTGTATGCTTTTTTTACCAGCCCGTTGGCTAGGTCGTGCGCTACTTCGAATGCTTCGTCTTCTTCCAGGCGGTGTTCGTTGACGAGCCGGGCCAGGAATGCGCAGTCCATGCGCCGCGCCACATCGTGCCTTGCGGGAATGGAGAGAAAGGCGCGGGTGTCGTCGTTGAACCCTACAGTATTATAGAAGCCCGCCGTCTCCGTGGTCTGCTGGCGGAAACGCAACATGCCTTCGGGACTGTCCTGAAACCACCACGCGGGGCCGAGGCGCAGGCAGGGATAATGCCCGGCCAGCGGAGCAAGCTCGCGGCTATAGGTCGACTCGTCGAGCGTAAAAAGAATGATGGTGAGTTTGGTCTCGTTGCCGAAACGGTCGAGCAAGGGGCGCAGCGCGTCAACGTAGTTTACTGGACGGGGAATGTCCGCGCCAACGTCGCGGCCGTAACGTTCATGGAGTTTGCGATTATGATTGCGCGTGCTGCCCGGATGAATCTGCATTACCAGTCCATCTTCCAGGCTCATTGCGGCCATCTCGGTTAGCATCTGCGCGCGGAAGAGCTCCTGCTGCAAACGGTCGGCGTTGCCGGAGAGGACGCGGCGATAAAGCTCCGCTGCTTCAGTGGCGGAAAAATCGGCAGTCTGTGCAGTGGGATGGCCGTGATCGGTTGCCTTGCAGCCGAGCGTGATGAAGCGAGCGCGCGCCTCCTGCAGTGCGTTCAGGTAGCCGGCCCACTCGGTTGTGTCTTCGCCGGTTTGCTCTCCAAGCTGCTTGATGTTTGTGGCAAAGCCGTCAAACTCCGGATCGACGACCGGATCGGGACGGAAGGTCGGCAGAATTCGAGCCTTCCAGCCGGAGTCGCGAATGGCCTGGTGATCGGCCAGCGAGTCAATGGGAGAATCGGTGGTTGCCAGCACTTCAAGATTGAAGCGCTCGTAGAGTGCGCGGGGCAGAAATTCAGGCTGGCGGAGTTTTTCAGAGATTGTGTCGAAGTAGAGATCGGCGGTTTTTTCTGAGAGCCGCTCCTCTATGCCGAAGAGTTGCTGAAAAGCAAAATCGAGCCAGATGCGTGTAGGCGTTCCGCGAAATAGATAGTAGTGGCTGGCGAAGATGCGCCAAACCTTGCGCGCATCCTTCAGCTCCGGGTGGCCGATTTCAAGATCATCGAGTGAGACGCCCTGGCTGTAGAGCATGCGAAATACATAGTGGTCGGGTTGCACAAAAAGCATTGCCGGATCTGGGAAAGGCTCGTTCTTCGCAAACCATGCAGCCTGTGTGTGACCGTGCGGGCTGACGATGGGCAGGGCGCGAACGTGCTGGTAGAGAGCCCTGGCTATCTTTCGCGTGCCCTCTTCGGCGGGAAATAAACGGTCTTCGTGAATCAGCATAACTCGATCCTGCTCTTTCGCATTACTCGTGGGTGCGATATCCCATGCCTGCTAATACGCCCCTCATATATGTGAAGCTGCTGATGACGCCGGGCATTGGGTCGTCTTCATTCACTTCATACTCGAGATCGACAAATCCCATGTAATTGGTCACAATGAGGGCTTCAAACGCTTCACGCACCGGCATGATGCCAAATCCGACGGCTACTGAAGAATCCTTGGCATCAAAATTTTTCAGATCTTTCATATGCATATTGAACAGCCGCGGGCCAACGGTGTGAATGGCTTGAACAACGTCAGTGCCGGCGCGCGCCGCGTGGCCGATATCCATGCAGCATCCCATGCGCGGGTCCATATTTTCCACGGCCTTCAGCACAGTCAGTGGCGAAGGCCACAACTTATCCTCCGGCCCGTGGTTGTGGATGGCGATTTTTATGTCGTACTCCTTTACAAACTTTTCGAGGCGGGGAAGGATTGCGGGAGCCGCACCGCCGGCGACTATCACCGGAATCCTGGCTCGCTTGCAGTACTCAAACTTGCCGCGCATATCATCATCATCGTCTTTCAAGAAGCCGATGGTGCCGGCAGCGTGGATTTGAATGCCAGCCGCGGCATAGTCCTCCAGAGCTTTGAGCTCTTCCTGCGGATCGGACGGTAGATGATCTTTGACGTTCTTGGCGTTCAGAGCGGTGAGGTTGAGCTGCTTCATGAATCCGATCAACTGGGCGCGGGTGAAGTTACGGAAGGTATAACTCGCCAGTCCAAGGTGAATCGGCGATGACTTTCCTGAAGCAGGCGCAGTTTGAGCGAAGGACGGAACCGCTGTGGAAGCTGCGCATGCAGCCGAAATGAACGCGCCTGATTGAATAAAATTGCGGCGTGTGTAAGTTTGTTTCATATGTGATCGTTTCCTTGGGTGCCCCTGGTCGTAGTGCCTTCGATCCAAGAAGCACCGGACGCCTAGAGGTGCGGCGCCCAGCCTTTCTCGTATTGCCGTTCCCACATCTTCATTGCTTCTTCGTCGTGGCGAACTTTTCCGTCCGCAGAGTCGATTTGAAGCTTGCGGTTAACTTCCCAGGAGATATTTGAAAGTTGCAGCATGGTCACGGCGACGTTGCCGGCGGCGATGGGAGAGTGGAGCTTTTCGCCATGGCGGATTGCGGCGATGAAGTTTGCAAAGTGATGGTCCGTCATAGAGTCGCTGCCGACCAGATCGGAGGACACTTGCTTCTGTGCGGCCTTCACTTCATCGGTCTTTTCGCCCTTGAGATTGTAGAGTTCGTAGCCGCCCGGCTCGAGAAGGATTGAACCTGTGGTTCCCATGATGACCGTACCGCGGTCGCGATTGTAATACTTCATTCCCTGGCAGCACTTACCTTCCCAGGTGATCAACTTATCGTCGTATTCAAAGTTGGTGACGAGAGTATCGTAAAACTCCCAGTCGTCTTTGAAGTGATATCTTCCGCCCGCGGAGGAGACGGTGTTAGGATAGTCGACTCCGAGAGCCCAGCGGCAGATATCCACCTCGTGCGTACCATTGTTCAGAGCTTCGCCGGTTCCCCAGTTTTTGAACCAATGCCAGTTATAAGGATGAATATTGTCTTTATAGGGTTTACGCGGAGCGGGTCCCTGCCAAAGATCCCAATCGAGTTGGGACGGAACCGGGACTTGCTTTCCGATTCCGATGGACTTTCTGGTGTTGCTATACCAGGCTTTGGCGAAGTAAGGCCTCCCTACCAGTCCATTGTGTATCTTGTCGATAGCTTCATTGTAAGTGGGGTCGGAGCGGCGCTGGTTGCCCATCTGCACCAGCTTGCCGTATTTTTGTTGAACCGCGACCAGTAGCGCGCCCTCGGCTGGGTTGTGGCTGCATGGTTTTTCAACATAGACATGCTTGCCGGCTTGCACTCCGGCGATGGCCATGGGTGTGTGCCAGTGGTCGGGTGCGGCGATAGTGATGGCGTCCACATCTTTTGACTCCAGGATATTGCGGAAATCCTTGTCGGCGATGGGAGCATAACCAAGAGTTGCCTTCGCTTTTTCAGCGAAGGTATTCAGAACATCGCTGTCCACGTCGCAAACATGGGAGATACGGGCAGCATCCTTATTAGTCTGCAGCCCGTAGAGATGCGCATAGCCTCGCGAATGAAGGCCAATGACGGCAAAGTTGAGACGATCGTTGGAGCCCAGGATCTGTCCGTAGCTCTTGGCGGTGGATTGGACAGCAAGGCCAGCCGCACCTACTGCAAGGGTATCGAGAAATTCACGTCGTGTAGTCAATTTGTCTCTCCATCTAAACCAGATAAGTGCGCTAGCGAGTTAGTTTCCGAGTTAGTAACTTGGTCTTCCGCAGGGCTAAAGAGTCCCGGAGTCTTTAAGGGCCTGTTTCATACCTGCCCAGCAGATGCGGCTGCTCTCCTCTGGAGTTCCGCCGCCATGCCAGTGGGTCTCAAGACTGACAGCGTCGTGAAAACCGGCCTGCTTGAGCGCGCGGAATTGGGCCGTCCAGTCGATGATTCCTTTATCGACCGGCGATAACTCGACCTTGCCATCGGCGTTTTTGGCTGCGTTCTTTACATGGCAATGGTGAATGCGGCTTTTCGGCAGGAGCTCCCAGGCTGTGGGGAAGGCATCGAGCTCGCCTCGCATCACGGCATTGCAGGGATCCCAGTTGAGCGCGAAATGCGGCGACGGAATCGCGCTCAAGGTTCGCGCAGATTCGCGTCCGGTGGCGGTATTGCAGGCCGACTCGTTTTCAAGGACCAGCAGAATGTTTTGCTTTCCGGTGATCTCGGCAGCCGAGCGGAGTTTCTCATCGATCGCCGCGCGATGGGGCGCAATGTCGTCGAGGCGCCAGAAGTCGAAGCAGCGGACCTTGTCAGTGTTAAACGTTTTGGCGAGGGCAATGGCGCGCTCAAGGATTTCGTCCTGCTTCTTGAAGGCGATATGCGCCGCGCCGTGCATGTCTCCGGTGGTACTGAACTGCGACCTGGGCGCGTCGGGCCAGTCGGTCTTGAAGAGGGGACTGGCGATATCGGTTACCTGCAGGTTGTACTTGGCCAAAATCTTTTGCATTTCGGCGATCTGCGCATCGCTCAGATCCATGGTGTTCTTGTCCCATGTGGAGCGAAGCTCGATCCAACTCAAGCCGAAGTCGTGCGAGATGACGTAACAGACGTGGTCAAAGTCCTGCGAGATCTCATCGTTGATGACGGAGATTTTGAATGGGGAATTCGACGCCTTGGCCATACTGAGGGACGAGCTGGCGGCAAAGGACGCGGCAGTCATACCCGCACCCCTGAGAAAACTACGTCTTGAAAAGCCTTCCATGTTGCTCCTTTCGTTTGCGCACGTGCAGCGGCCGATTGGACCGGCGCAATCATGATAAAGGTCCGGTGCGCATTGGCGTGTGGCGAACCGAAAGTGAGGTTGCGGTTGGTGGAGTGGGAGCCAATGTTTTGAGGAATATAGAAGGTGGAGGCGGCCGCGAGGACGAGGCCCGATTTTCCGCCTGGTATCACCTTGAAGCCTCCGGGCCGAGCAAAAATCTCAGCCGCGAACGGTATTTTGTTCTAATAACGAACAAATGTAATTCCGGCGACTGCGGCTTGTCAAGTTGAGGGCCTCAAGTGCGCTGAACTGGCATAAAACGGTGAGCGCAGCTGCCGACAGAAATATAGATCCGACCTCCATCATTTTCATGTCTGCGCAAAATCCTGTCTGGGTAAACAACGGTCCCGCTAACCAGTGGATTTCTGTCGTCGCGTCCGGCTGCGAACGAATTGAAGATCCGCGGCCAGAGGGCAGCTTGCGCAGCGGGGGGTTCTGCCGCAGTGCGCTTTTCCCACGGCCACGGTGAGTGCGTGAAACTCGTTGAAGAGCTGCGTGCGTTTGGCTGGAGGATCGGCGGTGAAGGTGAGACGAGTGAGTCTGGCCAGGGCTTCATAGCCTTTGTGCCCTGGCGGAGGGTTGAGAAGTTGATGGCGGCGGACGATGCGGCGTAGATACTCGTCAGCTACGGGAACGGGATGGTGGAGGGCGTAGAGCAGAATGGCGTCGGCGGTCTCTGGACCAACGCCGGGCAAGGCCAGCAGGCGGCGGCGGAGCGCGGGCGTGACGCTGGCTGCCAGCACTTCGAGCGAGCCGGCAAACTCCTCGTCGAGCATAACTAAAAATGCCTTGAGTGCAGGGGCCTTGCGGGTGTGAAAGCCGGAGGGGCGGATGAGTTGCTGCAAGCGATTAAGGCTGATGGAGCGCAGGCCGTCGATGCTCAGCGCTCCTGCCTGGCGCAGATTGGCCAGGGAACGCTCGACGGACTTCCAGGCGGTGTTCTGGGTGAGATAGGCGCCGAGGATTACTCCAAAGGGAGTCTCGGCCGGCCACCAGTGCTGCGGGCCGTAGGCTTGGGCCAGTTGGTCGTGCATCCCGCGCAACCGCCCGGATGGGCGGGGCCGGCGCAGGGCTTTCAATGGAGGGAATCCTCAGTGGGCGGGGATTGGAGTTGAATCTTCCACTCGAGGACGCGGGCGCGCGCGGCGGCGGCTTCAGCCTGGGGCACGTGGCCGGCGGCTTGCAGGCAGATGGAGAGAGCGGTGTGGGCCAGGGGATCGGATGGGGTCAGGGCAGTGAGCGCCAGGGCAGCGCCGATGGCTTGATTGAGCTGGCCGGAGTCGCGGAGGGCGCGAACGAGACCATGGTGGGCCTCGATATTTTCTTCATCGGCGGCGATGGCGGCGCGAAAGGACTGAGTGGCTTTGGCGGGATGGCCGTCGGCGAGCAGGTCAAGGCCGCGCTGTGAGAACGATTCGGCGGTGGGGGCTTTGGTCTCGGTCACGGCTGACTTTAGGATATAGGTTGAGAGCGAATGGGGGTTTGATCGGTTCTTATGTGTCTTGAATGAGGATCCCACCCTTGCCGGAAAAACCAAAAACCCGGCGAAGGTGGGGCACCCGGCAATTTAGGTTTGTGATCTCCCAGGTCTCAAAATCGAGACCTGGGGCAACCAGCTTTGAGAGTAGGGAAACAGTTTGGAGNNNGGAGGCAATTGTGAAAAGTCATACGGAGTACCTGGTATTTGAAACTCGCAAGCGGCGGGGGATGGTTCACATCACCGATGAGGTGGAAGAGATTGTGCGGCGCAGCGGGGTGAAGGACGGGCTGTGCTTCGTTTCGCCGATGCATATTACGGCGGCCGTCTACGTGAACGACCATGAGAGCGGGCTGATTGAGGATATCGACAAATGGCTGGAGGAACTGGCGCCTGCGCGGCCCGACTACAAGCACCACAGGACCGGTGAGGACAATGGGGATGCGCATCTGAAGTCTCTGTTGCTGCACCACGAGACTACGCTGCCGGTCACCGATGGACGGTTGGATCTTGGGACGTGGCAACGGGTCTTCTATGCGGAGTTCGACGGGCAGCGAAGGAAGCGCGTGATTGTGAAGGTGCTGGGGGTGGAGTAAGGACTAAAGACTAAAGACTAGGGAACAGGGAATAGGGACTAGGGACCAGGAACTAGGGAATCGGGCTGACTCGAATGCGGCTTAGAAGGTAAAAAGCAACCGCATGTCCTTCGATTCCGCGGCACTTCGCTCAGGATGACAGTTTCTATCATGCTTCTATCATGCGCAGTTGCTATGGGCCGGATGAATGATCATCATCCGTGATTTTGCGCCAGGGTCCGGTGGAGTGAGGCACGACGGGAGCGGAGAGATCGATTTTTGTACGGGGAAGCACGACGAGGTCGACGCGGCGGTTTTCAGCGCGGCCACCCTCGGTCTCGTTGCTGGCCACGGGGTGATACTCGGCATAGCCGGCCGCGGATAGCCGGTCCGGGGGCATGGCTTTCAGGTCAAGGAAAATTCGCGCGATGTGCGTGGCGCGGGCCGCGGAGAGTTCCCAGTTGGAATCAAATTCAGCGGTGTGGATGGGGAAGTTGTCCGTGTGACCCTCGATGCGCAGGTCGTAGGGAGTGCGGCCCAGCGAAGCGGCGATCTGGCGTAGCGTGGGCAGCGTTTCAGGCCGGGGATTGGCTGAGCCGGAACCGAAGAAGCCGGCCTCGCGCAGGCTGATGACCAAGCCGTCGCGGCCCATCTGGATGGAGACGGTGTGCTGGGCCACCTGGTTGGAGAGGGTCTGCCCGAGTTCGCGGCGAATGTGGTTCAGGTCGTCGCTGACTTTGGCGGGCGCCAGTACATCTTCTCCCATCACGATATTCATGGGCACGAAAGGCTTTTCGATGCCGTTGCTTGTGCTGGCTGCGCTGGGGATGCGCGAGGAGTCGGGAAAGATGCCCAGGGAGCGGAATGCAGCATCGATGGAGGCGGTCACTTGCATCTGTTTTTTCTGATCGGCTTTGGCGAAGGCATAGAGGACGACGAAAAAGCCAAAGAGCATGGTGATGAAATCGGCATAAGAGACGAGCCAGCGGTCGCGGCTCACATTCACCTTGCGCCGTTCTCGCAACAAGCCGCTCACGCCGCGCGCTCCTTCTTGTCCCGGCTTGCGTCGTCGAGGAATCCGGCCAACTTGACCTCGAGTATGCGCGGATTCATGCCTTCAAGAATGGAGATGACGCCTTCCAGCATCATTTCGCGGCGCAAGTGTTCTTCCCGCATGCGCAGGCGCATTTTGCCGGCGAAGGGCAGGAAGAAAAGATTGGCGATGCCGACGCCGTAGATGGTGGCGACAAATGCAACGGCGATGCCTTTGCCCACCTCCTGAATATCGTCAAGATGCTGCATGACCTGGATGAGTCCCAGCACCGCGCCCAGGATGCCGATAGTGGGCGAGAAGCCGCCGGCGGACTCGAAGACCATGGGAAGCCGCTCCTCGCTCTCCATGGTGCAATCCAGGCTGACGCGCATGAGCTTGCGCAACTCGGTGGGCTCGGTGCCATCGACGGCCAGCATGAGCGACCGCTTGAGGAATGGATCCTGGAGGGTATTCAGGTCGGCATCAAGGCTGACGACACCGTTGCGGCGGGCCTTGTTGGCAAAGGCGATCAGCAGGCGGATGATCTCGCCGTTCTGCACCTGCGGCTTGCCGAATACATGGGCCAGTCCGCGGAAAGCCGCGATGACCGTGGGAAGCGGAAATTGCAGCAGCACCGCACCCATGGTGCCACCAAAGACGATCAGCGCCGCGGTCGGCTGAAGAATCTGCCCCAGGTTGCCGCCCTCCATCAGCAACCCGGCCACAATGCCGAGAACGGCCAGCATAACTCCACCGATACTCGACTTATCCATGACTTGCCCTATTCATGCAAAGCTCTTCCGCAAACGGAGACGAGAGTTTAGATGATTTAGTGTTCAGGCGCGTGGCCTTGACGAGGAGGCAGTGCTGCTGTATTTGGCGGGCCGGCAACGTCGAGGCTGGCGATGGAAACAACGCGCTCGAGATCGCCCAGGTCAGGCATCCGGCGAGCCACGTTGGCCAACAGTCGCGCGCGGTAGGCGAGCACGCGCTCCGTTACCTCGCCGCAGGTTTCGCGCACAATCAGCTTTTCTCCGTTGGTCAGCGTAAGCATGGTATCCGGAGATGCCTCGGCGGTCTTGATCAAGTCACTGTTGAGCACTATAGGCGTGCCGTTGAGCCGGGTAAGTTCAATCATGGCCGGAACCTCCTTAGTCAGAGTTATCGGCGAGGCGTCTTAAAGGTTAAGAAACTAAGGTGGGATAAGAAAAAGTGTTCGCGTTCAGGACACAAAGCAGGCGAAATAAAGTCCGAAAATGCAAAGCCGAAGAATGGGCCAGATGCGGCGGTACCCTACCGAAAGCAGCAGCCCAGGGTTAGTGAAGATATGGGAGCACTTAGCGGGCGGACCGCAAATCCACGCATCCAACAAGGAGAATCCCCATGTCCCTGGGTGTCTTGAATAATCTCTCTGCTGTGTACGCAGAGAATAATCTGAATAACAGCAATAGCAGCCTGAACACCGTACTGCAGCAGTTATCGTCCGGATCGAAGATCAACTCCGGCGCTGATGATGCAGCCGGTCTTTCACTGGTGGACGGCCTGCAGGCCAACCAGCAGGCACTAACCCAATCGGAGACCAATGCTACTGAGGGCGTGGGCCTTCTCCAGGTTGCCGATGGCGCACTCTCGCAAGTGACGAGCCTGCTTAACCGGGCCGTGACGCTGGCTACCGAAGCCTCGAACGGCACCCTCAACTCCTCTCAGGACACGGCTGCGAACCAGGAGTACCAGTCGATTCTGTCGGAAATCTCGAACATCGGCACGACGACCACATACAACGATGCCGCAGTCTTTAACACCAGCACCAACATTTACACCGGCGACTCATCGACGACGGGTTCCTCCGTCGACGCGCTGGACATCCGCACGCTTTCCTCGTCCAACGTGGGGGACACCGGCGGCGTGATGGCCTATAGTAACGGCGCCAACAATGTATTTCTCAACATGTCTACCAGCACTGCGAATGCGCAGGCAAGCGATACCCTGACCGGAGGCTTGACCGGCAACAATACGATGGCCGTCACTTATCTGGTGAAGGGCTCGAATGGCACGGAGAGCACGGCAACCACATCGATCTCCGTGGGCGGCAATTCTGGCTATGCCAACACCGTTGGTGGATTGGTCAACGCGATCAACGGCTCAGGGCTTGGCCTGACAGCAGCGTTTGCAACCCAGGCGCAGGCCGGGGTGCAGGGCGGCGGAACAGAGACTGGCATTGAGATTAGCGGCGGCCTGGTCTCAGCGGGCGTAAATCCGAACTCGTCCAGCACCAGCGGCACACTCGACCTGACCGGTCTGGCCGCCAACGCGACGCTGGCATTGGGAGCGCAAATCACCGTCAATCAGGGCTCACAGTCTCAATTGTTCACAATCAATTCGTCCAACAATACGCTTCAGTCTTTGGCCGGCGTTATCAGCGGCACGGCCGGTTTGGGCGTTACTGCGAGCGTAATCACGAATGGCGATGGGACGCAGAGTCTCTCGCTGGCTGATACCGTCCCCACCGGCGGCGCACTGAGCGTCACCCTCCAGCACGCCGATGGCACCACGCAGGCTCCGGTCTTCGGCGCAGGTACAACGGGAACCACGGTTGCTGTGCAGACCGCGGGCACGAGCGTTGCCGGCAATCAATATGTTGCGTCGCAAGACTCGTCAATCGTCGTCGGGACAACAGCCGGCGGCGAGGCCGCAACAGACCAGCTGACCGCGGGCACCAGCATCACCATCCAGAACACCATTGCCAACGATACCCAGACCCAGACTTTCGTGATCGGCAATGGAACGAATAACACTCCGGCTGGCACGTACTATACCGGCAACGCGGATAGCGACGCAGGCGGCACCACGCTGGGAAGTCTGGCGGATGCCATCAACGCGCAATCGAGCACACTGGGCGTGTATGCCACGATAGGGGCCAACGGCCTATCAATCACCACGGGAACCTGGACTTCAGGCAGCTATGCGGCCGACACTCCAATCGTTGCGACGAACACCACGCTAACCGGGCAGAATGTCTCAGTGACGGCGAACGGCCTGACGTCGGCGACTTCCAATCAGGCGCTGGCTCTTTACACTCCCACCATCGGCGGTGCGGGGGTCGGTACGCCAACCATCACCGATCTCGATATCGGGGCACATGCTGCGGTAGAGGGCGACACGCTCTCTGGCACCTTCACCCTTTCTGATGCGGCAAGCGGCGGTCCGGTGACTTTCGCGATGGGCGCAGGCGCAACCTGGTCCACACTGCTGGGTGACATTAACAGCAGCAGCCTGGACGTAACCGCGGCCTGGGATGCGAATGCGGGCGGAGCCGGGGATGGCGGCCTGCAGTTGACCTCGAATATCACCGGCGTCAATCCCATCACCCTCACGGGGGCACCCTGGATTCAGGATGGCGCTTTCGCTGTTATGAACGATCCGAGCGGCGCGGGAATACAGGCAGGTACGGCCGGCAATGTGGACGCAACGGCCAGCACGGCGATTCTGCAGCTTGGGGCTGGAGATGGAAACATTACCGATGGTTCCTCTGTGCTCGGCGGCGCGGTTAATATCTCCTATGCCGGGGCCAGCCAGGTCTTCATTATGGGCTCGGCGCCCAGCAGCGGAGCTGTCGGCGGCGCTATCTACACCGACGGCACAACGGTGACGAGTCTGATCAACGCTATTAACTCCTCCCAGATGGGCGGCGTGACCAATAACCTGCATTCCAAGGATGTTGTCGCTACGGATAATTCAGGCATGGGCGGCACGGGCGGCATCTATCTGCAGGGGCAAGTGGGAGTGGCCAGCCAGTTTACGCTGGGCACAATCAACTCGACACCCGGCACAGAGAGTGCGCTTTCCGTCACCTCCGGGGTTTATGTGGGAGGCGTTGACACTACGCCGACAGGGGCCGGAAGTACGGCGGTTACCGGCGCAGTGGGCAACAACGCGGTGGACAGTGTTACCGCGACCGTTGGCACCACGGTGAGCACCAACGATACAATGGCCGGCCACATCACGGTCGCCAACGGCGGCGTGACCGACACCTTTAACGTAGGCGAAGGCTCGGATTCTTACAACACCCAGACCAAAGTCGGCACCTACTACACCGACAACACCAACACGGCAACGACTGCGGGCCTTCCCGGCGCGCAGAACTTCGGCAGCTCGCTTCAGGGGCTGGCCGCGGCGATCAGCACACAATCAG